>MEGD01000024.1:1914-75839 GCA_001725355.1 Novosphingobium sp. SCN 66-18
ATTTACGATTTCAACCGGATTACAGTCTCCGATACGGTGGCGCATCTGAAATATGTTGCAAGCAGCGAAGGCGTGCAGATCGACGAGAATGCATTGAATGTGATTGCTCAAAAAAGCGACGGCGGAATGCGCGATGCTTTATCGATTTTTGACCAGCTCGTCAGTTTTTGTGGTACCACCATCGATTACCAGGGTGCCATTCAAAACCTGAATGTGCTCGATTACGAATACTATTTCCGGCTCATTGATGCATTTTTACAAAGCGACATCACTCATTCCCTACTGATTTTCAATGAAATATTAAACAAAGGATTTGACGGGCATCATTTTGTAAACGGATTGAGCTCGCATTTCAGGGATTTGCTGGTATGTAAGGATCCGGCTACCATCAGCCTGATGGAAGTAGGCGCCGACATCGGGCAACGCTATCAGCAACAAGCCCTGGCATGCTCGACCGAATTCCTGATTGCCGGATTGAAACTTATCAACGATTGCGATTTAAATTACCGCATCAGTAATAATAAACGGCTACTGGTCGAACTTGGTTTGATTCGTTTGTGTCAGCTCACAAACGCAAAAAAAAAAGATAGCAACTGACGACGAATTACCGCCTCTCCAACCGATATTTTCGGCCGCCCCGGAACAAAAGACAGTCCGGCCCGTTCAATCTGCGGCTGCGGAGCCGGCACAACCGCCAACCGCGGGCATACCTGCCGCATCCGCCCCGGTGCAACGTCCTACGGTAAGTACTGCCAAATCGGGAGGACGATCGATTTCAATTTCGCTGAATGGGGCGGCATCGAAAAAAACAACACACGTACCGGCAGAAACCAGGCCCGACATGGTTGCCGAAAATCAAAACGAGCCCTACACTCCACAAGCCTTCGAACAGGCCTGGAAAGCATATGCCACCCGTATTTCCGATATCGTGAGCGCAGCCAACTACATCCGCTCCACCTTGCCCGTACCCGTCGAAGGTACAACCTACGAACTGGTATTCAGTAATGTAATGCAGGAAAATGAGTTTAAAAAGCTGATGACTTCGTTGAGTACCTACATGAGGCAAACCCTCCGGAACTCGGGGATTGCATTCAGAACCAAAGTAATGGAGTCGACCGAGCTGCCCCGTTCTACCAACCCGGAAGAGATTCTCAGAAAAATGGCAGAAGAAAACCCCGCACTGGAGCTGCTTAAAAATAATCTGAAACTGGAAATTGACTAAACTAAGAAAGAGGCTGTCTCAACATAGAAATTAAGTCTCTGAGAATTGAATATCCGGATTTGTTCCCGGATAGGTGTCCGAATAAACAGAGGGTGAAATCACAATGTGATTTCACCCTCTGTTTTAGTTGTACTCCGGCCGGTTTACTTGGTGCCTTTGCTGCCACCCGACGATCCCGGCTTACCGATATTTTCGCGCATCGAAGTATCGGCTTCGATATTCTTCATTTTATAATAATCCATGATTCCCAGGTTACCCGAACGGAATGCTTCGGCCATCGCCTTTGGAACTTCGGCTTCGGCTTCGATAACCTTAGCCCGTTGTTCCTGAGTTTTAGCCTTCATTTCCTGTTCGAGCGCTACAGCCATGGCGCGACGTTCTTCGGCTTTGGCCTGTGCAATATTTTTATCCGCTTCGGCCTGATCCATCTGAAGCTGTGCACCGATGTTCTTACCAATATCGATATCGGCAATATCGATGGACAGAATTTCAAAAGCAGTACCGGCATCGAGGCCCTTTTTCAACACTAATTTTGAAATGGAATCGGGATTTTCGAGCACACTCTTATGCGATTCCGACGAACCGATCGACGATACAATACCTTCGCCCACACGGGCAAGAATTGTTTCCTCTCCCGCTCCCCCTACCAGTTGTTTGATATTGGCGCGTACGGTTACACGAGCCTTGGCAATAAGCTGAATACCGTCTTTAGCAACAGCAGCCACCGGAGGCGTGTCGATTACTTTCGGATTCACCGACATCTGTACAGCCTGAAACACATCGCGTCCGGCCAGGTCGATGGCAGTTGCCATTTTAAACGACAAGTCGATATTGGCCTTCGAGGCCGAAACCAGCGCGTGCACCACTCGTTCGATATTTCCGCCGGCCAGGTAATGTGCTTCGAGGCCATCGCGGGTAACTTCGTGCAAATCGGCTTTATGGGCTTCGATCAGACAGGCAGTGATACTATGAGGCGGCACTTTCCGAATGCGCATCAGAAATAACTGCATCAACGAAATGTTGACACCCGATACTTTGGCCGAAACCCAGAGCAGGAACGGCACATAGTAAAAAAACAACAGGAGCAGCACTCCCAATAGTCCGAGAACAATAATTTCAATAATCGGCATGATACTATGATTTTTAAATTAAACAATTTCTTTTTTTTCGACCAGTACATTCGTTGCCAGCACTTGCTTTACCACAATTTCCGATCCTTCGTCGATAAAGCCATTCAGCGATTTCGCTTCCATTACATGTCCGGCAATCTTCACCTTGCCCATGGGCGCAAGTCTCGAAAGGGCAACACCTTCGTCGCCTTCCCGCACCACCACTCCTGCCATCGGATCATTTTTACTTTCAATCTCCGTCTTCAGAGCCATCTTCTCCAGGGTTTTGGCCTTTAAGAAAATCCATACGGCCAACGCGATGATGACAATCGCCCCCAAAACGGTAAGATGTCCGGCAACCGGCCCAATTTCCGTATAGGCATATACGACACCGCCGCCCAGAAAAAGAACCCCACCGATGCCGGCAATCGAAATCCCCGGAATCAGGAAAAACTCAACCAGCAGTAATAATACGCCGATTACCAACAACAGAATAACGATACCTATTTCCATATACAGAAAGATTTTTGTGTAAAAGTATTGATTTTTTACAGAACATCCGTATTTTTCAGAAATTTTATTTCTTCATTGCGGATATTTTTTTCGTACGACTCCAATTGCCGCCTCGCTTTCAACACATCGCGCTCCAGCTGTTGCAACTCGCCCGACCAGCCCACACGCTCGAGCTCACCCTCGGCGGTGCTGTATGCCTGCCGCAACGACTGGAGTTTTTCATCCAGCTGCACCACCTCGATGCTTAACCGGTTCCACTCTCCGAAAAGTTGCAGGGCCCGCGGACTCCGGAATTGCTCCGAACGGGTGTAAAGCAGATTATCGGTAATCCGGAACTCAAAATCGGGTTTATCGGTTTGTTGTGCCGTCTCTACGGTTTTACGCTTTTGCGACGGACTCTGTTCGGCCCATTTTATGTGTTTGAGCGTAGCCTTATCGAAAAAGGTATCGGTACTATCATTGTGCAGGTAGCTTTTATTGCCGTCGTATTCGAAACGATAAACCGCCACTTTATTGCGTGGCTGAAACCGGTCGCTCACAAACCAACCGGCATGGTTTAGCTCATCGATTACCAGCATATAATCGTTGGCCAGCGAATTAAAAGGCATTCCGACATTATCGGGATTCAGGTAATCGTTGGAAACACCCGAAAACCGCGTCACAAAAATATCGTAACCTCCCAGGGAACCTTCTCCGTCGGAAGCAAAATACAAAGTAAGCCCATCGAGCATCAGGAAAGGATAATTTTCATTGGCTCCGGTATTGACCTGCGCCGACAGCGCTTCGGTTTTCGACCAGCCGTCGAGAAGCTTGTTGGCCGAAAACAAATCGAGCGAATGAGCGGTCGTATCCGAAAAGATTTTCCTGTCGCCCCGTTGAGTCGTGAAACTAATCAGATCGACCCAACCGGCCTGGCTGTTGTGAAGATGCTGCTGAACCAGGGTTCCGGTTTCTTTGCTCAATTCGTAATACGATAAAAAATCTTTTTTGTTGACAACCAGGCTATCGGTTACAGCAATATCTTCCACCCGGTTGATGAGCCTGACACCAATAGCGGCGCGGCGGAGCTTTTCGTCGACATCGGCCATGAATGCCTGATTGGCTGTTGAACTTTCGGCATAGGCATTATAATAGCGAATCGCATGATCGAACCGGTATACATTAAAATAACTATCGGCCAGGTAATAATCGCGCAGGGGATAGCGGGTTCCGCTTTTCAGGAAATGCACGATGGCCGATTCGAAATTTTTAAGTTCGTAGTTGCAACGGGCATAACGATAATTAAACAGTGCATCCGACGGACGGTTTTTAAGCAAATCGGCGTAGAGTTGAGCAGCCTGAAGATAGTCTTTTCTGGCAAACAACTCATCGGCACGGGAAGCCGATTGAGCCAGTAATGAAAACGAAAAAACCGAAACGATAAATAAACTGAACCAACGCATGAAACAACTCTTTTTAAAATATTTTAAACCAATACAAAAGTACATCAAAACAACCGTTTACCTGCTACCTTTTGTTTTTTTTTACAAATTTTCGAAAAAGCATTTTCATAGCAATAAAATATTTCCTACGTTTGTGCTTTTTACTGCAAACAGCTCGTCATGTCACATCCACATACACATTCGACTCACGATCATTCGCATCAGGCTACGGGCAATATCCGCTTCGCCTTTTTTCTGAACCTGGGATTTACGATCATCGAAATTATCGGGGGCTTACTCACCAATAGTGTGGCCATCTTATCGGATGCCCTGCACGATTTCGGCGATAGTATTTCGCTCGGACTGGCCTGGTATTTTCAGAAATTATCGCGCAAAGGAAGTAATGCGCGTTATACTTACGGCTACAAGCGTTTTTCGCTTATCGGGGCACTGGCCAACTCACTGATTCTGGTGGCAGGCAGTCTTTTCATCCTGAGCGAAACCATTCCCCGGCTCATCCATCCCCAACCGGCCAACGAAAAAGGAATGTTCGTGCTGGCCATTTTAGGAATAGCCGTAAACGGGCTGGCCGTATTGCGCCTGCCATGCGGCCAGATCGATGCGGTACTGTTCGTAGCGGCGGTAGAAATCATCGAACACCACTTCGATGTTCGGCAGGCTGCGCACCGCGAAGGCTTCCAGATCGGCCGACTTCACGGCTTCGCCATCCTCGCTGACGGCCAGCACGGCATCGCAGAAATGGGGCAGCGTGGGCGGCAGCGCGAAGTGGTTGTAAACCGCCGTCATGTACTGTTCGCGCGGAGCGGTGAAGCGCGCGCCGTACTTCTTGCGGAATTCCTCATCGACCTTCTTGTTCGCGGCCGTGAGCGTGCTCGCATGGTTCTTCAGGAACGCGCGATAGCGCACCAGGATGTTGGCGTGCTTGGGCGCGTTGCAGTTGAGCGCGGCGACATTGTAGGCCGAACGCAGGTTCCACAGCATCTGCGACGGCGAGATGTTGCGGTTGACGGATTCGCGCAGCCCGTTGGCATCGGCGGCCGGGAAAGCAAGGTTGTTGCTGGCGCCGTAGGGCGGCATCGGCTTGGGCGGAATGATGACCACCTTCGGCGGCGGGGGCGGAGGAGGCGGCGGCGGGACGACCTTGGGCGCGCAGGACGCGAGTGCGACGGTCAGAACGGCAACCGTGCCGCCGGTAACGATAGCTGGCCCCGAAAGGCGCGAAAAACGGAACATCTGTACTCCCCCGAAGAGCCCGAAGCGCGCGACCATGCCTGCCGCTGCCTGTCTCCAAGATGAAGCAGCGCTGTAACCCCGCGAGACGGCAAAGAAAATGCCCGGCGACCCTTTCCGGCCGCCGGGCATCCCGTTTTGTCCACACCATGGCGCGTCAGGGCAACGAATGCCCCCGCGTTCCGCAGATCAGCGGCGATCGCCCATGAACTGCAGCAGGAACTGGAACATGTTGATGAAGTCCAGGTAAAGCGTCAGCGCGCCCAGCACGACCGCCTTGCCGACGAAATCGGTGCCGGCGACCTGCGCATAGGTTTCCTTGAGGCGCTGCGTGTCATAGGCCGTCAGACCGGCGAAGATCAGCACGCCCAGGAAGCTGATGCCCCAGGCAAGGCCCGGCGAGCGCAGGAAGATGTTGATCAGCGACGCGATCAGGATGCCGAACAGGCCCATGATCAGGAAGCTGCCCATGCCCGAAAGGCTTTTCTTCGTGGTATAGCCGAACAGGCTGAGACCGGCGAAGGCGCCCGCCGTGGCGAAGAACGTCACCGCGATCGAGGGGCCGGTATAGACGAAGAAAATCGCCGACAGCGACATGCCCATCACCACGCTGAACGCCCAGAACAGGCCCTGCATGGCAGCGGTGGACAGGCGGTTGACGCCGAAGCTCATCACCATGACGAAGCCCAGCGGCGCGAGCGCCACGAGCCAGCGCAGCGGCGTGCCGAACACCGCCGCGGCCATGCCGGTGGTGGCGAACAGCAGCGCGACAATGCCGGAAAGCAGCACGCCCGAAGCCATGTAGTTGTAGATCGAAAGCATGTAGCGCCGCAGGCCGGCGTCGAAGACTTCGCCGCGACCATAGGCGCCGGAAAGGCTCGGAGACGCGCCGAAGCCCGTCCGAGTGGGCTGAGGATCGTTCCAGTTTGCCATTGTTTCCAAAACTCCGTTGCCAGGCACAGATGCCCGATACCCCGCAATATCGTAGCATCGCGGGCGGGTTTCAAGCGAAACCGGAACGGGATTGCGGTCGCGAATTGTAAGAATTTGTTGCCGTTGCGGGAAAATCAGCCACTCAGCCGGCGGCCGCCCGCGCCTGTTCGGTCATTTCCGCGCTGCGGTCGCGGGCACCACGCAGAGTGTCTTCGAGCAGGCGTACCAACCGGCGATCGGCATCGAGCACGTCGATGCCGACCTGCGTGACGCCGCCGGGGCTGGCGACGCGGCGGGCGAGTTCACCGGGCGAATGCTCCGACGCGGCCGCCAGCGCCGCCGCGCCTTCGACCATGGCCAACGCCAGGCGATCCGCCTGTTCGCGCGCGAGGCCGAGCGTCGCCGCCGCCTCTGCCAGCGCATCGATGAAGCGATAGACGAACGCCGGCCCGGACCCGGCCAGCGCGGTGACGAGGTCCATCTGGCCTTCCTCGGCCAGCCATTCAGCCTGCCCCAGCGGCGCCATCAGGCTATCGGTGAGCGCGCGCGCATCCCCTTGCGCATCGCCGAACAGCGCGATCGGCGACTTGCCGAGCGCGGCGGCAAGATTGGGCATGACGCGCACCACCGCCCCGGCATCGGGAAACGCCCCGCGCAGCGTGGCGAGATCGACCCCGGCGAGAATGGAGAGAAGCAGCGTTCCCTGGGTCACGAACGGCCGCACCGTGGCCATGGCATCGGCGAACTGCTGTGGCTTGAACCCCAGCAGGACCACGTCATAAGCGCCCGTGGCCTCGGTGATCGAGCGCCCCAGCCGCGCGCCCGCCGGCGCGGCTTCCAGCCGGGGATCGACGATGGTGAAGGCCGCCGGATCGAACCCCGCTGTCAGCCATCCCGCGAGCATGGCGCCCCCCATGTTGCCACACCCGAACTGGAGGACCTTCACCGTCATGACATATCTCCTGCGCCGCGATTCCGCGATCGCGACTGGTCCATGATCGCGCCAAAGGCAAGAGCCCTGTCATCCGGGGCCGAGCCAATCCTGTCCGGTTGTTCATGCGCTCCTCAGCTTGCGCTCATGCGGAAGCGTTAAACTGGTGAGCATGAACGACGACGATGACGATCTCCGGATAAAGCTGGCACGCGCGCTCATCTGGGGCGCGCCGCTGTCGATCGCCCTGTGGGCGGCGCTGGCGCTGGCGCTCATCGCCATGACCCCGCACACCGTCCGCCATGAAATCCGCAGCGACGCCCGCTATGCGGCCCACGCGCTGAAAAGCGGCCTTGGCTGGCGAACACCCGGCGCCACAGCCCCGCGCGCGGGCTGAGGAAGCCGCTCAGGCTTCTCCGGCGGCGTCCACCAGCGCGCTGGCCAGGGCATCGGCCGGGGTCTTGTCGCCCCACAGGATGAACTGGAACGCGGGATAGAAACGGTCGCATTCGTCGACCGCCGCCTCGATCGCGGTCTGCGCCTGGGTCAGGCTGAGCAGCCCGTCATCGCCCAGCATCAGGCCGTGGCGATAGAGCAGCACGCCGCCATTCGACCAGATATCGAAATGGCCCAGCCAGACCTGTTCGTTGATGAGCGCCATGACCTCGAAGACCGCGCCCTTCTTGTCATCGGGCACGCGAATATCGGGCAGGCAGAGAATTTGCAGGACATGGTCCTCGGCGCGCCAGATCGAACGAATCTGGTAGTTGGCCCAGCTGCCCTGGATCTCGCCCAGTATCTCGTCGTCCGAAACGAATTCGAACGGCCAGCCGCGCGCCTCGAACAGGGAGGCGAGCATGTCGACGGGCGCCGCGTCATCGCGTTCGCTTTCGTCGTGACCGGTCCGCATCAGACACTCCATCCATCGCAAACGAGCAATCTGCCGTCCGCCTGCCCTGACCCATCGCGGAGCGCGGGGCCGGGGACAATCAACGGTTAACCCGTCGTTGGGCAAAACTCGACAAGGCTGTTTATAACATGTGGACAAGGGGTGAACATCCGGTTCGGATGCGAAAGCCCGCGGCGCATGCCATCGCCTTTAATCGTCATTGCAAGGGGCAAAGCCCCGCGGCAATCCAGAGCCGCGCGCGAAACACTGGATTGCTTCGCTTGCGCTCGCAATGACGAAGGAGGTCAAGCAGAAAACATCCAGGTCTAACGCGCGGGGAGCGGATCGACCGCCTGCCCCGCCGGGCTGGTCCACTGGAACCCGCTGACGCCGGCGCGGCGCAACTGGTTGAGGAAGGCCTGCGCGTCCTCCTCGCTGTCGAACGGACCGGTCAGCAGCCGGAAATTGCTGCGCCACGGCGTGATATAGGGCTTGCGCGCTCGCAGCACGGACGCCTCGCGCACCATCCGCTGCCATTCGCGCCCCATCACATCGCGATTGGCGCCGGTCAGCACCTGCACCCAGACGCGGCTGGGATTGGCGGGCGGACGGGCCTTCGCGCCCTTGCCCTTAGCGCCCTTGGTTTCCTTGGCGTCTTTCGCATCCTTGGAGCCCCTGCCCCGGATGTTGGACGCGGTTTCGCGCCCACGCACGCCGCGCGCAGGGGCGGCCTCCTCCTCCTCGGCGGCGGCGCGCCCGCGACGCCGCGTCGCGCGATCGGCAGGTTCGGGTTCGGCGGGCTTGGATTCGGCGGCCTTGGATTCGGCGACCTTGACCGGGGCCGGCTTCTCCTCGGGAGGCTTGGGCCGCGCCGGCTGGATGCGCGAGATGTCGACCGCGGCCACGGCCTGATGCCGCTCTTCTTCGGGCGGACGGAACCCTTCGAACAGGCTGCGGAAATCGGCGGCGTCGGCAGGCGGCGCGGATGCCGCGGGCGAAGACCGGGCCGGTTCGACAATCGCGGTGGGCGGTGGCGCGGCGGATGGTGCGACCGCCGCGACCTGAACCGGTGGTTCGGCCACGGGAGCCGGAGTCGGCGCGGGGGGCGGTGCGGCGGCTGGAACTGGTGTCGGAACAGCCTGGGCGGTGGCTGTGCTCCCCTGCACCCGCGACAGATCGAAACCCGGGGACGGTGCGGGAGTGGGTGCTGGTGCTGGTGCAGGCGTCGGAGTCGGCGTAACGACGGGCGCAGTGGCGGCCGTGGCGACCTGGACCGCAGCCGGGGCAGGCGCGGGCGCGGGCGCGGGCGCGGGCATCGCGGCGGGCGGGATGCTGCTGGCAGGCGGTGGCCCGTCAAGACGCGAAGCAGGATAGGGGCGCGGAATCACCAGCGGCCGCTCGCCCGTCGACTGCAAAGCGGCGGTCGAGGCGGCGGATGGAGACGTCGCCACCTGCACGGGCGTGGGCGCGGCCGCCGAAACAGGCGGTTGCGTGACCGTGCGCGACGGCATGGGTACGGGCGGCGGCACCGGTGCCGGCGCTGGCGACGGCGTCGGAGTGGGCAACAACGAAACGCCGACGCCCGTTGCCGGGCGGGTCGGGGAGGACGCCGTCGGGGTGGGCGTCGCGGCTGCAACGCGGACCGGTTCCGCCCGGCCCGGACGGCGGCGCTTTTCGCGGCTGGGCCGGTCCGCCGCCTGCGCTCCCAACGCCTCGCCCGTCGGAATCAGCGCGGCATCGGCACGCGGCGCGCGCGGATGGAGCGCGGCATATTGGACCACGCGCGGCTCATCGCGGCCGATATCCGCCGCGCGCGGGAAACGCCCGAGATTGGCGGCGGCGGCCTGCTGCGCCGGGGTCAGCCGCGGCATGTAGCGCAGATAGGGCGTGATGCCGGCGGCAAGCTGCTGCGGCATCGAGGCATAGGCGACCGATACCGCCTCGTCCTGCTGGCCGGAGATCGCCATGATGAACGTGCGCGTGCGCCACGCCGCGCGGTCCTGCGTCTGCAACAGCGGGTTCAGCACGTTCTCCGCCCCACGCCGATCCCCGGCGATGGCGAGGCTGAGCGCGTAGCGGCGCGCGACTTCGGCATTCGGCCCACGGCTGAGCGCAACCTGGTAGAAGCGCTGCGCCGTGGCATTGTCGCCGATCAGATCGTAGGCCAGCCCGCGATCCGCCGCCATCGCGAACAGATCGGCCCCTGCCCGTTCGGCATCATCGAAATAGCGGATCGCGGAGAACGGATCGTCGCGGACCAATGCCGCGCCGATCTGCGCCTTGACCGTTCCGTTGCCCGGCGCAACCTCGTCCGCGCGCTTGAAGAAGCCCAGCGCGGCATCGCTGTCGCCCACACGCTGCGCGGCGTTACCCGCCGCGATCAGGGCATCGATATTGCGCGGATCGCGCGCCAGCCGGTTGAGCGCGGCGTTGAGCGCCTGCGTGCCGCCGACTTGCCCGGTGATGGGTTGCACCACAGGGCGCGACACGGATTCCGGCTGGTCCACATCCTCGTCGACCGGACCCGATGTGGCACGTTGTGCGAAAAGCGCCGAAGCGCTGCAGGCGGCGAGGAGCCCGACCGCAACGCGCGGCCAGACGGTTCGTTTCGACAAATGGCGACTCATGTTGCCGCTCCCTTATCGACATCCCGCAGAACCGGCGACAACAGATCGGCGAACCGGGCGCTCCCGCCGTCCGAATTGCGGCGGCGGGAGGTCCGGACGCCCGTTACTGGTTGTTCTGGCGCCCGAGGAAGCGCGGAATGTTGAGCGCGCCGCCATCGTCCTCGTCATCGGCAGACTTGCTGCCGCCGCGCGAAAGATTGGCCATGCGTTCGAACAGCGTGCTGCCGCCACCGCCGCCCGGCGCCACGCGCGGGGTGGAGCGTTCGGCCGGGGCGTCGGATGCCTCGCCACCGAAACGCGGGGGAGCACCCATTTCCTCGGACCCGCCGAGCACGAGTTCATCGTTGCCCGCCACCGAGGCCGGCGGCACGGGCGCCGCGTGTTCCTCGCTGAGATCGAGCGTGAGGTCGAGGGCTTCGGGTTCCGGTTCGGGAGCGGATTCCGCCACGGGCGGCGTCCAGGCGGGAGCAGGCTCCTGCTGCGCGGCCGGAGCGGGTTCCGGCGCGGCGGCGGGAGCCGTCGTCGGGAACGCCGGACCGCGCGAGGCACCGGGAAGGTTGAGCGGGCGCGCGGCCTGCTCCGCCATTTCGGCGCTCTGCTCGATACCCGTGGCCACGACCGACACGCGGATCTTGCCATCGAGATCCGGATTGAACGCCGAACCCCAGATGATGTTGGCGTTGGGATCGACCAGTTCGCGAATATGGTTGGCCGCTTCGTCGACTTCGAGCAGCTTCATGTCGTCGCCGCCGATGATCGAGATGATCACACCGCGCGCGCCCTGCATCGACACGCCATCGAGCAGCGGGTTGGCGATGGCGCGTTCGGCCGCTTCCAGCGCGCGGTTCGGGCCATCGCCCTCGCCCGTGCCCATCATCGCCTTGCCCATTTCACCCATGACCGAGCGCACGTCGGCGAAATCGAGGTTGATGAGGCCGGGCATGACCATCAGGTCGGTGATCGAGCGCACGCCCTGCTGCAGCACTTCGTCGGCCAGCTGGAACGCTTCCTTGAAGGTCGTTTCCGCCTTGGCGACGAGGAACAGGTTCTGGTTGGGGATGACGATCAGGGTATCGACGTGCTTCTGCAGCTCCTCGATCCCCGATTCCGCCGAGCGCATCCGGCGCGTGCCTTCGAACAGGAACGGCTTGGTGACCACGCCCACGGTCAGCACGCCCTTCTTGCGCGCGACTTCGGCGATGACCGGCGCGGCGCCGGTGCCGGTGCCGCCGCCCATCCCGGCGGCGATGAAGCACATGTGGACGCCGTCGAGCGCGCGCTCGATCTCTTCCATCGTCTCTTCGGCGGCGGCGCGGCCGACTTCGGGCCGCGCGCCCGCGCCAAGGCCCTGCGTGATCGCCGGCCCAAGCTGGATGCGGTTTTCGGCGATCGAGTTGTTCAGCGCCTGCGCATCGGTGTTCACGACGACGAAATCGACGCCTTCGATCCCGGCGCTGATCATGTTGGCGATGGCGTTTCCGCCCGCGCCGCCAACACCGATCACCGTGATGCGGGGCCGAAGCTCATCGATGGCCGGCGGTCCGATGTTGATGCTCATAGCGGTCTCCCGTTCGGGTTGGGTGCGTTTCGGTTGAACTTAGCCGACCTGTGGCACAGTTGGATTCGTCGAATAAAGGTTAAATAGACCTTTTCCACAGGATGAGCGGCCGAATGGTCCGCAAAATCCGCTATTCAGCCGCGCAGCGGTGGATAACGTGCCGTGATCGGGCGCGATCATCAGAAGTATTCCCGCAACGCACGATAGACACGCGTGACGAGTCCCAGGCCGGAATAGCGCGTGCTGGGCTGGTAGGCCGGGCCGATCGCACGGATGTCCACGGGATCGGCCGCCGCATAGAGCACCAGCCCGACGAGCGTGGAGGAGCTGGGCGTGGCCAGGCCCGGCGGCAGGCCGATCATCGTCGGCGGCGCGCCGATCCGCACCGGGCGGCCCAGCGCGGACTGCGCGTAATCGGCCAGCCCCGGCAGTTGCGCGCCCCCGCCCGTGAGCACGACCTGCTGGCCGCGCTGGCCGGTGAAACCCATCGCCTTCAGCGACTTACCCACCTCTTCTGTGAAATGGCCGAGCTGCTGGGTGATGACCGAGATCAGCTCGGCACGGGGAATGCGGTTCTTGTCGTCGGCGTGGCGCGCCAGCGGTCCCGCGCCTTCGGGATCGCCCGGCGCGTTGACCGGGATCATCTCGCGGTGATCGGCCGGGCTGGCGATGGCCGAGCCGGACATGCACTTGAGCCTCTCGGCCTGGTAGCGGCGGATGCCGAAGGCCGAGGCGACGGCGTCGGTGATGTCGCCCGAACCGAACGGGATGACCTGCATGCCCAGCAACATGCCGGCGGCATAGACCGAAACGGTCGTCACTTCCGCGCCGAATTCCACGAGCGCGACGCCGAGTTCGCGCTCTTCCGGCGTCAGGCAGGCATGGCCCGCCGCAACCGGCGAACCGACCACGGCCTCGACCTCCAGATGCGCGTTCTGCACGGTCTCGGTCAGGTTCCGGATGGGCGCGCCATCGGCCAGCATGACGTGGATGTCCACCGCCAGCCGTTCGGCATGGAGCCCCTTGGGGTTCGGCACGCCATGCGCGCCATCGAGCGTGTAGTGCGCGGGCTGCGCGTGCAGCACCATGCGGCCATCGGGCTGGATCACCTCGCGCCCGGCGACGAGCAGATGCTCGATATCGTCCTGTTCGATGCGGCGGCCGCCGATATCGACCTCTACCCGGGCGGTCGTGCTGACCAGCCCCGCGCCGGAGCAGCCGATCCACACCTTCTGCACGCCGGTGTTGGCCATCTTCTCGGCCCGTTCGATCGCATCGCGCACCGAATGGGTGGCGGCCTGCATGTCGGTCACATAGCCGCGCTTGATCCCCTGCGCGGCGCGGTGGCCCGATCCGAGCACGATCATCTCCCCCGTTTCCGAAAGCCCGGCGATCATCGCCGAGACGCGGAACGAGCCGATGTTGACCGCAGCGAAAAGCCTGGTGATGCGCGGAGCCGCCACGGCCTACTGATCCTTCTCCGCCGCCTTCGCCCGGGCGAGTTGCGCCGCCTTCTTCGCGGCCGCCTTGGCTTCGGCGGCGGCGCGCTGATCGGCGGCCACTTCGTCGGCGTGGCCGGGTACGCGCAGGTACATGCGATCGGACGCGCGCATGTCGAAGCTTGCCACCTTGCCGCCGAGCAGGCGGTTCACCCCGTCCATCCGCGCGAAGCCGAGCAGTGCGCTTGCGGACTGGTCATCGCCTTCGGGCAGCGCCAGCACCTGCCCGGTCTTGAACATGATGTTCCAGCGGCGGTTGCCGATCCATTCGGCTTCGGCGACCTGCGGCTTCAGCGCCGGCGCGACATCGAGCAGGCGCCCGAGATCCTGCACCTTTTCACCCGCGCCTTCGCCTTCCAGCACCAGCATGCCCTTGGCGCGCGCGGCCGAAACGGGTTCGAGCTCGTGCCCGGTATCGTCGATCAGCACCAGCTTGCCGCCCTTGCGCAGCACCGCGTGGGGCGATCGTTCGACGATGTCCACCACCAGCGTATCGGGCAACTGGCGCGAAACGCGCGCATCCTTGACCCACGAAAGCTGCATCAGATCACCGCGCAGGCCATCGATATCGAGCCGGGGCATCGACTGATCGCGCTGGCCCAGCACCTTTTCGTAGATCTTCAGCTCGTTCATGCGGTTGACGCCGCGCACTTCGACGCGCTTGACCTCGAACCCGGCGCCCGAAGCGACCTGCGCCAGCTTTTCCTGCGCCAGCATCGGCACGCCGGCCATGCTGGCGACCACCCACACGAGCATCGCCGCCACGCCGAGGATCACCGCCAGCACGATCCGGTGCAGCGTCTCCTCGCTGAACGGCAGCCACTGCATCACGCCGTCGATGACGTTGCCGGTCTGCTTCTTCGCGGTAGCCACCTTGCGCTGCGCGCCCTTGGCCGCCGCCGCGCGCCGCACGCCCTTGCCGCCCCGCCGGATCGTCTGCGCCATGGTTCAGCCCTTCCCCTGCGCGGTAACAAGGCCCTGCGTGGCCGTCAGGCCCAGCGCGTCGGCCACGATCGCCTCGACCAGATCGGCATAGCTCATGCCCACGTGCCGCGCCTGTTCGGGCACAAGGCTGAGCGGGGTCATCCCCGGCTGGGTGTTCACTTCGAGCAGGAACAGGCCGGACAGGCCGGGCTGTTCATCGTCCCAGCGGAAATCAGACCGGCTGGTGCCCTTGCAGCCGAGCAGCACATGCGCGCGCAGCGCCATGTCCTTGCAGGCCTCGGTGATCTCCGCCGGAATCTCGGCCGGACAGATGTGGTCCGTCATCCCTTCTGTGTATTTGGCGTCGAAATCGTAGAAGCCCGACTTGGGCCGCAGCTCGGTGACGCCCAGCGCCCACGGGCCATCAGCGCCGGCGATGACCGCCGTGGTCAGTTCGCGACCGCGAATATAGGGTTCGGCCAGCAGTTCGTCGAACTCCTGCCACGGTCCCTTGGCCTCCGCGCTGATCGGGTTGCCGTAGTTCCCCTCGGCGGTGACGATGGCGACGCCGACCGACGAGCCTTCGTTGACGGGCTTGAGGACATAGGGGCGCGGCAACGGATCGGCGCGGTGGAGATCGGGGGTACGGACCATCGTGCCTTGCGGCATGGCGATGCCGTGCGGCACCAGCGCCTGCTTGGTCAGTTCCTTGTCGATCGCGATGACCGAAGTGACCATGCCCGAATGGGTATAGGGAAGGCCCATCAGATCGAGCATCCCCTGCACCGCGCCGTCTTCCCCCGGCACGCCGTGCAGCGCGTTGAACACGACATCGGGCTTCGCTTCGGCCAGACGCAGCGCGACCGCGCGGTCCATGTCGATCCGCGTGACCGTGTGGCCGCGCTCTTCCAGCGCCTTGGCGACGCCTTCGCCGGACATGAGCGAAACCGGCCGTTCGTTGGACCAGCCGCCCATCAGGACCGCGACGTGGAGTTTGGGCAAGGACACTTCAACAATCTCCGTTCGTGTCGAGCGAAGAACGGGGCTGGACACAAGCCGGTCATGCCTTGCCCACCCGCTGAATTTCCCACTGCAATTCGATCCCCGACTGTTCCTTCACCCGCCGCCGCACCTCCTCGCCCAGCGCCTCGATGTCGGCGCTGGAGGCGGTGCCGGTGTTGATGAGGAAGTTGGTGTGCTTTTCGCTGACCTGCGCCCCGCCCACGGTGAGGCCCCGGCAGCCGGCGCGATCGACCAGTTCCCAGGCCTTTGCCCCTTCGGGGTTTTTGAACGTGCTGCCGCCGGTCTTGCTGCGCAGCGGCTGGCTGGCTTCGCGCGCGGCGGAAATGCGGTCCATCTCGGCCTGGATCGCGGCTGGATCGCCCGGCCGGCCCCGGAACCGCGCGCCGATCACGATCGCGCCTTCGGGCAATTCGGAATGGCGATAGGTGTAACCCAGGTCCGCGACCGGCAGCGTGACCCGTTCGCCCGAGCGCAGGACCACATCGCAATCGACCATCACGTCCTTGACCTCGGAGCCGTAAGCACCGCCGTTCATCCGGCAGAAGCCGCCGACGGTGCCGGGGATCGAGCGCAGGAATTCCAGCCCCGCGATGCCGGCATCGCGCGCGGTGGAGGACACGAGAATGCCCGACGCGCCGCCCCCGCAATCGAGCGTGACGTCATCCACCCGCGCCACTTTCGCGAACGCCTTGCCCAGCCGCACCACCACGCCCGGAACGCCACCATCGCGCACGATCAGGTTGGACCCCAGCCCCAGCGCCATGACCGGCACGGCGGGATCGAGATCGTGCAGGAACGCGCACAGGTCATCCGCATCCTTCGGCTCGAACAGCCACTGCGCCGCGCCGCCGGACTTGAACCAGACCAGCGGGGCGAGCGGGGCATTGGGGGTCAGCTTGCCCCTGACACCTTGCGCCGCGCTGCCCGTGTCTCGACTTCGCTCGACACGAACGGATGGTGTGGAGCTGGTCACGCCGCCACTCCCTGCGCCCTGACGGCGTCGGCCAGCCCGGCCGCCCACTTGGTGATGTCGCCCGCGCCAAGGCAGACGATCATGTCGCCGGGCTGGACCAGCGGCGCGAGTTCCTGCGCCAGCGCGTCGGCCCCGGCGATCAGGTGCGCCGAACGGTGGCCCCGCGCCTTGACGCCTTCGACCAGCGCGGCCGCGTCCACGCCCTCGATCGGCGCTTCGCCGGCGGGATAGACCGGCGCGACATAGACCACGTCGGCATCGTTGAACGCGCCCTGGAAGTCTTCCATGTGATCGCGCAGGCGGGTGAAGCGGTGCGGCTGGACCACGGCGATGACGCGGTTCTGCACACCTTCGCGCGCGGCGGCGAGCACGGCGCGGATTTCGACCGGGTGATGGCCGTAATCGTCGATGACCACGGCCGAACCGCCGTCCACCGCGATCTCGCCCACCTTGGTAAAGCGGCGCTTGACCCCGCCGAACTTGCCGAAGCCGGCGCGGATGAGGTCATCCGACACGCCCATTTCCACGGCGACGGCCACGGCGGCCAGCGCGTTCTGGACGTTGTGGCGGCCAGGCATGGGCAGTTCGATGCCCTCGATGCGGCGGAACGAGCCGTCGCGCTGACGCAGGACGGCGGTGAAGCGGTTGCCGCCGGGGATCGGCGTTACGCCCTCGCCCCGCACGTCGGCCTGCGCGGAAAAGCCATAGGTGATGACCCGACGATCGCGCACCTTGGGGATGATCGCCTGCACTTCGGGATGATCGATGCACAGCATCGCCGCGCCATAGAACGGCACGTTCTCGATGAATTCGACGAAAGCCGATTTCACCCGGTCGAAGTTGCCGTAGTGGTCGAGGTGTTCGGGATCGATGTTGGTGACGATCGCCAGCGTGCCATCGAGCCGCAGGAACGAACCATCGCTTTCGTCGGCTTCCACCACCATCCAGTCCGACGCGCCAAGGCGGGCGTTCGAGCCATAGGAATTGATGATGCCGCCGTTGATGACCGTGGGATCGACCCCGCCCGCATCGAGCAGCGCCGCGACCATGGAGGTAGTGGTGGTCTTGCCGTGGGTGCCGGCCACCGCCACGGTGTTCTTGAGCCGCATCAGCTCCGCCAGCATTTCCGCACGGCGCACCACCGGCACGCGCGCTTCGAGGGCGGCGACGACTTCGGGATTTTCGCGCCGGACGGCGGTGGAGGTGACGACCACCGCCGCGCCTTCGACGTTCTCCGCCTTGTGGCCGATCATCACCGCAATGCCGCGCTTGCGCAGGCCTTCGACGACATAGCTTTCGGCGATGTCCGAACCCTGCACCGAATAACCCATGTTGTGCATGACTTCGGCAATGCCGGACATGCCGATGCCACCGATGCCGACGAAATGGATCGTGCCGATGTCTGTGCCGACGCCCTTCATGCGCGGGCTCCAAGGTTGCGTGCGTGCTTCGACAGGCTCAGCACGAGCGGGTTTGGGCAAAAGGTGTCGGAGGCGATCACGAAAAACTCCGCTCGTCCTGAGCCTGTCGAAGGGCGCTCGGCGTGCTGGCCCCCAGCGCAACCTGTTCCGAGGCCGCTACCTTGCCCCCTTCCATCCGGATCACGTCCTGAAGCGGCGCCGCGCCGAAGCTTTCGACCAGATCGGCCAGATCGGTGACGGCATCGGGCAGGCCGCAGTTCCAGGCGGCGTGCGCGGCGTTGGCGAGGGATTGGGGATGAAGCGCCATGGTCTGAATCTGCTTGGCCAGTTCCTTGGGCGTGAAGCCGGTCTGAC
Organism: Novosphingobium sp. SCN 66-18; assembly: GCA_001725355.1. Classification (GTDB taxonomy): domain Bacteria; phylum Pseudomonadota; class Alphaproteobacteria; order Sphingomonadales; family Sphingomonadaceae; genus Novosphingobium. The sequence continues at coordinate 20,563 of MEGD01000024.1, forward strand.
GGATCGCGCGCGCGCCGCCGGCAGCAACGATCTCGCGCGTGTTGGCCGCCTGGTGATCGTCGGTGGCGATCGGCAGGGGCACCAGAATGGCCGGGCGGCCCACGGCGGTGAGTTCGGCGATGGTCGAGGCGCCGGCGCGACCGATGAACAGGTGCGCTTCGGCCAGGCGCCCGGCCATGTCCTCGAAATAGGTGCCGAGTTCGGCCGGGATCTGGTGCGCGGCGTAACGGGCGCGGACGGCCTCCAGGTCTTCCGCGCGGCACTGTTGCGTGACCTGCAGGCGATGGCGCAGGGCAGGCGGCAGCATGGCGAGGCCATCGGGCACGACTTCGGACAGGACCGAGGCGCCCTGGCTGCCCCCGGTGACGAGCACGCGGAACAGGCCTTCCTCGGTAAATTCGGGGAACGGCTCGCTACGCAGCGCCAGCACTTCGGGCCGGACCGGATTGCCGACGAGATGGACCTTGCCCCAAAGTTTGGGATCGAGCCGATCGACCTCGTGATAGGAGGTGGCGATGGCGTTCACGCGCTTCGCCAGCAGCCGGTTGACGCGGCCGAGCACCGCGTTCTGTTCGTGGATCACCGTGGGAATGCCGGCGGACTGTGCGGCGATCAGCGCCGGGAACGCGGGATAGCCGCCGAAACCGATCACGCAGGACGGTTCGAAGCTTTCGAACAGGCGCAGCGCCATGGCTCGGCCCGCCCAGATCGCGCGCAGGCCCTTCAGCAGCGTAAGCGGGTTCTTGCCCAGCCGGCCCGCCGGCAGGACGTGCGCGGGCATGAACGCGGGCTTGCCCGGTATCTTCGCGCCGCGATCGTCCGTGACCAGTGCGACGTGATGGCCGCGCCGTTCCAGCTCCACAGCAAGCGCGAAGGCGGGCAACAGGTGCCCGCCCGTACCGCCTGCGGCGAGGACATAATGCCGTGATACCGCGCTCATTTTCGCGGGAACTCCCCGATCGTGAATGACTCGCGCGTCAGATAGGGATTCCGGCGGGTAATGGCGAGCAGGAAGCCGACCCCGAGCAACAGGGCGATGGTGGACGAGCCGCCATAGCTGATGAGCGGCAGCGTCATGCCCTTGGACGGAAACAGTTGCAGGTTGACGAGGATGTTGATGAACGCCTGCCCGACAAGCTGCGCGGTCAGCCCGGCGGCGGCCAGCACGGTGAACAGGTCTTCCTCTTCCACCAGCCGCATGAGCACGCGCACCGCAACCGCGCAGTAGAGCATCACGATCACCGCGCAGGCGATCAGGCCGAATTCCTCGCCGATCACCGAAAAGATGTAGTCGGTATGCGCTTCGGGCAACGCGTTCTTGCGGGAGCCCAGCCACAGCCCGGCCCCGCTCCACCCGCCGGCAACGAGCGTGCGCATGGCGAGATCGACCTGGTCGAACTCGCTGCCGCCGTTGAGGAAGTTGTCGATGCGGTGGGTGGCGTTGGGATAGAACAGGTAAGCGGCGATCACCAGCATGACGGCCCCGCCGGCAACCCACAGCAGCCGCGCGATCGGCAGGCCGGAGAGCAGCACCAGCACGAACCACACCCCGCAGAACAGCACGGTCGAGCCGAAGTCCGGCTGGAGCATGAGCAGCCCGCCAATGGTGCAGAGCAGCGCGAGCGAGATGGTGATGACCGGCAGGTTGGGATCGCGCACGCGCCACGAGAGAATCCATGCGACGGTGATCGCGAAGGCCGGCTTCAGGAATTCCGAAGGCTGGAGGCTGAACCCGATCCACAGCCAGCGCCTGGCGCCCTTCACCTCGCCGCCGACCAGCGGAACCAGCACGAGCGCCAGCACCATCGCCCCGCACAGCATGATCGCCAGCCTGCGCGCGGATTCCTTTGGCAGCAGCGAAGCGATGAACATCACGGTCAGCCCCACCGCCAGCCAGCGCAGGTGGATCCAGAAGAAATAGAGGTCGCCCAGCGACTTCTGCGCGGTAGACAGGCGGTGCGCGCTGGCCGGCGAGGCGGCGGCGACGGCCACCGCGCCCACGGTGAGCAGGGTGAGGATCAGGCCAAGCAGCACCCGGTCGATCTCGCGCCACCAGATCAGCAGTTCGCTGCGCCGGGTACGGCGGAAACGGTGCGCCGCACCGACGAGGCGGACCCCGCCTTCGCGCGTGGTGGTGGTGACGAGGCGCGTGGGAGTGGTGTTCATCGCGGGCCGTTCACCCTTCCCCCGGCGCGCCGGTCAGCGCTTCCACGATCTGGCGGAAGGCATCGCCGCGCGCTTCGAAATCGCGGAACTGGTCGAAGCTTGCGCAAGCCGGCGAGAGCATGACGACATCGCCCGGCCGCGCGGCGGCGATCGCCTGGCTGACCGCATCGCACAGCATCTCGCTGCGGCTGACGGGCATCACCGGTTCGAGAATCTCGGCGAAGCGCGGCCCCGCCTCGCCAATGGTATAGGCCGCGACGACGTGATCGAAGAACGGCGCGCATTCGTCAAGATCGTCGCCCTTGGGCAGCCCGCCAACGATCCAGTGGATGCGCGGGAAAGCGGCGAGCGCCGGCGCGGTAGAGGCAGGGTTGGTCGCCTTGCTGTCGTTGATGAACAGCACGCCGCCCACTTCCGCCACGCGCTCCATGCGGTGCGGCAAGCCCTTGAACGATTGCAGCGCCGGGCGCCACTGGCTTTCGCCCAGGCCAAGCAGGCGCGCGATTTCCACGGCAATGGCCGCGTTTTGCAGGTTGTGCGGGCCTTGCAGCGAGGGCCAGTCCGCCTGCCCCGCCAGCGCCGCCGGATCGACCACATGGACAAAACCCGCGCTCCGGGTGGCCGCCACTTCCCCAGCGATGCGCAGGGTGTGCGGATCGCCGCGGCCGAACACCGCGTGCTGGTCGGCGCGCTGCATGGCGAACAGCCGCGCCTTGGACGCGGCATAGCCGGCAAAGCCATCGTAGCGGTCGAGGTGATCGGGGCTGAGATTGATCAGCGCGGCGACGTCCGCCGCCAGGCCATAGGTGAGGTCGATCTGGTAGCTCGACAGTTCCAGCACATAGACGCCGCCAGCGGGAAGCGGCTCCTGCCCCAGCACGGGCAGGCCGATGTTGCCGCCCATGCGCACCGGCAGCGCCGCGCTCTTGCACAGGTGATGCACCAGCGCGGTGGTGGTGGACTTGCCGTTGGTGCCGGTGATGGCGACGACGCGGTGCGCGGGCAGATCGCCGCGCGCCTGCGCGAACAGTTCGATATCGCCGATCACGGGCACGCCGGCGGCGCGGGCACAGTCGGCGATGGGGTGGCGGTTGAGCGGTACGCCAGGCGAGACGACCACGCCATCGAACCCGGCAAGGTCGATCGTCAGCGGATCGGCGATCGTCGCCCGGCCTTCCAGCGCGGCGCGCGCTTCCTCGCGGTTATCCCACGCCGTCACCTGCGCACCGCTGGCCAGCAGCGTTTCCACGCTGGTCAGCCCCGACCGGGCGAGCCCGAGGACCGCGTAGCGTTTACCGGCAAAGGCGGAGGAGACGATCATGCCCGGATCATCGCACCTTCAGCGTGGCGAGGCCGAGCAGCGCCAGCACGATCGAGACGATCCAGAAGCGGATGACGACGGTCGATTCCTTCCAGCCGAGCTGCTCGAAATGGTGGTGGATCGGCGCCATGCGGAACACCCGCTTGCCGGTGCGCTTATAGACCGAGACCTGGATAATGACCGAGACGGCCTCCATCACGAACAGGCCGCCGACGATCGCCAGCACGATCTCGTGATGCGCGGACACCGCGATCACGCCCAGCGTGCCGCCCAGCGCAAGGCTGCCGGTATCGCCCATGAACACGGCGGCGGGCGGGGCGTTGAACCACAGGAAGGCGAGGCACGCCCCCATCACCGCCGCGCAGTAGATCGCCAGTTCGCCCGCGCCGGGCACGTGCGGGATGCCCAGGTAATGCGCGTAGTCCACGCGGCCGGCGAGGTAGGCGATGATCGCGAACGTGCCCGCCGCGATCACCACCGGCATCGTCGCCAGCCCATCCAACCCATCGGTCAGGTTCACGGCATTGCCCGCGCCGACGATGACGAAAGCGGCGAAGACGTAATAGAACGGCCCCAGCGGGATATAGAGATTGCTGAACACCGGCACGTAGAGGTTGGTTTCCCCCACCACCAGCCACGCGGCGACGCCCGCGACAACGAATTCGCCAAGCAGGCGAACCTTGGCGGGCACGCCCTTGTGCGCGTACTTGGTGACCTTGTCGTAATCGTCGAGGAAGCCGATCAGGCCGAAGCCGAGCGTGACGACCAGGCACGCCCAGACATAGCGGCTGGTGACATCCATCCACAGCAGCAGGCCCAGCGTGAGGGCGATGACGATCATCAGCCCGCCCATGGTGGGCGTGCCGCGCTTGGCGAGGTGGCTCTGCGGCCCGTCCTCGCGGATCGGCTGGCCCTTCCCTTGCCGCACGCGCAGCATGTTGATGAAGCGCGGGCCGATCAGCAGGCCCACGAACAGCGCGGTCAGCAGCGAGGCGCCGGCGCGGAAGCTCTGGTAACGGAAAAGATTCGTCAGGCCTTCATAGTGAAGCCAGTGCGCCAGCAGATAGAGCATTCAGTTTTCCCTGGCCGTGAGCGCGCGGACAAGCACCCCCAATCCGACCGAATTCGATCCCTTCACGAGCATGGCGTCGCCACCCTCGGCCCCTTCGGAAGCGAGGCATTCCGCCGCTTCCGCCGTCGTTTCCACATGAGCCATCTCGATTCGCCGGGCAAGCGGCGCGGCGGCGCTTTTCCCCAGCGCCTCGGCCAATGGCGCCATTTCGGCACCGACCAGAATCACCCGATCGACGCCTGCCTCGATCAGCGGCCCAGCCAGTTCCCGGTGATAGCGCGCCTCGTCGGCGCCCAGTTCCTTCATCGCCCCCAGCACGGCGATGCGGCGGCGGGCGGGCGTGGCCCCCAGTTGCAGGATCGTGGCGCGCATCGAGGCGGGGTTGGCGTTGTAGCTTTCGTCGATCAGCAGCGCCTCACCCGATCCATCGCCGCGCGGAGCGGGAATGCGATGGCGCGCGCCGCGCCCGACCAGCCCTTCCATCTCCGCCAGCGCGAGACCGGCCGCGCCCAGATCGCCGCCGACCGCATCGACCGCCGCCATCACCGCCAGCGAATTGGCGACCCAGTGCGCGCCTGGCATGGCGATGGTGTAGCACAGCTTACGCGTGCCGAGATCGACGGTGACGAGTGTCCCTCCCCCGGGCGCGGGGACGGCATCGATCAGCCGGACCTGCGCCTCGCGCGAAAGGCCGAAGCCGAGCACGCGGGCGGCGTGGCGTTCCGCCTTGGCGCGCAGCCGGGCATAGTGCGGGCTGTCGGCCGGGACGATCGCGGTGCCGCCCGGCTCCAGCCCTTCGAAAATCTCGCCCTTGGCGTCGGCGATGGCTTCCTCGCCGGAGAAATGGCCGATGTGCGCCGGGGCGATGGTGGTGACGATGGCGACATGGGGGCGGACCAGCCGGGTCAGCGCGGCCAGTTCGCCCGCATGGTTCATGCCCATCTCGAACACGCCGAAGCGCGTGCGTGCCGGCATCCGCGCCAGGCTGAGCGGCACGCCGACGTGGTTGTTGTAGCTCTTGACCGAACGGTGCGCCCGGCCCCGGCTGCCGCGATCGAGCGCGGCATAGAGCGCTTCCTTGACTCCGGTCTTGCCCGCCGAGCCGGTCACGCCAATGATCCCGGCATCGACTCTCGCACGCGCGGCGCGGCCCAGGTCTTCCAGCGCGTGGAAGGTATCGGCGACGCGGACGTGCGGCCAGTTTACCTCCCGGTCGACGACGGCGGCCTGCGCACCGCGCCCGAACGCGCCTTCCAGGAAGCGGTGCCCGTCGGCGGTTTCGCCCTTCAGCGCAAAGAACAGATCGCCTTCGGCCACGGCGCGGCTATCGATCTCCACCCCGGAGACGCTGAAATCGCCCGATGCGGTGCCCCCGGTGGCGGCGGCGATGTCGCGCGCGGTCCACAGGGCGAGGCCAAGTTCATCGCCGGCTTCGACCGGCCAGCTCAGCATGGCGGGGTGGGCGTTCATGGTTCAGGTCCCTCCGGCCGGTCCGGCGCATTCGCGCGCCACCTGCACATCGTCGAACGGCAGGACGCGCGCGGCATCGCCCCGGCCCACGATCTGCCCCTGTTCGTGCCCCTTGCCGGCGACCAGCACGATGTCATCCCCCGTCGCCTCGGCAATGGCGGCGGCGATGGCGGCACGACGATCACCGATCTCGCGCGCACCGGCGGTGCAGCCGGCGAGCACGGCTTTGCGGATGTCCGCCGGGTCTTCGCCGCGCGGATTGTCGTCGGTGACGATGACGAGATCGGAGCCGGCGCAGGCGGCGCGGCCCATTTCCGGGCGCTTGCCGCCATCGCGGTCCCCGCCCGCGCCGAACACGGTGATGAGGCGGCCCTTCACGTGCGGGCGCAGCGCGGCGATGGCCGCCTCGATCGCATCGGGGGTGTGCGCGTAATCGACGTAGACCGGCGCGCCGGCGCGGCTGATCGCGGCGCGCTCCAGCCGCCCGCGCACCGGCTGGAGCCGGCCGAGCGCCTCGAACGTGCGGTCCGCATCGCCGCCGGTGGCCAGCACCAGCCCGGCCGCGACCAGCGCGTTGGCGGCCTGGTAGGCGCCGATCAGCGGCAGGTTGACCTTGCGCGCCCGGCGCTGGCCTTCGGCGCCGTGTTCGATCTCCAGCGTCTGCCCGAGCTGGGTGGGCGTGCGCGACAGCAGGCGGATGCCTTCGCCTTTCGCACCGACCGTCAGCAGATTGAGCCCGCGTGCCGCCGCGTGGGCCACGGCCTTGCCGGACCAGGCCTCATCGTCCGCCCAGATCACCGCCGTGCCGTCATCGGCCACGACATCATCGAACAGGCGCATCTTGGCGGCGAAGTAATCGTCCATCGTCGCGTGGTAATCGAGATGGTCGCGACTGAGGTTGGTGAAAGCCCCGGCGACGACGCGCAGGCCCTCGTTGCGGTACTGCGACAGGCCGTGGCTCGACGCTTCGTAGGCGACGTGCGTGACCCCTTCGCGCGCCAGACCGGTCATGTTCGAAAGGAACGTCACGATATCGGGCGTCGTGAGGCCGGTGGAAACGGATTCGTCCGCCGTAGTGACGCCCAGCGTGCCGATCGAGGCGGCGGAATAGCCGGCCATGCGCCAGAGCTGCCGCGTCATCTCCACCGTGGAGGTCTTGCCGTTGGTGCCGGTGACCGCGACCACGGTTTCGGGAACGGGCGTGAAGAAGCGCGCGGCAAGCCGGGCGAAGGCGCGGCGCGGCTGCGCATCGGCGATATGGACCGCGCCCACCACGGTCACTTCGGGCCGGGCGACCACGGCGACGGCGCCCGCCGCCACGGCATCGGCGATGAAATCCTCGCCATTGAAGCGCGCGCCCGCGAAGGCGCCGAACACGGTGCCCGGCGCGACCTTGCGGTGATCGATGGCGAAGCCGGTCACGTCGCCTTGCGCGCCGTCAACGCCGTCCGGCAGGGCGAAGCCCGCTTCGCGCGCGATGATCCCCAGCTTCATTCCCCGTCTCCGTTGGCGACCAGCGGTGACAGGTCGGTAATATCGACATCCCGGCTGGCATCGGGCACCACGCCCAGCAGCGGCCCGATGCGCGGCACGACCCGGCCGACGATCGGCGCGGCGTTCCACGCCGCCGTGCGCTGCCCGGACGTGGCGACGGTGCCCTGCGGTTCATCGAGCATGGCGATCACGACATAGCGCGGTTTGTCCATCGGGAAAGCCGCCGCGAAGGTGGCGACCAGCGAGGTCCGCCGATAGCCGCCCGCGCCAGGCTTTTCGGCCGACCCGGTCTTGCCGCCGACACGGAAGCCCGAAGCGTCGGCCTTGCGGCCGGTGCCATCCACCACGATCATGCGCAGCAGTTGCCGGATGCGCGCGCTGGTGGAAGCCTTGAACACGCGGCGGCCCGGCGGCACGCGCGCCGGATCGACCTTGTAGAGCGTGGCCGGGCGCCAGATGCCGCCGTTGACCAGCGCGGCATAGGCGCTGGCGAGATGGAGCGGGGTCACCGCGATGCCGTGGCCGTAGCTTACGGTCATCGTGGTGATCCGCGCCCAGTCCCCCTTGGCATCGGTTCCCCGGGGCCAGAGAGGGAAGCCCCGCGCAGGCAGTTCTATCGTGGGCCGCTCGTTCATACCGAGCTGCATCATGATGCGACGAAGGGCTGGTCCGCCGAGCTTGTCGGCGATCTGCGCGGTGACGATATTGGACGAATGAACCAGCGCTTCGGGCACGTTCAGCGACGGGCCGAAGTTGTGGCTATCGTGAATGGTGAAGCCGCCGATATTGAGCGGCCCGGTGGGATAGCGCACCGACAGATCGGTGATGACCCCGGCGTCGATCGCGGCGGCAACGGTAATCGGCTTGAACGTGGAGCCGAGTTCATAAACCTGGTTCGACACGCGGTTGAACACCAGACCGTTGAACACGCGATCGCTGCGGTTGGGATTGAACGAGGGCAGCGATGCGAGCGCGATCACTTCGCCGGTATCGACATCGAGGATGATGCCGGCCGCGCCCTTGGCGTTGCTTTCCAGCATACCCCGGCCGAGTTCGTCTTCCAACGCCCCCTGCGCGCGCGCATCGATCGACAGCGCCACGGGATTCGCGCGCTGCGCCGGATCGAGCAGGCGCGGTTCCAGCACCTGCTCCATGCCGACATGGCCCTTGCCCGCCAGATCGACGAAGCCCAGCACGTTCGCCGCCAGCGAGCCCTGCGGATAGTAACGCTGGTTCTCGCGCGGGAATTCCAGCGCGGGTTCGCCCAGCGCGAAGACGTGGTTGGCCTCTTCGGGCAGAACGCGCTTGCGCAGGTAGCTGGGCTTGTCCGATTTCAGGCGGCGGACGAGATCGTCATAATCCGCATCGGGAAAGATCTGGACCAGCGCGCGCGCCACTTCTTCGGGCGTCTTGACCAGCGGACTGCCGCCCTTTTCACCAAACGCCTTGGGGTTGTACCACAGCGAATAGGACGGAAACGCCCGCGCCAGCGCGACCCCGTTGCGGTCAGTGATCTCGCCGCGTTCGGGCACCAGGGCATCGGCCATCGAGCGCCGGTCGGGGCTGCCTTCGAACAGGCCGATCTGGACGACGCGCATGAGCGCCGTGGCCGTCAGGAACACGAAAGCGAGCAGGATGATGAGCGCGCGTTTTTTGGCCGTCAGCAGCGCGCTCTGACGGACATTGGCCAGTTGGACCCGGCCCGATGCGATCGCGGCGGATGCGGTTAGCGCGTTCACCTGCTGATCCTGCCCTCCTTGCGCGCCGTCACCGATCGGGGCTTGCCAGCGGCGCTGGCCGAGCGCGAGGCGGACGCCTTCGCGGAGCCCGCCTTGTCCACAGTTTTGGCGCCCACAGTTTTGGCGGCTTTCTTTTTCGCGGCGGGCGCAGCGCCTTCGGCATGGCGCGAACGGCCAACGGTGCCGAGCCGTTCACCCAGCGCCGCGGTGGCCGTGGCGTGATCGACATGCGCCGCCGGCGCGTCGGTCTGCGCGATCGCTTCTTCCGCCTGCGCCGACTTGCCGGTGAGCGGCGAGACCATCGCGGGGAACGCGGCCGAGGCGATCACGCTGTCATCGGCCGAGGCGACGCGGATCGGCGCGGGTGCATCGGGATCGGCCGGCTTGCTGAGCGAGGCGAGCCCGAATTCGATATCGTTCCACGACTTGAGCTGCTGCTGGTTGGCGCGCGTCTCGAATTCGGTTTCGAGGTACATCTTCTCCTGCTTGAGCGCGACGATGCGCTGCTCCGCGCGATGCACCTGGCTGCGCAGCGCGTTGACGCGGAACGACAGCGCCAGCACCACCGCGCCGCACAGCGCGAGCAGTACGACCCAGCCGATCGAACGCAGGCGGTTGGCGGTCACGATCATTCGGCGAGGCTCCCGGATGTGGCGCGCGCGGGCGCGGCGGTGCGAACCGCCCAGCGCAAGGTGGCGGAGCGGGCGCGCGGATTGCGCGCCTCTTCGGCGGAGGTGGGGCGGATGGCGGACGAAGGCTTTTCAAAAACCGGCTTCACGGTGCTGGCAAGCTGCGGCAGATGGCGCGATCCGGCGGGCATGGCGCCAGCCGCTTCGCGCAGGAACTGCTTGACGATGCGGTCCTCGAGGCTGTGGAAGCTGACCACGGCGAGCCGCCCGCCGGGCACCAGCATCCGCTCCGCCCCGGCAAGCCCGGCGACGAGTTCGTCGAGTTCGCCGTTCACGTGGATGCGGATCGCCTGGAAGCTGCGCGTGGCCGGGTCCTTGGGCGCGCCCGGGCGATGGCCCAGCGCCTTGCGCACCACGGCGGCGAGCTGGCCGGTGGTTTCCAGTGGACGCGCCGCCACGATCGCGCGCGCCACGCGGCGCGACTGGCGCTCCTCGCCATAGCGGTAGAGCACGTCGGCGATGGCCTGTTCGTCCGCCTCGTTGAGAAAATCGGCAGCGCTCGGCCCGTCCTGCGACATGCGCATGTCAAGCGGGCCGTCCGACGAGAACGCGAAACCGCGCGCGGCCTGATCGAGCTGCATCGAGCTGACACCGATATCGAAGACCACGCCCTGCACGCTGGCGACGCCGGCTTCGGCCAGCCCTTCGGCCAGTTCCGAGAACCGGCGCGGATGCAGCACCAGACGCGGCGCATCGCCCTGCGCCTCGGGCCAGCGCCGCCCGGCGGCGATCGCGTCGGGATCGCGATCGAAGGCATGGACGGTGGCGCCGGCGGCAAGCAGGCGGCGGGTATAGCCACCCGCGCCGAACGTGGCATCCACGATCACGTCGCCCGGCGACGGCGCGAGCGCTTCCACCACTTCATCGAGCAGGACGGGAACGTGCGGGCCGAATCCGGTTGCGGGACCGGCTTCGGGCGAAGGCAGGGGCGCGGTCACTTGCGCTTCCCCTTGGCCAGATCCGCCATCTTGGCGCGGCAACCGGCCTGCGCCGCTTCCCAGCCTGGCCCCATTTCGAGCAGGATGCGGGGATTCCAGATGGTGATCTGGGTACCACCGCCCTGGAAGAACAGGCCGTCCTCCACCTGGCCAAGTTCGGCGAGATGGTCGGGCAGGACGAAGCGGCCGGAATCGTCGAAGCTGGCGCGGTGGAAGCCGTAGAGCTGCGCGGCACGCATGTCGCGATCGAAGTCAAGGCCGAGGCGGAGCGCCTTGTCCTCTTCGCGGTCAATGTCGGCGGCGAACTGCTGGGTGCGGGAAAGACCGAAGCCGACAAGGCAGGGCAGGCGGTGGTGCTTGTCGATACACAGGATGCGCTGGCCTTCGGAGGCATCGCGGACATCGGCGCGGAAATCGGAAGGCAGGACGAAGCGGCCCTTCTCGCCACGCGGCGAAAAGCCCTGTCCCACATAATTTGACGGCCCTCCCGCCACGCCGAATACCCCGCTCGAAGACGAAAGGCTCCACCCCCGGCCAACGCTCGCGCGCAAGCCGGCCGATCCCCCGCGGATACGGCCTGGAGTTCATCCCGATAGACCATCATTAACCGGGGACATCACGGGCGGAAAGGGGAAAATGCGGGAAATTACGTCCAGAACCTGAATCCCAAGCACTTTTTCCACACGCTTCATCGCAACGTTGCACGTTGTACTTTGTTTGTTCCTATCTGGAAACGCCCGAAAATGCGGGACTCGCGCGACTCCGCACCTAAGCCCCTCCGCCTTTCCCGTATTTTCCCGTGGAGTCGCCGGCTCAGCCCGCGAACGCTTCTTCCAGCAACGAATCCAGCGCCGCGGCGCGCTTTCCGTCGGCGTCGGAGGGTTCGAACAGCGCGGCGTCGGCCACGATGAGCGCACGGCCCCGCCCGATCCGGCAGCGCGCAACCAGCCCTTCGCGCACGATCACGCACCGCGCGTCATGCCCGCCGGGGCGCGGCGCGAGTTGCCCGGGCAGATTGACGGGAAACATCGGGCCCGCGTTTTCCCGCGCCGCGTCATGCTCGCCCGCCGGCTGATCCTCGTCGAAGCGCAGTTCCAGCCCCCAGCGCGCGAGGATGGGCGAAAGCAGCACGATGTCCTGCGGGCGGCGGCGGTCGCCCAGCGCATAGGTGCTGTCCGCCGTAAGCATCGGATCGGCGAACAGCAGCAGACGCCCCCCAGCCCGCACCCAGTCATCGAGCGCGACGTTCTCCTGCGGGGCCAGCGGGCGGGGTTGCGCCAGCAGCAGGAAGCGCGCGTCCAGCGGCGGGGCCAGCAGCGTATCGCGCGCGACAAGCGTGTAGCGCGCTTCCAGCGCGCGGCGCGCCCAGTGCGGCGGCGCCTGGGTGCGGAGCATGGCGGCCAGGTCCGGCGTTTCGTTCCACAGGATCGGCAGGCTGGTGAACAGCATCAGCCGCGGGCGCTCCTGCGCGGAGACCGCGCGCGAGCCGCGGGATTTCCACGCCACAGCCGCGCCCACCACCAGCGCGCAGGCCAGCAACGCCGCGCCGAGGCGCCACCGGCGCGATACAGCCATGCGCGCGACGGAAATCAGTGCTGGGGCGCGGCGGCAGGCGCCGTCTTGTCGGCCGGACGGTTGGCGGCGGGCAGTTCCGGCGTCACACCCATGTCGACCAGCGGATCGTTGGCCGGCGTGGTGCTGGCCGATGCGGACGCGTCGGGATCGCCCACGGCCGAAGCATCGGCCATGTGGGCGCGATCGAGAATGACGTTGGCCAGACCGACGAGCAGCAGCATCGCCGCCAGCCCGAACAGCCCGATCTGGAGCCGGTGGACCACCTGCGCGCGCAGTTCGCGCGGAGTGGGCGGAACGTGGTGGATGGGCGCCTTCGCCATGCCGCCCGCCTGCGCGGCACCATGGCCGCCGCCCGGCGCGGATTGCGCCGCGCGGCCGGATCGACGGGAAGGGAAGCCGAACAGAGCCATCCCCGGCAGATTATCCTATTGTTGCAGCCATGGAAATACCGGCAGATTCTTCGCCTTCAGCCATTCCGGGTTGTAGAGCGAGGACAGGTAGCGGAAGCCGGTATCGCACAGGATCGTGGCCACGCGCGGCTGCGGCCGGCCTTCCGCCACCAGCTTGCGCCCCAGCGCCACTGCGCCGGCCACGTTGATCCCGCTCGACAGGCCCAGGCACAGCCCTTCCTCGGCCAGCAGCCGGCTGACCCAGAGCAGGCCTTCCTCATCCGAGATGCGGAACTGGGTATCGATCGGCGCGCCTTCGAGGTTCGCGGTGATCCGCCCCTGCCCGATCCCTTCGGCCACCGACGATCCTTCGGCCTTCAGCTCGCCACAGGCGTAGTAGTTGTAAAGCGCCGCGCCGTGCGGATCGGTGAGCGCAATGGTGATGTCCTCGTCGAACGCCTTGAGGCCCAGCCCCGTGCCCGCGATCGTGCCGCCGGTGCCCGCCGCGCAGGTAAAGCCGTCGATGCGGTGCTCCATCTGCTCCCAGATCTCGGGCGCGGTGCTTTCGATGTGGGCGCGGCGGTTGGCGATGTTGTCGAACTGGTTGGCCCAGATCGCGCCCTCGGTTTCCTCGGCGATGCGGCGCGAGGTGTGGACGAAGTGGCCGGGATTGGAGAACGGCGCGGCGGGAACGAGCACGAGTTCCGCCCGCAGCGCGCGCAGCGTGTCCATCTTCTCGCGCGATTGCGTTTCGGGCATGACGATCACGGTCTTGTAGCCGAGCGCGTTGGCGACGAGCGCAAGCCCGATGCCGGTGTTGCCGGCCGTGCCCTCGACGATCGTGCCGCCGGGCCGGAGCAGGCCCTTCTCCTCGGCATCGCGCACGATCCACAGCGCGGCCCGGTCCTTTACCGAGGCGCCGGGGTTGGCGAATTCGCATTTGCCGAAGATGTCACACCCCGCCGCTTCGCTTGGCCCCTTGAGCCGGACGAGCGGGGTGTTGCCGATGAGCGAAAGCGTGTCGGGAAGAAGGACGGGTACGGTCATGGTCAAGGAGTTAGGCGGCCCGTGTGCGTTCCGCAATCCGTTTGCGGCTTGGTCCGCGACAAATCCCGCTTTCGACCGATCGTTCCGGACCGCCTTATTCCCGGCCGGCGCGGATGGCCGCGCCCCCGGCGAAGGGTGCGATGGCCAGCGCGGCCAGGCTGGTCGCGGCGAGCAGCAGCAGGCCGCCCTCTCCGCCCGGCTGGAGCGAGCCCGCGCCGAAGATCAGCAACGGCACTGCCAGCGGGATCGCCAGCAACCCGCCCAGCGCAGCGCCCGCGCGCAGGCCGGCGGTGAGCGCGGCGATGGTCACGCCGATCGCGGCCAGCCCCGGCGTGCCCAGCAGCAGCCCCAGTTCGACCACGCGCAACTGCCCGGCATCGAGCGAGAGCAGCCCGGCGGAAAGCGGCGCGGCCAGCAGCAGCGGAACCCCGAAGCTGATCCAGTGCGCGACGATCCGCACCAGCAGCAGCGCCTCTTCGGCAATGCCGCGCAAGGCCCATTGGTCGAAAAAGCCCGCCTCGAGGTCCGGCTCCACCAGCCGGTCGAGCGGCAGGATAGCGGCGAGCAGCGCCGCCACCCAGATCACGCCCGCGCCGGTGCGGCCCAGCAGCCGCGCGTCCGGCCCCACCGCGAACGGAAACAGCATGGCTACCGCGAGGAAGAACAGCAGCGGCAGCACCGCCCCGCCCCGCCCCTGCGCGCCGCGCAGCAGCAGCGCCAGATCGCGCGTGAAGATCGGCCAGAGACGCGCGATCATGCCACGTACTCCCGCAACGCCAGTTCCCGCACGCCGGCAAGCGCGAGCGGCTGGTGCGAGGCGATCACCACCGCGCCGCCGCCCGCAAGATGCGCGGCGATGCGGTCCTGCGCCACGGCGGCCCATTGCGTGTCCAGCCCGTTGAGCGGTTCGTCGAGCAGCCAGATCGCGGCCTGGCTGGCGGCGACGCGGGCCAGCGCGGCGCGCTTGCGCTGGCCGGTGGACAGGTAGCGCACGGGCACGTCGAGCAGGTCTTCGAGGCCGAAGTCCGCGCCCCCTTCAGCGCTACCATCGATGCGCCGCCAGAACGCCAACGCGGCGCCCAATGGCTGATGCCCGTCGAGCGCGAGCCGTTCGTCGGAGAGCGCCAGCGCGCCCTCGCGATCCACCGCGCCGGCAAAGGGGCGCAACAGCCCCGCAAGGATGCGGATCAGGCTGGACTTGCCGATACCGTTCGGCCCGGCAAGATGCAGCGCCTCGCCGCCCTGCAAGGAAAACGACAGCCCCTTGAACAGCAACCGGTCGCCGCGCCGGCAGGCAATGTCACGGGCAGCGAGATGGCAGGCTTGCATGGACCGGCTCGATAGGGGAAAGCGCGGCAACTGCCAAGGAGAGCCAGATGTCGATTGCCCGCCTGACCGACGCCGAACGCGACGAAGCCTTGGCCCGCCTGCCCGGCTGGGCGCTGCGCGAGGACGGCCTCGCCATTGTCAAGACCTTCCGTTTCGCCGATTTCGCCGAAGCCTTCGGCTTCATGGCGCGCGTGGCGATCCATGCCGAAAAGGCGGATCACCACCCCGAATGGTTCAACGTCTATAACCGCGTGGAAATCACGCTGACCACGCACGACGCGGGCGGCTTGAGCACGCGCGACGTGGCGCTGGCGACGCTGATCGAGACGTTCGTTTAAGCAGCGCGTTTGAGCGGGGCGATTGCATCCCTTGCAAACGACAGGAAGTTCCCACCCCCGGCCCCTCCCGCAAGCGGGAGGGGAGCGAGACTTGCGCCGCCAGAGGCGGCGTTAGTCGCAGCGGGGTGGGCGAATTCCGGGCGACGTATTCAGCCGCCCAGCGGCCGCAGGCTGGCCCGACCCTGCTTGCGCACGCGGCCGGGCAGCCAGCGTGCGCCGAAGGCCAGCTTGCGCGCGGTGGGGCCGACCAGCGTGTGCAGCGTCTGGCCGTGGATGGCCGCCCATGCCGCGTCCGCCACTTGCGAAACCGGGGTGATTTCCAGCCCGGCTTCCTTGACCCGGCCACGAATATCCTCGTTCGAGGCGCGGTTCGGCGCGTGATCAAGCAGCGGCGTATCGATGAAGCCGGGCATCAGATCGCGGACCTCGATGCCATCGGGCGCCCATTCGGCATCGAGCGATTCGGTCAGCCCGCGCACCCCGAACTTGGTGGCGGTATAGACCGAGGCGCCGGGCGTGCCATAGATGCCGGCCGCACTGGCGGTGTTGAGCAGGCAGCTTCCCGGCGCGCTCCGCTTGAGCCAGGGATAGGCGGCCTGCGCCCCGAAGATCACGCCCTTGAGGTTGATATCGAGCGTGCGCTCGACCTCGTCCACGCCAAGATCGACGATCTGCCCGCCGATGGGGATGCCGGCATTGTTGAACACCACGTCGATACCGCCCCCGGCGGCGCGCGCGAAATCGGCCAGCGCCGCATCCCATGCGGCGCGATCGCGCACATCGAGCTTGTGGATCGAACTGCCGCCCGCCGGCAGGAGCGCGGCGGTTTCCGCCATGCCCGCCTCGTTGATATCGGCGATACCCACGAACCAGCCTTCGCGCCCGAACCGCTGCGCCACGGCGCGGCCGATGCCCGATGCGCCGCCGGTGATGAAGATTGCCTTGCGTGCCATGAATGCCCAAGCCCCTCCGTAATTGGCCCGTTCAAATTGCGTTGTTATGCGCAACCCATCCTACAGCGGCGGCGAACTTACAAGATGCGACTGCGGGCTTTGAATGTGCGGAATCCCCGTTCGTCCTGAGCCTGTCGAAGGACGCGCGATACGGTTTGATCGCGGCGGTTTACCGCGCGGGGCCAGTGTCGCGCACGTCCTTCGACAGGCTCAGGACGAACGGACGTAGGGGATGACGGTCCGGTTTTCCCCTACAAGGCCGGATTGTTATAGCAGTGCCAGGTGAAGATCGCCGCCGCGCCGCGGTGGGGGCGCCAGTCTTCCGCAAGCGCGCGCGTGCTCTTTTCGTCGGGGCGTTCCTCCAGCCCCAGCAGCTTGCCGAGGCCGACCTGAACCGCCAGATCGCCCGCCGGCCAGATGTCGGGGCGCCCTTCCGCGAACAGCAGGTAGATTTCGGCTGACCAGCGGCCGATGCCCTTGATCCGCACGAGTTCGGCGATCGCCTCCTCGTCATCCGCCGGCAGGTTTTCGAGATCGAGCGCGCCAGACACGACCAGTTCGCACAGCGACCGCGCATAGCCCTGCTTCTGGCGCGACAGGCCGCAGGCGCGGAGCGCGTCGAAATCGGCGGCGAGCAGATCGTGCGGCGGCATGTCGTCGCCCAGCAGCGCCTCCAGCTTCGCCCAGACCGACGCCGCCGCCGAAACGCTGACCTGCTGGCCGACGATCGTGCGCAGCAAGGTACGGTAGCCGGTGGCGCGGATGCGCGGTTCCGGATAGCCGACTCGGCCAAGCGCGGTGGCGATCCGTGGCGAGCGCGCGGCGATGTGATCGAGCCCGTTGGCAATGGCATCGGCAGTCAAACCCATCGGGCGCTCCATCCTTTCGCGCAGACCGGCTTGCCAAAGCCGGGGGCACTCATTAGCAGCCGCTTCCAAACGGGAACAGGGGGGCGGATTCCGTCCCTGAACGGAGACGCAAGCGATGCCCAAGATTGTCGTTGTCAATCGTGCTGGTGAAGAAAAGACCGTGGACGCCGACGCCGGCCTTTCGGTGATGGAAGCGATCCGCGACAACGGTTTCGACGAACTGCTGGCGCTGTGCGGCGGCTGCTGCTCGTGCGCGACCTGCCACGTCTATGTCGACCCCGCCTTCGCCGGCAAGATCGCGCCGATGAGCGAAGACGAGAACGACCTGCTCGACAGCTCGGACCACCGCAACGACCAGTCTCGCCTGTCCTGCCAGATCCAGATCACCGGCGAACTGGAAGGCCTGAAGATCACCATCGCGCCGGAAGACTGAGCACAAGGCCCTTCACGTCATCCCGGCTCTTCGTCATCCCAGCGCAAGCTGGGATCTCGCGCCATTGCGGGAAACCTGTGAGAGGTTCGGTCCGGCCGCCTGAGATCCCAGCTTTCGCTGGGATGACGGGGGCCGGACGCTGGGCGAATGGATGCGCCTAAAGGCGCAGGCCCGCGGTTTCGTCGAGGCCGGCGATCAGGTTGAGGCTCTGCACCGCTGCGCCGCTGGCGCCCTTGCCGAGATTGTCGAGCCGCGCCACCAGCCGCGCCTGCGCACCGTCGGCGCTGGCGATCACATGCAGTTCCAGCCCGTCCCACGGCTCCATCGAACCGCGCAGCAACAGTTCCCCTTCGGCCGGCGGCTCCTGCGCCACCGTGACGATCGGCGAACCGGCGTAGAACTGCGTCAGCGCCTGGCGCAGCAGGTCGGGCGCGGGGTTGCCGGGGATGATCGACAGCGGCAGCGGCACTTCCACGATCATGCCGCGGTGCGCGGGGACCACCGCCGGGCTGAACAGCGGCGCGATGGCGAGATGCGCGTATTGCTGCATCTCCGGCACGTGCTTGTGCCCGAAGGTGAGGCCATAGCCGCGCCAGGCGATGTCGCGGTCCTGTTCGAACCGGGCGATCAGCGCCTTGCCGCCGCCCGAATAGCCGGACACGGCGTTGCAGCTATAGGGCCACGCCGTGGGCAGCAGGCCGGCGCGCACCAGCGGCGCGACCAGCGCGATGAAGCCGGTGGGATAGCAGCCCGGATTGGAAATGCGCGTGGCGTTTGCCACCGCTTCGCGCCCGACGATTTCGGGCAGGCCATAGGTCCACGCTTCCGCCACACGGTGCGCCGTGGAGGCATCGATCACGCGGGTGCGATCGTTTGCGATCATCGCCACCGCCGCCTTCGCCGCGTCATCGGGCAGGCACAGGATCACGACATCGGCGTCGTTGATCGCCTCGGCCCGCGCGGCATCGTCCTTGCGGCGCGCCTCGTCCAGCGCGATCAGGGTGAATTCGGGGCGATTGGCCAGCCGGTCGGCGATCTCCAGGCCGGTCGTGCCCGCCGCGCCGTCGATGAAGACGGAAGTGGTCACGCGCCCGGCTCCGCCAGCGCGGTCAGCGGCACGTAGCCGACCAGCCCGTCCGCTCCAACCTGCCCCCAGGCCCAGTTGCCCGCCATGTCGAGCACGCTGAACACGGTGCCCGCATCCAGCGGCGCCATCACTTCGGCATCGTCACGCCCGGCGCGGCGCAGCTCGGTTCCGCCCGCCGCGATCACGCGCGGCATCGGCACCGAATAGTGCGGCACGAAGACTTTGCCCGCCAGACGGATGTGCGCCAGATCGCCCCGCACCGGGATATGGTCCGCTTCCAGGCGCGGCACCGGACCCGACAGCGCAAGCTGTTCGGCGGGCACGGCATCGCCCGAAAAGGCGGACTGGTCGATCAAGGCGGACTCGATGGTCAATTCGGCATGTCCCCGGAAGCGGAAAAGCGCGCGCTTATACGGCCCGGCCCCCTCATTCAAGGGCCGGCCATCCTGCCCTGCCCCGCCGGACGCGCTACGCCGGCTGGCCATAGCGGTCGAGCAGCAGCCCCCAGGCCGCGCGCAGGCCCAGCGCCTCGCCCCCCTTGGGCCGACCCGGCTTGGCCGAAGGACGCCAGGCGAAGGTATCGAAATGCACCCAGTCGATCCCCTCGCCCACGAAGCGATCGAGGAACAGCGCGGCGACGCTCGATCCGGCGAAACCGTTGGCATGGCTGTTCATGATGTCGGCCACGTCGGACTTCAGGTATTCGCGGTAGCCATCGTGGAGCGGCAGGCGCCAGCACGGATCGTCGCGCTCCAGCCCGGCGCGCAGCAGGGCGCCGGCGGTGCCGTCCAGGCGCGCGAACATGGCGGGCAGGTCCGGCCCCAGCGCGACGCGGGCCGCGCCGGTCAGCGTGGCGAAATCGATTACCAGTTCCGGCTTGTCCTCGCTGGCGCGGGCCAGCGCATCCCCCAGCACGAGCCGCCCTTCCGCATCGGTATTGGTGATCTCCACGCTCATGCCCTGCCGCGTGCGAAGAATGTCGCCGGGGCGGAAAGCGTTGCCGGAAATTGCGTTTTCCACTGCTGGAACAAGCAGATGCAGATTGATCTTCAGCCCTGCCCGCATGATCAGGCCGGCCAGCGCCAGCGCGTGCGCGGCGCCACCCATGTCCTTCTTCATCAGCGCCATGCCCGAGGACGGCTTGATATCCAGCCCGCCCGAATCGAAGCACACGCCCTTGCCCACCACGGCGACGCGCGGATGCTTGGGATCGCCCCAGACCAGTTCGATCAGGCGCGGGGCATGGCTGCGCGCGGCGGCGCGGCCGACGGCATGGACCATCGGGTAGTCGCGCTCCAGGACATCCCCGGCGAAGACGTGGATCTGCGCGTGATGCGCCTTGGCGAGCGCCCGCGCCTCGGCTTCGAGCTGCGCTGGCCCCATGTCTTCGGCCGGCGTGTTGACGAGATCGCGCACCATGGTGACCGCCGCCGCCTCGGCCAGCGCCGGGTCGATCGCCTTGGCGTCCCTGGTCAGCAGCACGCGCGGTTCGCCGCCCGTGGCGTCCTTGCGGTAGCGGTCGAAGCGGTACTGGCCGGTGACCCAGCCGTGCAGCGCCTTGCCGGCCTCGCCTTCGGCAAGCCGGTAGGTGCCGCCGGGCAGGGTTTCGGCGAGCTTCGCCAGGCACCAGCTGGTGAGCGCCGCGCAGTCGGCGACGCCGCCGGCCGCGAACCAGCCATCGCCATCGGGCAGGATCGCGACGTCCCCCGCCGCGCCCTCGAACTTCTGCGCGGCCAGGATCGCGCGCTGGCCGGCGGTGCGGGCCTTTTGCCATGCGGCGAAGGACGCCTTGTCGACCAGGTGGAGCGCGGTGGCGGCCTGTCCCCGGTCAGGTTGGATCAATGTGGGCTGGTTCAAGGGCGTGCGGTCGTTCATGTTGCGGCGGACCTTGCCGCAGCCGTGCGGCAAGCGCGAGAGGAAATTGCGATGAAGCACCCGGTTGCCGTTTCGATCTCGACCCTGTCCATCGCCCCCGTCCTGTTCGGCGCGATGCTGGCGACGGGCGCGTGCAGCAAGCCGGCACCGGCCACGCAGCCGGCTGCGGCGGCGTCCTCTTCGCACGCGCTGACCGCTCCCCCGGCGCCGCCCGCACCGCCCCAGCCCATGCCGGGCGTGGCGCGCAAGGTTTCCGAAAACAACGATCTCTACGAGTTCGACTATGCCTATCCGGCGGCGGCCGGCGCGATCCCGGCGCTGCGCGACCAGCTCGACAAGGACCTGATCGAGAAGAAGCAGGGCCTGGTCAACGAGGCCAGCGACGACCGCAAGGAAGCCAAGGCGAACGACTATCCCTTCCATGCCCATTCGCTTTCGCTCGACTGGAAGGTCGTGACCGACCTGCCCGGCTGGCTGAGCCTGTCGACGATCGTCGGCAGCTATTCGGGCGGTGCGCACCCGAACTACGTCTATGACACGGTCCTGTGGGACAAGGCCGCCGGGCAGCGCCGTGGCGTGACGGACCTGTTCACCTCGAAAGCCGCGCTGTCGCAGGCGATCCGCCAGCCGTTCTGCGCCGAACTCAACCGCCAGCGCGCGAAGAAGCGTGGCGAACCGGTGCCCGCGAACAGCGATTCCGAATTCGACGCGTGCATCGATCCGGTGGGCGAGACGGTGATCCTGGGGTCGGCCGGCAAGCAGGGCTTCGACCGCATCGGCGTGCTGGTGGCGCCATACGATGCCGGCCCCTATGCCGAAGGCTCGTATGAAGTGACCGTCCCGGTGACGAGCGCGGTGCTTGCCGCGGTGAAGCCGGAATACCGGGCCGCATTCAGAACGCGTTGATCTCGCATTTTCGCCGGGCACGCGCTATATACGCGGAATGACCCAGTATGTGATCGCAGACGATACCGAAGTCCTCCCGCGCGACGGGACCATCAAGCTCCATGGCCCCGCCGGGTTCGAGGGCATGCGCAAGGCCGGCCGCCTTGCCGCCGAAATCCTCGACGCGCTGGCCCCGCTGGTGCAGCCGGGCGTGACCACCGCCGCGCTGGACGACGTGGTGCGGCAGATGACGCTGGATGCCGGCGCCGTGCCCGCAACGCTGGGCTATCGCGGCTATGCGCATTCGTGCTGCATCTCGATCAACCATGTCGTGTGCCACGGCATCCCTTCGGACAAGACGCTGAAGGACGGCGATATCGTCAATATCGACGTGACCCCGCTGCTGGACGGCTGGCACGGCGATTCCAGCCGCATGTACCTCGTCGGCGACGTGCCGCTGAAGGCGCGGCGGCTGGTGGACGTGACCTACGAATGCCTGATGATCGGCATCGAGCACGCCAGGCCCGGCGCGCGGCTGGGCGATATCGGCGCGGCGATCCAGGCCCATGCCGAACGGCAGCGCTACGGCGTGGTGCGCGAATTCTGCGGCCACGGACTTGGCCGCCTGTTCCACGATGCGCCGGAAGTGGTCCACGCGGGTCGCGCCGGCACCGGCCCCGAACTGCGCCCCGGCATGTTCTTCACGATCGAGCCGATGATCAACCTGGGCAAGCCGGGCGTGAAGATTCTCGACGACGGCTGGACGGCGGTGACGCGCGACCGTTCGCTTTCGGCGCAGTTCGAACATTCCATCGGCATCACCGAAGATGGCTGCGAGATTTTCACGGCCAGCCCGAAGGGACTTCACCGACCGCCCTATTCGGCCTGAAGGTCGCTTCGGGCGGTGTGCCTGCCTGCTTTTTGAGCAGGGCTGCGCAAATTTTATGCATCTTTCGATCAACCGCGCGCAACTTGCAAAATGTTGCCCGCGGGCTGCCGATTCAATTCTTTCGCCACCCCCCGATTTTCCCGCTTTCCCGCCCTGCGGCGATGGCCTAGTGCAATCAAACAGCGCGTGGCACGATTCTTGTTAGTACCGTGTCACAGGGACAACCGCCGAACTCTGGCGCGAACAAGGTCGCAGATCGTGTCGCTTGGAGTTTGGCCCGTGTTGCAGGGGTCTGAACGACGTGAAAAAGGTCGAGGCGATCATCAAGCCCTTCAAGCTCGATGAAGTGAAGGAAGCGCTCCACGAAATCGGCGTTTCGGGTATTACAGTCACGGAAGCCAAGGGTTTCGGGCGCCAGAAGGGCCATACCGAACTTTATCGCGGCGCCGAATACGTCGTGGACTTTCTGCCGAAAGTGAAGCTCGAAGTCGTGGTGGCCGACGCCCTGGTCGACCGGGTGGTGGAGGCGATCGCCGCCGCCGCGCAGACCGGCCGCATCGGCGATGGCAAGATTTTCGTGATCCCCGTGGAAGGCGTGCTGCGCATCCGCACCGGCGAACGCGATGACGCCGCCCTCTGACAGGGCGGTTTTCTGACAGGCTTGTCCGCCTGCCCGGCGCCACGGAGCCGGGCGGGCGGGCTCCCTCTTGGGAGGCTGGCTCAGGGACCGTCAGCCTTCAAGAGACTATCACCCCGAATGCCCCGATGAGGGGGGCAAGAAGAAGGACCAGCGATGGCAAGTGCAAAGGACATCCTCGCCCGTATCAAGGACGAGGAAATCGAGTGGGTCGATCTCCGCTTCACCGATCCCAAGGGCAAGTGGCAGCACCTGACCATGGTTGCTTCCGTCCTGGGTGAAGACGAACTCGAAGACGGCCTGATGTTCGACGGTTCGTCGATCGAAGGCTGGAAGGCCATCAACGAATCCGACATGATCCTCAAGCCGGATCTCGACGCGGTCTACATCGATCCGTTCAGCGCGACGCCGATGATGATCCTGGTCTGCGACATCGTCGAACCCTCGACCGGCGAACTCTATGCCCGCGACCCGCGTTCGACCGCGAAGCGCGCCGAAGCCTTCGTCAAGTCCTCGGGCATCGGCGATACCGTCTATGTCGGTCCGGAAGCCGAGTTCTTCGTGTTCGACGACGTGAAGTTCTACGACGGCTACAACGGTAACGGCTTCTCGATCGACGACATCGAACTGCCGACCAATTCGAACAAGGACTACGAAGGCGGCAACCTGGCGCACCGTCCGCGCGCCAAGGGCGGCTACTTCCCGGTCGCCCCGGTCGACAGCCTGGTCGACGTGCGTGGCGAAATGGTCTCGACCATGATCGAGATGGGCCTGCCCTGCGACAAGCACCACCACGAAGTGGCCTCGGCACAGCACGAACTGGGCCTGACCTTCGGCACGCTCGTCACCACCGCCGACCGCATGCAGGTCTACAAGTACGTGGTGCAGCAGGTCGCGCATGCCTATGGCAAGACCGCCACGTTCATGCCGAAGCCGATCAAGACCGACAACGGTTCGGGCATGCACACCCACATCTCGATCTGGGACGCGGGCAAGCCCCTGTTCGCCGGCAACGGCTATGCCGGCCTGTCGGACATGTGCCTGTACTTCATCGGCGGCGTTATCAAGCACGCCAAGGCGCTGAACGCCTTCACCAACCCGACCACCAACAGCTACAAGCGCCTGGTGCCGGGCTATGAAGCGCCTGTGCTGCTCGCCTATTCGGCGCGCAACCGTTCGGCCTCGTGCCGCATCCCCTATGGTGCCGGCGACAAGGCCAAGCGCGTGGAATTCCGCTTCCCCGACGCGATGGCCAACCCCTACCTGTGCTATGCCGCGCTGCTGATGGCCGGTCTCGACGGGATCAAGAACAAGATCCACCCGGGCGAAGCCATGGACAAGAACCTTTACGATCTGCCGCCGGAAGAACTCGCCGCCGTGCCGACCGTCTGCGGTTCGCTGCGCGAAGCGCTGGACGCGCTGACCGCCGACCACGACTTCCTGATCCAGGGTGGCGTGTTCACCAAGGACCAGATCGAAGCCTACATCGAACTGAAGTGGCCGGAAGTGATGCGCTGGGAAACCACGCCGTCGGCCGTCGAGTTCGACATGTACTACAGCGCCTGATCCGCGCCGCCCGCAAGGGACACGATCACCAGGGGGCGTCCGGACTTCGGTCCGGGCGCCCTTTGCTTTGGCGATGCTACCGACAAACACGGAACGCGGGAAGCCCGCCCCGCTGCGACGAACACCGCCTGCGGCGGCGCAAGTCTCACTCCCCTCCCGCTTGCGGGAGGGGTCGGGGGTGGGAACGGGCCACCCCGAGACACTGGCCCGCGCCGGCCATAACGCCTATCGGTGGGCGATGGCCCGCCAGTACGATCTCCGCCCCGCCCGCGCCCTGCGCATCCACTGCCCCGTGCCGGAGCCGGTGCTGGCGCGCCTGCTCGCGGGCGATCGCCACGCGCTGGAGGACGACCCGGCGCTGGCAGCCATGCTCGCGATCGTGCGGGGCGATAATCCGCTGGGCGATTTTAGTCTCTATCGCGGCGTCATGGAGATCTCGCCCGGCTGGGAGCTGTTCACGCCGACGGCCACTGCCCGCCCCACGGCCGGCACCGCCGATGAAAACGCAGTGTCATCCACCGTGATCCTGACCGTCCACCTGCCGCACGATGCGCCGCAGGACCGGATCGATGCCGCGATCGACGCGATCCTGCGCGCCCATCCCTGGGAAGTGCCGGTGATCGAGCTGACCGAAACCCGGCTGGTGACGCGCGCGCCGGAAGGGCGCTGAAAGCGGGCGCTTACCCGACGAGCCGTCGCTTGGCGCCATCCTCGGCGTCGCGGGTCAGCAGCGCGAACGCCTCCTGCGGCGCGAGCGCGGCCCAGAACAGGTGCCCCTGCACCAGCTCGCAGCCGGCAGCCTGGACGAGCTGGCGCTGGACATCGGTTTCGACGCCTTCGGCCACGACCTTCATCCGCAAGGTATGGCCGAGCGAGACAATCGCGCAGAGGATCGAGTGGGCATCGACATCGCCTTCGACATTCTGCACGAACGAGCGGTCGATCTTGATCCGGTCGAACTGGAACGACCGCAGGTAGCTGAGGCTCGAATAGCCGATGCCGAAATCGTCGAGCGCGATGCGGAAGCCCATGCCGTTGAGTTCGCGCAGCACCGAGAAGACGTGCTCGCTGCGATCCAGCATCACGCCTTCGGTGACTTCCAGCACCACCCGGCGCGGGTCCATGCCGGTTTCGGCCAGGATGGTGCGCAACGTGACGAGGAAATCGCTGGCCATGATCTGCAAGGGCGAGAGGTTGACCGAGATGTCGCACGGCCAGCCTTGGCATTCGTTGAATACCCGCCGCAGCACCCAGTTGCCCAGCGGGATCATCAGGCCCGCCTGTTCCGCCACGGGCACGAACAGGCCCGGCCGGATTTCCCCGCGATCGGGATGATACCAGCGCAGCAGCGCCTCAAAGCCATGGATGCCGCCATCGGGCAGCCCGATGATCGGCTGGAACGCCACCGACAGTTCGTCGCGCGCGATGGCGCGGCGCAGTTCCATCTCCATTTCGCGCCGCAGCTTCAGGCTGGCGTCCATATCGCGGGTGAAACGGCGGTAGCGCGCGCGGCCGCGCTGCTTGGCGCGATAGAGCGCGATATCTGCGCGGCGCAGCAGTTCGCCCGGATCCTCGCTCTGCTCCGGCCCCCAGCTGATCCCGCACGAGCAGGTGACTTCCAGCGTGTTGCCGGAAATCAGGAAGGGTTCGCGCATCAGGTCCATGATCTGCGTGCCCAGCTCGTCGGCCGTGGCGCGTCCGCCGGGCGACCGGCGCATCAGCACGAATTCGTCGCCGCCGAAGCGCGACAGGAAGTCGGTGGACGGCAAGGCGCGGCGCAGGCGCATGGCCACCTGCCGCACCAGTTCGTCGCCGACGTGATGTCCCAGCGTATCGTTGACGACCTTGAAGCTGTCGATATCGAGATAGGCGACGAACACGTCGCCCAGGCGCTGATCGTTGATGCAGGCCGAAAGCTCCTGCCGCAGCCGCTGCATGTAATGCACGCGGTTGGGCAGGCCCGACATCGCGTCGTGCATCGCGTTGTGCTGGGCTTGCGCTTCGCTCACCACCAGTTCGCGCGTGGTGCGCATGTGACGGCGCACGATCATCACGCCACCGAGCAGCACCCCCACGAAGAACAGGATAAACGCCGAAAGCAGGGGCGCGGTCCGCCGGATGATCGCTTCGCCGGGGCGGCGCGCCGCCCAATCGAGCCAGCCGATGGTATGGCCGCTGGGATCGGCGATCGGCGTGCCGTTGCGCGCCCGGTCCGCGGACGGCGGACCATCGCTCACCCGCATATCGTCGAGCAGCACCGCGCGGCTGAGTTCCTGCAGCAGGGTTTCGTCCATGATCCGGACGAGCAGCACGTAGTTGGGAGCACGCTGCAACAGGTCAACGTGCGAATCGGGGATGATCGCGGCGACGGTCATGATCGCCGGCCGCCCCTGGTATCGGGAAAATTCGTAAAGCCCGCGCTGCATCGGGTAGCCACGCCGGTCGACCGGCCACTTGCCGTCTTCGAGCGTGATCCAGCGCGCGATGTCTCCATCATCCCGGCTTTCGCCGTGCGTGCGCGCGATCAGGCGGGCAACGCGCGGTTGCAGCCCGGCATAGCGGTCGGCGGGCGCTTCTTCGCCCCGCTCCCACCCGCGCACCAGCGAACCATCGGCACGCACCAGAAAAACGTGATCGGCGCGCTGGCTGCCCCAGAAAAAGTAGCCGAGGTAGGTCCGCGTCCAAACCGGATCGTCGCCGAGCACCGCATGGCGCATGGCGTCATCCCAGGTCTGCTGCAGCTTCTGCGCCGCAAGTATCCGTTTGGCCGAGCTGTCGAGATAGTGCGCGACTCGGACGCGCTCGTCGCTCTGCGCCAGTTCGTCGGCGATGCGAGTCGAGTTGCTGAACGAGGCCACCAGGGCGACCGACAGCGCCAGCAGCGCGAGGAAAGTGGCCACGACAATCCAACTGGAGCGCAACACGCCCGCCGTGCGCCGCAGCGCCGTTGCCCGTGACAGATACCCAATCGCCATGCATCGGGACGGTAGAGGCCCTATCCGAACAAATGGTTAGCGCGGCACTATCCATCGCCAACGATTTTGCACGTCCGGACGGTTGCAATCGGCTACTCAAACTTGCAAATCTGCGATGGCCTTCCTAATTGTTCGTAAGACTAACTTTTTCAGCGGGAGTAAGATATGCGCGAGAGGCTTCAGCACTATATCGACGGCAAATGGGTCGACAGCGAGGGCGGCCGTCGCCACGAGGTCATCAATCCCGCCACCGAGGAACCTTGCGCGGTCGTGATGCTGGGCAGCCAGGCCGATGTCGATAAGGCCGTTGCCGCCGCCAAGCGCGCCTTCACCACGTTCAGCAAGACCACGGTGGCCGAGCGCAAGGCTCTGCTGGAACGCATCATCGCCGAATACAAGAAGCGCATCCCCGATTTTGCCGCCGCGATCAGCGAGGAAATGGGCGCACCCGTCAGCTTCGCCGGCACGGCGCAGGTTGGCGCCGGCATCGGTTACATGCTGGGCACGCTGGAAGCGCTCGACGGCTTCGAATGGGAAGAAGCGATCCCCGGCACGCCCAACGCGCGCATGGTCCACGAACCCGTCGGCGTGGTCGCGGCGATCACCCCGTGGAACTGGCCGCTCAACCAGATCTGCGCCAAGATCGCGCCGTGCATCGCGGCGGGCAACACCGTGGTGCTCAAGCCTTCGGAAGAATGCCCGACCAATGCCGCGATCTTCGCCGAAGTGCTGGACGCGGCCGGCGTTCCGGCAGGCGTGTTCAACCTCGTGCAGGGTGATGGCCCCGGCGTGGGCGTGGCGCTGACCGTGCATCCCGATGTGGACATGGTGAGCTTCACCGGTTCGACCCGCGCGGGCATCCAGATTGCCAAGAACGCGGCCGAAACCGTCAAGCGCGTGCATCAGGAACTGGGCGGCAAGGCCCCGAACCTCGTGCTCGAAGACGCCGATTTCGCCACCCACCTGCCGCCGACGCTGCAGGGCGTGGTCGCCAACACCGGCCAGAGCTGCATCGCCCCCACCCGCCTGCTGGTCCCCGCCGCGCGCAAGGCCGAAGCCGAGGAATTCGTGAAGAACTACTTCGCGGCCGTGAAGGTCGGCAGCCCGGCGGAACAGGGCGCGCACATCGGCCCCGTGGTCAACAAGGCGCAGTGGAGCAAGGTGCAAAGCCTGATCGACACGTCGATCTCCGAAGGCGCGAACCTGCTGGAAGGCGGCCCCGGCCTGCCGGACAACGTCAACCGGGGCTATTTCATCCGCCCGACGGTGTTCTCCGACGTGACGCCGGACATGACCATCTTCAGGGAGGAAACCTTCGGCCCGGTGGCGACGATCACCACCTACACCGACCTCGACGAAGCGATCGATCTGGCCAACAAGACCAGCTACGGCCTGTCGGCCACCGTCAGCGGCACGCCGGAATCGGCCTCCGACGTGGTTGGCCAGCTGCGCGCGGGCCTGGTCACGGTGAACGGCTGGGCCGGCGTGAAGGGCGGCGCGTTCGGCGGTTACAAGCAGTCGGGCAACGGCCGCGAGGTCGGCAAGTACGGCCTCAAGGACTTCATGGAAGTGAAGACCATCGCCCAGTTCTGATGGCTAAACTCTGATTTCCGGCACGCCGGAACGAAAGGGCCGGTGCTTCCGCAGGGAAGCGCCGGCCTTTGCCGTTGGGCGGTTGGGGGAGCCCACCCCCAACCCCTCCCGCAAGCGGGAGGGGAGAAAAGGTGGTAGCCCCTCCCGCTTGGGGGAGAGGTAGCGAGACTTGCGCTGCCGCAGGCGGCGTTAGTCGCAGCGGGGTGGGTAGCACCCCATCGCCCGGATCAGCCGGCCTGCCGCCAGCGGCGGGCACCCTCCGCCGCCTCCAGCGCGCGGACGCGGCCGTTCATCGCGCCGGTAATGCCGGCAATGGCGCTGTTGAGCGCGCGGGCGGCATAGCGGCGCGCATGTTGCGCCAGTGCCTGTTCGCGCGTGGCGGCGGCGTCCATCGCGCGGGGATAGATCTCGCCCAGCAGGCGATCGAACGTGGCTTTCCAGCTGAACCGGTCGATCACGTGCGCCCGCGCGGCGGCGCGCATCGCCGCGTGGTCCCCGTGCCAGACCTCCATTACCATCCGCGCCATCGCGTCCGCATCATCGACCGGCGCCAGCCGCCCCAGCGCGGGCGTGACCCGTTCCAGCATCGCGCCGGAGGCCACGCCCACGACCGGCAAGCCGCTGGCCTGCGCTTCCAGCACCGAAATGCCGAAGGTCTCGTCCGCCATGGCGGAGACATAGATGTCCGCCGAGGCCACCAGCCGCGCCAGTTCGGCGCGATCGCCCACGAAGCCCTGGAACGCCACGGGAAGCCCGCGCGCTTCCTCCACCATCCGGTCGCGCAGCTTGCCGTCGCCGATCAGCAGCAGCGCCGCCCCGGAATCGGCCGGCAGCGCGCGGAACATCGCAAGCAGCCGGTCGGCACGCTTTTCGTTGTCCAACCGCCCGGCATAGACCAGCAACGGCCCCTGCCCTTCCAGACCCAGCCGCGCACGCAAGGCCGGATCGCGGCGATCGGGATGGAACACCGCCGGATCGACCCCCAGTGCCAGTTCGTCGACATGCTCGACGCCATAGGACGCCAGCATCGCGCGCATGTCGCGCCCCAGGGTATAGACCCGGTCAAACTCACGATAGGTCGCCTCGGCATAGCCGGCGCTGACCTTGCGCAGCCCGCGCGCGACCATATCGCCGAACAGTTCCGAACTGACGCGATAGACGTGGGCATTGGGGAAATCGGTGTGATAGCCGGCGACCAGCGTGGTGTGCGGGAACGCGCGCCGGTGATCGATCGCGGTCCAGGGCAGCACCCAGGGACACAGCGATTCGATCACGTCGGGCCGATAGCGCGCCAGCACCGCGCGCACCGCCGCCGTGCGCAGGATGAAGCGGTAATTGGGGCTGCCCCGCACCGGATCGGCGCCGATCTCCACCCAGATGTGGCGGCCGTTCTCCACCACGCGGTCCTCGGCGCCCGGCACGATCTGCAACAGCCGGTGTCCGGTATGCTCCAGCACATGGGCGCGCTTTTCGCGCAAGTAGGTGCCGATGCCGCCGCCGCCTTGCGGGGCATAGCTTTGCGTCAGGTCGCAGATCAGAAGCGCGTTGCAGTCGATGGTCACGGATCCCTTCAATCGATCCGTTATGACTCTTTCGCGACCCCGCGCAAAATTCCTTGAACGGCGTCAATAATCCTTGCTGACGCGCAGGTTGAGGCTCTCGTCCCCGATCGTCGCCACGGAGGCGAGCAGCGCGAGCCAGCGGGTGATGCGGAATTCGACCGACGTGGCGTTATAGCCGCGCCCGTCGGTGACCAGTTCGACGAAGAACTTGCGGCCGAGGTACTTGCCCGCCGCAACGCTGGTACCGCGCGGAATCGAGGCATCGGCGTTGAGGATGCGCAAGCGGTCGAGCCCGATGGCGCTGCGCAGCTTGTTGATCGGGTCCAGCCCGCCGCCGCCGCGCAGCGATGCCAGCGCGGCGGCAAGCTGCACCGCTTCCGGCGCCGAAATCTGCGTGATCGAGCTGCCGAACAGCAGGCGGCTGAGCAGTTCCTCTTCGGGCAGGGACGGCGTGGAGGAGAAGGCGATCACCGGCTTCATTCCCGATCCGGTGATCGTGATCGTGGCGCTGACGCCGTTGGCATCGCCCGTGGCCGCAATATCCAGCCGGGGATCGATCGGCACTTCACCGGCGAAGCGGATGCGGCCGCGTGTCAGGTCGAAGCGCTTGCCGGCGAATTCGTAGCCGCCGCGCACCAGATCGGCGCTGCCGAATATCTGCGGGTTGGCGGTGGTGCCGCGCAAGCGGATGTCCGCGCCCCATTCGCTGTCCAGCCCCAGCCCGCGCACGTCGATGCGATTGCCGCCCGAGGCATCGATCAGGAACGTCCACGGCGTGGACGGCGTGCGCGCCGGGGCAACGTCGGCACGCGGATTGATCTCGCGCGTGGGGATCGAGGGCAGTTCCGCGACCGCGCTGGCGCTGCCGAGCGCCCAGCGCGCCTGTTCGATGCGCACCCGCCCGGCGATAGTGCCGCCAATGCCGTCGCTGACGATGCGCAGCGGGCCGGTGACCGTGGCCGCCATGTCGTCGCGGTTGACGATGCGCGCGTTCTGCGCGGCCATCCGCAGATCGAGCGCGACCCCGCGCGAGACGAGGTTGGACAGATCGATGGTGCCGCTGCCGGTAACCTTGCCGCCGTTGGCGGTGGTGCCGGCAAAGCGGTTCAGCGACAGCCGCGAATCGTTGAAAGTGCCGCTCGCCTGGATGTTCTGGATGTCGGTGCCGATCACGCTGCTCTGCACGCGCAGATCCTTGCTGGCGATGGCGCCGACGAAGGTCGGGTCATCGAGCGTGCCGGTGATGTCGGCGCGCGCGCCGATCGTGCCGGTCAGGTCCATGAAGTCCACCGCCGCGAGGCGCCACAGCGTTTCGGCCGGGCCGCCATAGCGGACCTGTGCCTGCAGCCGCCCACCGCGCAAGCGCTCCAGCACGGTGCCGCCGCGCGGCAGGCCGGAAAGGAGCGCCTGCACCCCGCCGCGCACGGTGCCGCCGTCCCGCCCGCCATCCTTGAACACCGCGCGCGCCTGCAGCGCCGAAGGATCGAGATCGGCGACGAGCGAGAGGTTCATCGGCCGCGAGGTGAGCACCAGGCCCGAGCGCGTCAGCCCGCGCACCTGCACCGCCGCATGGCCCGACGGCGCGCCGGTGTGATCGTTGCGGTATTCGACCACGCCCGAGAGCGCCCCGCCGAGGCCCAGGTCCGCCACGACGATGTCCGCCAGCGACAGCGGCATCCGCGCGATCTGGAGCTTCAGTTCGGTCGGCCCGCCCAGCACGTGCCCTTCGGCAATGACCGCTCCTCGCCCGAAGTTGACCTGCGTCGGCTGCAACCGCCAGCCCGCACCCTCGCGCTCCAGCACCGCGCGGCGTGGCATCTGGATCGCGCGGCCGGAATAGTCGCCCGAGGCCAGCGCCACGATCTTGTCCGGCGAAACCGCCGCCGTGCCCTGCATGGCGAAGCGCGTGCCGCGCCGCCCGGCGATGGACGCGGTGACGCTGCCCGCACCGTTGACGAGCTTCGCGTTCACGGCCAGCCGTCCGATGAACAACTGCCCCGCACCGATGCCTTCGACATGCGCGGTGGCATCGATGGTGCTCTTGCCCTCGGCCAGGAAGCCGTTCACCTCGACTTTGCCGTTGCCGATGGAGATCGGCCGCGCGCCGCCGAAGCGGGCGTTGCGCGCCGTGACCAGCGCGGTGATCGCCTGCCCGCCCTCCTTGGGATCGAGCCGGACGGTGCCATCGATCCCGCCGCCCCTGATCGCCAGATCACCGCTGACGCCCGCCGTGGCGAGGTCCAGCCCGCCGGTGATCTCGGTCTGCCAGACCTTGAAATGCTCGATCGCGATGCGCGTCGGCCCCTTGGGCGGCGATTGCAGGCCCAGCACGCCATCGAACGGCCCCAGCGTGGAATCGCCCTTCGTCTCGATCCGGAACCCGTCGGCCACGGGGGACAGCGCAACGCGCACGTCCTTGAGGCCGGCGGCGGGCAAGGGATTGGCGAAGACCAGCACGGCGGAAGGCCCGTCCTTGGCCATCGCGGCATCGATGGTGAAATCGCCATAGTCGAGGTGACGGCCCTTGCCGACCACGGTGGTACGGCCATCGGGGTGGACCTGCCCGTTCAGGGCGACGGCCAGCTTGCGCGAGGACAGGCGCGCATCGCTGAACCGCAGCGGGATCAGCGCGCCGGTGACGACGCCGCCGGAAAAGCGGATGTTGCCGCCGGTCAGGTTCGCCAGCGTGGCGTTGTCGATCCGCACCATGCGCCCGGCGGCGTTGGCGCGAAGCGACCAGGGCACACCGTTGCCCATCCCGAACACGATCTTGGCATCGGCATCGACCAGGCCCAGGTTGGGCAGCGCGAAGCCGCGCGCGGTGACTGGCCCCGCCAGCGCATACATCCCCTTGGCCATGTCGCTGCGCAGCACCAGCCGCGCGGCCAGCCCCTTGAGGTCGATCGCGAGCTGTTCGGAGGAAAGCTGGCTACCCTGCAGAACCAGATCGCCCTTTACGCTGGCGCCCACGAAGCGCGGATCGATCATGCCGTTGCCGGTCACCACCTTCTTCGCGGTGACGGCCAGCGGCAGCAGCAGGCGCTTGCCGTTCCAGTTGGCGGTGCCGGCGGTGTGCAGCCCTTCGGCCTGCGTGGTGCCGCTCTTCAACCGGTCGATGGTGAAATCGTGGCGGATGGCAAGATCGCGGAACGGACCGTCGAGCGTCGCGGCAAGGCGCACGCCGGAGAGTTCGGGCGAGGCCATGACCAGATCGGGCCGACGCAGGTCGGCCTTGAGCGCCAGTCCCGTGACACGATTGGCCGTAAGATCGACCGCGCCCTGCCCCGTGGCGCGGAATGCCGCGCCACCCACATAATAGCGCCCGTCCAGCGTCGAATCAGCGAACGTGCCGTGGTAGAATAGCGAAAGCTTTTCCCCCACCACGCGGCGCGTGGCGCCGGCCAGCAACGCTTCGGGAAAGACCTGCCCGGCGATAGTGTAGGTGCCCGCGCGGTTATCGATCAGGAAGCCGGCCAGCCGTTCACCGTCGCGCCGGGCCACGGCCCAGCCGTGCCACGCGCTGAACCGACCCTTGCCCGCCACTTTCGCGACGATATCGCTTTTGACGCCGGTCAGTGCCGACAGCAGGCCGCCGCGCGGCGCGGCATAATCAAGCGCGAGATCGAACTTGTCGCGATCCGGTTCGCTATCGAGGTGCAGCGCCAGCCGGTCCTTGCCGCCCAGCCTGCCGTTGGCATCGATCAGCGTGCGGCCCGAGCGGAGATTGGCACGCGCGGTCAGATCGACGCGGCGCTTTTCCCCGATCACGCCCTGCGCGATGGTGAGGGCATCGACTTCCAGACGGTCGATGCGGATGTTGAACGAGGGCAGGATCGGCGCGTTGGGATCGCCCGGCTTCAATTGAGGCCGGCGCAGCAGGGTACCCCGGTGCAGCGCGAGCGTGCGGATGTCGAGCGTGTTGACCGTCCAGGCATAGGGTCGCCAGTCCAGGTCGACATCGGGAACGGTCAGGAAAGGACCATGGGAATCGCTGAGCACCACGTCCTTGAGGCCGGCCTTGCCGAACAGCGACCCATCGATTCGGCCGATCTTGATGCGCAGGCCCGACGCCGGCGCTAGCGTCGCGACCCTGTCGGCAACGAAACGGTGGCCGATCGGCGAATCCAGCACCAGCAGCGCGC
The DNA here is from genome assembly GCA_001725355.1 of Novosphingobium sp. SCN 66-18. Classification (GTDB taxonomy): domain Bacteria; phylum Pseudomonadota; class Alphaproteobacteria; order Sphingomonadales; family Sphingomonadaceae; genus Novosphingobium. The sequence goes on from MEGD01000024.1 coordinate 55,596, forward strand.
CCAGCAGCGCTATCGCCAGCACGGCAAGCCCCGCGCCGATGCGCCGTGTCCAGCGCCAGAGCGCGGGGGTAGAGCCGGAATCCTGGGAGCGCGGCGACGCGCCCGGCGCGGGTGCCTCCTCGGGCGCGGGTGGCACGGTATCGTCCGTCATCAGAACGCCTGCCCCAGCGCGACATAGACGCCGATGCGGCTATCGCCTTTCGACGGATTGAGCGGCGTGCCGAGATCGATGCGGATCGGCCCGAAATTGGTCTGGTAGCGGATGCCCACGCCGACGCCGACCTTGATGTCGCGGAAGCGCGGGCTGGTGGTCTCGTCCACCGCGCCGGCATCGACGAACGGCACCACGCTGACCGCGCCGCCCATCAGCCCCGTCTTGACCCGCGCTTCGAGCGAGAATTCGGTCAGCGAACGGCCGCCGCTGGGTGCGCCGGTAGTGTCGCGCGGGCCGATCTGCTGATAGCCATAACCGCGCACCGACGATCCGCCGCCGGCATAGAACCGGCGCGACGGCGCGATGCTGGCGATGTCCGCGCCCTGAATCGCGCCGAAGCGCACGCGGCCGGCCATGACCACGCTGTCGCTGACCGGGCGATAGAGGCTCGCGTCGAGCTGGACCTTCACATAGGTCGAATTAGCACCGGCCTGGCGCGAGATTTCGGGCGATACGCGCAAAGCCACGCGGAAGCCGCGCGTGGGATCGAGCAGGCTGTCGCTGCCGTCATAGGCACCGCGCAAGGGCAGCGCGCCGATGAAATAGGTCTTGCGCGGCTGGGTGCTGTCCTCGCGCTCGCTGGTGGCCACCACTTCGACGCCCGCCGAATAGACCCACGGCTTCTGGAACAGCAACGTCGTCTGCCGCTCGATGCTGCTGACCAGCGACAGGGTGCGCGCCTGATAGGCATCGCTCACCTTGGTCTGGGCATAGAGATCGGCGGTCAGCACCTGATCGCGCGTCAGGAAGTTGTTGCGGCGATAGATCACGCCCAGCAACTGTTCGCGCGTGCCGGCCACGCCACGCACGCGCACCATGCCTTCGGGCGGGATCAGGTTGCGATGTTCCCAGCTCGCCTCGACGCGGAAGCCTTCGCCGCTGGAATAACCGATCAGCGCCGCGATCGTGCGCTGCGGGGCCTTGGCCATATCGACATCGACATCGACCACGCCGGGCTTGCCGGCGACGGGCGGCGTCACCTCGCGGGTTTTGACCGTAACCGAGGAGACCAGGCTGGTCGCCAGGATCGCCTGCCGCAGATCGTCGAGCATGGCGGTCTGATAGACGTCGCCCGGCCGGAATCGCGCGATATGCTGGATGTGGCGCGAACCCATGAAGCGCGGCATGCCGCTGACGACCTGCCCGAACACATAGCGCCCGCCGCTGGCGACGGGCACCGTCAGATCGCCGGTGCGCGGTTCGTGGTCGATCACCAGTGCCGGCTCGCCCACCTTGGCGAAGGCATAGCCGTTGTCGCCCAGCGTGGCGGCAAGATCGGCGCGGCCCTTGAGAATCTTCTCGGTGTTGACCGGATCGCCGACGCGGACGCCAAAGGCCGCGCGCAGCGTTTCATAGTCCGCGCCCGTTCCGGCAATGTCGCCGAGATCGATCTTCGCCAGGCGATACTGCGGCCCCGGCACCACATCGAAGCGCACCACCACCTTGGACAGATCGATGGCATTGCGGCGCGGACCGCGCCGCGCCCCGTTGCCGCCTTCCGCGCTTGCCGACGCCGCCGAAGCCGCGGCCTCGCTCTGCGGCGTGACGATCGACTGGTAAACCTCGGCGTCGTAATAGCCATAAGTGCGCAGAATTTCGACGATCAGGTCGCGATCGCTGCGCGCGCGGCGGGTCAGCTGGGCAAGGTTGTCCTCGTCGTCATCCAGCGAATGCAGGCTGGAAAGGCCGGAGAACCGCGAAACCAGTTCGTCACGCTCCGGAAAGGCATCGGTGGGCGAGAAGGCCAGATCCACCTGTCCGCCGACGTGGGAGATCGAGGCATCGGGGATCAGCGCGTTGCGCGCGCTGTCGACCTGCTGCTGTTCGCCATCCAGCGCGTCGACCGCGCCGTCCACCTGCTGCTGCGCCACCGCAATGTCCGGATCGGGATCGAGCGGCTTGAAAACGGGGAGATCGGCGGTCTGCGGCCAATCGATGGTGATGCCGGGGATGTCCGTCAGCGCCTGCAACGGTTCGGTCGCGCCCAGCAGCGCGGCGACATCGGGCGCGGGCTGGCGCGCGGCATCGGTATCGAGCGCCCAGCTTTCGGCATTGTCGATCGCCGAATCGGGGATCAGGTCCTTGAGCGCCTGGTCGGTATCGCGCGATTGCGCCAGCGCCATCGGGGCGGGCACCAGCGCAAGAACCAGCGCCGCCGCGATGATCCGCGTCAGCGATCCAGACATCCGCAACGAAGCATGATCAGGCCGGACGGTAGATTTCCTGTCCGGCGTGAAGACCATCCTTGCCCCCGCGCTCGAAACCGTCCTGCCGCGAGGTGGCCGCACGATCGATGGCGCTGGCCTGTTCATCAGTCGAGAAACGCTCCCAGCCATCGCGGCCAAGGCGTTCGAGCGGACGGAAGCGCACCTTATACTGCATGCGCGACGAGCCTTCGACCCAGTACCCGAGATAGACGTAGGGCAGGCCGATTCTCGCCGCGTGCAGAATGTGATCGAGGATGATGTAGGTTCCAAGCCCGGTGCGCGTCTCGTGATGTGGATCGTAGAAACTGTAGATCATCGAAAGACCATCGCCCTGATGGTCGGTAAGGCAGGCTCCCACCAGTTTGCCCGGCGCGCCACCCACGCCCGGTTCCCTGTATTCAATCACATAGCTTCTGACTGGCGTATGTTCCACCATGTCAGCAAAATCCATCTCGTCCATCGCCGCCATGCCCCCATCGGGGTGGCGCGCCGACAGGTAACGCCGCAGGAGGTCAAACTGTTCCTGCGTCGACCACGGCTTGCATGCAGTAACAATCAGGTCCGAATTGGCCTTGATCGCCCGGCGCTGCGCCGAAGAGGGCTGAAATTCGTCCGAGACGACGCGCACCGAGACGCAGGCGGTGCAATCGATGCAGCTGGGGCGGTAGGCGACGGTCTGGCTGCGGCGGAAGCCGATACGGCCCAGCGCGTCGTTCAGGTCGTCGGCATGAGGCCCCTTCAGCTCGGTGAACACCTTCCGTTCGCTCTTGCCCTCAAGATAGGGGCACGGCGCGGGGCTCGTCACGAAAAAGCGGGGAAAACGGACGGGCGCGGTCACGGCCTGCTGGGCTTCCTCTGGGCGTCCGGACCATCCGGCACCGTTCAAAAACGACAATGCCTCAGCATCGAACTTGGTGAAAGACCCTTAACCACGAAATTATGCGCCTCAGTCCGTCTCGAGGCCGGCGCAGGCCCGGTTTGCGCCGCCCTGTCCCGCTTCCGGACGACAGGGCGGCGCATCCTTTACGAGACGGACACTCCCAGAACGGTCAGGCGAAGCGCGATTTCAGCCCAATTCGATCTGAATCACGTCGTATCCCTTGGCGCGGAGCGCCGCGACCAGCAGGTCGATCTGCTCGCGATCGCGCGCCTCGCATTCGATCTCGGCGGTCAGTCCCTTGGCCGGGAGCGAGGTGAAGATGCGCTGGTGCCAGACTTCGAGGATGTTCACCTGGTAACGGTTGAACTCCTCGACCACGTGGAACAGCGCGCCGGGGCGGTCCTGCAACACGATGCGCAGGCGGCCGAGCCGGCCAGACCGCGCCAGATCGCGCAGCAGCACGTTGGCGAGCAGGCGGGTATCGATATTGCCGCCGGTCAGCACGATGCCCACGTTGCGCCCTTCGAACAGGGCGCGGTTGCGCATCACCGCGGCGAGCCCGGCCGCGCCCGCGCCTTCGACCACGATCTTCTCGATCTGGAGCAGCAGCGCCACCGCGCTTTCGAGCGCGGCTTCATCGACCAGCACGATATCGTCGACAAGCTGGGCCAGCACCGCCGAGGTGAAGGCCCCCGGCTCCTTGACCGCGATGCCTTCGGCCAGGGTATCGCCGCCGCACGGCAGATCGGCGTGCTTCAGCTTGTCGTACATCGACGGATAGAGCTGCGCCTGTACCCCGATCAGGCCGATATCGGGCTTCAGCGCCCGCGCTGCCGTGCCCATGCCCGTCAGCAACCCGCCCCCGCCGATCGGCACGGCCAGCATGTCGATCTCGGGCGCGTCCTCCAGCATCTCGAGCGCCACCGTGCCTTGCCCGGCGGCAACGTGCGGATCGTCGAACGGGTGCACGAAGGTCAGCCCGAGCTGCTTTTCCATCGATCGGGCATAGGCATAGGCCTCGTCGAAGGTCTCGCCTTCGAGCACGACCTTGCCGCCGTTGCTCTCGGTCTGCATGATCTTCACCGTCGGCGTCGTCTTGGGCATGACGATGGTGACGGGCACGCCCAGCCGCGTGCCGTGATACGACAGGCCCTGCGCGTGGTTGCCGGCCGACGCCGCGATCACGCCGCGCGAACGGCGTTCCTCATCGAGTTGCAGAAGGGCATTGAGCGCGCCGCGTTCCTTGTAGGCGGCCGTGAACTGAAGGTTTTCGAACTTGAGCCAGATATTGGCGCCGGTGATGGCGCTCAACGTCCTGCTGAAAAGCGTGGGGGTGCGCACCACCTGCCCGCTAATTCGCTCCGCCGCCGCGCGTACCTCGGCGATGTCGAGCAGGGCACCGGTATTGTCGGTGGGCTGCTGAGCGGATGAACGGACCAGATTTTCCATGGAGGCGCCCTAATGCAAAGGGCGCGCCAAGGAAACCGTTAACCGGTGCGGCGCACGCGACGGATCGCGGCCACGATCGCCAGCACGACCAGGACCGCCAGCGTATCGGCGATCCAGTCGCGGATGTCGCAATCGCGGTGCAGCTCCGGGATCGACTGCGCGATCTCTATCAGCGCGCCCAGGAACGACAGGCGCTCCGCGATGCGCCGCTTCGGAAACGATGGCCAGCCCAGCGCCGCCAGCAAAGCCAGCACCGAAAACGCCATCATATGCTCGAACTTGTCGCCCAGCCGGTCGATCGGCAGGTGCGGCGGATGCGGCAGTACGGCCATGACCACCGCGAAAGCGCAGCAGATCCAGAACAGCGCGCGCAGGACGGGCGGCGAAAACAGACCGGATCGGCGAGGATTCATCATGCAGCCGCGTTAGCCTGACGGCAGCCGGCGAGGCAAGCAAGCGCGCGCCTGCGGCAGGGCGAAAGCGAACGCGGTGGGTTGCGGCCCGCGCGCGGCCGGCTACAGAAGGGGCATGCTGAAGGTCCGAACCCGATGAACGGCGGCGCGCCGCATTCCATGATGCACGACGGCTTCCTGTTGCTCGGCTTCGCGCTTGGCTTCGTGCTGCTGTTCCGGCGCCTGCGGCTAGGCGCCACGCTGGGCTACCTCGTCGCCGGCGCGGTGGTGGGGCCGCAAGTGCTGGGCCTGGTGGGCGATGCCGAACAGAAGCTGGGCATCGCCGAACTGGGCATCACGCTGCTGCTGTTCCTGGTCGGGCTGGAGCTGAACCCTTCGCGCCTGTGGAAGATGAAGCGCGACATCCTGGGGCTGGGGCTGCTGCAAGTGACCGCCTGCGGCATGGCCATCGCCGCGATGATCGCGCTGGGCACGGAATTCTCGTCCGCCGCCGCGCTGGCGCTGGGTCTGCCGCTGGCGCTTTCCTCCACCGCGCAGGTGCTGCCGATGCTGCAATCGTCGGGCCGGTTGCGCACGCCGTTTGGCGAACGGGCCTTCGCCATCCTGCTGTTCCAGGACTTGTCGATCATTCCGATGATCACGATCATCGCCGCGATGAGCCGCAACCCGGCCGACGTGGGTGGCCCGCCGGGATGGCTGCTCTCGCTGTACACTGTCGGCGCGATCGTCGGCCTTGTCGCCGCCGGACGCTTCCTGATCCGCCCGCTGTTCCGCCTGATCGGCAAACTGGGCGAGCGCGAGATGTTCGTGGTGGCGGCGCTGTTCACGGTGATCGCGGCGGCCGCGATCATGGAAGCGCTGGGCCTGTCCACCGCGCTGGGCGCCTTCATCGCCGGAGTGATGCTGGCGGATTCGCCCTATCGCCACGAACTGGAAGCCGATGTCGAACCATTCCGTTCGATCCTGCTGGGCCTGTTCTTCCTGGCGGTGGGCATGATGCTCGATCTCAATGCCATCGCGCAGCGGCCGCTGTTCGTGCTGGGCATGGCGACGGCGCTGGTGGTGGCGAAGGCGGCGGTGATCTTCCTGATCGGCCTGGCCTTCCGCATGACCTGGCGCGGCGCGATGGCGCTGGGCCTGCTGCTGAGCCAGGGCGGCGAATTCGGTTTTGTGCTGTTCGCGCAGGCACAGAATGCACTGCTTGTCGCGCCCGAGGCGGCCAGCCTGTTCGGCGCGATCGTCACCGTTTCGATGGCGAGCACGCCGTTCCTGATGATGGCCACCCGCCGCTTCCGCGACGAACCCGCAGCCGATCAGGGCGAGCGCGAAGGGCCGAGCGCTGACGGCGCGAGCGCGATCGTCGTGGGCTATGGCCGCTTCGGCCAGACGGTGGCGCAGATGCTGAACGCAAGCGACATCGAAGTGACGCTGATCGACACCGACATCGAGATGATCGACGTGGCGGCGAGCTTCGGCGCAAAGGTCTATTTCGGCGACGGCTGCCGGCTGGACGTGTTGCGCCAGGCGGGCGCGGCCGAGGCCGAACTGATCCTGTTCTGCACCGATGGCGACCAGCTGGACGCCGAGATGATCGAGGCGGTGCACGAGGCGTTTCCCCAGGCCCTGATCTATGTGCGGGCCTATGACCGCCGCGCGGTGATCCGGCTGAAGCGCACGCCCGTCAGCGGGATCGTGCGCGAGGTGATGGAATCGGCCGTCAAGATGGCGCGGCTGGCGCTGGAGGATGCGGGCGTCAACCTGGAAGCGATCAACCGGGCGGAAGACATCTATCGCAACAACGATCGCGAACGGCTGAAAATCCAGATCGAGGCCGGCGACATCCGCGCCGCGCGGGACCGCATCATCACCGCGCCGACGCCACAGGCGACGTGAGACGAGGGGAAGGTATCGATTACCCACCCCTGGCCCCTCCCACACGCGGGAGGGGAGAAGTGTCGGAAGCCCCTCGTTTTACTCCCCTCCGGCTCGCGGGAGGGGTCGGGGGTGGGCCTGCACGCCCCGCCCCAACGCCTTCAGAACGCGGCGATGCCCGTGATCGCGCGGCCCAGGATCAGCGCGTGGACATCGTGCGTGCCTTCGTAGGTGTTCACGGTTTCGAGGTTCACCATGTGGCGGATCACCTGGTATTCGCCCGAGATGCCGTTGCCGCCGTGCATGTCGCGCGCGGTCCGCGCGATGTCGAGCGCCTTGCCCACGTTGTTGCGCTTCACGATCGAGATCATCTCGGGCGCGAAGGCGCCTTCGTCCATCAGGCGGCCGACGCGCAGCGACGCCTGGAAGCCAAGGCTGATCTCGGTCAGCATGTCGGCCAGCTTCTTCTGGTAGAGCTGCGTCGCGGCGAGCGGACGGCCGAACTGCTTGCGATCGAGGCCGTACTGGCGCGCGGCGTGGTAGCAGAACTCGGCGGCGCCCAGCGCGCCCCACGAAATGCCATAGCGCGCGCGGTTGAGGCAGCCGAACGGCCCTTTAAGCCCTTCCACGTTGGGCAGCAGCGCGTCATCGGGCACGAACACGTCGTCCATCATCACCATGCCGGTGATCGAGGCGCGCAGCGAGATCTTGTTGTCGATCTTCGGCGCGGACAGGCCCTTCATGCCCTTTTCGAGGATAAAGCCGCGGATCGCGCCGCCATGCGCTTCGGACTTGGCCCAGATCACGAAGACATCGGCGATTGGCGCGTTGGAAATCCAGGTTTTTGAACCGGACAGGCGATAACCGCCATCAACCTTCACCGCATGGGTACGCATCCCGCCCGGATCGGAGCCTGCATCGGGTTCGGTCAGGCCGAAGCAGCCGATGAATTCGCCGGTGGCGAGCTTGGGCAGGTACTTCATCCGCTGCTCTTCCGATCCGTATTCGTAGATCGGGAACATCACCAGGCTGGACTGCACGCTCATCATCGAACGGTAGCCGGAATCGATGCGCTCCACCTCGCGCGCGACAAGGCCGTAGGAGACGTAGGACGCACCGGCGCAGCCATACTTTTCGGGCAGGGTGATGCCGAGCAGGCCCTGTTCGCCCATTTCGCGGAAGATCGCGGGATCGGTATGTTCCTGCGCGAAGGCATCTATCACGCGCGGCTGCAGACGATCCTGCGCGAAGCTGCGCGCGGAGCCGGCGATGAGCCGTTCGTCCTCCGTCAGCTGCGCATCGAGCGCGAAGGCGTCTTCCCAATCGAACCGAACCATTCCTGCCATGTGGCGTCCTCCTTGCGCGCGATCCTGCAACCTGCCATCGATCGCATCAAGAACCGAATTTGCCATGTTCAATCGCGATGCGGAATGAATGATGCTTGACGGCGACCAGTTGGAGGTGTTCCTGGCCATTGCCGAAACGCGCCACTTCGTGCGCGCCGCCGACCGGCTGGGGATCGCGCAGTCGGTCGTCAGCAAGCGCCTGCAACGGCTGGAAGACCGGCTGGGCGCCCGGCTGGTCACGCGGGGAAGCCGCAAGGACGTGACGCTGACGCGCGCCGGCCAGCTCTTTCTGGACGAGGCGCGCGCGGCGCTGGCCTCGCTGCGGCAGGCCGAACGGATCGGCCGCAACATCGCGCGCGGCGCGGCCGGACCGCTGCGCATCGGCTATGTGTTCTCCGCGGCGATGAGCGGGACGCTGGCGCGGGCCTTGCGCGCGCTGCGCGATGCCCTGCCCGATCTGGACGTGCGCCTTTCGCTGATGGAAACGCCGGTGCAGTTCGACCGCATCGTTTCGGGCGAGATCGACATCGGGCTGACCCGGCCCCGGCCGTCCTATCCCCCGGCGATCACCGCGCGCACCGTCCACCGCGAACGGCTGGTGCTGGCGCTGGCCGACGACCACCCGCTGACCCGCCACGCCGCCGTGCGGCTGGCGGACCTGGCCGGCGAGCCGTTCATCATGCCGCAGTTCCACGAGGAAGTGGGCCTTGCCGAAGCCGTGCGCGACCTCTCGCGCGCCGGCGGCTTTCCCATGCCCACGCTCCACCGCACCGACGATTTCATCTCCGCCGCCGTGCTGGCCGCCGCCGGGCGCGGCGTGGTCCTCGCCCCCGCCTCGCTCCAGCACCTCGCGCTCGACGGCCTCACCTTCCGCCCGCTGGCCGATCACGCCGCCACCGTCGAACTGGCGCTGGTGTGCCGCGACGATACCCCGGCGGCTGCGCGCGGGGTGATCGAGAAGGCGCTGGCGTTGTAGGGATGCGGTGGACTGGGCCAGTGCGGCAACCAACTGTAATGGTAGTGAGGCTGAAGCATGTTAACACTTTTGGCTATGCTGCTTGCATCGTCACCGGCAAGCATAGGTGCGCCGGATGAGTGTCAATATGATTTGTCCAGCTATGTTGGAATGAACCCGATCGAATTTGATCAAGGGGAAGACGGCTGGAGACATATTGCAAGCACCGCAGGATGCGAGCGCGAAGCCGCCGAACTCATTCAAAAATATATTCACTATAATGAAAATAAGCTTGGTGAAGATATACGCCCGCTTCTCCTGTGGCATCGTGGGCAGATTCTGGCCTTTTCGGGCAATTATGCCCAAGCCATTACGGAGATGACCGCAAGCAAGAAGCGCGCCACAACTGACATCGATGGATGGAACTTGTACGTCGAAGGAACGATTGCTTTTCTGGAAAATGATCGGGCGGCTTTTGATGAAGTCATTTTTGATCTGAAAGCATTGAAACGGCCTCCTGGTTATCCAGACGGTGATTTGGAATGGCCTCCGAACATGTCTGTTCTTGCCAGAATGGGGAAATGCTTTGGCTCCCCTTATAAGCAAGCCTATGAGGGTAGATGTTGATTTATTGATCAGGCTTTGCACACGCCAGGCTCAGGATGGGCGGTGTGCGCAACTTTTCGACAGTAGGCTAACCTCGCCTTTTCCGCCATTCAACCCGTTCCCCGTGCCACCAGATCACACCCCGGCGCGCGCCTCGCCGCCCTCGCCCAGCGCCAGCGCCTCTTCCGCCGTCACCGTTTTCAGCAGCGCGATGAACGATTTGAGCGCGATGCTCTCCAGCTTGGCCATGTGCGGCTCGAACGGCTTGTCGTAGCCGGCGAACACGGTCATCCCCTCCATCGAGGCGGAGATGAACAGCGCGAGCATCTCGCACGCCTCGCACGGCAGGTCGGGGCGCATTTCGCGGATGATCTCGATCGCGGGCGCGCGGGCGCGGACGTAGAGTTCGTGGACGCGGTCGAACACGAATGCGTCGTGGTTGGACAGCGCCCATAGTTCCGGGAACAGGCGCGTCGTCTTCTTGCTGCGGATGTCTTCCAGCACCAGCAGGCACAGGCGGCGCAACCGCTCTTCCGGCGGCGCGCCGGGCATCCGCACGATGGCGTCGAATTCCTGCTCGTAGCTGCGGATGACGGCGTCGAGCAGTTCGCGCACCAGATCCTCGCGGCTGCGGAAATGGTAGGTCAGGTTGCCGAACTTCATGTCGCAGGCGGCGGCGACTCGCCGCATCGACATCGCGCGATAACCTTCCTCGATCAGGATGTGCAGCGCGGTGCGCAGGATCAGTTCGCGGGTCTCGTGGCCCTTGGCATAGCCGCCCTCGCGTTCCGGAAAGACCAGGTCGGTGACGAAAGATGGCACCCCATCATACTGATTCATAATAAATTTCAGCTCCACTTTCGTTCTTGATAACCCCTCTCAAAAAATATGTCACGCGACAAAATTAGGTCACTTGACAGAATTATGCCGCATTGGTCATTCTCCCGGCAACAAAGGCGCAACAATTAGCCGAGACTTTGGGAGTACCGCATGAGGTTTCTTGCTCTGGCGCTTGCCCTCTCCGTTTCGGCGAGCGCGGTTTCCGCCGCACCCGCCGCCTATCCCACGCCGCTGCCCGAAGAGCCGATCCCCACGGTCAACACGCTGCCCCAGGCGTGGCCGAAAAGCTGGGTCGTCATCCACGATTTCTACTTCGCGTCGATCCTCGATGGGCGGCTTGCGGTGGTGGACACGACATCGGCCAACCAGCCGCTGAAAGGGCTGGTCCGCGCGGCGCAGTTCGCCAATTCGCTGGTTTCGCGCCAGCGGGGCGAAATCTACACGGCGGAAACCTTCTTCTCTCGCCTGACGCGGGGCGAGCGCACCGACGCGATCACCATCTGGGACATGGAAACGCTCCAGCCCAAGGGCGAGATCGTGCTGCCCGGCGGCAAGCGCCAGCAATCGGTGACCTATCCGCACCTGTTCCAGTTCACCAACGGCGAACGCTGGGCGCTGGTGGCGAACTTCACGCCCGCGCAATCAGTGACGGTGGTCGACCTCGACGCGCGCAAGATCCTCAGCGAGATCGACCTGCCCGGCTGCGCGCAGATCTATCCCACCGGCGAGCGCGGCTTCAGCAGCTTCTGCGCCGACGGTTCGATGTTCAGCGTGACGCTGGACGACAAGGGCCAGGTCGCTTCGTCCAAGACCATCGCCAAGGTGCAGGACATCGACAAGCAGCCGCTGTTCAGCACGCCCGCCATGATGGGCAAGACGGGCTGGTTCGTCAGCTACTACGGGCAAGTCCAGGGCTTCGACTTCTCCGGCCCGGTTCCCCGCCCCCTGCCCGGTGCGTTCAGCGTGGGCACGGCCGAAGGCGGCGCGCCCGAATGGCGCCCCAGCGGCTGGCAGGTGATCACGGCAGACGCCAAGGGTCTGCTCTACGTGCTGATGAGCCCCAACGGTCGCGAGGGCAGCCACAAGGATGGCGGCACGGAAGTGTGGGTGATCGACCCGGCCAAGAAGGCGCGGGTCGCCCGCTTCCCGCTGCGTTCGGTGGGGGTGGCCGTGGGCGTGACGCCCGAGGATACCCCGCACCTGATCGTGGCGCGCGCCGATGGCGTGATCGACGTGCACGACGCCGCCACCGGCGCCTTCGTCCGCTCGCTGGGGGCGACGGTTGCCGCCAACCCGATCCTCATCACGCCGGTGCCCTGAGATGGCGCCCGCACCCGGTTCCATCACTCTGTTCCTGGCGCTGCTGCTGGCCGGATCGGCGCTGCACAAGGGGCTGGCCCATGAACGGCTCGCCATCGCCGCCGCGCGGCTGGCGGGCACGCGGCCGAGTTCCGGCACGCTGCTCCTGCTCATGGCCGGCGGGATCGAGGCGGTCGCCGCCGCCTGCCTGCTGATCGCTCCCCTGCAGAGCACTGGCGCGCTGATCGCCGCCGTGCTGTGGCTGGGCTATGCCTTGGCCCTGTTCCGCCGCCGGGGCGAAGTGCTCGACTGCGGGTGCGACCTCGTCGCCCGCGAAAAGCCGGTGACCACCGCGCAAGTCGCCCGCCCGGCGCTGCTCGCGCTGGTGGCCGGCCTCGTTTCCACCCTCCCGGCGGCGGCCTTCGGCATCGAAACGCCCTTCGCCGCCGCCGGACTTTGTGCGCTCTACCTCGGAATTTCCGAGCTGCTCGCCATTCCCCAACCCGCGTGGAGGAAGCGCTGATGCTGACATCCCAGATCCTGCTGTGGACCGCCGTGATCGTTCAGGCGCTGCTGATCGCAGCCCTTGCCCGTCAGGTCGGCATTCTCCACGAACGCATCGCGCCGGCCGGCGCGCTGACCCTGCACCAGAAGGTGGAGGTCGGTGAAACCGCCTCTCCCATGACGGTGAACACCATCGACGGCGCGCCGATCGAGATCGGCGGCAAGCGCGAAGGCCGCAGCCAGTTGCTGTTCTTCGCCTCGCCCGATTGCCCGGTGTGCAAGTCCCTGCTGCCGGTGGTGCGCTCCGCCGCGCGCGCCGAGGCCGACTGGATCGACATCTTGATCGCGGGCGACGGCACCAAGGGACAGTACCGCCAGCTTGCCAGGGATCACGGCCTCGACGGCATTCCGCTGGTTCTGTCCGAAGCGCTTGGCCGGGCCTTCGGCGTATCGAAGCTGCCCTATGCGGTGCTGCTCGACGAAGCGGGCAAGGTCGCCTCGCTCGGCCTCGTCAACAGCCGTGAACACCTCGAAAGTCTGTTCGAAGCCAAGGAACGCGGCGTGGCGTCGATCCAGGACTATCTCGCCCGCCGCAACAGGGAGGCCTGAGCCATGGCCGGCTTTGACAAGCTTACCGAGAAATTCGCCCGGCGCATCGCCCGCGGCACGTCGCGCCGGTCGATGCTGGCGTGGCTAGGCGCCGGCATGACCGGCGCGGCCACCTTCCCCGTCCTGCCGGTGGCGCGCGCCGCCACGCACGGCGGCGGGCCGACCCACAGCCCGGTAATCGCCGGCATCGACCAGGACCCCGGCGACCGCACGAGCTGCGATTACTGGCGCTACTGCGCGATCGACGGTTTCCTCTGCACCTGCTGCGGCGGGTCGGTGAGCAGTTGCCCGCCGGGCACGGAAATGTCCCCGATCACCTGGATCGGCACCTGCACCAACCCGGCCGACAACCGCGCCTATATCATCAGTTACAACGACTGCTGCGGCACGTCCTCGTGCGGGCAGTGCCTGTGCAACCGCAACGAGGGCGATCGCCCGCAGGTGCGCCCGCAATCGAACAACGATTACAACTGGTGCCTGGGATCGCAGAGCAGCGTGTACAACTGCTCCACGGCGGTGATCGTGGGCGTCGCTCTGGACCAGCCGAAATGACCGGCACGCTGAAAGGTGCTGCCTTGGGCGCGGTGGCGCTGACCGCCGCTCTGGTCGCGCGCAGCCCGGCACAGGCCGGCGGCGCGGAACCGAACGGCGCGGCGCTCTATGGCCGCTGCGCCGCGTGCCACACCGCGACGGGCGCGGGCGTGCCCGGCGCCTATCCTCCACTGGGCGTCGATTTCCGCACGCTGGCGGCCCGCAACGAAGGCCGGCGCTATATCGCGCTGGCCGTGATCAAGGGGCTGTCCGGCCCGATCACGGTCGAAGGCAAGGCCTTTCGCGGCGTGATGCCGGCGCAATCGGGCCTCGACGATGCCGCCATCGCCGCCGTGCTCAACCATGTCGGCACCACGATCACCAAGGCCGGGCCGGCGTTCCGCCGCTTCACCCCGGCCGAGATCGGCACGATCCGGGCCGGCGGCGCGGCGCTCTCGTCAGCCGACGTCGCCCGCCTCCATGCCGGGGCCGGCGGCAAATGAAGCCGGCCCTGCTCGCGTTTCCGCTCCTTGCCGCCCTGCTGGCCGGCGCCGGCGTGAAGGCGAGCGAGGCGGCGCTGCCGGGCGTTTCCGACGTGCGGCAGGCCAGGGTCGATTACATGCTGAAATGCCAGGGCTGCCACCGGCCCGACGGCAGCGGCGACGACCATTCCAATCCGCCGATGAAGCACATCGTCGCCCGGTTCCTGTCGGTGCCGGGCGGGCGCGAATTCATCGGACGCGTGCCCGGCGTATCGACCGTCAATCTCGACGACGCGCGGCTCGCCAATCTCGTCAACTGGACACTCTACACGTTCGATGCGGCGCACATGCCCGCCGACTTCCGCCCCTACACGGCGGAGGAAATCGGGCGTCTGCGCCAACACCCCCTTCGGCTCGAGCGCGCCGCGATGAGAGCGCGCCTGGTCGAGGGGTTTTCACAACCAGGGCAGGAACACGCGCGCCCCTAGGGTCAGAAACCTGAACGGGGCACAACCACAACGGGAGGTAGCAATACCATGAGGGAACGTCTTCTCCGCAACACCGCGCTGAGCGCGATCGCGATCTTCACCGCCACGGCCACCCCGGCCTTCGCGCAGGCGCAAAGCGACAACGGCAGCGAAAGCGCGCCGGGCGAAATCGTGGTTACCGCCGCGAAGCGATCGGAAAACCTCCAGTCGGTGCCGATCTCGGTTTCGGCGATCGGCGGCGACGCGCTGGAAAAATCGCGCATCACCAATGTCGACAGCCTGGTGACCAAGGTCGCCAACCTGCAACTGACCTCGATCGTGGGCGACAACACGCCGATCTTCGCGCTGCGCGGCGTGTCGATGTCGGACTACAGCCTCAACCAGTCCAGCCCGGTCGCGACCTATTACGACGAAGTGTACAAGGGCAACTTCGCGTTCCTGGGCGTTGCCATGTATGACCTGGAGCGGGTGGAAGTGCTGCGCGGGCCGCAGGGCACGCTCTATGGCAAGAACACCACCGGCGGCGCGGTCAATATCATCAGCCGCGATGCCAAGCTGGGCGAAACCAGCGGCTATCTCAACGCGGGATACGGCAACTACAACCGCGTGGACGTGAACGGCGCGGTCAACGTGCCGCTGGGCGAAAAGGCGGCGCTGCGCGTGGCCGGCACGTTCTCGCGCGCGGACGGCTGGTTCAAGAACGTGGTGCCCGGCCTGCCGGACCTGGCCAGCACGCGCGAATACGCGCTGCGCGGCACGCTGAAGTTCGAGCCGACCGACAGCGTGCGCTTCACCCTGCGCGCCTCCACCAGCTTCCAGAACCCGCAGAACTACGGCATCTACGCCCAGCCCGAAGCGGTCCAGCGGCCCGGCCTGTCGAGGTGGGAAATCGCCTCCGACGTCAGCCAGCGCCGCCGCGCGCGCACGACCTCGGTCGCGCTGACCACGAACATCGACCTGTCCGACACGCTGGCGATCACCAGCATCACCTCCTACGACAAGGGCACGCTGTTCTTCCGCGAGGATACCGACGGCACCGCCACCAGGCTGCTGGAGATCCCCTATTACGACCGCGCCAGCCAGTTCGCGCAGGACCTGCGCCTGACCAGCGACACCGGCGGCCCGTTCGACTTCATCCTGGGCGCCTATTTCAACCGCGAGAAGGTCTATAACGAGACCACGTTCGAGATCGCGACCGACGTGGACGTCAACGGCGATGGCTTCATCAACGCGCAGGACTGCGCCGATGGCTTGCCGCTGGCCTGCAAGGTCAAGAACCAATTCACCCAGATCAAGAAGAGCTTCGCGCTCTACAGCGACCTGAAATACAAGCTGACCGACGCGCTGACCGTGCGCGGCGGGTTGCGCTACACCCACGATACCGGGGTGCAAAGCGGCTTCCGGTCCGACGCGCTGGGCGTGGACAACAGCCTTGTCGCCACGCTGATCCCGCCGTCGGCGCTGCGCTACAAGAACAACAACGTCTCGGGCAAGATCGGCTTCGATTACAAGCTGGCCAGCGGCGACCTGCTCTATGCCAGCTTCAGCAAGGGCTATCGCGCGCCGAGCTTCAACGCGCAGGCGTTCTTCGATCCGTCGGAACTCAGCGTCGCCAAGGCCGAAAAGGTCACCTCGTATGAAGTGGGCGCCAAGACGCAGTTCTGAGACCGCCGCGTGACGCTGAACATGGCGGCGTTCTACTACGATTACCGCAACCAGCAGTTCATCAACGTCGATCCGACCACGGCGGCGCAGACGCTGCTGAACATTCCCAAGTCGCGCATCTATGGCGCGGAAGCGGAACTGACGGTGCGCCCGACCGACACCTTCACCTTCCACGGCGGCATGGGTGTGCTGTCCACCAAGATCATCCGGGGCGACGTGAGCGGCACCGACGTTTCGGGGCGCCGCCTGTCGAACGCGCCTTCGCTGACGTTCAACGCCGGGGTGGATTTCACCGTGTTCAAGAACGACGCCGTGACGCTGTCGATCCATCCGGACCTGTCGTACCAGTCGAGCCAGTTCTTCGAGGTCATCAACGTCCCGCGCCTGCGCCAGTCGTCCTATGCGCTGGTGGGCGGGCATGTCGATCTGGAGACGGCAGACGGGCGATATTCGCTGTCGGTCTGGGCCAAGAACCTGGGCAACAAATTCTACTTCACGTCGCGGGTGGACCTGCTGGCGGGCTTCGGTTTCGACTACAACCACATCGGCAACCCGCGCACGTTCGGGGTGACGCTGGGCGCCAAGTTCTAGGGACAACAATCCGCGCCACGAGCGCGGGGGAGAGGACAATGACGGATACCAAGCTGCTGATCGGCGGCGAACTGGTCGATGGTGACATGACCATGGACGTCGTCAACCCGGCGACCGGGGAACCCTTCACCACGGTTCCCCGCGCTTCGGCGGCGCAGGCGGACAAGGCGATCGCCGCCGCCAAGGCCGCGGTGCCGGGCTGGGCGGCGGTGCCGTTCGCGGAACGTAGCCGGAAGCTGATCGAACTGGCGGACGCCATCGCCGCGCGGAAGGACGAATTCGCCCGCACGCTGACTCTGGAACAGGGCAAACCGCTGGCCGAGGCGCAGGGCGAACTCGCCTGGACCGAGGGATACCTGCGGCACTACGCCACGCTGGAACTGCCCGACCGCGTGATCCAGGACGATGCCCAGGGCTATATCGCGGTCAGGCACAAGCCGCTGGGCGTGGTGGTGGGCATCATCGCGTGGAACTTCCCGTTGCTGGTCGCCTGCTGGAAGATCGGCCCCGCCGTGCTGGCCGGAAACGCCATCGTGCTCAAGCCCGCGCCGACGACGCCGGTCGCGGCGCTGATGCTGGGCGAGCTGTGCCGGGACATCTTCCCGGCGGGCGTGGTCAACGTGATTACCGATGCCAACGACCTGGGGCCGCACCTGACCTCGCACCCCGACGTCGCCAAGATCGGCTTCACCGGATCGACCGCCACGGGCAAGCGCATCGCCGCGACGGGCGCGGATACGCTGAAGCGGGTGACGCTGGAACTGGGCGGTAACGACCCGGCGATCGTGCTGGAGGACGTGGACGTGCGCGAAACCGCGCAGGCGATCTTCGGCAACGCCTTCCTCAATTGCGGGCAGGTCTGCCTTGCGGTGAAGCGCGCCTATGTCCACGCCGACATCTATGACGCGATGTGCGAGGAACTGGCCAATCTGGCGCAGGCCGCCGTGGTCGACGACGGCTTGCAACAAGGCACGCAAATCGGCCCGATCCAGAACGCGATGCAGTTCGAGAAGGTCAAGGGCTTCCTCGACGCGGCGAAGGCCGACGGCAAGGTGATCGCCGGCGGCGAGGTGATGGAACGCGCCGGCTATTTCATCCGCCCGACGATCGTGCGCGACGTGACCGACGGCGACCGCATCGTGGACGAGGAACAGTTCGGCCCGATCCTGCCGGTGATCCGCTTCGATGACGTGGAGGACGTGATTGCCCGCGCCAACGCTTCGGAATACGGGCTGGGCGGATCGGTCTGGTCGAAGGACGTGGCCCGCGCCGCCGATATTGCCTCGCGCATCGAAAGCGGGCAAGTCTGGGTGAACCAGCACGTCGGCATCGGGCCGCACATTCCGATGGCGGGCTTCAAGAATTCGGGGCTGGGCGTGGAACAATCGGTGGAAGG
Organism: Novosphingobium sp. SCN 66-18; assembly: GCA_001725355.1. Lineage (GTDB taxonomy): Bacteria > Pseudomonadota > Alphaproteobacteria > Sphingomonadales > Sphingomonadaceae > Novosphingobium. Next base: position 73,943 of record MEGD01000024.1, read on the forward strand.
GCTGGCCGAATACACCCAGCTTCAAGTCATCAACATCAAGAAGTAGGCAGTTTCGGGAAACGAGCGGAGGATGATGCAGGGCTTGTCTATCACGCGGGGGGCAACCGATGTTCCCCTTCTGGAAACGACGATCGGCGGCGCGCTGCGCGAGGCGGGCCAGCGCTGGGGCGACCGGCTGGCGCTGGCTTCGCGCCACCAGGGCATCCGCTGGACCTGGGCGGAGCTGGACGCAGAAGCGGACCGCATCGCCACGGGCCTGCTCGATCTGGGCGTGCGCAAGGGCGATCGCGTGGGCATCTGGGCGCCCAACTGCGCGGAATGGACGGTGATCCAGTTCGCCTCCGCCCGCATCGGCGCGGTGCTGGTCACGATCAACCCCGCCTATCGCGTTTCCGAAGTGGAATATGCGCTGAACAAGGTGGGCTGCGCGGTGCTGGTCACGGCGGCACGGTTCAAGACCAGCGACTACGTGGGAATGCTCCGCGAGCTGGGCGCGGAAAAGCTGCCGCTGCTGCAACAGGTGGTGGTGCTGGGCGAGGAACGGCACGAAGGCTTCATGCCCTGGGCCGAGCTGCGCGCCGAACCCGATCCCGCGCGGCTGGCGAGCGTGGACGCCACGCTCGACCCGCACGACGCGATCAACCTCCAGTTCACCAGCGGCACCACGGGCTTTCCCAAGGGCGCCACGCTTACCCATCGCAACATCCTGAACAACGGGTACTTCACCACGCGCACGATCCGGCTGACGCCGGACGACCGCATCTGCATCCCGGTGCCGCTGTACCACTGCTTCGGCATGGTGCTGGGCAACCTGGCCGCGCTGACCAGCGGCGCGGCGATGGTCTATCCGGGCGAGGCCTACGACCCGCGCCTGGCGCTGGAAGCCGTGCAGGCCGAAGGCTGCACCGCGCTGTATGGCGTGCCGACGATGTTCATCACGATCCTGAACCAGCCCGATCTCGATGCCTACGACGTCTCCACGCTGCGCACCGGGATCATGGCCGGCTCCCCTTGCCCCGTCACCACCATGCGGCAGGTGATGGAACGGCTGAACATGCGCGAAGTGACCATCGGATATGGCATGACCGAAACCAGCCCGCTGACCACGCAGACCGCCACCGACGATCCGATCGAGGAACGCGTAGCCACCGTGGGTCGCGTCCATCCCCACGCCGAGGCGAAGATCGTGGGCCTCGATGGCGAGACGCTGCCGATCGGCCAACAGGGCGAATATTGCGCGCGCGGCTATGCGGTGATGCTGGGATACTGGGACGATCCGGAAAAGACCGCCGAGGCGATCGATGCCGACGGCTGGATGCATTCGGGCGATCTCGCCACCATGGACGCGCAGGGCTACGTCCGCATCACCGGCCGGATCAAGGACATGATCATCCGGGGCGGCGAGAACATCTACCCGCGCGAGATCGAGGAGTTCCTGCTTTCACACCCGGCGATCGCCGATGCGCAGGTGTTCGGCGTGGCCGACGCCAAGTTCGGCGAGGAAGTCTGCGCGTGGATCATCGCCAAGCCGGGCGAAACGCTGGGCGAGCACGACGTGATCGCGCACTGCAAGGGCCGCATCGCGCACTACAAGGTGCCACGTTACGTCCGCATCGTCAGCGCCTTCGCGATGACCGTGACCGGCAAGGCGCAGAAGTTCGAGATGCGTAAGGCGATGGAAGCGGAATTGTCGCTTACCGCCTGAACGCTTGCCCTTCGCCTGCCAATCGTAATACCCGATAACTTCGGGGATCGGGGCGGTAGGCCCGGCGGGAGGGAACGGATGACGAAACGCATTTCGGGCGCAATGCTGGGCCTGACGGGTATGACCGCGCTGGCGTTTGCCGGCGTCCACGCTCTGGCGGCGCGTCCTGCCGCCCCATCCGTGCCGGCAGTG
>MEGD01000025.1 GCA_001725355.1 Novosphingobium sp. SCN 66-18
TCGACCATGCGGGCGTCGGGCGTGAAGCAGGCAACCAGACCTTCGACGTCCCCAGTGTCCAGAGCCCAGGCATAGGCAGCGAGCAGGTCCTCCAGTGCAAAGCGATCCTCAACCGAAAGAGCCATCGTATTCCTCTCCATTCTGTTGACACAACCGTAACGATCGTTATTTTCAAATGCAAGAGGTAGCCTGAAATCGCAAAGGAGTTCCAAGGTGCAAAGCCGCACGGGATGCACGGCATCTTCGGCGAAAGCAGCCGTATGTGGCGTGAAAAAGTTGCTCCGCGCTGCGCCCCCATTCCAGAAATTCCAGCAAACCGATACAGAAAGACGCAGCGCGTGAGCGAAACCGATATAATCGTGATTGGCGGCGGATCGGCCGGCGCGGCAATGACCGGCCGCCTTGCCGAGGCCGGATTGAATGTAACGCTCGTTGAAGCGGGTGTGTCCGATCAACATTTCCGTTCCCGTATCCCGGCCCTGACCAGCTCGATTGTCCAGAACCCCGCTTTCGACTGGTGCTATCAGGTCGAACCCGACGAATCCCTGGGCGGCCGCGCGGACATCTGGCCGGCGGGCAAGCTGCTGGGCGGCGGCAGCGCATTGAACGGGATGATGTTCATCCGCGGGCACCGGTGGGACTATGATAACTGGCGCGCGCTGGGCGCCGCCGGCTGGGACTACGAGTCCGTCCTGCCCTACTTCCGGCGCATGGAGGACAACGAACGCGGCGCGGATGCCTGGCGCGGGACAGGCGGCCCCATCTCCGTCTCCGAAGGGCGCGCGCGCTATCCCATTACCGACGCATGGATCGCCGCCGCCGAGCAGACCGGCATCGAAAGGCGCGACCTGAACGGCGAAAAGGCCGAAGGCGTCGACTATGTGCAAGTGTCGCAGCGGGACGGCACGCGCTGTTCGTCGGCGCGCGGTTATCTTCATGACTTCAAGGGATCTACCCCGCCGCGCACATTGCTGGGCGCGCAGGTTCTTCGCGTCCTGATCGAACACGGGCGAGCCGTGGGCATTGCCTATCTTCAGGACGGATCGGAGAAGACCCTGCTCGCCCGGCACGGCGTCGTGCTGAGTGCCGGCGCGATGAACACACCCCGGTTGCTAATGCTTTCCGGTGTCGGCCCGGCAGATCACCTTGCCGAAGTCGGCGTACCGGTGATGTGCCATCGCGAAGGCGTGGGCCGCAACCTGCAGGATCACGTGGGCACGCATATCGTCAACGCCGTGAGCGCGCATACCCTGAACGACGATGCACGAGGACTGCGTGGCGCGCTGTCCGTATTCCGTTACGCGCTATCGCGGCAAGGTGCGCTCAGCACGTCCATCGGCCACGCCCAGGCGTTCGTGAAGAGCCGCTCCGGCCTGCCGGCCCCCAACCTCCAGCTGTCCTTCGCCGCCTTCGCGTTCGACTTCGACGACCAGGGCAGGCTCATGCTGCGGAAAAACGCTTCGGTCTCGACCCTGGTCGGCCTGATGCGCCCCAGCTATCGCGGGCGGATCACGCTGAAGTCCGCCGATCCCATGGCGCCGCCGGTGATCCACCATCAACAGCTTTCGACCGACGACGATGTCGACCAGATCGTCGAAGGCATCGCGATGGCACGGAACATCCTGGCGCAAACGCCGATCGCACCGTTTGTCACCGAGGAACTGCGGCCTGGCCCAGCTCTGACCGGCAAGGATGAGTTGCGCAGCTATGTCCGGGCGGCGGCCATCCCGATGTTCCATCCAGTCGGCACCGCCAAGATCGGCGCCGCCACGGATCCGATGGCGGTGGTGGACCCCGACCTGCAGGTGATCGGCGTAAACGGGCTGTGGGTCGCGGACGCGTCGATATTTCCGTCCCTGCCTGCCGGCAACACCAACGCCACTGCCATCATGGTGGGCGACAAGGGGGCCGACCACGTCCTCAAGACCCTGCGGCGCAACACCTGAAACAGCATTTCCCTGCATGAGAGGATCAAGCCCATGGCGAGTTTCCCCGAGACAATTCACTTCACTGGCCTGAACACCCCGGTCCGCCTGGAATGGTCGGCGCACGATCTGGACGTGGTCGGCGAGATCCCGCGGGAAATCGACGGCGCCTTTTTCCGGGCCGTTCCCGACCCGGCCTACCCGCCCAAGTTCGAGGACGAGATCGTCCTTTCGGGCGACGGCATGGTCTCGAAGTTCGGCATCCGCGACGGCAAGGTGAATTTCGCGATCCGCTACGTCGAAACGGCGCGCTACAAGGCCGAGAAGGCCGCGGGACGCGCCTTGTTCGGCAAATATCGCAACCCGTTTACCGACGACGCGGAAGTCCAGGGGATCGAGGGCACGGTGTCGAACACCACGCCCGTCTGGCATGCCGGCCGCCTGTTCATGACCAAGGAGGATGGCCTTGCCTACGAGATCGATCCCGAAACGCTCGCAACGATCGGGCGCTGGGATTATCACGGCGCGCTGAAATCCAAGACCTTCACGGCGCATCCCCGCGTCGATGCCGAAACAGGCGAGATGTTCTTCTTCGGCTACGAGGCCGGCGGCCTGTGTACGGCGGACGTGGCCTATTGCATCGCCGACAAGGACGGCAACCTGGTGTCCGAGCAGTGGTTCCAGCAACCCTATTGCTCGACGATCCATGATTTCACGATCACCCAGAAATACGCCGTCTTCCCGATCTTTCCGACCACGACGGACCTCGAACGCGTCAAGGCCGGCGGCCCGCACTGGGCGCACCAGCAGGATCTGGAAAGCTGGGTCGGCATCATGCCGCGCTATGGCAAGGTAGAGGAAATGCGCTGGTTCAAGGGACCGAAGGGCGTTTCCGCGTTCCATTTCGTGAATGCCTACGACGATGGCGACAAGGTCCACCTGGACATCTGCCTGTCCGACACCAACGCGTTCGCCTTCATGCGCGAGGCAGGCGGCGTCCACCGCGCGCAGAACGAACTGGGCGGCGGGTTGACCCGCTGGACCTTCGATCTCGCCAGCGAGGGCGAAGGCTTCGAATCGCGCCTTATCGGCCCGCCGGGCGATATGCCCCGGCTGCGCGATGCCGATCAGGGCCGCGCCTATCGCGCGGCCTGGTACCTCACCATCAATCCGCAAGGTGGACCACCGCTCCCCGGCGGTCCGGTTGGCGCCGCCTTCAACGCGATGCTCCGCGTGGAGCCCGGCAATGGTCGGCTGGACATGATGCCGCTCGAGTTCGGCATGGCCATCAGCGAGCCGGTGCACGTCCCCTCGTCACAGGCCGATCACGAAGGCTGGCTGCTCGCGGTGGTCGATCGCCAGATCGAACCCAATCGCTTCACATCCGAGCTTTGGATCGTGGACGCGGGCAACATCGCGGCCGGACCGGTCGCCCGGGTAACGGTTCCCGTTCCCTTGCGCGCGCAGGTCCACGGCGCCTGGGTTTCGAGCGAGCGGCTCGCTGAGGCACAGGCCCACGCGCAAGCCGCCTGAAGCAAAGGAGGGAAGCGCGTTTGCGTTTCCCCCTTCCTGTTTGTTGTATCCCTCGCAAAAAACGAGGCATTCCCACCCCCAACCCCTCCCGCAAGCGGGAGGGGAGCGAGACTTGCGTCGCCGACGGCGACGTTAGTCGCAGCGGGGTGGGCTTTCCGCGCTCCCTTCTTTCCAGTGGAAACAGAAAAGCGCCCGGCAGGTCATTCCCGCCGGGCGCTTTTGTGGCAGACGCGTGCGCGATCCCGCTAAGCGACAGCGTCCGCTTCGGCCATCGCTTTCGCGATGCGTAGGGCGCGAGAGATCAGCAGTGCCCCGACGATGCACAGACAGGCGGGCGCCACGGCGAGCACGAAAAACAGCGACGTGCTGGCTCCGGCTCCGATCACAAGGCCTCCCAGCATCGGCCCGCCGATCGCGCCAAGCCGCGCGACGGCAACCGCGATGCCGATGGCGGAGGAGCGCAGATGCGGCGGAAAGAAACCGACCGCCACCGCCATGACGACAAGGTGCGCGGCCGAGATGCCGCCCCCCGCGACCAGCAGCAGGACGCCCCAGCTCCACAGACCGGGCGCAACCACGCCCAGCAGCAGCAGCGCCACGACCGCGCTCGAGTAGGTCCCGACAATCGCCGGAACCGCCCAGCCGCGATCGAGTAGCAGGGAAAGGCCCAGACCGATCGTCAGCCCGCCGAACTGGATCAGGGAAAGGAAGCGCGATGCGGTATCCATGCTGAACCCCGCAAGCGGCAGGATCGTGGGCACCCAGCTCGTCACATAATAGAGCACCAGCGCATTCACCGCATAAAGACCGGCGAACAGGACCGTCGAAAAGAGCAACGGCGGGCTCAGCAACTGGACGAAGGCGATGGAGTTCTTCTTCTCACGCGGTTGCTGCGCGCGGTTTCTGAACGTGGGCGATTCCGGCAGTTGCCAGGCCAGCACGCCCAGCAGGACGAGCGTCGCCGCGCCGCCCGCCATGAACAACGCCTGCCATCCCCCGGCGGCGATGAGCGGCGGGGCAAGCAATCCCGCCACGATGCCGCCGGCCGAAATGCCCATGGAGACGACGGTCAGCGTCCGCGCGCTTTTGCCGGGCGGCGCCAACTCGGCCACGAGCGCGGTCACGTTTGGCAAGCACGCGCCCAGCGACAAACCGGTGGCAAGCCTCCACAGCGTAAATCCCGTAACCGTCCCCCCGGCGGCCGTCCCCAGCGACGTGAACGCCATCAGGGCGGACGCGGTAAGAATGACAGGCCTGCGCCCCACGCGATCGCCGATTGGCGCGATCAGCACGGCGCCCAGCCCCAGCCCGAGCAACACCGCCGAAAGCGCCACGCCGAAGGATTGTGGCGGCACGCCCAGTTGAGCCGACAAATGCGGCACAACCAGCGGCAGGGCATAGAGGTCATAGCAATCGATGCACATGACGAGCGCGCACAGCAGCAGCGGCAGAAATGCCCGCGCCCCGGCGGAAGGTGTTTCCGATTTCACGATCATCAATTCCCCGTAACGTTGCCGGGGATATCCTTTTCGATATCCACGTAGCGCCCTGCCAGCGCATCGTGTTCGCCGGCGGCCAAAGCCACGGCGAACAGGCGGAGCCGCGCCATGCCTTCCGCACTTTCCTCTTCGGTCGTCGCTTCCAGCAGCGAAACCAGCGGCTTCGCGAAGGCGCGCGCCTGCTCAGAACGCAGCGTTTCTTCCGCCATCGCCGTCATGATCGTGCCCGGCTGGATCGCGAACGCCCGGACGCCGGCATCCTTCTGCTCGACATCGATATGCTCGGTCAGGCGGATGAGGCTCGCTTTCGCCACGGCATAGGCCGAGGCGAACGGCGCCACGAACGTGCCGGCCTGCGAAGCGATGTTCAGTATCCGCCCGCCCCCGTTCGCGATCATGTCCGGCAAGGCGGCCGAGATGCACAACAGCGCGCCCAGCACGTGAACGCTCTGCGTATCCCACCAGGCCTGCGTATCGACCAACCCGGCGGGGCCAAGCGGCCCCTGCACGCCGGCATTGTTGACCAGCAGGTTGGGCACGCCGAAAGCGGCCTTCGCCTCGGCATAGGCCGCCGCCACGCTCTCGCGATCGGTGACGTCGCAGCGGACCGCCAAGGCCCGTCCGCCGGCAGCCCCGATGGACGCGACCGTTTCCTCGACTTGGGCCATGGTGCGCGCCGCCACGGCCACCGCCGCGCCAGCCTCCGCCAGCGCGGTGGCGATGCCGGCACCCAGCCCACGCCCGCCGCCAGTCACGAAGGCGACCGTGTTCGCCAGCCGTGCGCTCACGGTCGATCCCAGGGCGATGGCATGTGGTAGGGAACCGTGATGAAGTTCGCCTCGATCTGGCGCAGCGCCCCGTCCTCGATCTTGAACAGTTCGGCGAGATAGAACGTGTGCGGACGCCGGATCAGCGACGAGACATGCTCGCCATTGGTCAGCGTGTATTCCGCCAGCCGGCCGCAATGGTCGATAAAGCCATAGGCCATCACCAGCCCGCGCTCCTCGTCGATCAGCGGATAGCGCCGCCCCCGCAGCCGATCGTCATAGCGGTACCAGCCGAGCTTGAACTGCTCCTCGCAGGGGAGGCCCGCTATCGGCAGGATGAAATCGGGATTGTTGGTGGTCTGCACGCCGTTTTCCACGCGGTTGCAATCGGGATGAAAGCGCGTGAAAATCTGCCCGTCGTTCTGCTCCAGCGTGTTGAAATAGCCATCGGCGATGGCCAGTAACCGCTCGCGGCTCATCCGTTCCGCCTCCGGTACGAAGGCTTCCATGATGGGCTTGCGCTCGAACCTGGGGTTGGGAAACTTCAGTGCTTCGTCGCTGTCGCGCACGACCAGCACTTCCACCTCGTTGATCGCGCCGGACGGGTCCACCCCCAGCCGGAACGTGACGGCCGATTCCTCGACCGTTTCGATCACGGTCGTGAACAGGCCGACGTGCCCGGTACGAACGTCGGCGAACCGCAGGTCGTAGTCGCCCCGCCCCGTGGCGGTGCCCCACAGCCCGTCGCCGATCATCAGGGCGACATTGTTTTCCGTGGAACGCACATCGTCGGCCCAGCGCAGCCGGCCCGGATCGCGCGCGACGATCGCCTCCATGAACTGGTCCATGACGGCATAGAGCGCCGCCCGCTCGTGGATGAAAGGCACCGCGCTTACCATGCCTTGCCACTCACCGGATTTGCATAGTGGAAGGGCGGAACGAAAACCTCCGGGAACGCTTCGTAATCGTGGGTCGCCGGGCGATCCGGTTGAAGGCCATCGATGTTGCGCACCATGGGCACGCCGCCGTGGTTGGGGCCGCGATCGAATTCGCAGTAGAACGTGATGAAGGCGTGCAACGACTGGATGCGCCAGACGCCATCGATCAGGCGATAGCCGTTTTCGTAAACCGCTTCGCCCCAGCGGGCCTCTCCGCCCAGCCAGGCGATGAGAATGAACGCGCGCCACCGACCCTGCGCCCGCTGCCGGTCGGGGTCGATGTGAATCACCGGCTGCAACTGCATGTGGTTGAACAGGACGCCGCGTTCGTAACGCGGCAGCGCGTGAAGATACTGCCGCACCCGGTCCTGCCCGATATAGACGCCCCGCCCCGCGATTTCGAGCGTGCCGTCCGGCGCGAACATATCGGCCGCCTCGTCCCACAGCCCCTTGTCGACATAGTAGCCGTAGGCCGCCTGCAGATTGCAGATCGCCAGATGGGATTCCGCGATCGACGCCTTCCGCTTCAGCGCGCCGACCTCGTCCCTCAAGGCATCGATCGACTCGCGCAGCGCTGCGATTTCATCAGACATCCGAACTCTCCTGCTGGTCGCTTGGGCGACAATCTCGTTGCGCCTCATCGTAACGTTCGTTATGATTATTGCAAGAACCTCGATGACTTTATCGAGACGAAGGAGAGAATGGGAAATGACCCCTGATGGCATCCGGATAACGCACCCCGACAAGCTTTTCATCGACGGACAATGGGTTCGTCCGGCGCGGGGCGGCGCGATCGCAATCACCTCGCCCAACAGCGAGGAGGTTGTCGCGCGCGTGGCGGAAGCCTCCAGCGAAGACATGGACGCCGCCGTGGCGGCCGCCCGGCGTGCGTTCGACAACGGCGGTTGGACCGGCCTGACTCCTGCCGAACGCGGCGCGTTTGTCCGCCGCTGGGCCGCGATTCTGGGCGAGCGCGTGGGCGAACTCTCGGCCGCGTGGACGGCGCAGGTCGGTGGCCTGGCCAGCTTCGCCCCGATCATGCACGGCGGGGGCGTGGCGACGCTGGATTTCATCGCCTCTCTCGGCGAAAGCTACCCGTTCGTGGAACGGCGACCGAGTTCGCAAGTCGACACCGCGATCGTCGTGCGCGAGCCCGTGGGCGTCACCGCATGCATCGCGCCGTGGAACGCACCGTTCAGCACGATGTCGAGCAAGGTGGCCTACGCCCTCGTCGCGGGTTGCACGGTCGTTATGAAACCGTCGCCGGAAACGCCGCTCGAAGCCTACATCATGGCGGAAGCAGCGGAAGCCGCCGGGCTGCCGGCGGGCGTCCTCAACCTCGTGTGCGGCGATCGCGATGCGTCCGACCATCTCGTCAACAATCCGGACGTGGACAAGGTCAGCTTCACCGGCTCCACGGCCGCCGGCAAGCGCATCGGCCAGGTTTGCGCCAGCCGCGTCGCGCGCTGCACGCTGGAGCTCGGCGGCAAGTCGGCGGCCATCGTGCGCGATGACTTCCCGATCGAGGTTGCCGCCGCGATCCTGGGCAACACGATCACCGTGATGTCGGGCCAGGTCTGCGCCATGCTGAGCCGCGCGATCGTACCCCGGAAGCGCCATGACGAACTGGCCGATGCCATCGCCCGCGTGATGCAGGGCATCAAGATAGGGCACAGCGACGCGCCCGACACGCAGCTTGGCCCGCTCGCCATGAAGCGCCAGCTCGACCGGGTGGAGGAATATATCGCGCTCGGCCGCGAGAGCGCCGATCTCGTGACGGGCGGCGGCCGCCCCTCCAGCTTCAACAAGGGCTACTTCATCGAACCGACGCTGTTCGCGAACGTCGACAACCGCAGCCGCATCGCGCAGGAAGAGATCTTCGGGCCGGTCCTCGCCTTGATCCCGGCGGAAGACGAGGAAGATGCGATCCGCATCGCCAACGAAAGCAGCTACGGCCTGAACGGCTCGGTCCTGACCCACGACGCCGACGCGGCCTACCGCATCGCGCGGCAGATGCGGACGGGAGGCGTCGGTCAGAACGGCATGCGCCTGGAATTCGGGATGCCGTTCGGCGGCTTCAAGCAATCGGGAATCGGGCGCGAAGGCGGCGTGGAAGGGCTCCAGCCCTATCTGGAAACCAAGTCCATCCTGCTGGATGCCGCGCCCGCGGGCCTCTGATCAAACGCAGTGAGGGCGGACGACCGGAAGTCGCCCGCCCTCACCTGCATTCACGGAAGAATGGCCCGTCCTCGGATCACCGGACAGGACGGGCCAGGTCTTCAATCTTCCAGCGGCACCGCGTTGATGATGTGCGCCTGCGTGTATTCAAGCAGCCCGGCTTCGCCGAGTTCACCGCCGATGCCGGATTGCTTCGATCCACGGAACGGGATGTTGGCATCGATCGCAAGGTGCTGGTTCACCCATACGGTGCCCGTATCGATGCGCTTGGCCACTTCCGTCGCCCGGGCGACGTCCCTGCCCCATACGGTGCCGCCAAGGCCATAGTCGCTGTCGTTGGCGCGGGCGATCACGTCTTCGATATCATCGTATTGGAGCACCGGCAGCACCGGACCGAACTGTTCCTCGCGCACCAATGGCGCATCGTCGTCCAGATCGCGAACGATCGTGGGAGGGATGAAATAGCCCGGCCGATCCAGCGGCGCGCCGCCGGCAAGCACGGTGCCCTCGGCACGGGCGCTGTCCAGCAGTGATACGACCTTCTCGAACTGCATTTTGTTCTGAACCGGCCCGATCGTGGCGCCCTGCTTCGATCCGTCATCGACCACGGCTTCGTTGGCCAGCTTCGCCAGTTCGTCGCAGAACTCGTCGTACATGGACGACGGCACATAGGCGCGCTTGATGGCGACGCAGATCTGCCCGGCGTTGGCCATCGCGCCCTGATAGACCTTGCGCGCCACGGCCTGCGGGTTGACGTCATCCAGCACGATCGCGGCATCGTTGCCACCGAGTTCCAGCGTCACGCGCTTCACGCTGTCCGCAGCGGCCGCCATCACCTTCTTGCCGGTCGCGGTGGAACCGGTGAAAGCGATCTTGGCAATATCGGGATGCCCGGTCAGCAGCGGGCCCAGCTCGTTCTGGTCGCACAGCACGTTGAACACGCCGGCCGGCAGGATGTCCCTGGCCAGTTCACCGAACAGAAGCGTGGTCAGCGGTGTTGTGGGCGCAGGCTTCGCCACCACGCAGTTGCCCGTCACCAGCGCCGGCCCCAGCTTGTTCATCAGCAGGATCACCGGGAAGTTCCAGGGCGTGATCGCACCCACGACGCCGAGCGGCGTCCGGTGTTCCACAACGCTGTTGCCGCCTTCTTCCCGCAGGACCTTCGGTTCGACCCGCATGGCCGCGAAGGCGCGCAACGTGAACACGCTGCCCATGATCTCGTACATCGCCTGGTCGAGCGGCTTGCCCTGCTCGCTCGTCAACAGGCTGGCGAACTCGGCCGCACGCGCTTCGAGCGCATCGGCCAGCGCCACGACCAGCGCGGCGCGCTCTTCAACGGGCGTCGCGGCCCAGGCCGGGAAGGCGCGCCTGGCAGCCGCGACCGCTTCCTCAAGCTGGGCCGCATCGGCCTTCGGGCATTGCGCGAAGGTCTCGCCGGTAGCGGGATTGACGACGTCGAAGGTCGTTACCCCGTCCCTGGATTGGCCGTCGATCAGCAATTTGAATTCGTGCTTCATATTCGCTCTCCAGTTGGTGCCGCAACGGAACCAAAGCGTGGGCAGGTCGATGCCCATTCAGGCTTGGCGGTCCCGACGGCGTTAGGGCCGTGCCGGTTCCCTCGCTCCGGCCTTCTCGGATTCGATCCTTGATAGCGCGTCAGACACGCTGTTGGGATCAAATTTCAGCATGGCAGAGGATTTTAGCGCCGGGTCCCAATGTTCGGCGATTTTGCCGTTGGCAATCCGGAAGAGATCGAACCAGCTCGTCACGTACCCTTCGCCCTTGACGTCGCGCATCGGGCGCTGGGTGACGACCAGAACGTAATCGCGCTCGGCAATCAGGGTGATCAGCGGCAGGGTGATCGTCGGCTTCACGGGGCGTTCGGGCCGCGACCCCCGGATGAACCGCGCTAGCGCATCCCGCCCGGAAGCGACGTTCGGGTTGTGCTGCAGGTATTCCACGGTGAAATAGCGATCGACCAGATCGGCGCGCCCGCCAAGCAGCACTTCGCGATACATGTCGTAAACAAGCTTCTTGTTGGACGCGAGCACCGGATCGGGGCTGGCCAGCAGTGCGGCTTGCGCATCCTCTGTCTGGATGGACTGCGCCTGGCTTGACGGCGCTGCAGCACAGGCAAGCAGTGCCAGGACCGGGTAGAACTTCATGGGCAGCACCTCTTGCGCGACGCAGCGCGGCGGGGCCAAAGCCCCGCCGCCACTTTCCAGTAATGCCCCTCAGTACCGCGCGGTGAGCTGAACCGCGACCGTGCGAGGACGTTCAGCCAGGGCCGAAACCGATCCGTTGGCGCCGCTGACGGTCTGCCGGAAGCCGGCCGTGGCCTTGTTGGTCAGGTTCTGGCCGATAACCGCCAGGCCCCAGCGATCGTCCTTCGGACCGACGCTGACGCGAAGGTCGACTTTCGCATAACCCTTCTGCCGGATCAGATCGTCGGCCGTCGACGACTGGAAGTACCACGAGCTGAAGTAGAGCAGCGGCGATACCCGCACGTTCATGTCGCCCGCCGGGATCGTCGCGTCGAGGCGGAAATTGCCGGTCCATTCCGGGGCAAAGCCGCGCCGCTTGCCCGAAAGGTCCTGCCGCCGGCCAATGCAGCCCGAAGATGCGCCCAGCAGCGTCTGGATCGACGAACACGGCGCGCCGTTATAATTGCGATAGATCGCATCCAGATAGGCAAGGTCGGTGCTCGCGGTCAGCCAGCTCGTCATGCGCCAGCTGGCCGAAAGCTCGACACCCTGCGAGCGGGCGGACGCGGCGTTGGCCACGCTGACGCGCACGGTGCCGCTGGGCAGCGTTTCCGAAACCGATTCCTGCAAGCCCGAATAATCACCCCGGAACGCGCTCAGCGAGAAGGTAACGCGGCGATCGAACAGATTGCCCTTGATACCGACTTCGTAAGCGTTGACCGTTTCCGGGCCGAAATCGCCACCGGCCGAACCGCCGCTGTAGCCACCGGCCTTGAAGCCCTTGGTATAGCTCGCATAGGCGGTGACATCCGGCGTCGCTTCGAACTGCAAGCTCACCGACGGCATGAGCTTGTCATCCTTGCGGTGCGGATTGGCGAAGTTCTGGTTGTTCGAGCCCAGGATCGTGTTCAGCGTATCGCTGACCTGCTGGCTCGCCGGCACGAAGTTTTCCGGGGTCGGGTAGTTCGGGTCCGCCGTGCCGTTGCGCAGGAAGCGGAAGCCGTCCTTCTCCACCACGGAATAGCGCAGGCCGAGGTTCAGCTTCACCCGGTCGATCGGCCGGATCGTGGCGGCGCCGAACACCGACTTGGTGGTCGCATCCTCATGCACGGTCAGGCGCCCGGCAACCGGCGTCTGCGCGGTATAGGGCGGAGCCGAAGCACCGAAGGGCGCGAAGAAGAAGCCGGTCACGCCGTTGTTGCGCATCTTGCTGCTCGAATAGTAGCCGCCCAGCTGCCACTCGAAGAAGCCACCCGTCGGCGATGCAAGGCGGATTTCCTGCGACCACTGGCGGAACGTTTCGCGCTGGAACACCGGAAGCAGGCTGCCGCCACCGATGCCGGGCACGGGCGACGGAATAAGCTGCTGCAGATATTCGGTATTGTGGTTGAAGAAACCCGTAATCGACGTGAGCGTATAATCACCCATGCTCAACGCGTTGGTCCAGCCCACTTCATTGAACGCGTAGTCGAGCTTGCCGGGACGGCTGGAGTTCCGCCAGTTGAGCTTGTCATCAACTGCGGTTCCGTTGGCCGCGATGTAATTCGCGCAGCTTCCGCCCACCGGGAACGGCGCGGGCGGCGGGCAGCTTTCCAGCTCGAACGGCAGGAAATCGTCCGAAGTCGTCTTGCCGGTGTCGTAGCGCAAGTCCGACCGGAAGTTGGACGAAGGCGTGAAGGCCAGCGAAATGCGGCCGACACGGTTGCGTTCGTGCGGAGCGTCCTTGCGCGTGAACGCGTTCTTCACATAGCCGTCCATACCGGACAGGCGGCCGGCAGCACGCACGCTGAACATGTCACCCACCGGCACCGTCACACCGGCTTCGACGTTGTATTCGCCATAGCTGCCGTAAAGCGCCGATCCGTTGGCAGCCAGTTCCTTGCCGGGCTTGCGGGTCGTGATGTTGAGCGCGCCGGCGATCGCGTTGTTGCCGAAGAAGGTCGTCTGCGGCCCCTTGAGCACTTCCACCCGCTCGACATCGAACAGCGCGGCGCGAATGGCGCGCGGACGCGAACGGTAAACGCCGTCAACGAAGGTCGCCACCGACTGTTCGAACCCGGTATTGTTGGACGAACCGATACCGCGAATGTTGAGCTGGTCGAACGGCCCGGGCGTGATCCGGACGTTGGCCAGACGATCGGCGACCGCGGACAGGTTGGTCAGGTTATCCCGCGCCAGTTGCTCGCCACCCACCACAGACACGGAAATCGGCACGTCCCGCAGGCGCTCCGTGCGCCGCTGAGCGGTGACGACGATATCGCCGGACGTTGCTTCTGCTTCGTCAGCCTGCGGCGAAGAAGCTTCGTCCGCTGCGGCAAATGCCTGACTCGAAACAGAAATAGCAGCGGCGATGACCATGGCACTGGCGCACGCCCGCAAAAGTTCAGTTTTCATGTTACCTCCCCATATATCACATGATGATTGTTCGCCGGATGGCTGGCGGCGGTGTGGCCGCAAACCCCGGTCAATCCGAAACGTGCCGGCCGTCAGGCGACGCCGGCGACCGCGACATCACGCGACGCGCAGCCATCGGCCGCCCCGCATTTTGCGCGAAACGAACGGCACCGTTCAGAAAAGCGCCCGATAGGAACCTGTGTCGCTCTCATCACACCCTCTCCTTGCCCTCCACTTTGAAAGTGGTTTGAAGCCAGTTCGAGATTGATATAACGATCGTTACGATTGGTCAATCGAGCACGTGCCAGATTTCTGATCGCATCATCGGCGCTTGGGAATCTCGCCAAGTGCCGGAACCCTAGGGAGAGAACACGCCATGCCGCCGAGAACCGCCGGAATTACTGAATCCCAAAGCCCGGAATACGCCGCCCGCACCGCGCGAAATCGCGCGCTCCTTCTGGATTTCGTACGGCTTTACTACGATGAAATGAAGGTGCGTGAAGCCTTCGAACGTTACGTTCATCCTGACTATATGCAGCACAACCCCGCCGTCATCGATGGGCGGGAAGCCGCGATCGCGCACCTGGAAGGACTGCTCGCACGGCCGACGGTCAGCATGGACGTCCGCCGCATCCTGGTGGATGGCGATTACGGATTCGTCCATCTGATTGGCCGCCAGGGGCCGGAAGATCCCGGACACGCGCTGATGAACATTTTCCGATTCGCGGACGGGCTCATCGTTGAGCACTGGGATGTGGCGCAGCCCGTTCCCGCCACCACGGCCAGCGGCCGCGGCATGGGTTAAGCGGCGCCCCCCACCCGGGACATACGCGCTGGGGTGCCCATCCGGCCTCACCGCCCCCTTCCCTCAATGGCGATGCGGCAAGCCATCGCCATTGAACGGGTTCACTCCTCGGGCTGATGGTCCAGCCGGGTATTCTCCAGAAACAGGGACCGGCCCTGCTCATCCTTAGCTTCCAGCGTGGCGATCAGCGTGCGCAGAATGTGATCGAGCGTCGCCCGTTCGTGGGGCTTCAGCCTGGAAAGCAGGAACTCCGCGACAAGGTTTGTCGCCGGGCGCATCGCACGGAACAGCCGCTCGCCCTCTGCCGTCAGCGTCAGTCGCTTTCGCCGCCGATTCGCCGGATCGGTCACCGTGACGACGCGACCGTTCTTTTCGAGCGTGGCGACAGCCCGCGAAATGCTCATGGGATTGACGCCGGTCAGTTCGACAAGCTCGTGGCTCGCGGCGGATCGATAGAAGCCGATCTGCATCAGCACCCGGAATTCGTTCAGGCTGATCCGATGCTCGTGAGCAAGGAAAGTCGAAAACGGAGCCATCAGACGGTTCGCGAGCTTGAGAATGTTGTGAAGCATTTCCGCTTCCGGGCTCAAGTCGGATTGTAACGCCTGTGGCGGTTCAGACGGATCGGATGGATTTGACATAGCGGCTCACTGTGGCGCTGCGCTCGTCTTCGTCAAGACCCATGATCGAAGGAAAACCGGCATCGGCGCAACGGCAGGAATACTGCAGGCAGAGCGCGAAAAGCCATCGATCGCGCGCGTTCCCGGCCGTGGTCGGCGAATGCGATCGGCCGGCGCCCGCCACATGCACACTTGCAAGAATATCTAACGATCGTTACGATCTCCATCGAACGATTAAAGGAAGAGAGGAGCGCCCCACCTATGGTTTTCCCGTCACCGTGCCCGGGTAAATCCCTGTTCGCAAACGCAAAACCGGCGCTCCACGCCGGCATCGCCGCTGCCTGCCCTGCCGTTCCGGCCGGAGGAAAGCTTCATGACTGACGCATTCTCCCCGCCCTTCTCCGCGCTGGACAACCCCCGGCTGGAATTCGTGATGGAAGTGCGGCTTTCCTTTCCGCGCGTACAGATGATCGAAAATACGCCGTGGGGCGGCAACCGCGGCGCCGTTTACGTGGAGAGCGGGACGTTCGAGGGGCCGCGGCTTCGCGGCAAGGCGGTGCCGGGATCGGGCGGGGACTACGCCTATTTCCGGCCCGACGATGTCGCCGTGTTCGACGCGCGGTACATGCTCGAGGAAGAGGACGGGACGCTCATTCTCCTCAACAACAAGGGTTTTTTGTGGGGCCGCAAGCCCGACACGATGGAACGCATCCGCGACTGGGCCTTCCGCGGCGGCCACCCCGTGGAACACGAGGAATACTACCTGCGCGGGCAGCCGAGTTTCGAGACGCCGGTCGGCAAGCACGACTGGCTGACCAAGCACGTGTTCGTGGGCGTGGGCGAGCGCCTCGTCTCGGGCAACGTCCTGCGTTACTACGCCCTGACCTGAGGCTGGCATGACCGACCAACGCACGCTGGAAGAGCGCAACGCCGAAATCGTGATCGCGATGTGGAAGGGCGTGATCTATGAAGGCAGGGACGAGGCCGTCCTCCAATACATTCACCCGGACTACATCCAGCACAATGTGAATATGCCGTCCGGCCGCGAGCACATTCTGCACCTGGTCAAGATCATCCGGAACCTGCCCGAAGGGTTCACGCCGCCCGCACGCAAGGAACTGCTGCGGACGGTGGCGCAGGGCGACTATGTGGTCGCCATTTGGGAGCAGGAGCAGCCCGACCCGACGCGGCCCGGCGAAACCTATCTGGGCCACGCCTTCGACATGTTCCGTCTGGAAGACGGTCTGATCGTCGAACATTGGGACGATACCCGCAAGTGGCCGCGCCCGTGGAACGAGGAGCAGCCATCTTGAGCGGCAGGACGGAACTGATCGCGGCGGCTGAGCCGGTCGCGGGGCAGACAACGCCGGTCGTCGCGGCGGACCATGAGGCGATGCTGCGCAGCACCGATCCCGATGTCGAGCGCAACAAGCGACTGTGCTATGACATGTACCGCATCGTGCTACAGGCGGGCCGCGCGGACCGCGTCAGCGATTTCATCGGGCCGGACTATATCCAGCATAACCCCAACGTCGTCAGCGGCCGCGACGCGCTCGCGGCCTTCATCCGTTCGTCCCGGCCGGAGCGCGAGATCGAGCCGGCGATCCGGCTGCCGCTGATCGCGATCGTGGCCGAACGCGACATGGTCCAGTTCACGTTCGTCCGCCCGGAACGGGATGCCGACGACGCTCCTTACCATACCAGCTGGTTCGATCTTTTCCGCATCGAGGACGGCAAGATTGTGGAGCACTGGGATCCGGCGTTGAAAAGCGCCGAGATGCTCAAGCTCGATCCCAACCAGCGCCGGCTCGCAACACAGCGATGAAGCCAGCGATGCTGCGCAAATCCAGGCGCAGCATTATCCCCAGGCAAAGCATAAAGAGACAACCGCCAGAACCTTTCCCTCTTCTTCCCGACCACGCCGCCATGAAGGATGGGCGCCCGGCCCATGCGTCGGAAAGCGGAGCAAAGACCGGATCAAACCATGCCCCTTTCGTCCTACAGCATTCCCCCGGAACGACTGGCCGCCGCGCGCCGCAGCTTCGCCGCCATCGTCGGCGCGCAAAACCTGTTCTTCGATGCCGAAGACCAGGATTCCTATTCCGACGCGTTCGCGGTCGATGACAGCCGGCACCGCCCCGCAGGCGCGATCGCCCCGGACACCGTGGAGCAGATCCAGGCGATCGTCCGCGTCGCGGCCGAGCACAGGATTCCGCTCTGGCCGATCAGCCGGGGCAAGAACCTCGGCTACGGCGGCTCCGCACCGGTGCTGGAAGGTTCGGTCATCCTCGACCTGTCCCGCATGAAGAAGATCGAATACGACGAGGAAAACGGCACCGTGCTGCTGGAGCCGGGTGTCGGCTTCTACGATCTGTACGATTTCCTGAAGGCGCGCGGGCTCAAGCACTGGCTTTCGACGCCCGGAAACAGCTGGGGCTCGGTCATCGGCAACGCGCTGGATCGCGGGGTCGGCTACACGCCCTATGGCGAACACACGACCAAGCTGTGCGGCATGGAAGTGGTGCTTGCTGACGGCACGCTGGTGCGCACCGGCATGGGCGCGCTCACCGGCTCGCCCACCTGGCAGCTCTATCGCTTCGGCTTCGGTCCGGCGTGGGACCAGATGTTCGTCCAGTCCAACCTGGGCATCGTCACCAAGGCCGGCCTGTGGCTCATGCCGGAACCGGAATCGCTCATGGGCATGGATCTCGAATTCGACCGGCCGGAAGATCTGGGGCCGCTGATCGATGCCATAGCGCCGCTCCGTCGGGAGGGCGTGCTGCAGCAATCGCCCACGATCGGCAACTGGTTGCGGGCCGCCGCCATCCTGACCACGCGCGCGGAATGGACGGACCAGAAAGGCGCGCTCTCCGACACGGTGATCGCCGCGATCCGCAAGAAATTCCAGATGGGCTGGTGGGGCGTCAGCCTGCGCCTCTACGGACGCGAGACGATCAACCGCGAAGCCTATGCCATCCTCGAAAGCGAGATGAACAAGCTCAAGCCGCTCAGCATGAAGCGCACGAGCTGGAAACGCGGCGATCCGCTGGAAATGACCGGCTGGACCGGCACGCCGCTGACCTTCCCCATGCAGAACGCGAACTGGCACGGAGGCCTGGGCGGGCATATCGGCTTCTCGCCGGTGCTGCCGCAATCGGGCAGCGCGGCGATGGAGCAATTCCGCAGGACCTACCAGCGCTACCAGGAATTCGGCATGGATTATCAGGCAAGCTTTGCGTTCGGCGAACGCCACCTGATCAACGTCAACGCCATCCTGCTGGACAAGGACGATCCGGACATGATGCGCCGCGTCGATCCTTTCATCCGCACGCTGGTGGCGGATGCGAAGGCGCATGGTTACGGGGAATACCGCACGCACCTTGACTATATGGACCTTGTCGCATCGACCTATGATTTCAACGGCGGCGCCCTCGGCAAGCTGAACGCCAAGGTCAAGGCCGCTCTGGACCCCTTCGGCATCATCGCGCCGGGCAAAAGCGGAATCGGGGCCGTTCCCAGCAAGACGAAGGACCGCGCATGAACAGCCTTGCGACCGGCATTTGCGGCAGCTTTATCATTGTGCTGGCCGCGCTTTCCGCCGCCTCCGCGCAGCCGGCAGATCAGGGCAAGCCGGCTCCGGCGGCAGGCCCGCCCTCGCCGCCATCCCCGCCTCCTCCACTGACGCTTTCCGCCCGGCCAAACGCGAAAGGCGGTGAGCGGCTCTATGTGCAATACTGCGGGATGTGCCATGGCAAGGGCGGGATGGGCACCGGCCTGCTTGCGCGCCGCACCGATCGCCCGCTGCTTGAAGAGCGGAACGACCTGACGGTCGATTACGTGATCCAGGCGGCGCGGACGGGCATCGGCAATATGCCCCCCGTCCCCAGGGGCGAAGTCAGCGACGCGGATATCAAGCAGATCGCGGCCTACCTCACCGCTCCCAAGGCGCGGGGTGCGCGATGACCGACCTTAGCCGACGCACGTTCATGGCCGCCGCGGCCGCAGTACCGCTTCTGGGCGCCTGCCGGGTCCATGCGGCGACCGCCGCCAGGATCGCGCTTTACGACCCGACGCTTGCCGCGGGCTGCCAGTTTGCGAGGCGCGCGCGCGAACTGGGCTTGGAGGCGATCGCGCTGGAGCAGGACCGGGTCAGGCTGCTGCGGAGGATTTTGGCCGACAAGCCGGGTTCGCTATGGGGCGTCTCGCGTCATGCGGATCAGTTGCTCGCGAACGGGATACTGCGCGAACACGGCTATCGCGCGCAGCTGGCCCTGCGCCATCAAGGCTATCAGCCGATCGCGCACGGCTGCGGTCAGGCAAGCCGGATGGCGGCGGCAATGAGCCGCGTCGCTGCGGATCAATGGCCGACCGCTTTTGCGGAGATGGCGGCAGGACGCTCTTCCTTGTGCGAGGCAAGCCAGCGCGAGGAAATGGACCGCGCGACGATCTGTTGGTCGTTCACGCTTGCTGGGGGCGCTTGACCCTCACGTGAGGGCTGCTGCGAGAACCGAAATCTTGGCTGCGAGTTTCGTGTCCCGCTCAGACAACCCATTCGCATCGTGCGTTGTGAGCAATATCGAAACGCGTCCATAAACATTGGACCATTCTGGATGGTGGTCTGCCTTTTCAGCTTCGAGCGCGACGGCCGTCATGAACGCAAAGGCAGTCACGAAATCCGGGAAGTTGAATGTCTGGACCAGCGCATCACGGACCGGCTCATGGGTCCAGCCGCGGAGCGCGGCCAAGGCTTCCACGCGCTCCTGATCCGCAAGCCGCTTCATCATGCTATCCCGACTTTCTGATTGATGGCACCGAAAATGTGACGTCCGGCTTCGTCTTCCCTCCCGCTGCGGATGGTGCCGCACAGCTTCGGCTCATTGCAACGGTAGGCGACAGGATGGATGCGCTTGAGTGCGGGGGCTGACGTTGTCACGCCGGTTCTTCCACGTTCAAGGCGCCGCGCCGCAACTGATCGCGTTCGATGCTTTCGAACAGGGCCGTGAAATTGCCCTCGCCGAAGCCTTCGTCCCTCTTGCGCTGGATGAACTCGAAGCCGTCAAGGCCGATGGGTTTCTCGAACAGGCTCACGTCTTCTTCCTCTTAAATTGCGTTAGTGGGCGACGCGATTGGTCACCGGGATCAGAGCACCGTGAATGGCGCGGGCGGCAGGCGACACCAGGAACGAGGCAACCTCGACGATGGCATCGGGATGCGTCCAGCTCGATCGGTCGGCATCGGGCATAGCGGCGCGGTTGGCCGGCGTGTCGATGATGGACGGAAGCAAAGTGTTGATGCGAATGCCGCTCCCGGCCAGTTCGGCAGAAAGGCTCTGGGTCAGCCGCGCCACAGCGGATTTCGAAGCAGCATACGGTGCCATACCAGCCCCGCTCGGCTCCGCCGCAGCGGCGCCGATCGTGACCATGGCCCCTCCGGCTTTCAGGTGTGGGAGTGTTGCATTAACGACATTAAGGGTCGTCTCGAGGTTCGCGCGGTACAATTTCCGCCACAAGGCTGCGTCGCTTGCCACGACCGGCCGCCATTCGAACGCCCCTGCAAGATGGACGACGCCATCAAGGCTGCCGAGCGCTTCTACCGCTCTGCCTATCGAGCGTTCCGCGGCAGTCGCGTCCGCCAGGTCCTCGCAGACGATCGTAAGCGGTTCATCGGCACTTGTCCCTCTGACAATTCGCGCAACCTCGTGCCCCTGCCGCTCCAGCAGCGCAATCACCGCCAATCCCAGGGAGCCGTTAGCGCCCGTTACAACGAGCTTCATGCGGGAATTTCCTGTGATCTTCGCGAATTGTAGTTGCTGGCATCTCGACCAGCGATCAGATGGGGAAGCACCCCTTCCACGAAATGATCGAGGTTGGCCTGGTTGAGCCCGGCGATGTTGATCCGGCCATCATCCGGCATGTAGATGCCGTGCGTGCGCCTTACGGCGGCGACCGCATCGGGGGCGATGGGAAGTCGGGAAAACAGGCCGCGCTGCTGGGCCACAAGAGCCAGAACAGGGTGGGCCGCCGCCAGCTTCTCCCGCACCGTCTGAAGCCGCTGGCGCATCCCGGTGAGTTCATCTTGCCAGGCTGCCCGCAGATCCGGATCGTCGAGGATCGTTCCGACCACCGCTGCCCCATGGTCAGGCGGCATCGACCACAGGCTTCGGGCAATGGTCAGCGCGTTGGCTTTCGCCAGGTTCAGCATCGCCGCACTCCCGGCCTGTACAAACAACGCGCCAACCCGATCGCGATACATCGCGAAGTTTTTGTCGCAGCTGTAGGCCAGGAGGACATCGGGCACGGTGTCCAGGATCAGCCTGGTGCCCCACGCGTCTTCCTCCATCCCGTCACCCAGCCCTTGATAGGCCAGGTCAATGAAGGGAACCACACCGCGCTCATTGCACAGCGCGGAAAGAGCCCGCCATTGCTCGTGCGAAAACTGCGTTCCGGTTGGATTGTGGCAACAACCGTGAAGCAACAGCACGTCACCCTGCCGCGCGTGCGACAGCGCGGAAATCATCGTCTCGAAAGCGATGCCCCCGGTGGTGGCGTCGAAGTAAGGATGCGTTCGCACCTCCAGGCCGGCGCCGCTGAAGATCGGTGCATGGTTGGGCCAGGTTGGCTCGCCAATCCAGATGCGCGCGCCGGGGCGCGCGCAAGCCATCAGTTCGGCCCCGACACGCAAGGCACCCGTCCCGCCAGGGGTCTGGAGGCCGAAGCGACGTTCGCCAGACAGTTCCTCGCCGGACACTAGCTGCCACACGAGCCGGGCGAAGCGCTCGTCGCCTTCGGCCCCGAGGTAAGACTTGCTGGCCTGCCCGGCGACAAGGGCAGCCTCCGCGGCCTTGACCGCGCGCATCACGGGCGTGTCGCCAGCCTCACCCCGGTAGACGCCCACACCCACATCAACCTTGTGGGGCCGTGGATCGGCGCGGCATTGCGCGATCAGGGCCAGCAGCCCGTCCGGCTGTTGCGGCTCAAGGCCGGCAAATGCCTGATTCCGAAGCGTCATACGCCGGCCCTGGTGCGTGCGTAGTCCTGGGTGCCCGCATGGAGAACCCGGTCGGTCGGAAGCAGGGTTCCGACCGCGATTGGCTCATGCCCGCGCAAGCGCTCGTAGATCGGCCCCAGATCGGCGTCGCGCGTTTGCTGCAGCAGGTCTTCGAAGCTCTCGATGACGAAGTAGTTCTGCTGGTAATCATCGATCCGGTACTGCGAGCGCATGACCCGTTCGAGGTCGAAGGCGATGCGGTGGGGAGACGGATCGTCGAGAGCGAACACGCTTTCGCCGTAGGACGAGACGATGCCCGCGCCGTAGAGCTTGAGATCGCTGCCGTCGCGGATCAACCCGAATTCGACCGTGTACCAGTAAAGCCGCGCCAGGGCCTCTATCATGCCCAGCCGGGCGGCCCGCAGCCCCCCTTCGCCGTAGGCCTGCATGTAATCGGCGAACACGGGATGGACGAGCAGCGGAACGTGACCGAACACGTCGTGAAAGATGTCCGGTTCCTGCAGGTAATCGAACTGGTCAGGCTTGCGGATGAAGCGTCCGGCAACGAAGCGACGGTTGGCCAGATGCTCGAAGAACACCTCGTCCGGCACCAGGCCCGGCACTGCCACGACCTGCCATCCGGTCGCGCGGGTGAGGCGCTCGTTCAACTCATCGAAGTCCGGGATTCCCGGCTTCGTCATCCTGAGCACATCGAGCCCCTCCATGAACGCCGGTACCACGCGCGGCCGGAGCATTTCGGACTGACGCTCGAAAAGGCGATCCCACATCGCGTGCTCGGCCGGAGTGTAAGTCTCCCAGCCCTGCGGGATGGTCCAATCGGGAGCCGCGCCGGGCGGCAGTTCACTTGCATTTGCCATGATGAGAATGTAGCGTACGCGCGTGAAAAAACGTTTCAAATATTGCGTATCACTCAATAATATTGATGTGATTATGTCATAATAATAGGAATGGGGATGACTTTCCATCACGACGCTTCCGAGGGGCGCCCGGGCCACGATGGCGGTGGTTCCGCACCACGGCGATTCGCCGCCCGCGCGGGCCGTCTGTCATGAGCGCGGTGCTCCACGGCAACGGGCGCTCGCCCGCTTCATACCGGGCGCGAATCGCACTGAATTTCAAGGGGTTGGACTACCGTCGGCAGACACGGAACGTGCGTCAGGGCGAGCAGTCCGGCCCCCGATACCGCGCGATTGCCCCGCGTGGCCTCGTGTCGCAGATCTACAATGCCCGATGCCTCGGCAGGGACCTGGACGC
This sequence comes from Novosphingobium sp. SCN 66-18, assembly GCA_001725355.1. Lineage (GTDB taxonomy): Bacteria > Pseudomonadota > Alphaproteobacteria > Sphingomonadales > Sphingomonadaceae > Novosphingobium. The sequence continues at coordinate 23,126 of MEGD01000025.1, forward strand.
CTTCGGTCGGGCCTTGCCCGAGCGCCGGCCCGATGCCGATGGGGATGTGGCGTGACCAGCAGCCGGCCGCTCGATCCGATCGACCGCAAGTTGCTTCACGAGCTTCAGCGCGACGCGTCGATCAGCCACGCCGAGCTTGCGGAGCGGGTCGGTGCCTCGACGGCGTCCTGCTGGCGAAGGATGCGTGCGCTGGAAGCCGACGGTATCCTCGGCCGTCAGGTCCGCCTGGTGGATGCCGCGCGCATAGGCCGCGGGGTCAACGTCATCTGCCACATCAAGATCAAGAACCACTCGGCGGAGACCACCGAGGCTTTCGAAAACTTCATCGCATCGCGCGACGAGATCATCGAGTGCTATTCGATGTCGGGCGATTGGGACTACATGCTTCGCATCCTCGTCGCCGATGTCGAGGACTATAACCGGTTCCTCATGCGCACGGTGCTGAGACATGCCTCGGTCGCCACGGGATCGTCGCACTTCGCCCTTGCCCAGGTGAAGTACACCACGGCCGTCCCCCTGTAGGAAGCGGCCGTGGTGCGATCTGCCGGGCGGTGGTCGGGCTCGTAGGCGCCCGGCCCAGGACCGCGCGCCGGCCACCCCCGGCTGGTATTGCAGGCGGTTCTAGAACTTGGCGGACAGGCCCAGTCCATAGGTGCGGGGCGCGCCCAGCGTGGCAAGCGTCAGGCTGGGCAGCAACGGCTGGGTGAACGCCCCCGTATAGACCAGGCGGTTCGTGATGTTGCGTCCGAACGCATAGACCTTGAACGTATCGTTGGGGGCCCAGGTCAGATTGGCGTCGAGCGTGGCGAAGCCCCTGGCCCGGGAGGCATCGGTGAAATCGATGGTGAGGTAGCGCGACGACGAGAACTGGGTTGCTACGGTCGCATCGATCCGGCCTGCGCCGGCAAGCTGGAAGGTGTGAGTGTAGCTGGCAGTGCCCGAGAATTTGGGCGCCCGCGGCAAGGGACGGCCGCTGCAGTCGATGATCGGGAACGGCGTTGCCGGCGTCACGCCGCAGGCGGTGGTCAGGCCGGCGACCGCACCGCCCGCCGGGTACACGAACGAGTCGAACTTGGTGTGGAGGTATTCGCCGCCGATCTGCAGGCTGTCGTTGTTGGTCGGTCTCAGGGCCAGTTGCGCGTCAAGCCCATAAACGGTCGCCCGGCCGGCATTGGTCAGCGCATTGGCGGCACCCCCCACCCGGTTGAGCGTGGTGATGAACTCCTGCGCGTCCTTGTACTTCCAGTAGAAGCCTTCGAGATTCAGCTGGATGCGCCCGCCCGCGAAGCGGTTGCGCGAGCCGACCTCAAGCGCGCCGACCTGCTCGGGGTTGTAGAACGACGCGGTATTCACGGTGCCGGGCAGCGAGAAGGGATTGAACCCGCCGGACTTGTGACCTGTCGCGTAGGTCACGTAGACCATGTTCTGCGGCCCCAGGTCGTATTCGACGCCGACCTTGTAGGAGGCACGGCGGAAATTCCGCACGTTGGAGAAGCTGTCGCGAGGGCAGATCGCGGCAGCGCCGAAGCAGGGACCACCCGGGAAGAAGACGGTGGCCGGATACTGGACGAGCCCCTGGCCCTCGATGGTCTTGTGGTCGACCGAATAGCGCAGCCCGGCGATCAGGCGCAACTCCGGGGTGACGCTGAACGTGGCCTGACCGAAGCCGGCGTAAGCGGTCGTGCCGAGATGGTAGAACGTGACGTTGCCGCCCGCCACCAGGCCGGCATCGGCCCGTGTGGCGATCGTCTGCCGCTCATCGAACAGATAGAACCCTGCCACGGCTTTCAGCCGGCTGTCGTCATAGGCGACCCGGGCCTCCAGCGACGCGGCATCGGACGCTTCAGGCTTGCCGAAGGGGGCGCTGTCGAAGGTGAAGATGATGTTGTTGCGGTAGTCGTTCCGGGTCCGCCGATAGGCCGGCAGGACCGTCACGGTGATGTTCCCGGTCTTCCAGTTGGCCTCGCCGCTGAAGTTCAGGAAGCGATTGTTCACGTGCAGGTTCGTGCCGAAGTAGGATCCGCTCGGCGGAGAGTAGAGCGAACTCGTGCCGGCCGGGCAGAAGCCCTGTTGCCCCACGATCGGAGCGACGCCGGCCGACGTGGCGGCCAGGGCCAGGTTGGCATTGGACGCACACCGGTTCAGAGCCGCCGCCATGCCATAGTATATCGCCGAGAGTGAAGGGTCGGTGCCATTGGCGCGCGGATCGGACGGCAGCGCAACGCCAAGCTTCGCGAGGGTTGCCGCGATCGAGGGAGCAACCCCTTTGAACACGGCGGCCGAACCCATTCCGCCGATGTGCGAATAGTCTCCCGAAAGGCGCAGGTTGAAGTTCGCGCTCGGCTCCCAGTAGAGCTGCAGACGGACGCTTTCTTGCTTGTCGTCGTCGGTGCCGCCATAGGAGTAGCCGTTGCGATGGACGATCTGGAAGGCGCCGCGCGCTGCGACGGTCGACCCCAGGGGCAAGTTCACCGCGCCTTCGGCTTTCACCAGGTCGTAGTTACCGCCCTCGAAGGCGACGTTGCCGCTGGTTTCGCCGAGCTTGGGCTTGGTCGTGATGAGGTTGACCGCCCCGCCGCTGGCGTTGCGGCCATACAGCGTCCCCTGCGGGCCCTTGAGCACCTCGATCCGCTCCAGGTCGAAGAAATTGCCTTCGATGGCCTGCGACCGGGCGACGTAGACGCCGTCCACGTTGGTCGCCACCGCCGGATTGGTGATCGGCGTCGAGGTGAAGTCCCCCACGCCACGGATGTAGATCTGGGTTGCGGCGCCCCCTTGCCCGATGACGACGCCCGGAGTCAGCTTCGAGATGTCACGCGCCTGGTTGACGCCGGCCGAGCGAAGGGCCTCGCCCGAGAACACCTGGATCGCCACCGACGAGCGCTGCACCGATTCCGAACGGCGCTGGGCCGTCACGACGATGTCCGGCACGCCCCCGTTGGCCGGCTGGTCTGCCTCGGCAGCGCCTGCTTCTGCCGCGCTTGCGGACAGGGGCAGGCTGATGAGAGCGGCTGCGATGCAGAGCGCGGATGCTCCGCCGTGATGAAAGCGTGTCATGCTGTTCTCTCCCTTGGCTTTTGCGGGTTCTTGATCGCGGCGCGCCCCTGCTGTCCAGCGGCGGCGGAGCATGTGTCCGGCAGCCGGACAGACGTGGGAAGTTGGTCGCGGACCTGCGCGGAGCCCGTTTATAGCCCGCTCAACGAAAGCGCCCGGAGAGCCCCATGCCGATCGTCCAAGGAATTCATCACCTCAAGCTGCCGGTGTCCGACCTGGCGCGGTCGCTTGCCTTCTACGAGCGCGTGTTCGCCGCGCGCCGCATTCCCGAAGCCGACCATCGGCGCGAAGCGGATGGCGAGCTTTACGCTCACATCCTGGTCATGCCGGGCTGGGGCACGCTGCTCGAATTGCGGCTCGATCCGTCGCGCGCGCGCACCCACGCCCGCTTCAACCCCATCGTCCTTTCGGTGACGGACCGCGCGGCGCTGCAGGAGTGGCGCGCGCACCTGGCCGAGCTGGCCGTGCCGCACTCCGAGGAGATCACCGCGATTCAGGCCTGGCTGATCGTGGTCGAGGACCCGGACGGACACCGCCTGCGCCTCTACACCGAAGAGAAGCATGGCCCCGAGATGAAGCCCGACGAAGGCAATCCCTGGCTGGCCGACTGAACCCGCCGGCGCCCGGCCCCATTACACGGAAATTCGAAGGTAGAACCGATGGAATATGCACTGGGAACTGTGCTGCTCGAATCTCGCCCGGTCGCCGCCTTGGCCGCCCAGAATGGCTGGTGGCGCCTTGACCGCGTGGTCGCCGACGTGCCCGAGGGAGGGTTGCGCGCCGTGATGCCAGACTGGAGCAGACTGATCGACGCGCTCGACCACCTGCCGGACGAACCGCTGCCCGCAGCGGCGCGGATAGACCACCCCATGGTGCTGGCGCCACTGCTCTACCCCAACAAGCTGGTCTGTGTCGGCGCGGTCTATCGCGATCATCTGGAGCAGATGAACCTTCCGGCCGAACGCTGGGCGAAGATGCCGCTCTTCCTGCGCCCGCCCACCACATCCATCGTCGGGCCGGGACGCACCATCCGGATCCCCGGGAACGTCTCGCAGTTCGACTGGGAGATCGAGCTGGCGGTCGTCCTGGCCCAGCCGCTCCGCAACGCGACGGAAGCTCAGGCTGTTGCGGCGATTGCCGGGTATACTGTCGGGATCGACTTCGGCGCCCGCGACCTGCTGGACCGCGGCTCGGCCATCGGGATCGACCTCGTCCGCGCGAAAGCGCAGGACAGCTGGGCTCCGATGGGGCCGTGCATCCGCCCGGCCGGGCAGATTGCCGCGCCGCAGGACCTGAGGCTCCGGCTGTGGGTGAACGACGAGCTCAAGCAGGACAGCACGACCGCCAACATGCTGTTCCCGATCGCCGAACAACTCGCCACCATCAGCCACATCATCTCGCTCGAGCCTGGCGACGTCGTCTTCTCCGGATCGCCCGCCGGCTCTGCGCGCAGCGAGAGCGAGTTCCTGAAGCCGGGCGATCGGGTCAGGGCGGAGATCGAAGGCATAGGTACGCTGGAGGTGGAAACCTATGGCGACGAGCCGGCCGCGCAATGATCTGCGCCCCGGCACAGATGCCCCCGGTTTGCATACCTACGGCCCCACGCGCTACGCTTGCCCGCATGGCCGGGCAAACCAATCGGACCGATCCGCGCGACGATGCGGCTCCCATGCGAACGGTGCTGCGCACCATGGAAGTCCTGCGTGCGCTCAACACGCGCAACGGCGCGACCGTCACCGAGTTGAGCCGCCGCACCGGCATATCGCGGCCCGCGCTCTACCGCATGCTCGAGACGCTGCGCGAGGCAGGTTATGTCGGGCTCGACCTGTCGCGGCGCCGCTATGGTCTGACCATGCTGATCCGCGGCCTGGCGGAAGGCTTCAACGAGGAAGACTGGATCACGGAAGTCGCGCGCCCCGTTCTCAGGAAGCTGCAGAAGCAGGTGCTCTGGCCGGTCGACCTGGGCATCTTCATGGACAACCTCATGTGGATCCGGGAGACGACCCGCGCCTCCAGCACCCTCACGATCGACCGCGGCGTCGTCGGGAATCGCCTGCCTGTGCTGCGTGCCGCGACGGGGCGCGCCTATCTGGCCTTCTGCGGTGCCGATGAACGTGCCCAGATCGTGGCCAATCTCATCGAGGCGCGCGAGCCGGGGCACGAGTTTGCTGCGGATCGCCCGGCTTTCGAAGCCATGCTGGATCGGATCCGGGCCAATGGATATGGCGAACGCTTCGGCGAGGAGCCGCACGAATCCGGAGCCATCGCGGTTCCGATCCTGGCCGGCGATCGCGTGCTGGGCTGCGTCAACATGACGTTCATCCGCCGCAGCATGGGGCCGCAGGAAGCGGCCGCACGATACCTCGGCCAGATGCAGCGGGCCGCAGCGGAAATCGCCTCGGGCGCTGCTTCGCTTGGCGCCGACAGCTAATGCAGGCCGGCAGCGCCTTTCGCGCCGAATTGCGCGAAGGATGGCGCGAACTCGCCGCTGCCACCTTCGGGCTGGCCTTCGGAGTGGCAGGCTATACCGCCATCTCCAGCCTGTTCTTCCTGTCGCTCAGGCAGGAGTTCGGGTGGAGCAGCTCCGCGGCGGGCGTGGCCTTCCTGGTCCTGCCGCTCACCGCCTGCGTCCTGCCTCTCGTCGGCAGGCTGACCGATCGCTTCGGCGTTCCGGCTGTGGCGGGTCTCTCGGCCATCGCGCAACTTTGTGCATACCTTGCCCTCGCCGCGCAAAGCGGTGCGCTGTCGTGGTACTTCGTCGCCTTTCTCGTGCTCAACCTATTGGGATCGGGGACCGGCCCGGTAACGTACACGCGCCTGATCACGAGGCGTTTCAGCCGGGCCCGAGGCACGGCCCTGGCGCTGGCGCAATTCGGCATTGCCGGATTTGCCGTCATTCTTCCCCCGGTAGTCGCCGCCGTGATCGAAGGCAGCGGGTGGCGGACTGCCTACCTCGGCCTGGCCGGTCTCACCGCACTCGGCGCGGCTGTCGCGCAGATTCTCATGCGCCGGGACAGGACGGGTGACGCGCAGACGAGGACGGGCGGCGAGCAGGCTGATCCGCGACTGGTGCGGCAATTGACGAGCGAGGCAATTCGCAGTCGTCCGTTCTGGGTGCTGATCGCCGCAGTCTTCGCGCTGAGCGCGGGCTCGCTGGGTGTCGTGACGCAGTTCCAGCCGATCCTCGCGCTGCGTGGCCTGTCCATGCATCAGGGCGGATGGCTCCTCTCGCTTCTGGCCGGCTCCGTCATGGCCAGCCGAATCGTGACCGGCCTCGTGCTGGACCGGTCTGCGCCGGCTCTGTGGGCGGCAGCCATCGTGCTGATCGCCGCCGGCGGGGCCGCCATCCTTGCTGTCGCCGGGGCGAACGTGGTCGTCATCGCCGCCGGCATCGTCCTGTTCGGCGCCAGCGTCGGGGCGGAACTCGACCTGATGAGCTTCTTCTGCGCCCGCCAGTTCGATCTGCGCGCCTACTCGTCGATCTACGGGCTGCTGGCCGTGGGATTCTACATTGGCATGGCCGCCGGAGCCGCGGCCTTCGGCGCGATCTTCGATCTGTTCGGCCGCGCTGAGCCGGCGCTGTGGTCGAGCGTGCTGTGCTTCATCTTTGCCGCAGGACTGTTCGCGACGCTGCATCGGCGCTGAGCGTCCGGAGCCCGGACACCTCCGCCACGGCCGATTGCCCGTCCGCTGTATGTCCGAGAAGGTGACGGGGACAATCGGAGAGGATGGCAATGCCCCAGCATTCACGCATGAAACTCGCTCTGCTGATGACCGGCACGGGCACGCATATCGCCTCGTGGCGGATGGCCGGGGCGCCGGTCGGTCGCGCCACGGATGTCGGCTGGTTCGCTGAAGTCGCCCGAAAGGCCGAGCAGGCCTGCTACGACATGCTGTTCATTGCCGATTCCCTGTATGTGAACGATCATCCGGCCGGGATGGAACTGCGTCATCCGCGGCATGCCCACCTCTCGCTGGAGCCCGTTACCCTGCTCGCGGCACTCGCCATGGTGACAGACAGGATCGGGCTCGCGGCGACCATCTCGACCACGTACAATGCGCCGTACGGAGTTGCGCGGGCGCTGGCCTCGCTCGATCACATCAGTCGCGGTCGTGCGGGCTGGAATGTCGTGACATCGCAATCCGATCTCGAAGCGCGTAACCATGGAGTGGACCTTCATGCCGGCCATGCCGAGCGCTATGCTCGCGCCGGGGCTTTCGTCGATGTGGTAAAGGGGCTGTGGGACAGCTGGGAAGAAGACGCGGTGTTGGGCGACCAAACCGCTGGCGTGGCAGTGGACCCGGGGCGCTTCCACCGGCTAGATCATCGGGGAGACTTCTTCAGCGTCGCCGGTCCGCTGAACGTGCCACGCCCTCCGCAGGGCCATCCGCTGGTCATCCAGGCCGGTTCCTCCGGTCCCGGCCAGGCGCTAGCGGCGAGCAGTGCCGACGTGGTATTCACCGCGCAGGAGGACAAGGCGAATGCCCGGCGGTTCTATGCCGGCATGAAGGAACAAGCCACTGCCGCCGGTCGCGACCCCGATCAGCTCGTGGTAATGCCGGGCGTCATGGCGGTGGTGGCGGAGACGCAGGACGAGGCGGAAGACCGGTTCGCCAGTCTCCAGTCGCTGATCCATCCGAAGGCCGGCGTGGCCTTGCTGAGCAACCTGCTGGGCGACATCGACCTGTCCAACCTCGATGTCGACGGGCCCATGCCAGCGATCGACCAGACGAATGCCTCGAAGAGCCGGCTCGAGATGATGCACCGGATGGGCATCACCCAGGGAATGACGGTACGCGAGGCCTATGAGGCGCTTGCACCGGGGCGGGGACATCTGACGCTGGTGGGATCGGCCAGGGACGTCGCGGACACCCTGTGCGACTGGCATGCCGATGGCGCGGCCGACGGGTTCATGCTGGTTCCGGCGGTGGTTCCGTACGCGGAAGACGAGTTTGCAAAGCGCGTGATACCGCTGTTGAGGCAACGCGGCGTTTCACAGTCCGAATATGGCTCGGGTACTCTGCGCCAGATGCTTGGAGTTGCAACCCCCACCAATCGTTTCAGATGACGCGAGAATGCGGCAACTTAGCGGGGCAGCAGCTATGCCGGCGCGCCCGGCATCTACGATGACGCGCAGATCGCGGGCTGGCGGGCGATCACGGACGCCGTACATGATCACGGCGGCCAGATCGTGATGCAGCTATGGCATGTCGGACGTCAGTCGCACCCCGACATTCAGCCAAACGGAGAGGCTCCAAATACACGGAAACCAACATGACGCTTCAAGCCAAACTCGATGCCTTCAAGGCCGATTTCGAGGCGGGCAGACCACCTTGCCGCCGCCTTTGGCCTCCGCTTCGAGCTGCCCGGCTATCTGGTTGACCTCTACAAGAGCCTGAAGAACGACCTTCCGGCATTCTCCGAGCTGGACGCTAGCAATGCCCGGTCGCTTCGTCATCGGTCAGGACGGCACGATCCTCCGAGGTGAACCCCGACTATACCCGCCGCCGCGAACCTGAAGATATGCTTCCGGCGCCGCGTCGCACCGCGACCTTCTCCGCCTGAATATTGCCCCCGGCCGCTGTTGCGGCCGGGGGCCCCCTTGGCAAGGTTTCGGATGTGCCGAACTTTCCTCATCACCGGCGCCAGCAAGGGCATCGGCCTGGCTCTGACGTCGGAAACTGCCCATGAGGCCGCAAACTTTGGAGTCAGGTAAGCTCTTCTATCTTGTCGACCCGATCGGGATAGAAAGCGACATGGTTCCGGATTTGCGCGACGGCGTCATAAGGCGTCTCGTAGCTCCAGACCGCGTTTACAGCACGCTCTCCACCGACAGGAATGCTGAAGTAGGAGGCATCCCCCTTATAGGGGCAATAGCTTGCATGATCGGTGCGCTCCAGCAGGGACATGTCGACGTCCCCGCGCGGAATATATTGGACGGCCGAGTAGTTCGCCTCACGCAGTGTCAGCGCGGCCCTGGTGTTGGCTATCTCCTTTCCGCCCAGTGTGACGACGACGTGTTTTGGATTGGGCTCGATCGTGATGGGATGATCTGGCCCGGGCGTCTTGACGTGTTTTTCGGTCATAGATTGCCTCCTCGACTGGTGGATCGGATATAGGGAGTCTGTTTCGGAGCTTCGAGCCACCCGCAGTGTGTCTCCCGATACCCAGTTCCTACCATCTGATGTAGTTGTCGAAAGCTGCCTTCCATTCACATTCGCCGGGAGGCGCTTGAGTGACGAGGGCCGTGACTTTTCCGACGTTCAAGCACGACCCGGACGGTCCGGTGCTGATGTTCAAGATCCTGGTCATTCAGACCATCAACTCCCTGTCGCACGAGCGAACCGAGTACCTGATCAACGGCCAGCTTTCGTTCATGCGTTTCCTTGGGGTTGAGCCTGTCGGATCGTGTCCCTGCCCGCCAAGACGCTATGGCTGTTCCGCGAGCGATTCACCAAAGCCGGTGCCATCGCGACCCCATCAGGCCGACCGTCAAGCTAACCTGCTGAGACCACTCAACTTAGCCTCGGATGGACTCTTCGATTCGCATGACTAGGTCGCCTTAAAACGGGCGAGGACGTTGCGGGTGATCTGTGCGATAAACGGATCGTTGGCCCGGAGCGCATGCGCCCATTCGGTGGTTCCGCCGTTGAACACTTCGCCACCTCCGCGGCGAAAGGATGCCACGACCGCGTGACCGCGGATGAGGGCGGGATTGGCGGCCATTTCCGGATCGCCGAATACGTCGCGCGCCACAGCGTCGAGATTCTCGGGCGGGATGATCGGGTGATAGGGGCTGTCCGGGTCCTCCCCGAACGCGCAGGGGGCAAGGCCGATGATTTCCAGATTTTCGGGAACACCAAGACCGGGCGCGGGCTTGGGCAAGCCATCCGCGCCGAAGTAGAAGCGGCAGCCGTCATTCTCGTACCCCAACAACGGCAAGGTATCGCCGATCACGTCGCCATAGAACAGGTCCGTCCCCGCGAGAGCCCAGTGGCGGTCGTTGTAGATGGTGTAACCGCCCTGCCCGCGCGCAACGCACATTCCCAGCCGGTGATACCCGCCGAACAGAAAGGTCAAGCCGGTGATCGTCGCCTCCGGCCGTTCGAACGCGCGGTGTGACCACAGGTGCGTGGCAAGGGACGGATCGTCGCGCACCGCAGGATCGTTCTCGAACCCCCGCCACTTGTGGCAGACATACGTCCGTCCGCCATTCTCGAACCGCACTTTCCAGAATGCGGTATTGCCCGAGAAGATCGCCAGCCCGCCGCCCGCATCGACGAACCTTTCCAGCGCGTCGCGTTCGTTGACCGTCCAGTATTCGCTATGGCCCACGAGGAGAACGCAGGCATAGCCATCCAGCGCATCGGCTTCCGCATCGAGATCGCCATCGGTCGCATAGTCAAGCGCGATCCCTTCCCGCTCGGCCCAGTCCACGAACGCATGTTCCCATTTGTGCAGGAAGCCGGCGGAACCATCGTAAGGCGTCTGCAGATGCCGAAGGCGCCAGTCGGGATCGGCCGCCCAGGGGGTTTCGCCGAAATCGCGCTTACGCAGGTTGACCAGGCGCGGCGCATCTTCGGGCGCCGCGATAATCATCTGCGGAAAGGGCCTTTCGGTGGACAGCACGCCAATCGCCCCCGCCATGGCCTCGGCGAAGGGCTTGGCGCCGCTCATCAATCCAGCGACATCGCAATAGGCCGAAGCGCCGCCCCAGTAGTTGTAGGCATGATAGGTATTAGTGCTGAGGACGATGAGCGCGCGGGCGGATCGGGTGCCCCTGGCCGGGCGAACGCACAGACAATGATGCCATTGCTCGCCCCCGGCATCGGTCAGCAGCAGGTCATAGTAGCCCGTCTTCCAATCCGGGCCGATCTCCACATGGCCGGCAACCGGCCAGGCGCACCCGTTACTGTCGGCGTCGTCAGGCGTGGGATGATCGCCAACATCGATGTCCTCCACCACCGCGACAACCACGCGCTCCCGGCCGATCCGGGCGATTTCCAGTCGGCACGGCCCTTGCGCCGACGTAGCGTGGAGGGCGACCGTTTCCCCCGGCCGCGCGCTGAGTCTATCCGTATAGAACGCCGTCATGCCGTTTCCCTTCCCCAATAAACCCTGCCCCGTGCCTGCGGACTATTGACCGTATCCCTTGAATGCCCTGAGCACGGCGTCGATCTGCTCTTCATTGAGAAGCCGGGGCCCACCAATGGCCAGCGTCCCCCAGTAGACGGCCGCCTGCTCCTCCATTTCCTCCGTGATCGCCAGTGCGGAGCGCAGATCGCGACCAAGCGCGATCAGGCCGTGGTTGGCCATCAGGCACGCACGCCGCCCCTGCAGCGTTTCGACCACGCTGGCCGCCAGTTCCTCGCTGCCGAATGTGGCATAGGGGGCAACCGGCACCGTATCGCCACCCGAGACGGCGACCATGTAGTGCAACGGCGGAATGGGCAGGCCGGCGCAGGCCAGGATGGTGGCATGGCGGGAATGGCAGTGGACCACCGCCTGCGCATCCGGACGGCGGCAGTAGATCCCCAGATGCATCCGCCATTCGCTCGACGGCCGGTTGCCGCCTTCCGCAAAGGTGCCATCGGCGCGAACGGCCACGATGGAAGCGGGCGTCAGCGCGTCCGGGACGACGCCGCTGGGCGTCACCAACATGCCGCCGTCCCAGCGGGCGGAGACATTTCCCGATGTGCCCCGGTTCAGCCCGCGCGCCTCCATCGCCCGCATCGTGGCGACGATGGCCTCGCGCAGTGCTTGCTCCTCGCTCATGCCAGGCGTTCTGCGGTGCGCGCGAAGTCCAGGGTTTGCGTCAGGCCCTCAAGCGCCCCAAGCGTTCCCACGCCCATCGCCACGCGCGCAGCAACCGCGCTGGCCAAGTCGAGACAGGCCGCATCGTCGAGCCCGTTCAGCTGTCCGGTTATAAAGCCCGCGCAAAAGGAATCGCCGCACGTCGTGGTGTCCACCGGCTCGATGGCAAAGGCCTTGGCGTGCGTCGTGCCGTCCGGCGTGAACACCATCGCGCCATCGCGCCCCAGCTTGAACACACATCCGCCCGCGCCCATGGCCATGAAGTGCCCCGCCGCCGTTGCCAGATCATCGTGCCGGACCGCTACACCTGCCTCCCCCATCAGCGCGCGCACTTCCGCCAGGCTCGGCATGAACAGGTCGACATGCGGCAGAAGCGCGGCGAGTTCTTCCAAGGCCCCGGGCCGTGGAGCGATCAGGTCGCACGTGACCAAGGCGCCGCCCGCCTTTGCCGTGGCCAGGAAACCCGGTCCCTGCCCGGCCATTCCGGGGTAGCCCACGCCGCCCCAGTGCAGCGCCCGCGTCCGCGCCGCACGCGCGACGGCGCCATCGGTCAGTGGCGTGAGAATGCTGGCACCGAGCATATGATAGAGACCACGCTGCCCGTCGGCGCGGACCGGCAGGACGGTGGTCGCGGTCGGCAGGCCATCGACGGTCTGCAACTGCGCGGTATCTATCCCGGCGCTTTCCAGCCCGGCCCGCACCACGGCACCTTGCGCATCGGCGCCCACGGCGGAAGCGATGGCGACTTTCAGGCCCAGCCGCGCCGCCACCATGGCCGTGCCGCCGGCAGTGCCGGCCGGCGAAAGGCGAATACTGTCGACAAGAACGCTCTCGTCGACCGAAACCGCCCTCTCCACCGGATGCACGGCGATATCGAGCGTCGTCAGCCCGACCGCCAGCAAATCAATCGTGTCGCTCACGTATTTCGTCCTTCTGGCCGATCATGCCAATGACCACCCGATCGGCGCAAGTCAGGCCACCGGTTCCGGCGCATGGGCCGACAGAAGAGCCATCAGCATGGCTGATGGAACCAGCTTTTCCAGTCTGGCCGCGACAGCCGCGAAAGCCTCTTCGGCAGCCGCGATCGCAAGATCAATGTCAGCCTCGGTCATGGCCGCGCACAGGAACATGTTGTGCCAGGGATGCATGTAGACCCCCCGCGCCAGCATCTCCTCGGTCCAGGCGTAGCCGATGCGCAAATCGGGATCCTGCTCGAACATGATCAGCGGCATCTGCACCGGCCCGGTCTGGCGCAGCGCGAAACCATGGCGCCTGGCTGCCGCGTCGAGGCCGGCGCGCAACTTGCCCCCCAGCAGCACCATGTGTTCGAGATAATCGGTTTCCCGCAGGATCCGCAGCGTCTCGATGGCGGCCGCCATCGGCACGGCAGCGAACCAGAAAGAACCGGTGACATAGATATCCCCCGCGCCCTTGCGGCAACTGTCCGCGCCCAGCAGCGCCGAGATCGGCTGCCCGTTGGCGATCGACTTGCCCCAGCAACTCAGGTCCGGCTTTACGCCGACGAGGGACCACGAACAATCACGCGTGATCCGGAAACCCGCACGCACTTCGTCGATCACCAGCATGGCGCCTGTCTGGTCGCACAGTTCGCGCACGCGCTGGGCATAGTCCCGATCGGGCAATTCCTGGTCGATGAAGACATCGTGCTTGAACGGACTGGCGATGATTGCGGCAAGATCGTCTCCCGCCGCCGCCACTGCCGCTTCCAGGCTTGCGACGTCGTTGTAGCGGTATGGACGCTGCCACGCGCGGTCTTCCGCCACCACGCCCGCCGGCACCGGCGTACACCACGCGGCGGCGCCATGATAGGCACCTTCGGCCATCAGAACGATCCGCCGCCCCGTTTGCGCGCGCGCGGCCATCACCGCCATGCTGGTCGCATCCGTCCCGTTCTTGCAGAACATCGCCCAGTCGGCGTGATCCACCATGGAAACCAGCGTTTCGGCAAGGTCGACCATCACCGGCGCGGGGCCGGTCATGGCGTCTCCCAGTTCCGCCTGCCGGGCGGCGGCGGCATCGACGCGATTGTCGCGATAGCCGAGCAGACTGGGCCCATAGGCGCACATGAAATCGAGGTAGCGCTTCCCATCCGCGTCCCAGATGTAGGCACCTTCCGCCCTGCTGAAAAACTGCGGAAACGCCGCCGGCAGAAGTCGGGTCGATTCGTGACCATACATGCCGTTGGGAATGACCTTGAGCGCACGCGCCTTCAGCGCCGCATCGACGGGTTTGTCCATAACCGCACCCTCCAATTGATAGCCATTGCTATTGAATGGAGGAAAGCGGGTTTGTCAATCAATTTCCATAATGAAGACTATCGTTTTTATCGCTCACGATTCCTTCGCAGGTCCGTCACCTTCGGATGCCTCGACAAGATCGCGGTAATAGAGAGTGATCATCCGCGCCGTCTCGATCGTGAGCTCTTCCTCCAGCTGGGGGGCGTCAACGATCAGTTCGCTGGCGGCGTTGGCCAATGTGGTACTGAGCAGCGCCGCCGTGCGAAGCCGTCCCTTGTCGACCGATGGGTAACGCGCTCCGAGCTGGTCCACGATAGCCCGGGCCACCGTATCGACCGAATCGGCCCTTACCTCGCGCAGGACGGGAACGGCGCGCATGACAAGCTGTATCCATTCCCCGCCCGGTTGTTCGCGCGCCACCTTGCGAACACGCGTCAGAAGATCGGCTCGCTGCTTGATCGCCTCCTCCAGCGACCCGTCGAGGTGGCCGTGTCCCTGCTCCAGCCATTCCAGAACGATAGCGTCCTCGGCCTCCATCAGGCGGCGGCCCATTTCCCGCAAGATCGCGTACTTATTGGGAAAATATCGATAGAGGGCCGGAGGCGTGATGCCCGCGCGCACGCAGATCATGTTGGTGGAAAGCCGCTCGACGCCAACCTCGCCCAGCAGTTGCCCGGTTACATCGAGAATCAGTTCGAAGGTCGCCCGCGCGCGGTCCTGCGAAGGGGCAAGCTTCGTACGCAACTCCACTCCCGGGCTTTCCTTGCTCCGCTTGGCCATGATTCTTCCATTGTTCCGGATTCAGCCAGAACCGCATCGCCCGTCAGTTCCACACAATCAAGCCTCAGCCCTATCCGAACCCGTCCCGGAAACAGGTTATCCCGCCCATTTCCAATTAACACACTGAATCTAAAACCTTAAAAAAGTAGTCTTGCATATAAGATTGTTATGACTACCGTATGACCCATCCCGAACGGCGACGCGAGACATCCGACCGTGTTCCCATGAAGAAATTCCAATAGCGGCAACGCAATCAGAGGGGGGTTCGATGATGAAGACGAAACGGTGGAACGGTACCGCGCTGGGCGCCTTTCTTGCCCTTCTGGCACCGCAGTATGCGCAGGCGGAAACCCCCGCCCCGAATGCAGGAGAACCCGCTTCCTCCAACGCGCAGGCCGCTTCGGACGATGACGGTTCGACCATCATCGTCACGGCCAACCGGCGCGAGGAGAGGTTGCAGGACGTGCCCATCGCCGTCTCCGCCCTCTCCGCCGACCAGATCCGCAACATGCGCGTCACCAATGTCCTGGAGCTCAACAACGTGGCGCCGGGGCTGCGCATCACCTCCGCCGACGCTGCCGCGAACCCCAAGATATTCATCCGCGGCGTGGGTCTTTCCGACTTCAATCCAAGCTCGTCGAGCGGCGTGGGCATCTATGCCGACGGCGTCTATGTCGGTTCCCCGCTGGCACAGCTTGCCGGCTTCTACGACATCGAGCGGATCGAAGTCCTGCGCGGTCCCCAGGGTACATTGTTCGGACGCAACACGACCGGCGGCGCCATCAACGTCATCACCAAGCGCCCGACCCAGACGTTCCAGGGCAACGCCTCCGTCGACTATGGGCAGTTCAACACGGTCAACGCCAACGCCGCCATCGGCGGGCCGATCGTGCAGGACAAGCTCGCCTTCCGCCTTTCCGGCCAGTACGTCCGCGACGACGGAAATTTCTACAACCGGACCACGGGCGATCACATCGGGTATCAGAACCGCTATGCGATACGCGGCCAGTTGCTCTACACGCCCGCGAGCAACGTCGAATTCCTCGTTCAGGGCAGCTTCTTCCGGAACCGTGGCAGCGCCACAACGGTAAAGTCCCGCGCGCTCTTTCCCACTTCCCCTGCATCGGCCGGACCCGACGGCCTGTGCGCGCCCGGCAGCTACTCGACGCCCGGCGCCTGCACCGATCTGCTGGGGTATCAGGACACGAACGCCAGTCCCTATTCGGTCGAGTCCAACCTTCAGGGCAAGGACAAGGTGGATGTCGCGAACGTCAGCGTGACGGCGACCATCGAACTGGGCGCGCTGGATATCATCTCGATCACGGCCTATCAGGATGCCTGGCGGGACGACATCGAGAACACGGACGGCAGCCCCCTCCAGATGCTGGAAGCGCGCTACAATACCGTGCAGCGCGAATTCAGCCACGAAATCCGCTTCCAGTCGCACGGCAAGACCCGCGCACGGTGGGTGATCGGCGGCTACTACATGCGCGATTATCTGCGCGACAACAGCTCCTATGACGTCCTGCGCGCACTGCGGCCGCTGTTCGCCACCCCGCAGAATCCGTCCGGTGTCGATCTCGCGAACAGCGTCGCCCAGTTCAGTTGGCCCTATGTGCAGAAGACGGACAGCTTCGCGGTCTTCGGCCAGATCGATTATGACGTGACCGACCGGCTGACGATCACCGGTGGACTGCGCTGGTCGGCCGACGAGAAGAGCATCGATTACACAAGCGCCGCCGAGCAGGGATCGATCGTTCTGCTCAAGGCACGAAACAACAAGACTTTCAGCGACTGGTCCGGCCGTGCGGGCATTTCCTATGAACTGTCGCCGTCGGCGCGAATTTACGCCACTTTCAACCGGGGTTACAAATCAGGCGGCTTCTTTGGCGGTCAGGCCACCTCGCTGGCCCAGTTGGAACCCTACAAGAACGAAAGGCTCAATGCCTACGAAACGGGCCTGAAAACCGAAATTCTCGGCAGGCGCGTGCGCGCGAACCTTTCGGCATTCTATTACGATTATTCGGACCAGCAGGTCTATTCGCTGGAAGTGCGCAACGGGATCACCACGCAGGTACTGACCAACGCCGCCTCGTCGCGCGCTTACGGCGGCGAATTCGAACTTGGCGGCAATCCGATCCGGCCACTGGCGATCAACTTTTCCGTGGCCTATCTCAACACGCGGATACTGGACTTCCAGTCGGCTGGCGAAGACTATTCGGGCAACATGCTGCAGCATTCGCCGAAATGGTCGGTGAACGGCTCTATCACCTATACGGCGGACCTGCCGAACGGCAGCGCGATCATCGTGAATGCCGATGCGAACTGGCGCAGCCGGGTCTATTTCGACAATACCCAGCGACTGCGCATTTCCGACAGCCCGAAAGCGCTCGCCAACGCCCAGGTCGGCTGGCGACTGGCGGGCGGGCACTTCGAACTGGGCGGGTTCGTGAAGAACATCTTCAACCAGACATACCTGAACGGAATCAGTTCGATCGAAAGCCTTGGCTTTGATGCGTTGACTTACGGTCAGCAACGCCGTGCAGGCGGCTATCTGCGCGCATCATTCTGATCGAGAGACGGGGGATGACCAGTTCGACCTCCGCTACTCCCGCCATCATCCCCCCGGACCGACTTCCCCCGATCGAAAGCCATGGTTTTGGCGGAGGGCGCGATGATCTGCATGCGTTCTGCGCGCGGGTATTCACCCAGCCGTCGCCCCGCTTCTTCCGCGATGCCGATGGCCATCTCGTCGTTTACCGCAATCGCGACCTTCAGGCCCTGGGTTCCGCACCGGAAGTCGGCGCGGTTCCGCCACAATCGCTGTTCGGACCGATCCCGCGTCCAGCGGCACACAGCGCTCCGCCACCCGGCATGGCGCTGGCATGGACGATCTCCAACCAGATATTCACGACCAATCCCCCCGTTCACAAACCTGTCCGCAGGTTGTTGTCCGGGGAAATGGGGCCGCGGCAAGCCCGGGACATGGCGCATACGGCGCAAACCGTCGCCGAGGACGTGCTGGACACCCTTGCCCCGATAGTGACTGCGGGACAGGAAATAGATGTCGCCCGGAATCTCGCCAACCGCATGGTCTGCGGGTTCTGGGGCCGTCTGCTCGGCCTCCTGCCCGACGAGATCGAAGCCATTGCCCGCCATGTCCACGACATGACGCCGATGTTCTTCCTCAATCACCAGCCGGAAGATCTGGCGAGGCTGGAACGGGGCGCCGCCGGCTACCGGCAAATACTGGCGGACGCAGCCGCGCGCACTCTGGCCTATGGCGGCAATCCGCTGATCGAGAGGCTTGCCCAGGGTCTCGCTTCGATCGACCAGCAGGGTGATCTCGACGAGACCGGCATCGTGCCGACCGACGTGGGCATGTTGCTGGCAGGCAATCTTGTAGATGGCTTTCACACCGCCGCGGTAGCTGTGGCAAACTGCATGCATGTCATGGCAAACCGCCCCGAGGTTATGCCCGCGCTTCAGGCCCGGCCGGATGCCATCGGCCAGGCCGTGTTCGAGGCGCTGCGCCTCGAACCTCCCGTCATCATGCTCAAGCGGCGCCTCCTCGCCGACTTGACCTATCAGGGCATCGCGCTTCGAAAGGGCGCGATCCTCACCATGATGTGGGGCGCCGGAGGACTGGACCCGGATGTATTTCCGGAGCCCGGGCAATTCGACCTCGGCCGGTCGCTGCAGGGCAGCACCACGTTTGGTGGCGGCACGCACCTGTGCATTGGCCGAAGCGTCGCGCCGATGATCGTGCGCACGCTGTTGAAAGCCATGATCGCGCGGAGCTGGCGCATCGTTCCAGGGGATAGCCCCACCAATTGGATCGGAGGCCACGTCATGTGCCAGACTGAAAACTTTAGCGCCCGGATCGTTCCGATGGCCCCGGGCGAATTAAACGCATGACCGCGCGGGAAGCCGGGCAATGGATCGGCGATGCCATTCCGGGCGGCGCCGTGGCGGCGGCGCTTGGCGTCGGTACAGTCGGCGTGACCATTGCGGGCGTGCAGCCGGTGCTGTTCGGAGCGCTGCTCACCGCTGGACGCATATCGATTGCGCAGATTGGTCATGCCGCCACGGTGGAATTGCTGGCCCTTGGCATTGGCGTGATACTTGGTGGTTCGCTGTTCGAACATCGACCCGTAAGGCATACCGCCATCGGCGCCGCCATGCTGCTGGGGATCGGCAACCTCGCAACGCTGGCGGCCAGCGGCGAAGGTGTAACGCTGGCACGACTGGCAACCGGCATCGCGGGCGGGGTTCTCATCTGGATAGCAACTGCGGTTGTTGTTCGATCGCCACGGCCCACGTTCCTGTCCGCGGCCTTTCTGCTCTCGCAGGCACTTGTACAGTGCGCTGTCGCATCAAGCATCGCCTTCCTTGCCCCCGGAGCGCCAAACGGCGTTCCGTTCGCGATCGCCGGCCTTGCCGTTCTGGCGGCGGTGGTGACGCCGGCACTCCCCGTTCGGTTCGCGGCCTTGCCGAAGGAGCCGACCGCATCCGGTCTGCCACCCATGCGCGGATGGGGCGTGCTCGGAGCAATCCTCCTGCTTCAGGCGGCCATCGTGGGCGCATGGGTCTATATGGAACCCATGGCGCGCGAAGCGGGTTTGGCGCCAACGCAGGTCGCTTTTTCAACGCCGGCCGCCAATGCGGCGCAAATCGCCGGAGGCCTGGGCGCGATACTTCTCGCAACGCGCCTCCCCTGGTTCATCGGCCTGACATGCGCCACCCTGGGGCTGGTGGGCGTGCTGTTCGGTTTGTCCACGTTGCCCCACGGCGGCTGGTTCGTGGCCACCGAAATGGCCTTTGGCGCACTCTGGACCTTCACTTCGCCGTTTCTCACGCCCTTCGCCATCGACAACGATCCCACGCGCCATACCGCGGAATTCGGCCCCTCGGCCATGCTCGTCGGTTCGGGTCTCGGGCCGCTGGTAGCCTCCGCGCTGACGAGCGAGGAGCATCCCGCCGAGGTTCTGCGCCTGTCGACCCTGCTGGCGGTCACCGCGCTGGCGCTGATCCTGACGCTGTTCGCAACGCGCCGCCGTTCCACCACACAACCGCGGGGACTGCGAGACGACGCTTGAATAACCGAGCATTGATCGATATAAAATCGATCAATGCTCGGTTAATGGTTCGTGTCCTATGCCCTCTCCCTCCCTGCCCTCTCCTCCTTCGCTCCCCTTTTTCGGCAATCTCTTCGAACTGGACGGAGATGCGCTGATCCAGAGCCTGACCCGCTTTGCCGGGGAATATGGGCCGATCTACCGGCTGGAGGTGCTGGGCTTCTCTACGACCGTCATCAGCGGGCAGAAGTACGTGAACGAAGCGTGCGACGAGACCCGCTTTGGCAAGCTCGTGCACAGCGCACTCGTCAACCTGCGGCCCGCAACCGGAGATGGCCTGTTCACGGCATTTGCGACCGAGCCCAACTGGGCGCGCGCGCATAATATCCTCATGCCGGCTTTCGGGCCGATGGGCATTCGCGGCATGTTCGGCAAGATGACCGATATCGCCCGGCAAATGTTCGATCGCTGGGAACGCTTCGGTCCTGAAAGCCCGATCGACGTGGCCGACGCGATGACCCGGCTGACGCTCGACACATTGGCGCTGTGCGCGTTCGACCTGCGTTTCAACAGCTTTTACCAGGACGACATGCACCCGTTCGTCGATGCGATGGTCGGCGCGCTCCTCGAGGCCTCCGCGCGTGATCGGCGGCCGCCGTTCATGACCGCCGCGATGATCGGGAAGCGCAGGCGTTTCTCCCGCAACGTGGAAGCGATGCACGAACTGGCCGACAGGCTGGTCGCGCAACGCCGCCGCGAGGGAGACGTCGGTTCGCGCGGAGACCTTCTCGACAGGATGCTGACCGGCGTCGATCCACAAACCGGCCAGAGTCTCGATGACGAGAACATCC
>MEGD01000026.1:0-27343 GCA_001725355.1 Novosphingobium sp. SCN 66-18
TGCATGAGGACGACGCGGGCATTCCGCCGCAGCCGGTGCCGCCGCTGCCCTGATCGACCGGTTCGATCGGATCTGAAAAAGAAAGGGGCGCTTCTTTCGGGAAGCGCCCCTTTCTTTTCGGCGAATGCCGCGATCAATCCGATGTGACGAGGTGCAGGGCCTTGACGTTTTGCGCGGATGCCTGCGCCATCATTTCGTAAGCCGCCCGCGCCCATATCTCGGCGTGGGTGAAGCGCTCCGTCTGCTCCGCGGAATCCGCTTCCACCTTGTCGGCAGCAGCGCGCCCGGCTTGCGCGACGGCCTTGACCTGGCTGGCGATCGAGAATTGCGTCCCGGCGGGCGAAGACGATGTCGCAGGCGCGGTCTGGTCTTTCGATGCCGGTTGATCGGTCGAGGGCGATGCCAGGCTTGTCGTTGCCGCGTTGCTGACGGGTTCTGCCGTGCTAGCCGGCGGCGAAGCTGCGGGCTCGTCGTCGACTGGCGCCTGTGGCTGCGCCGCCATATTCTCCGCCACCTCGGGGCCTTCGGCGGCCACGCTTGACGACACGGCGGAAGGCGCGTCCGCTGGCGTGCTAACCTCCGAGGCCGGAGGGTTGGCGGCCACAGCTGCCGGCGGTGCGGTTGCCGTCACCGGATCGGCCGCAACGGGTTCCTGCGCAACGGGCTGGCTGTCGGTAACGGCCGGCGCTGCGAAAGAGGTATTGTCGTTCAACGAAGCGGACGACGATGCCATCGAAGCAGCCTCGACCGGGGCAGGCGCGACCGTCGGAACAGAGTAGGTTACCGGCTCCGCGGGCGTAGTGCCGGTTTCCACGATCACGCCCGGCGAGTTTACGCTTCCGGTCGATGCGGGCGAGGTCCCGCTATTCGCGACGGGCGCGCTTGCGACTGCCGTGGATGTCGAAGTGCTTGTGGCCGGAGCCGCCTGCGTTGTCGTGGATGATGCAACGGTATTGTTGTTCGTCGTCTGCTTCGGCGCTACCCAGCCGAACAGACCACCAAGTGTCAGTCCCATGATTTCTACCCATACGTGTTATCGCACCGGGCGTTAGGGACAGGGCTGTTAAGCGGCTAAAAAAGGGTATGGTTTACGCGTGGGCAACCAGCGCATCTCCGGGCAGTGCGATGCCTGTTACGCGGTTTTGGTTAAGATCGGGTTGAACCTATCCCCGCAGCCGCTCGATGCCCTGCGCCAGCGCCACGTAGAGCTTGCCCATGTCCGAGGACAGCAGCGTCACGCCCAGCGCGTTGCCATCGCGTGTGGACAGAAGCTGGCGCAGCATCGCCTCGAAATCGTGGATGTAATGGTTCACGTTCTCGCGGAAATCGCGGTTGCGTTCGTAGTGGTTCTGGATCGCCTTGGCCTGCCCGTTGTCGATCAGGCTGACCGCGCGCCGTGTGAAGATGCCCCGGTCTCCGCGGAGATAGGCCGCCCACGCGGTTTCCGACACGTCGGTCGACAGCGCCTTGGCGATATCGATGGAGGTCGAGTTGAGCGATTCGGTGATGAGCGCCACCCGCCGGGCAAAATCGTTGTCGACCTGTTCGGTTGCGCGTTCGCGCAGGCGTTCGACGCGCGCTTCCAGATTGCCGGCCAGTTCGTCCACGCGGCTTAACTGATCGCGCATCTGGATAACCGAATCACGGCTCGCCTGCGTTGCGGCGTCGATCGCTTCTTCCAGCTTGCCCACCAGTTCCGCGCCGCGTCCCTGAAGCACGCGCACGATGGCCGCTCCGCTCTGGTCGCCGAGCTGGTTCGCGATTTCCTCGATTTCGCCGACGGTGCCTTCGCGCAGTTCCGAGGCGATCCCGGAAGCGACATTGGAGAGCCGCGTGAGCACTTCGGTAAGCCGCTCGTCAACTTGCGTGGCCAGCTCCTCGCTTTCGTCGCGCGCCGTGGCAAGGATCTGGCGCAGTTCGCTGATGCTGACCTGCTGTTCGGCGGCACGGCTGAGAAAGGCTTCCTGAAACCGGCCGACGTCCTTGATAGCATCGCGCACTTCGCCGCGCGTGGCGACAATGTCTTCGGACAGGGTGCGCCCACTGTCGCCCGCTTCGCGCAACGTGTCGCGCAGCATGAACACGCGATCCTCGATGCCTTTCAGTCCGGCTTCGGAACTGCGCAGCGCTTCGGGAAGCTGCGTGCGGGTGTGTTCGCCGCTTACCTGGATCAGTTCGAGCAGGCGAACCGCCGCCAGCGTGAGTTCCCCGATCTGCACGTCCGTTTTCGAAAGGGCCTCGCGCGATTCCGCAAGCCGCTGGTTGAGCAGACCCAGGGCCTGATCGACGGCCTGCGCGGTTTCCCCGCCCTGTTCGCCCGAAGCGCGCAGCGCCAGCGAGAACGACACCACGCGTTCGGCGATCTGATCGCAATGCGTGGCGAGCTGCCGGGTGCTCTGCATCTGTTGCCGGCGCTGTTCCTCGATCACCTGGTCCAGCTCGGCAAGCTTGGCGGCCAGCGCGTCGGCCGCTTCGGCGCCGGCGGCTTCCATTGCCTGGCGCCGCAGCAGGATGGCATCGTCGATCTCGGTCAGACGGCGCGTCAGCGCGGCGCGCTGTTCCGAAGCGGAAGCCTCGGTGCTCGCGCGCCGGCGTGCCAGTTCGTCGTCCAGCCGCCGGGCTTCCGCCTCGATCCGGGACACCAGTGACCGGGCGGAATCCTCGAACCCGGCCAGCCGCTCCATCGCCTGCGCCACCACTGCTTCGTGATCGCGGCTGACCGCGCCCAGCGATTGCAGCGTGGTATCGGCATGGGCGGCCGAGCGTTCGTACCAGGCCTTGAGCGCGTCGCTTTCGGCGGCGGCGATCTGTTCGCCAAGCCTGCCGCTTTCCTCGCGCAGCGTATCGAAGCGCAGTTGCAGGGCATCCAGCGCCTCGGCCTCGGCCGCCATCGTGGCGACGCGGTGCTGGTCCAGTTCGGTCGCGAGGTGATCGGCGCGCGCGCGGATCGCCGCCAGGGCTGCGATCTCGTCCTGATCGAGCCGTTCGCGGAATGCCTCGCCTTCGGCGGTCAGCGCGGCAAAGCGCTCGGCCGATGTTGTTTCGAGTTCGTGAGTCGCGGCCTCGAACGCGACGAGCGCCTCGTTCACCTTGCGGCGGATCGAATCGACCTGCCGCTCGCTCGCCACGCCGAACTCGTTGAGGCGCTGGAAACCGGCAACCAGGCTTTCCAGTTCGAGATGCGCCGTGCGCCCGGCGCCGGCGATATTGTTGGTCACATCCTTCGCCGCGTTGGCGATGACCGGCAGTTGTCCCCGCAACTTCTCCATGTTGTCGAGCGCGCTGACCGAAACGGTGGCGATGCGATCCACCTGCGCGCCATTATCGACCACCAGTTCCTGCAACCGCGCCGCGCTGCCGGTAATGCGCTCCACCGCGATGCGCCCCAGCGCTTCCAGATCGCGGCTTTGCGAGGCAATGAAGTTGCGCGCCAGCGAGAGTTCGGTGTTCACGCTTGTCAAACGCTGTTCGAGCCGTTGCGACTCCAGCGAAAGCCCGCGCGCGGCATCGTTGAACCGCGCGGCTTCGCGCTTGCTCAAGCGCAGGACCAGCAGCAGCGCGACAAGACACAACAGCACGGGCATCGACCATGTGGAGATTGACTGGACCCACACGTTCAGAGCGGACGTTGCACGCAGCACGTCCAGGTTGGCCAATACGAAAAGAACCGTCCAGGCACCTATCGCGAAAGTCGCCAGCGCGGGCGCGAGAAGGCCTGAAAACCGAGAATGGGTTGCTTCCTCGAACCATTCGCTTTCGTCGGGTTCGAACATCGGCAAGTCACTGATCGGATCGGTCAGTTCCAGCGGTTCCGTCTGATTGTCGCGCGTATCGGCAGCCGCCTCCGCTTCGGGCTGGCTGCTGTCGATCGGAATGATGCGTCCCCCACTCATGGAGCGGGCATACCACGCCGCGGGCAGCGGCATAAACCCAGTTTTAACAATGACTGTTGAATATGGTCCGATGGCCTATCTCGGCGAAACCATCGATGCCGCGCTGGCGGCGGCTGCGGGCGACGATCCGGCCCTGTTCCTTGAACTGCGTGCGGCCTTCGTGGAGAGTGTCGAGCGCCAGTTGGACCTGCTTTCGCGTGCGCGGTGCGATGGCAACTGGCACATGGCCGCGCTGCGGCTGAAGGGCCTTTCCGCCAGTTTTCACGACACGTCGCTGATGCAACTCGCCGATGAAGCGATCGAATCCGCGCCGGGCGAGCCGCGCATCCTCCGGCAAATCCGCCAGCACATCGATGGGCTCGCGCCCGAAGTCTGACGTATCGCCACGGCGGACCGCCGGGCGGGGATAAGGCGGGCGGCGCGCTTGGCATAACTGCCTCCGCGCCCTACCATGGCGGCTTACAGGAGGCCGGAGAGCGTGCGGGTCGCATTGCTATCGCTGATGGATGCAGCGGCGGAAGAACCGTCGGGGCTGCGCGGGCACCTGCCGATCGGCGGGCGTTCGGTGTTGCGCCATCAGGTGGGCCTGGCGCTGGCCTTCGGATGCGCGCGCATCGTGGTGCAGGCCGAGGCTTTGACCGGCGAACTCGTGGCGCTCCAGCACGTGGCCGAAAGCGCTGGCGCCCGGTTTCATGTCATCCCGACGGGGCGGGCGCTGGTGCCGCTGGTTTCGCCCGAGGACGAACTGCTCGTGTTGGCCGACGGGCTGCTTGCCGTGCCAGAGGATGCCTTGCGCCTGCTCAACGACGGACCGGTGATCCTGACCATGCCGGTCGAAACGGGATTGGCCGCCGGGTTCGAACGGATCGATATCAACCACGCCAGCGCCGGCGCCATGCGATTGCCCGGGCGCGTTGTGGCGGGGCTGGGCGAATTGCCGCCCGAATGGAGCCCGGCCTCCGCCTTGCTGCGAATCGCGGTGCAGGCCGGCGTGCCTCAGCGCGATATTCCCTTTGCGTTCATCGATCAGGGCCGGTGGCGCCTTATCCGCAGCGAGGATGAAGCACACCGGGCCGAGCCGGGCTGGCTGCGGCTCCATACCATCGGAGCGCACCGCCGGTCGCCGGGCGAAATGCTGGCCGGCATCGCCGTGCAGAAGATCGGCCCCGCGCTGCTGCACGCCGGCACCCGGCCCTATATCGTTACCATCGCCTCAGTCGCGCTGGGCGTGCTGGGCGTCGGCGCGGGCTGGTTCGGCAGCGCGACGATCGGCTTTGTCCTGCTGGCGCTCTGCTGGCTCGTGGCCGAATGCGCCGCGCTGCTCGCTCGCGTGGAGCGGGCATCGCTTCTGGCATCGGCCCGGATGGCGCCGACCGGGGCCGCGTTCGCGTTGCTGCTCGATGCCGGCTTCGTTGCGCTGTGCGGGTGGCGGTCCGAGCTGGCGGATATTTCGGGCGTGGCGGCGGCGCTGCGCCTGTTCGCCCCGCTGGTCCTCGTGCTGACGCTGCGGCTTGTGCCTGCGGTCTGCGCAGGGCGCGACTGGACATCGTGGCTGAGCGACCGCTTTCTGTGCGGCATCGGTCTGGCGGTGCTCAGTGCGATCGGGCCATTCGACGCCGCGCTTCGGATGGTCGTGCTAGCGCTGCTGGCGGGAACGCTGCTCGACGCAAGCGCTGTCGGCCGCCGTACCGCTAACGCAGCATCAACCATTCGGGAATAAAAGATTTCCGATGATGGACCCCGTGGTTCCCGCAGTCGCTTCCGGAGCGATGGAGGACGTGCTGGCCACGCGGCTGGCGGCGGAGGAGCGCGCGTATGCGGGGTCCGGACCAGTCCTGCAATATCTCCTGCACAACGGGCTGGGAACGATCTTCGATGACGAAATTCTGGCCCGCGTGCGCGGCATGCTGGCGGACTGTGCCCGCCAGCTCGCGGCCGCCCTGATCGGACCGGATCGCGCCAGCCACCATGGCGAGGCGACGGTGGATGCGCTGATTGCCGGGCTGGCGGAACAGCCGGCAGTCCTCGAACATCTTCATGCTCTTGCGCTCGAATGGCGGCTCGCGGTGCGCCTGCGGGAAAGCGCGGCGCTCGATCCGGCATTGTCGCCGTTGATCCAGGAGCAGATCGGCGCCGCCAACCCATCGGTTTCGACGCTGGCGGTGAACCTGATGGCGGCGCAGGCGCGCTTCTGCCAGCAGCAGCGGCGGATGCAGTTGCCGCTGATGGAATTGCCCGGCGATGTGCTGAATCGCGCGATCCGGGTAATGCAGGCCGCGGCCCGCGAAGCCGATGCCGATGCGGTGCAGGCGGAACGGATCGTGCGCACCGGACTGGACGAAAAGCGCAGCCGCCTGGCCCTGCTGCGCCGCTCGGTGGCGGCACTGGGCGAGCACGCCGGCGTTTCGCTGGTGCTGGCCCATGCGGGCGCGGCATTGTTCGTTACGGCGCTGGCGCTGGGCGCAGGATGCTCGCGCGAAGCCGCCGTTTTCGCCACCGTCGAAGGGCATGAGACCCGGCTGCTGCTGGGGTTGATCGCCTGCGGGCTGGAGGAAAGCGCGATCGCGGCGCAATTCCTGGCGGTGCATCCGGGCGGAACGGTTCCAGAGGGCCTTGGCCTTGTCGCACCCGAACGCGCGGCAGCGCTGCTGTCCGGGTACGAGCGTTCATGAAGGCGCTCGATCTGGCTCACGGCGTCAGCGATCCCGACGACCGGCTCACCGATGCCAGCGAGGTGCTGGCGGACTGGCAACGGCGCTGCGGGGGCGAGCTGCCCGGCGTGATCGCGATCCCGGCTCTGCTCGAACTGGTGCGGTCGGCGCGGCGGGCCGGCACGCCGCTCGCGCGCACGATAACGTTCATGGACGAAACGCGGGCGCTGTCCACGTGGGCGGCGGTCACGCCCGAAGCGGACGGGACGCGGATCGAACTCAGCCGGTGGCGGACGTCCGCCGTGGAGGAGGGCGGCGCGGATGCGCCCGGAGCGGCGGCGCTGGTCCGGCAGATCGCGGAAGCGCAAGTGCTGCTCGATGCCGAACAGCGCGTGGTCTCGGTCGATGCCATGGCCGCCGACCTTGCCGGCATGGTCGCAGCCATGCGCGAAGGGATCGGGCGGCGCTGGACCGAGTTCGTGACGCTGGCGGAGTTGGAGCATCACCAGAGCGCGCTGCACTGGCGCCTGCTGGACGATGCGGCGGTGGGAATCGACGGATCGGATCGACCCTGGCGCGCGCGGCTCTTCCCGATGGGGGATGTCGGCTTCGAACTGCTGCTGGTGCCGGACGGGATCGGCGTCGTACCGCATGAAATCGTCGCCCCTTCGCCCCAGACACCGGACGCGGCGAGCTGGAACGGCATCATCGGCCGCGAACTGGCGCCGGCGCTGCGGCAGCCGATCAACCGCATCATCGCCAACGCCGAAACGATCCGCACGCGCCTCGCCGGGCCGCTGTCGGACGAATACAGCACTTATGCCGGCGATATCGCCGAGGCGGGCCGCCACCTGCTGGGGCTGATCGAGGATCTCGCCGATCTGGAAGCGGTGGAGGCGGAGGGCTTCAAGCCCGCGCCCGATCGGATTGATCTGGCCGATTGCGCGCGGCGCGCGGCGGGTATCCTGTCGGTGCGGGCGCAGGAGCGGGCGATCAGGCTGGCGACGCCCGCCGAAGAGGCGAGGACCCCCGCGATCGGCGAGTTCCGGCGCGTGCTTCAGATCCTGATAAACCTGGTGAACAACGCCATCCGCTACACGCCGGGCAGTTCCACCGTCACGCTGTCATGCTGGACCGACGGCGTGCGCGCCTGGCTGTGCGTGGCCGATGAAGGGCAGGGGTTGACGCAGGAGCAGGTGGATCGGCTGTTCGCCAAGTTCGAACGGCTGGGCCGATCGGGCGACGGCGGAACCGGGCTTGGCCTCTATATCTCGCGGCGATTGGCGCGCGCGATGGGAGGAGACCTGTCGGTGGAGGCGACGCCGGGGCAGGGCGCGCGGTTCGTGCTGGAACTGCCGGCCGATACGAACGCCGAAATGGACGCGTCGGAAATCTGAAAGGGATCTAGCCCTGCCGGCGCGAGGCTCGCCATAGCGCGCCGGCGCCCAGCAGGGCGAGCAGCGCGCCTTTCCATACCCATTCGCGTTGATCCAGCATGAAGCTGGAGGCGGGCCACAGGATAAGGCCGGTTCCCTGGCCCATCCACAGCCCGCCCATCAGGACGGCGACGATGCCGAAAATCCGCAGGATCATTCTGAACATCGCCGCCGCTCCCGAAGCTTAGCGCTGGTTCAGCGGGACGTAGTCGCGCTGCGTCGGCCCGGTGTAGAGCTGGCGCGGACGACCGATCTTCTGGCCGGGATCGGAGATCATTTCGTTCCACTGCGCCACCCAGCCCACGGTGCGGGCCAGCGCGAACAGCACGGTGAACATTGTGGTCGGGAAGCCGATCGCCGACAGGATGATGCCCGAATAGAAGTCCACGTTCGGGAACAGCTTCTTCTCGATGAAATAGGGATCGTTGAGCGCGATCTCTTCGAGGCGAAGCGCGGTTTCGAACAGCGGATCGTTCACCTTCAGCGCCGTGAACACCTCGCGCACCGTCTGCTGCATCACAGTCGCGCGCGGATCGTAGTTCTTGTACACGCGGTGGCCGAAGCCCATCAGGCGGAACGGATCGTTCTTGTCCTTGGCGCGCTCGATGTAGTGCGGGATCTTGTCGGGCGTGCCGATTTCCTTGAGCATGTTCAGTGCGGCTTCGTTCGCGCCGCCATGCGCCGGCCCCCACAGGCAGGCGATGCCCGCCGCCATGCACGCGAACGGGTTGGCGCCCGACGATCCGGCAAGGCGCACGGTCGAGGTCGAGGCGTTCTGTTCGTGATCGGCATGGAGGATGAAGATGCGGTCCATCGCCCGTTCCACTTCGGGCACGACTTCGTATTCCTCGGCCGGAACGCCGAAGGTCATGCGCAGGAAGTTGCCGGTGTAGGACAGTTCGTTCTTCGGATAGAGGAACGGCTGGCCGACCGAATACTTGTACGCCATGGCCGCGATCGTCGGCATCTTGGCGATCAGGCGGTGCGAACTGATCGTGCGGTGCTGCGGGTCGGCGATGTCGGTGGAGTCATGGTAGAACGCTGAAAGCGCGCCGACCACGCCGCACATGATCGCCATGGGGTGCGCATCGCGACGGAAGCCGCGATAGAACGTGCTGAGCTGTTCGTGCACCATGGTGTGGCGGCTGATCGTGCGGGTGAACTCGGCGAGTTCATCCTGGTTCGGCAACTCGCCGTTCAGCAGCAGGTAGCTGACTTCCATGAACGAGGAGTGTTCGGCAAGTTGGCCGATGGGATAGCCGCGGTGCAGCAGCACGCCTTCATCGCCATCGATATAGGTGATCGCGGAATCGCAGCTCGCGGTGGAGGTGAAGCCGGGATCGTAGGTGAACAGGCCGGTCTGCCCGTAGAGCTTGCGGATATCGACCACATCCGGCCCGATGGTGCCGCTGCGGACCGGCATTTCGACAGTCTTGCCGTCCGCGCTCAAAGTAGCCTGGTTTTCGCTCACGCTAAGCCCTCCTGATCTGGGTTGTGCCGTGGGAGATACGGCAAGGAGACTGGAAAACGAACTGGTTCATGCGGATTGGTCCCGGAGTCGCGCAAGCGCTTCCTCCTTGCCCAGCAAGACCAGCACGTCGAATATGCCCGGCGAGGTTGTCTGACCCGTCAACGCTGCGCGTAACGGCTGGGCAAGCTTGCCCAGTCCTACTCCCAGCTCCTCTGCCATGGCCTTGAGACTGGCCTCCAGCGTGGAGGTTGTCCAGTCGCATTCCGCATCGATCCTGGAGATGATCGCTGCGAGAATGGTGCGTGCGTCGTCCGTCAGAAGGCCCTGCGCTTTCGCGTCGAGCGGCAGCGGACGCTGCGAGAACAGGAACACGGCGCCCTGCGCCAGCTCGTTGAGATCGGCCGCGCGTACCTTGAGCACGGGCATCGCCTGCTCCAGCAGCGCCATGTCCCGCGCCTCGTCGAACGCGGGGGCCAGCGGCTTGAGCCGGGAAGCGACCAGACCCGCCAGCCGCGCATCGTCCGCTTCGCGCAGATAGTGGCCGTTGAGATTCAGCAGCTTCTTGAAATCGAACCGCGACGCGCCCTTGCCGACGTGGCCGATATCGAACCATTCGACCGCCTGATCGCGGGAGATGATCTCCTCGTCGCCGTGGCCCCAGCCAAGGCGCAGCAGGTAGTTGAACACCGCTTCGGGCAGCAGCCCCATCTCGTCGCGATAGGCGTCCACGCCCAGCGCGCCGTGGCGCTTGGAAAGCTTGGCCCCGTCCGCGCCGTGAATCAGCGGGATGTGGGCATAGGCCGGGTCCGGCCAGCCGCCTTCGATCGCGTGCATACCGCGAATGATAACGAGCTGGCGGAAGGCGTTGTTGATGTGATCGTCGCCGCGGATCACGTGCGTCACGCCCATGTCGTGATCGTCGACCACGACCGCGAGCATGTAGGTCGGCGTCCCGTCCGAGCGCAGCAGGATGAAATCGTCGATCTCGCTGTTGCTGACCGTGATCTCGCCCTGCACCAGATCGGCGATGACCGTCTGCCCCTCGCGCGGGGCCTTGATCCGCACGACATAGGGCTGGCCCGCGGGCCAGGTCGCGGGATCGGCGTCGCGCCATTCGCTGTCGATGCGGAACGGGCGGCGTTCTTCCTGCGCCTTGGCGCGGCGCGCGGCCAGCTCTTCCTGCGTCAGGTAGCAGCGATAGGCATGGCCGGCCGCGAGCAGCGCATGCGCCACTTCGGCGTGGCGTTCCGAGCGGGCGAACTGGAACACGGCCGGTTCGTCGCCGGTCAGGCCCAGCCACTCCAGCCCGTCGAAGATCGCGTCGATCGCCGCGTCGGTGGAGCGGGCGCGATCGGTGTCCTCGATCCGCAGCAGGTACGTGCCGCCGTGGTGGCGGGCGAACAGCCAGTTGAAAAGCGCGGTCCTGGCGCCGCCGATATGCAGGAACCCGGTCGGCGAGGGAGCAAAGCGCGTAACAACGCCGGAGCGTTCCTGGCCGGCTCTCGCGGCCGATTGTGCGGAAACGGTTTCAGTGGCGCTTGCCATCGGCCGCGCGGTCCTTCCTATTGCATTCCATGGCGTCCATGGCCGCAGTCGAAACTGAGGCTGAACCGGCGGTGAATCTGCCGGTGGAACCGGCGCGGCATTGGGCCAATTATCGGCGCTTGTCCAGCATACTTCCGTCGAGCAACGCATTCCTCGCCGCCCGCCCGTTCGAGCGTGCGCCATGGCTTGCGGTCGCGTTCCTGGCGGGGATCGCAAGCTGGCTCGAGCTGGACGGTCCGTGGCAATGGATGGCGCTTCTTGCCGCCTGCGCGGCGGTGGCGGCACTGGCCCTGACGATCCCGCGCGAGGGTTCGCTGGACTACGTTCGGCTTGCCTTGCTGTCGCTGGCGCTGATGGTGGCGGCTGGGTGCGTGACGGCGTGGAGCAAGTCCGCGCTCGTCGGAAAGTCGGGGGTGGGCCATCCGACCTTCGGCTGGGTGGAGGGCCGCATTCTCGACCGGCAGGAGGAAAGCGCGAGGGGGAGGGTGCGCCTCCTCATCGACGCGCGGATGGAAGGCGTGCCCGGTGCGGTGCGGGTGCGCGTGAACCTGCCGCTGGCACAGGACAGGCCCGGTCTGGCCGAAGGCGCCACGGTGCGGCTGCGGGCGCGCCTGATGCCGCCCGCTCCGCCGATGCTGCCGGGCGGGTACGACTTCGCCCGGGCCGCGTGGTTCCAGGGCCTTGCCGCGACCGGGAGTGTGGTCGGGCCGGTTGATGTGCTGGCCCCGCCTGAGGGGGGAGGGTTGCTACGCCGCTGGCGGCAACACCTGGCCGATCACATCCGCGCCCGTCTCGCCGGATCGCCCGGTTCGATCGCGGCCGCGCTGGCCAGCGGCGATCGGGGCAGCATTGCGCCGACCGACGAGGACGCGATGCGCGATGCCGGGCTGACGCATCTGCTTTCGATCAGCGGCCTGCACGTCAGCGCGGTGATTGCGGCAGTCTATTTCCTGACCGTGCGTCTGTTCGCCTTATTTCCCTTCGTGGCGCTGCGCGTGCGCCTGCCGATCGTGGCAGCGGCGGCGGGGGCGTTGGCGGGCATTGCCTATACCCTGCTGACGGGATCGGAGGTGCCGACCGTGCGATCGTGCATCGGCGCCCTGCTGGTGCTGGCGGCGCTGGCGCTGGGGCGCGATCCGCTGTCGCTGCGGATGCTGGCGGTGGCGGCGTTCTTCGTCATGGTGTTCTGGCCCGAGGCGGTGTTCGGGCCGAGCTTCCAGATGAGCTTTGCCTCCGTGATCGCGATCATCGCGTTCCACGGTTCCGCGCCGGCGAAGCGCTTCCTGGCCGCGCGCGACGAAGGCGTGCCGCTTCGCCTGGGCCGGCATCTCGTCATGCTGCTGGCGACGGGCGTGGTGATCGAACTGGCGCTGATGCCGATCGGGCTGTTCCATTTTCATCGCGCCGGGATCTATGGCGCGGCGGCCAATGTCATCGCCATTCCGTTGACGACGTTCGTGACCATGCCGCTGATCGCGCTGGCGCTGGCGCTGGACGTGGTGGGAGCGGGCGGGCCGGCATGGTGGCTGACGGGCAAGTCGCTCGAACTCCTGCTGTGGCTGGCGCATGTGACAGCGGGGCAGCCCGGCGCGGTGACGCTGATGCCGTCGATGCCGCCATGGATGTTCGCGCTGTTCGTCGCCGGCGGGCTGTGGCTGGCGCTGTGGACCGGCACCGTCCGCCTGTGGGGCTTCGTTCCGGCGGCAGTGGCCGCGTTGGTCTTCGCGACGATGCGCCCGCCGGACATCCTGGTGTCGGGCGATGGCCGGCACGTCGGCATCACCGGTGAAGGGGCGGAACTGCTGGTGCTGCGCCAGACGCGGGGGGACTATACGCGCGAGAACCTGCTGGAAATGGCAGGGATGGAGGGAGATGTCCGCCCGCTCGATACCTGGCCCGGCGCGGCCTGCAACGGTGATTTCTGCCGGATCACCCTTGAACGTGGCGGTCGATCGTTCGCCGTATTGATGGCGCGCGGGCAGGATCTGGTAGCGATTAATGAACTGCAGCGCGCCTGTGCCGCGGCCGACATCGTCATCGCAGATCGCCGCCTGCCACGCACTTGCCTGCCCCGGATGCTGAAAGCGGACCGGGCCTTGCTGGCGCGAACTGGCGGACTGGCTATCGACCTTGCCGCCGGCACCGTGCGCACCGTGGCCGAGACGCAGGGGCACCACGGCTGGTATCGCTGGCGGGCAACGCGCCGGCCGGAAGCCGCGCCGTCGCCCGCATCAACGGATCAGTGATAGCGGCGCAGCAGCCCCGCGAGCTTGCCCTGTACCTGCACTTCATCGGGGCGGTAATATTGCGGATCGTAGGCGGCGTTGGCGGGATCGAGCCGGATCATGCCCTTTTCGCGGCGCAGATACTTGAGCGTCGCTTCCTCGCCCCGGATCAGCGCCACCACGATTTCGCCATCGCGGGCGATGTCCGTGCGGCGGACCAGCGCGAAATCGCCATCGAAAATCCCGGCATCGACCATCGAATCCCCGGATACTTCGAGCGCGTAATGTTCGCCCGCGCCGAGCAGGGCGGCGGGCACCGGCAGCACGCTGGAGCCTTCCAGCGCTTCAATCGGGGCACCGGCGGCGATGCGGCCGTGCAGCGGCACTTCGATGACGTCGTTCGCCGGCGCAGGTGCGGTCTTCGGCGGGCTGCGCAGCGGCACGACCACATCGTTGGCGGGAGCCGCGCGCGACGTGGCCTTGGTGGTGGCGCTGTCTGGCTGGCGCAGCACTTCCAGCGCGCGGGCGCGGTTGGGCAGCCGGCGGATGAAGCCGCGTTCCTCCAGCGCGGAAATCAGGCGGTGGACACCCGATTTCGATTTGAGATCGAGGGCTTCCTTCATCTCCTCGAACGAGGGGGAAATGCCGGACTCCTCAAGCCGGAGCTGGATGAAAGTCAGCAGTTCGTGCTGCTTGCGCGTCAGCATTGCGCGTCACTCCATAGTGAACGAATGCGGAACGAATAAGCAACCAAAATGCACTCGTCAAGCAATTCCGCCATTTTCCAGCAAATAGACCGGAACATCCGTTCCCGCCGGCGTCAATGGCGCGCGGGCTTCGCGCCGGACCAGCGCATTACTGCGCGCGAGCGACGACAGCGCACCGGAATCCTGCAGGGGATCGAGCGTCACGCTGGCGCCGTCCCAGCGGGCGCGCAGGAATTCGGTGCGTCCGCCGCCCGCCGGCATATCCTGCGCGAGGCGGGCGGGAATGACACGCGGCAGGGTTTCCACCGCGCCCAGCGCGGCTCGGAGCAGCGGCAACAGGAACAGGTAGCCGGTCACGAAAGCGGCGGCGGGGTTGCCGGGCAGGCCCAGGATCACTTGCGTGCCGCGTTGCGCCACCATCAGCGGCTTGCCCGGCTTGATCGCGACACGCCAGAAGTCCAGCGTGGCCCCGGTCGCCTCGATCGCCGGGCGAACGAGATCGTGATCGCCCACCGAAGCGCCGCCGCTGGTGACGACGACATCGGCATCGCGCACGCGCTCCAGCGCGGCGGTCAGGTCCTCGAGCCGGTCGGGAATCGGCCCGATGCGGTCGGTCACGACTTTGCAACTCGCCGCCAGCGCCGCCAGCATCGGGCCGTTGCTGGCCGGAATCTGGTGCGGCGCGAGCGGGGTGCCGGGGGCGACCAGTTCATCGCCGCAATCGATCACGGCGAGCCTCACCGGCCGTCGCACGGCAAGGTAATGATGCCCGGCGGAGACGGCGAGCGCGATCTGCGCCGCGCCCATGCGCTGCCCGGCCGGCAGCAAGGGCGCGTCGAGCGCGAAATCCATGCCGCGCGGGCGGATGTGCTTGTCTCGGGGCAGAGGCGGTTCGCCCGTCAGGCGCAGGCTGTCGTCCTCGCGCGCGGCGTCTTCCTGGATCAGCACCATGTCCGCGCCATCGGGAAGCACGGCGCCGGTGCTGATCCGCACGGCCTGCCCCGTCGCGACCGAGCCGTCGAAAGGATGGCCGGCGGCGCTTTCGCCGACCACGGTCCACGGGCCGGGCAGATCGGCGGCGCGCAGGGCATACCCGTCCATGGCGGATAGCGCGGCTTCGGGCTGGTTGCGCCGTGCGGCGAGCGGCTGGGCGAGATGGAAGCCGAGGCACTCGGCGGCGGGGCGATGTTCGACCGGCAGCGCGGGGGCCAGGGCGAGCAGGCGGCGCTGCGCCTCCTCCAGCGGTAGCGGCGGAGTTTTCATGCCTGGCCTTGCCGCCCTTCGTCCGCTCTCCACGTGCCCGACTTGCCGCCGCGCTTTTCGATCAGGCGGACCTGTTCGATCACCATGCCCTTGTCCAGCGCCTTGGCCATGTCGTAAATCGTGAGCAGCGCGATCGAGACGGCGGTCAGCGCTTCCATTTCCACCCCGGTCCGGCCGGTGAGCGACGCTGTGGCAGTCACCTCCACGCCATCGGCGACGAAGGCGAAGTCCACCGCGACGGCATCGAGCGCGAGCGGGTGGCACAGGGGGATGAGATCGCCGGTCTTCTTCGCCGCCATGATCCCGGCGATCCGCGCGGCGGCCAGAACGTCGCCCTTGGGCGCATCGCGTTCGCGGATGGCCGCAAGCGTGGCCGGCGTCATGCGGATGCTGCCCCGCGCGATGGCGACGCGCGCCGTTTCCGCCTTGCCGCCGACATCGACCATGCGGGCATGACCTTGCGAATCGAGGTGCGTCAGGCCGCTCATGCGTAGAAATCTTGCGAAGGCGCCACGGTCCATCGCGAAGGAACGCTTGGCGGGCAGGGAACGGCGAAAATCGCGCCGGAAGATGGGAGGAAACAGGCTGTCATGCCGTGGTCATGCCAGAGGATCGCCACTTAGGACAGGGGGGAGGGACTTGTACCCGCGCCGGGAGACCCTTTCGTCATTGCGAGCGTAGCGCAGCAATCCAGAGCGCCCGCGCACCGCGCTGGATTGCCACGGCGCTTCGCCCCTTGCAAGGATGACCGGGCGCCGTCCGTCCCTACCAGTCGCGCCAACCGTCGATTTCCTCCAGCAGCCGCTTCTGCCCGGCAAGCCGGGCCATCTCGGCGAGCGCGGCGCGGATGTCCTCGCGCTCCGCCGTGCCGATCATGCCGCCGATGCGGTGATCGGCATGGTTGAACCAGGCCACGCAGCGTTTGAAGATCGCGCGCGCGGCGGGCTTGCGCGGCTTCGGCGCGAGCGCGGCGAGTTCGGTGCAAGTTTGAAGGAGCGTTCTGCGCGCACCTGCGACGAAGGCGGGCGGCAGGGCCATGGCGGCGGCGTCCCAACCTGCCAGCGGCGTTTCGGCGTGCAGGCGGTCCCACGTCAGCCCGGCTGTCCGCGCTGCCTGGCGGTCGCGGGCGGCGGCGGCTTCCGCCATTTCGGCGGCCAGTTCGCGCGCGACTTCGTCGCGCAGCGCACCGCGATCATGCGCCCAACGCCATTCGCCTTCTGCCGCGATGCTCGCGCTATCCAGCGATGTGCCATAGCGCGCGCTGATACCGTAACAGGCGATGGCCTCGGCATGGGCGCGTTCTTGCGTGGACAGTGGCGCTGTGCCCAGCAGTACGTGTTCGCAAAGGTCGGCGAGCTTCCAGTCTGGCGGGCGCAGGCCAAAGATCGCCGGCTCTTGGCGCAGGGAGAACCGGTGTTCGCACAGGATGCCGCAGGCGGCGTCGTCCGCAAGCGTGGGCGGCGCGGTCCAGATCCCGTCGAGCACGAGAACCGCGATCATCGCGGGGGTGGCGCCGATCACGCGGAACGCGGCCCACCGCCCGGTTTCTTTCGGCGAAAAGCGCGTGAACGGGGCGGTGTGGAAGGTGATAACCGTGCCAGGCGGGGGCAGGACGCGGCGCGATCCCCGCAAGACTGCCTTCATGCCGCCTTTCACCTTGCCGCCCGCGCCGTTGTGACGGGACCGCCCCTACCGCCGCGCCGGGACGCGAGGTACGGTGAAAATGGACCGATGCGGAGCGGCGGATCAGCCCTGGAGCAGGGCCTTCGTCGCGGCCGTGACATCGGCCTGGCGCATCAGGCTTTCGCCGACCAGGAAGGTGCGCGCGCCGCAGCGTTCGAGCCGCTGGAGATCGGCGTGGGTATTGATGCCGCTTTCGCTGACCAGCAGCGTGCCTTCGGGCGCGAGCGGAGCCAGCCGTTCGGTGATGGCGATATCGGTGACGAAGCGCTTGAGATCGCGGTTGTTGACGCCGATCAGGCGCGAACGCAGCCGCGCGGCGCGCTCCATCTCGGCCTCGTTGTGAACCTCGACCAGCACGTCCATGCCCTGTTCGATCGCGGCGGCCTCGATCTCGGCCATCACGCCGTCGTTCAGCGCGGCGACGATGATGAGGATGGCATCGGCCCCGATCGCGCGGGCTTCGGTGACCTGCCAGGGATCAACCATGAAATCCTTGCGCAGCACCGGCAGCGCGCAGGCGGCGCGGGCGGCGACCAGGTAGTCCTCGTGGCCCTGGAAATAGGGCGCGTCGGTCAGCACCGAAAGGCAGGCCGCGCCGCCGGCCTCGTATTGCCGCGCGTGTTCGGCGGGCTGGAAATCGGCGCGGATCAGGCCCTTGGAGGGGCTCGCCTTCTTGATCTCCGCGATCAGCGCATAGCCCGCGGTGGCTTTCGCGCGCAGCGCCGCCTCGAACCCGCGCGGGGCGCTCTGCCCGGCAGCGCGGGCGGAGAGGTCGGCCAGCGAGGTGGCAGCCTTGCGGACGGCGACTTCGCTGCGCTTGGTGTCGCAGATCTCGGTGAGCTTGTCGGTCATCGCGGCGCTTTAGCGGGACTGCG
This sequence comes from Novosphingobium sp. SCN 66-18, assembly GCA_001725355.1. GTDB lineage: Bacteria > Pseudomonadota > Alphaproteobacteria > Sphingomonadales > Sphingomonadaceae > Novosphingobium. Next base: position 17,750 of record MEGD01000026.1, read on the forward strand.
CGGGGCGAGTCGAGAGGGTGGTGCGGTGTGTCTCGACTTCGCGCGGCACGAACGGAGGTTGAAGAACACCCTGTCCCCGTTCGTGTCGAGCGAAGTCGAGACACCGGCGCGCGCCCTTCGACGGGCTCAGGGCGAACGGGTAATGGCGAATTGTTCTCGGGTCCGTTCGTGCTGAGCCTGTCGAAGCAGGCGCGTAACTTCGGCCTCTACCGCAGCGCCACGATCCAGCAATCGAGCAGGGCCTTGGCCAGCCCCTTGTCGATCGCCTCGGCGGCTTCCTCCACGCCTTCGTGCCAGTCGCCCACCTCGCCCGCGACCATCAGCGCGGCGGCGGCATTGAACAGCACGGCGTTGCGATAGGCGCCGGGTTCGCCCAGCAGCAGGCGGCGCAGCGCTTCGGCGTTGTACGCGGGATCGCCGCCCCGGATCGCCGCGAGCGGCGCGACGGGCAGGCCGGCATCGGACGGCGTGACGCGGCGCATCACGATTTCGGAGCCGGTCACGTCGACCAGTTCGTTGCCGCCAGCGAGCGACAGTTCGTCCAGCCCCTCGTCGCCCGAAACGACGAACGACCGCGCGGTGCCGAGCCGGGCCAGCGCGTCGGCGTAGATCGGCACATAGGCGGGCCGCGCGATGCCGACGAGCTGGCGCGAGACCCGTGCCGGATTGGCGAGCGGCCCCATCAGGTTGAAGATCGTGCGCCGGCCGATCGCCTTGCGGATCGGCATGATGCGGCCCATCGCCGGGTGATGGCGCGCGGCGAAAAGGAAACCGATACCAAGGTCGGCCAGTGTTTCTTCCGCCGTTTCGGCGGCGCGATCGAGGTTGAGGCCAAGCGCCTCCAGCGTGTCGGCCGCGCCGGCCTTGGAACTGGCGGCGCGGTTGCCGTGCTTGGCCACGGGCACGCCGCAGGCCGCGACGACCAGGCTGACGGCGGTGGAGACGTTGAGTGTGTGGTGCCCGTCGCCGCCGGTGCCGCAGACGTCGATGGCGTTGGCCGGGGCCTGCACCGGGATCATCCGCGCGCGCATCGCCCGCGCCGCGCCGGCGATCTCGCTCGCGGTCTCGCCCCGCTCCGACAGCGCGACGAGGAAGGCGGCGATCGTCTCGTCCGGCACCGCGCCATCGAGAATCGCGGCGAAGGCCTGCTCGGCGGTGTCCTCGTCGAGCGGATGATCGACCGGCGGCAGCACGGTCACGCCGGGACTTTCGCGTCCACGCCGCACAGCCGCAGGAAATTCGCCAGCATGGCGTGGCCATGCTCGGTGGCGATCGATTCCGGGTGGAACTGCACGCCGTGGATCGGCAGCTCGCGATGGCGGAAGCCCATGACGTGCGTATCGTCCGATGTCGCGTTGACCGCCAGCACATCGGGAATGTCGGTCACGATCAGCGAGTGATAGCGCGTGGCGGTGAAGGGCGAAGGGATGCCGGCGAACACGCCGGTACCATCATGCGTGACCGGCGAGGTCTTGCCGTGCATCAGCCCGCCGCGCACGACCTGGCCGCCGAAATACTGCCCGATCGACTGGTGGCCCAGGCACACGCCGAGCAGCGGAACCCCAGCGTCGGCCGCCGCGCCCACCAGATCGAGACTGATCCCGGCCTCGTTGGGCGTGCAGGGGCCGGGGGAGATCAGGAACCCCTGCGCGCCCGAGGAGATCGCCTGCCCGGCGGACAGCGCATCGTTGCGGACGACGTCCACTTCCGCGCCCATCTCCATCAGGTAATGGACGAGGTTCCAGGTGAAGCTGTCGTAATTGTCGATGACGAGGATCATTGAAGTTCAACTCGGTAATTTTGGAGCGAGAACTTCTCGCCCGTCTTTGAGGCAAATAAGACTAATCCAGTTGAAAAATCCGCAAATTTGACATGCCAATATACGCTGCCATCTGATTTGATGGTTTGATTGAGGCTGGGAAGAATTTTCCTCATCTCAGATATTGGGATAGCAAATGCATCATTCCGGTCGACACAACCAAATACCATATACCCGTGCTGGGCGCCTTCCAAAAAGGCATCCCACTTAGGGTGAAAGGCATACCAATATGGTTGCAGCGCATTGTCATAACGTTTCGACACGGTGATACAGGCGCGGACGCTCCCCTCCTTGTCCTCGAACAAGGCTTGTCGTTTGCGGATGAGATGTGCTCCCAGCTGGAGGTTAAGAGCTTCCGCTACTTTCAGACGAACATCATCCAATTTCTGTTGCGGCGTTCGATCTTGCGTTATCGAAGTTGCTTCATCGCTATCATTTTGACCCTCAGAATCATAGGGCTGTTCATCTTGGGTTACATCATTGGCGGCGTTGAATACTACATCCAAGATTCTATCTACGCGAGTATATTCAAACGGTCTGAGTAACTCGCGGATCTGTATAACCGTTTGATCTTCACTTGATTTTTCTTTGACACGCACCAATCGAACCAAACTATCCACACCCACCACACGCATGTCCCACGCATGACGTGAACCACGGATTTGAGCCTCGAGTGCACCAGTATCTTTGCGTCCCACCACAAATAATACGGAAGCTGATTTATCGAGAGTTCCATCTTCAAGTAGTTTGCTGCGGTAACCCGCGATTGAATCTAGAGAAACATTGTATGTGTCCGTGGTCTTGACTTCGACTACGATCGAAGGGCCTGATGGAATGTTCCAGATTCCGTCAAAGCCTACCGCCCCTTGCACTCCGCGGTAACGACCATCATTAACATCAAATTCTAAACGGCGACCGAGCTCATTTACGACATCTTGTAAAAAGAATCCGCTATCGGGAAATGAGTGATTGAGGCATTCCAAAGCATATTCAGCGAGCCGATCTATGTTTACTGATCCAAGGTACTCGCGTAGTTCTTTACTGCAATCTGAATTATCTCTCAGATTTCCATCACCGGCGAAGGCCACGATTTGACGAGCCTTGTAGTGATTAAATCCATCGGGGTTGGCCTTCCAAAGCTTAATCAGCGACATGGCAGAGTCCTACTGTCCGAAGCCAGGATCGCTGGCCACGCGGATCGCCTCGCGCGCGGCGGCGAAGAGGGCGCCGGATTTGTGTTCGCATTCGCGCTGTTCGTAAACGGGATCGCTGTCCGCCACGATGCCCGCGCCGGCCTGGACGTGGAGCACGCCGTCCTTGACCACGCCGGTCCTGAGGACGATGCAGCTGTCGACCGAGCCATCGGGCGCGAAATAGCCGACGCCGCCGGCATAGGCGCCGCGCGTTTCGGGTTCCAGTTCGGCGATGATCTCGCAGGCGCGGACCTTGGGCGCGCCGCTGACGGTGCCCGCCGGGAAGCCCGCGAACAGCGCATCGACCGAATCCGCGCGGGCGGTATCGAGTTCGCCCACCACGTTCGAGACGATGTGCATGACGTGGCTGTAGCGTTCGATCGTATAGCTTTCGGTGACCTTGACCGTGCCCGCCTTGGCCACGCGGCCCACGTCGTTGCGGCCGAGGTCGAGCAGCATGAGGTGTTCGGCGCGTTCCTTGGGATCGACCAGCAGGCTTTCCTCGTTGGCGCGGTCCTCCTCCGCCGTCTTGCCGCGCGGGCGGGTTCCGGCGATGGGGCGGATGGTGACTTCGCCATCGCGGATGCGGACGAGGATCTCGGGGCTGGAGCCGGTGAGCGCGAAGCCCGGCAGATCGAGAAAATAGAGGAACGGCGAAGGGTTGATCCGGCGCAGCGCGCGGTAGAGCGCGATCGGCGGCAGCGGGAAGGGCGCGCTGAACCGCTGCGCCAGCACGACCTGGAAGATGTCGCCCGCCTCGATGTATTCCTTGGCCCGGCCGACCATGCGGGCATAGTCTTCGGGCGCCATCGCCGGGGTGAGCGCAACGTCCATCGGCGCATCGAGCCGCGCGTCCTGCGGCGCGGGGCGGGAGAGGCGGCGCAGCGCCTCGTCGATGCGCTCGCCCGCCGTTTCCAGCGCCTGCGCGGGCGAAGCGCCGCCTGCCCAGACCGGGGCAATGGCAAACAGCTCGTCGGACAGGCGATCGAACACCAGCACCACGGTCGGCCGCACGAACAGCATGTCGGGCTGGACCAGCGGGCTTTGCGGCGCGCGGGGCAGCTTTTCGACAAGGCCGATGGTTTCGTAGCCGAAATAGCCGACCAGGCAGGCGAGCGCCGAAGGCAATGCCGCCGGCACGTCGATATGGCAGGCCTTCACCAGTGCGCGCAGTTCGGCAAGGCTGTCGCCGGGCAGCGGCGCGAAGGCTTCGCGATCATGCCGCCACGCGCGGTTGACCTCGGCGGCGCGGCCGGTGGCGCGGAACACCAGATCGGGGTCGAGCCCGAGCAGGCTGTAGCGCCCGCGCACTTCGCCGCCCTGCACGGATTCGAGCAGGAAATCGCCGCGTCCGGGCTCGATGAGCTTGAGCGCGGCGCCGATCGGCGTTTCGGTATCGGCGATCAGGCGCCGCCAGATCAGCGCGGGACGGCCATCGGCAAGCGCGGCGTGGGCCACGTCCCAGTTTTCGGGCCGCCCGGTCCCTGCCGGGGCGCTTTCGATAACCGCCGCATCGACCATGGGCTTACTGGCCCCCGGTCAACTGCTTGCGCAGCGCCGCGATCGCGGTTTCGTTGCGTTTGACGCCGATCTCGTTGCGGATGGCGGTGCGCAGTTCGTCCGCCAGCTCGCGCCCGGCCGCTGCGCCCAGCTCGCGCTGGATGGTCGGGAGCATGGGATCGTTGGCGGCGACCTGGCCGGGGATGATGTCGTTCAGCGTGACGATGAACCACCCCTGCTTGCCCGGCGCTTCCAGCCGCTTGCTGGTCTTCTTCGCCATGCTGAACATCAGCGCCAGCGGCGCGGGCACGCGGCCGCCGGCGGCGGCGAGCTGCTGGCGTTCCATGTTGACGGCCTGCGGTGCGGGCAGGGCCACGCCCAGGGCTTTCAGCGCATCGGCGAGCGAGGTGCCCTTGGCGAGCGCGGCCATGATCTTGTCGCTGGCGATCTTGGCCTGGGCGGAACCCTGATCGGCGGCGTAGTCGCGCGCGACCACGTCCTTGATCTGCGCCAGCGGCGCCGGCGCGGCCTCGGTGATCTCGCCCACGTCGAACAGCGCGAACTTGGTGCTGCCCGGCACTTCGGAAATCTGCGGTTCGCCTTCGCGTTCCATCGAGAATGCCGCCGAAAGCAGCGGCGCGATATCGGCCGGGGCCTTTTCAGCGGGCTTGCCGAAGACCTGTCCGGTGGCGAGCAGCGGCGCGGTGGTCTGGACGGTGAGGCCCATCGACTTGGCGACGTCGGCAAGGCTGGTGCCGTTTTCGAACTGCTGCTCGATCTTGGCGGACATGTCGGTCAGCGCGGCGCGGCGCTTTTCGAGCGTCATCGCCGCGACGATTTCCGCCTTGGCCTGATCCAAGGTCTTGCCCGGCTTGCGGGCGATCGCATCCACGCGGATGACGTGCCAGCCGATCGGGCTGCGCGCCGGGGCGGCAACCTGGCCCTGGGCGACGGCGAAAACGGCGGCCGCCACCGCGTCCGAAGCCTGCGAGGACAGGGCGTCGCGCGTCAGGTCGGGCAGCTTCGTGGCGCCCAAGCCCTTTTCCTTGGCCGCTGCTTCGATCGCCTTGCCGCCGCCCACTTCCGCCGCCAGCGCGCGCGCCGCCGCTTCGGTGGGGACGATGACTTGCGTGACGGTGCGGGTTTCGGAAGCGGCATAGGTGGCCGCGTTGAGCTTGTAGCGTTCGGCCACTTCGCCGTCGGTGGGCGCCGGCACGTTCTTGAGCGCGGCTTCATCGAGGAAGGCATAGCGCACGGTGCGGCGTTCGGGCTGGCGATAGCGGCCGAGGTTCGCCTTGTAGAAGGCATCGAGCTGCTGATCGGTGGCCGGCTGTTTCGGCGCGAAGGCCAGCGAGGGGATCGTGGCGATCACGCCATCGCGGCGTTCCTTGATCTGCGCGGCATAGCGCATCGCGGCGTCGCGCGGCATGGTCGCGCCGAACCCGGCGGGCACGAGGATCTGCCGGGCGACAAGACCCTGGCCGATATCGTTGCGCACGCCTGCTTCGGTCAGGCCGCGCTGGGCGATGAGCTGCTTGTAGGTGGTCTGGCTGAACTTGCCGTCTGGCCCCTGGAACGCGGGAATCTTGGCGATTTCGCTGTCGATAAGACGGCTGCTGGCGACGATGCCGTATTTCTTGCCCCATTCGAGCATGGCGGTGCGATCGACCATACCGGAAAGCGCATCGTCCAGCGCGCCCTGTTCGAGGAAGTCCTTCATCGTCAACGTGGGCGTCTGCTGCCGTTCGGCTTCGAACGCGCGCGTGACGGTCTTGCCCAGATCGCCGATGCCGATGCGGTCGCCGCCGACGGAGGCTGCGCGATCGCCGCCCGCTACGCCGCCGAAGCGGCTGCCGGTGATGTCCGCGCCAGCGAAAGCCAGGGCGATCAGCGCCAGGAACACCAGCGCCAGAATCACGCCGAGGCGCGATTTGAGGAAGGAACGGAAAAAGCCGAGCATCGGGGGCAATCGCCTATCTTGTAACTTCGGTTCAACACGTTCGCGCGTGGAGCAGCGACCGGCCAAAAAAGCCGGCGCGCGCGCCACACGCGCGAACGAGGGGCCTTGCCTTAGGGACCAAACGCGAATCCTGCAATGGTCGCGCTGGGGCCACGCTGGGGCTGCGCCCAGCGGCGGGATCGCGCGGCGCGAAACGCTTTCGCCCGGGCAGAGAACGCTTTCCCCCGTATTGTGAGGAACCGTTTTGCATTCTTATGCGCGGTTTGTTAGCCGCGCGGCGATTCAGTCCGCCTCGCTTACGTTCATGAGGCGCGAATCCGAGTTTTGCTAGGGGGACCAGTCGAAGCCTATGACTCATCGGCCTTTCATCGTTGGCAACTGGAAGATGAATGGTACGCGCGCCATGCTGGCCGAAGCCCGTGCCATCGACCGTGCCGCCGAACGCTTTCCCGATGTGCAGGTTGCGCTCGCACCGCCGTTCACGCTGATCAACACGCTGCGCGAGGCGGTGAGCGCGATGAATGTCGGCGGGCAGGATTGCCACGCCGAAGTGAAGGGCGCGCATACGGGCGACGTCTCCGCCGCGATGCTGGCGGATATCGGCGCCGATTTCGTGATTCTGGGGCACAGTGAACGCCGGCGCGATCACGGCGAGACCGATGCCGCCGTGCGTGCCAAGGCCAATGCCGCGCTGACGGCTGGGCTGGCGATCATCGTTTGCGTGGGCGAAACGCTGGAAGAGCGCGACGCGGGCAAGGCCGAAGCGGTGGTTTCCGGTCAGGTTTCGGCGTCTTTGCCGGTGGGAGACGAAGCACAGGCCGCCGCTGCGGCGGGCAAGATCGCCGTCGCCTATGAACCGGTATGGGCGATCGGTACCGGCCGCGTGGCGGCGGTGGAAGATGTGATCGCCATGCACGCCGCCGTGCGCGCGCGACTGAACGCGGCCTATGGCGAAGCGGCGGACAAGGTGCGCATTCTCTATGGCGGGTCGGTCAACGCCGGCAACGCGGCGGATCTGCTTTCGGCGGCCGATGTGGGTGGCGCGCTGGTGGGTGGCGCGAGCCTGACGGCGGAAGCGTTCCTGCCGATCATCGCCGCAGCGGGGTCGGGCGAAGCCTGAGCGCCAGCCGGGCCTCAGCCGGTGCCTTGCCATCGGCGGGTTCGCGGCCTACATGCGCCCCAATCCTTTCAGGCAGAACATCATGTCGCTTTTCATTTTCCTTACCGTCGTGCAGGCGCTGGTCGCGGCCGCGCTGGTCGGTGTCATCCTGATCCAGAAGTCCGAAGGCGGCGGCCTGGGCGTTGGCGGCAGCCCTTCGGGCTTCATGTCGGCGCGCGGCGCGGCGGATTTCCTGACGCGCGCGACGACGATCCTGGCCACGGCCTTCGTGGTGCTGAGCATCGCGCTGGCCGCGCTGGCCGTAAGGACCAGCTCGGGCAGCACGATCGACACCTCGCTCGACCGTTCGGTCCCGGCGCCCAAGGCCGATCCGCTGGCGCCGGCGCAAGGTCAGCAGCCGAGCCAGCAGCCCGCTGCGCCCGTTCAGGGCAGCGCGCCCGCGCCCGCGGCGGTTCCGGCCGACCCGCTCAAGGGTGCCGCGAAGCAGTAACCGTTACCCCGCAAGAGAGCGCGCACCGATCCCGCATCCTTTTCCAGGCTTGCGGGGCGGGCGCTTTGCTTGTTGCCGATCGACCGTTCCAGCGGCCACATAAGGGCCGTAATCATCCAGCTTGTGGATTGCCGGAGCAATTTCTCCGGTAACCGCTTGCGTCCATTCAACCTCTGACGCTAAGGCCCGACTCCCATGGCGCGGTACATATTTATCACCGGCGGCGTGGTCTCCTCGCTCGGCAAAGGTCTCATGGCGGCAAGCCTTGCCGCGCTGTTGCAGGCGCGCGGCTACCGCGTGCGGATCCGCAAGTTCGATCCCTATCTCAACGTCGATCCGGGCACGATGAGCCCCTATCAGCACGGCGAGGTCTATGTGACCGACGACGGCGCGGAAACCGACCTCGACCTGGGGCACTACGAGCGCTTCACCGGCGTTTCCGCGCGCCAGGCGGACAACATCACCTCGGGCCGGATCTATCGCGACATCATCGCCAAGGAACGCCGGGGCGATTACCTGGGCGCCACGGTGCAGGTGATCCCGCACGTGACCGACGCGATCAAGGACTTCGCGCAGACCGAGACCGAGGACCTCGATTTCGTGCTGTGCGAGATCGGCGGCACCGTGGGCGACATCGAGGGACTGCCGTTCATCGAGGCGCTGCGCCAGCTTCACAACGAGCTGGACCGCGACCAGACCTGTTTCGTCCACGTTACGCTGGTGCCCTATATCGCGGCCGCTGGCGAGCTGAAGACCAAGCCGACCCAGCATTCGGTGCGCGAGCTGACCGGGCTGGGCATCCAGCCTGACATCCTGCTGTGCCGTTGCGAAAAGCCGCTGCCCGAAGGCGAGCGCGCCAAGATCGCGCAGTTCTGCAACGTGCGCAAATCGGCGGTGATCCCGGCGCTGGACGCATCGAGCATCTATGCGGTGCCGCTGCAGTACCATGCCGAGGGGCTGGACGCCGAAGTGCTGCGCCACTTCGGCCTGACCGCGCCGGAGCCGGACCTCACCCGCTGGGACGATATCGTCGACCGCCACCAGAACCCCGAGGGCGAGGTGACGATCGGCGTCGTCGGCAAGTACGTGGGGCTGCAGGACGCCTACAAGTCGCTGAACGAGGCGCTGGTCCACGGTGGCATGGCCAATCGCGTCAAGGTCAACATCAAGTGGCTCGACGCCGAACTGTTCGAGAAGGACGACAGCGAGATCGCCGCGCATCTGGAACCGATGCACGGCATCCTGGTGCCGGGTGGCTTCGGCGAACGCGGTACCGAGGGGAAGATCGCCTCCGTCCGCTTCGCGCGCGAACGCAACGTGCCGTTCTTCGGCATTTGCCTTGGCATGCAGATGGCCTGCATCGAAGGCGCGCGCAACACCGCCGGCATCGCCGCGGCATCATCCACCGAATTCGGCCCGACAGACGAGCCTGTGGTGGGCATCATTACCGAATGGATGACGCCCGAAGGGCTCGAAAAGCGTCAGGCGGGCGGCGATCTGGGCGGCACGATG
>MEGD01000026.1:27351-72253 GCA_001725355.1 Novosphingobium sp. SCN 66-18
CGGCTGGGTGCCTATGAGGCAAGGCTCGACGGCAACAGCCATGTCGCGCAGATCTACGGTTCGACGACGATCAGCGAACGCCACCGCCACCGCTACGAAGTGAACGGCGCCTATCGCGCACCGCTGGAAAAGGGCGGGCTGGTGTTCTCCGGCATGTCGCCCGACGGGCTGCTGCCTGAGATCGTCGAGCGGCCGGACCACCCGTGGTTCATCGGCGTGCAGTTCCATCCCGAACTCAAGAGCCGCCCGTTCGATCCGCACCCGCTTTTCCGGGGCTTCATTGAGGCGGCGGTCAAGCAGGCCCGCCTGTTCTGAAACAGGCCGGGCCAGCGCGGCCCGGGGCGCAAATCCTCACCGTTTGTTAACTTTAGGCACTGGCCAAAGCCGGCTTCCTCTGGCTATTTGTCCGCGGTGGAGCGGATTCCCGTAATCCGTTCGGGGTATTGCTGGGGGATACTGAACGATGGACGCCGCCAAGCTTGCGGACACGCTGGCCGCGCAAAGCCTGTTCGCCGATTGCGAGCAGGCAGAGCTATCCGACATCATCCGCCGCGCGCACCTGCGCACGTTCAAGCCAGGGCAGGAACTGATGGCGCAGGGGGAGGAGGGCGATACGCTCTTCATCATCCTCAAGGGCCTCGCGCGCGTCAGCATGGTGGCCGCGAACGGGCGGGAAATCATCCTCGACTATGCCGAACCGGGGCATGTGCTGGGCGAGATCGCGTTCCTCGACGGCGGGGAACGCACCGCCAGCGTCGAGGCGATCGACCCGACCGAGGCGCTGTGCCTGAGCCGCACGGCCTTTGCCGACATCATCGACCTGCACAAGGGACTGGCGCTGCGCCTGTTGCGCGCCATGGCCCGCCGCCTGCGCCAGAACAACGCGGTGATCGAGGCGGACCGGGCCTATACCTCCGGCCCGCGGCTCGCGCGGTTCCTGCTGCGCCTGATGATGGCCGAGAACGCCAACGTCGAGGAAAACGGCGCCGGCGGAAAGCTGAAGATCGCGCTGAGCCAGGGGGAACTGGGCAACTTCGCCGGCATGTCACGCGAACAGATCAACCGCCAGCTTTCGGCCTGGGCCGAAAACGGCCTGGTCGGCCTGAAGGGCGGGCGCGTGACCATCCTCGACCGGCAGGCGCTGATCGACGTGGCGGAAGCCTGGTAGGACCGCCGTATTCAAGAAGGTAGACGCGGAGCGTGGCAAGCCCACCCCGCTACGACTAACGCTGCCTGTGGCGGCGCAAGTCTCGCTCCCCCCGCTTGCGGAAGGGGTTGGGGCCCTGATTTCACGGCACCGGATGGAAGCGATCAAGCGGCGGCGCTGGCATCGCCTTCGATCACCTTCAGCGGCTTCTGTTCGCCGATCAGCACCTTCTTGGGCTTCATCGCTTCGGGCACTTCGCGCACGAGGTCGATGGTGAGCAGCCCGTCGGCAAGGTCCGCCGCTTCCACGCGTACGAAATCGGCCAGTTCGAAGCGGCGTTCGAAACCGCGGTTGGCGATTCCGACATGGAGGAACTGACGGTCCTCGGCATCCGGCTTGGCGCCCTTCACCACCAGCAGGTTCTGCTGGGCGGTGATGTCGATGTCTTCCGGCTTGAAGCCGGCGACGGCCAGCGTGATGCGGTAGGCATCCTCGCCACGGCGCTCGATGTTGAAGGGCGGATAGTTATCGCCGGCATTGGCGCGGGCCTGGCGTTCGAGCAGGTCGAACAGGCGATCGAAACCCACGGTGGTGCGGCGATAGGGAGTGAAATCAAAACGGTTCATGGCAATATCCTCTGTTGAGCAATCTGCACTCTCCCGCAGGAACCCGGTTCGGCATTCCCTTGGGCCTTGTGGCCATGCCCGCCAGCGCGGCGCATGACACGAAAAGGGATGTGTGATAGCCCGGTTGAAATTCAAGACCCCGATGCGCATTTTCGCGTGCATGCAAACAGCGAAGGGCGCGTTCCAGGACGCGCCCGGACACGAGGACATCATGGCCGGAACGCCCAAAGTCGATATCTACACCAAATGGGGCTGCCCTTTCTGCGTGCGCGCCAAGGCGCTGCTCGAAAAGAAGGGCGTGGCCTTCGAGGAATTCGACGTGACCATGGGCGGCCCGAAGAAGCAGGAAATGCTCGCCCGCGCGCCCGCTGCGATGACGGTGCCGCAAATCTTCGTCGGCGAAACCCACGTCGGCGGCTGCGACGATCTCTATGCGCTGGAATCCGCCGGCAAGCTTGATCCCCTGCTGGGCCTTTAAGGCATGACCATGCCCGATGGTCCGGTGCGGGTTGCGCTGTTCCAGATGACCACCGGCGTTGATCCCGCCGCCAATTCCGCGGCGATCGTGGATGCCGTGCGCCGCGCAGCGGATGGCGGTGCGGCGATCCTGTTCACGCCCGAGATGTCGGGCCTGCTCGACCGTGATCGCCAGCGTGCGACGCCGCATATCGTGACGGAAGAGGCCAACCCCGTGCTGGCGGCGGTGCGCGCGGCGGCGGCGCGGCACGGCATCTGGGTGGCGATCGGATCGCTGGCGGTGAAACGCGGTGATGACGCCGTATCGGGCGAAGGCCGCTGGGCCAACCGTTCGTTCCTGATCGATGCCAGTGGCGCGATCGTGGCGCGCTACGACAAGATCCACATGTTCGACGTCGATCTGGCGAGCGGCGAAAGCTGGCGCGAATCCGCCGCCTATCGCCCCGGTGAGAGCGTGGTGACGGCCGAAACGCCGGTCGGCCGGCTAGGGCTGGCAATCTGCTACGATGTGCGCTTTCCCGCGCTGTTCGAGCAGCTTGGTCGGCGGCAATGCGATGTCATCGCCATTCCGGCGGCGTTCACCGTGCCCACCGGCAAGGCGCACTGGCACTTGATGCAGCGCGCACGCGCGGTGGAGGCGAGCGCTTTCGTGATCGCCACGGCGCAGGTCGGGCGGCACGAGGACGGGCGCGAAACCTACGGGCACAGCCTGGTCATCGATCCGTGGGGCGAAGTGCTGCTCGACATGGGCGGGGAGCCGGGCCTTGGCTTCGCCACGCTCGACCCCGCGCGTATCGCCGAAGTGCGCGCGCAACTGCCCAGCCTCATCAACAAGCAGCCGATCCCGGCGGGATGAAACGAGCGGCTCTTGCGGCGGGCCGCGAAATGCCTAAATCGGCTGCGTATGATCGTCTTTGATCTTGAATGCCGCGACGGCGGACACCGGTTCGAGGGCTGGTTCGGCTCGTCGGACGATTTCGCGCAGCAGCAGCAGCGCGGTCTCCTGACCTGTCCCGTTTGTGGTTCCGGCGATATCGGTAAGGCGGTGATGGCGCCGCACGTGGGACGCAAGGGCAACCAGCTTCCGGCTGTGGTGCCGACCGACAAGGCCGCCGCGGTGGCCGCTGCGCCATCGCCGCCGGCCGTGGCGATGGGCGGTTCCGCCCCGCAAGTGATGGCGGGAGGAGGACTTCCGCCCGAGGCGGTCGCCATGTTCAAGGCGCTGGCGACGTTGCAGGCCGAAGCGCTCAAATCCTCGAAATGGGTGGGCGACAGCTTCGCCGACGATGCGCGGGCCATGCATTATGGCGAAAAGGACGTGGAGGCGATCCACGGCCAGGCGACGCCAGAGGAAGCGCGCGAGCTGATCGAGGAAGGCATCGAGATCGCACCCGTCCTGTTTCCGATCGCGCCGCCCGGCGAAACCAACTGACGTCCCGCAACGCGCATTGGCGCGCACAGATCGCGATGTTCCGCTCAAGCGCGATTGCCAGCGCGCACGAGGCCCCCTAAAGGGATCGCGGGCGCCCGTAGCTCAGCAGGATAGAGCACCAGATTCCTAATCTGGGGGCCACAGGTTCGAATCCTGTCGGGCGCACCACTTCCCGCGCGAACCTTGACTTTTTCCGGCAAAAGCCCTAGGTTCCTTTTGCTATCGTCGCTTTCGACGGAATTTGACGCCGGCTTACGGCTCTCCTTCCTTTGTCACGCTACCGGCTCCATCCGCGCTGTTGCGGGTGGGTTTTTCGTTTTCGTGAAAAGGAAACACCCCATGCCTATCGGCACCGTCAAGTTCTTCAATTCCGACAAGGGTTACGGTTTTATCGCGCCTGAAGACGGCACGCCCGACAACTTTGTCCACATCAGCGCCGTCGAGCGTTCCGGACTGGCCACGCTGAACAAGGATCAGCGCGTCAAGTACGAGCTGGAAACCGACCGTCGCGGCAAGACTTCGGCCGTCAACCTGGAAACGGTTTGATCCCTTGGCCAAAGAGGATCTTCTGACACTCGACGGCCAGATCGATGAAATTCTCCCGGACGGCCGCTTCGGCGTCGTCCTGGAGAACGATCACCGGATCATCGCCTACACAGCGGGCAAGATGCGGAAATTCCGTATCCGCTCGATCGTGGGCGACCGGGTCAAGGTCGAAATGACGCCGTATGATCTGACCAAGGGGCGCATCGTGTTCCGCGAAAAGGTCCAGAGCACCGGCGCGTTCCGCAAACGGCGATAACAACGCCCTGCCACATAATAAGGCGCGGCCAACGCGCCATATTGCATAACATATTCAAGGTATTCATGTTTTTTTCCAATTTCGTTTCCAGTTTTCCCCGGATGCGCAATCTGCATCAACCGGATGACCGCTCGCGCGGTTTTGTTCTCAGCCCCCGCCAGTCTCCGCTGCTGACCCGCCGCGAATTGCAGGCCGCGGTCATGCAGATGGTCGATTGACCGCTGCTCTTGCTGGCTGGCGCCGCTTGCGATAGCGGCGCGCCAGACCGATCCATTGGATTAGGGCTTGAATCCAATGGTTAAGTATGATTCTGTGACAATATGAAGCGCCGCCGCCACATTCTGCGACTGCCCAAGGAAAGCCTGACCCAGACGGCGGCGCTGCTGGCGCTGCTGTTTCTGGGCGCCATGGGGCTGGCCGGGCCGAGCGGACTGCTGGCCTGGAGCGAGAACGCCCGGATGCTGGAACAGCGCCAGAAGGAAGTGGCGCAACTGACGGCGGAGCGCGATCATCTGCGCAACCGCGTCAACCTGCTCGATCCCCGGCACGCCGATCCGGATCTGGTCGGGGAACTGCTGCGCAGCAATCTGAATGTCGCGCACCCTGACGAACTGGTCATTCCGCACCAGTAATTCTTGGCTTCGTGCGCCCGGCGTCTGCCGCCAACGCTTTGCGGCGGGGCACGCGATGCGCTCTTCGCACGCCGGCGATGCCCATGAGGGCAGCAAAGTGCTTCTTGCGGGCCTGAAACCAAGCGGGCATTGCGGTTCATATCGCGAGGCACTACCCGGCGGGTAATTCCACGTGCAAAGCGACCGGAAAAGAAACCCGGCATCAGGGGAACACGAAATGGCTTGCGAGTCCGGCACTGACGACGAAGAAATGGCGCGTGGCAAGGAGCCGGTGCCGCAGGACGTGCAGGAAGCTATCCGCACGCTGATCCGCTGGACCGGCGATGACCCGGCGCGCGAAGGCCTGCTGGATACGCCCAAGCGCGTGGCGCGCGCCTGGCGCGAATATTGCCAGGGCTATGCCGACGACCCGGCCGTCCACCTGACGCGCCAGTTCGAGGAAGTGGGCGGCTACGACGAGATCGTGCTGCTGAAGGACATTCCCTTCCAGTCGCATTGCGAACACCACATGGCGCCGATCACGGGCAAGGCGGCGATCGCCTATCTGCCGAGCCGCAAGGTCGTGGGCATTTCCAAGCTCGCGCGCGTGCTGCACGGCTTTGCCCAGCGCCTGCAGATCCAGGAACGCCTGACGGCGGAAGTGGCGCAATGCATCTGGGATAACCTGCATCCGCAGGGCGTGGCGGTGGTGATCGAGGCGCAGCACGGCTGCATGACCGGGCGCGGTGTGCGCACGCCGGGCGTGGGCATGGTGACCAGCCGGATGCTAGGCTGTTTCCTCGAGGATTCGCGCAGCCGCAAGGAAGTGCTGAGCCTGATGGGCTACTGATCGGGCTCGCGAACATTCGGATCAGGGGCTGTCGATGGCGCAGTATCAGCCCGTGATGACCGTGCCGGACCTGCAGGCCTTTTTGCTGCGGGCGTTTCCGGAGGAAGCGCACGCGCGGATCGGCGTGGTGACGGACATCGCCCCCGGTCTGGCCTGCATGCATCTCGATCCGGGGCTGGAAAGCCTGCGGCCCGGTGATCTGGTATCCGGGCCGACGCAGATGGCGCTGGCGGACGTGGCCGCCTATGCCGTGGTGCTCGCCCACATCGGACCGCAAGCGATGGCGGTCACCAGCAACCTCAATATCGCGTTCCTGCGCGGCGCGCGCCGGGCGCGGGTGATCGCGGAGGCGCGCCTGCTGAAGCTGGGGCGCCGGCTGGCGACGATCGACGTGCGGCTGTGGCAGAGTGATCCCGACGATCCCGTCGCGCAGGCGACCATAACCTACGCGCTGCCGGGATAGGTCTGCACGCCAGACAAAATACATTACAATTCCAGGGCTTTGCAGGTGCGCCGGGCGCACTAGGTTCGTTCCCGTCACCGGCGAAAAACAAGGCCGGGGCATTGCAGGAGACCGAACCATGAAGGCATTGTGGATGGCCGGACTACTGTCCGGCGCGGGGCTGACCACGCCCGCCTTGGCGACGGGGCAGGCCGCTCCGGACCACGTCGAACACATCGAGCATCGCGGCGGCACCGTCGAGGCGCGCTATCAGGTGGTGACGCAAACGGTGCAGCGCCAGGTCGGCGCAGCGGGGCCGGGCGGGCGCATGGCCTCGCTGCGCTGTGTGTGGAGCGTCGATCTCACCGTTCGGCGCGAAGCGCGCCTGCCATCGGGCGCGCTCGCAAGCCGGCAGCTTGAGCGACCGCGTGTGCTCACCGGCATGCGCGCGGGATGGTGCAAGGGGCAGGAATCCGCGATCGCCGGAGAAGTGGCGCGGCGCACCGACCAGTTGCGCGCCGAAATGCTCGCCGCCGCGCGGGACGATCGGCAGGAGGTGATCGCCGACGCCGAGCGATTGCACGCGGGGCATCGGGAAGGCTGATGGCGATCCGCGTGACGATGCTGGCGTTGCCGGCCCTCATGGCTGGTGCTGCGACCGCGCAGGCACAGGGTATGCCCTCGCTTGGCGTAGAGGCGACGACCGACGAGGTTCGTCGCGGGCTGAGCTGGAGCGAGGGCAAGGCCAGTGCTTCGGCAGACGCGGCGGTTTCGCTTGCGGGCTTCGATCTGTCCGCGCGATTGGCGGCCACGCGCGGCGCGGCTCGGCATCTGGGCGCGGATGCCGTGGCGGACCTGACGCTGGCACGCCGCTGGACGATCGGCCTGTTCGACGTGAGCGCGCTGGTTTCCGGGCATCTGTTCGCGGGCGCGGCCGATGCCGCTCACTATGCCGAACTCGGGCTGGGCGCCAGCTATGCGCTGGGGCCGGCGCGGGTCGGGGCCGGTGCGCGCTATGCCCCGCGGCAAAGCGCGATCGGCGGCGACAACCTGTACCTCTATGGCGATGCCGCGCTGGGCATTCCGGCAACACCCTTCAGCCTTTCGGCCTCGCTCGGTCATTCGCGGGGCAGCGTGCGGGATCCCGCGCGCGCGGCGCGGCTGCGACCGGATGGGGCCTATACCGACTGGCGGATCGGTGCGGACTATGCGCGGGGTCCGCTGCTGGTCGGGCTGGATTACACCGGGACCGATGTGAAGGGCGGAGCGCCGGGTGGGCACGCGGGCGACCGTGTGATCGGGCGCGTGCGGCTATCATTCTAAAGAGCTGGCGTTCTGAAGACTAGCGAAGAGTCCGGCCCTTCCCGCACGGGAGAAGGGCCGGAAAGCGCTCAGAGGTTTTCGAGCATGTATTCGGCCGAGCTGACCTTGAAATCGCCCGGCGCTTCGACGTGGAGCTGTTCGACCACGCCATCGTTCACGACCATCGAGAAGCGCTGGCCGCGCGTGCCGAGGCCGAAGCCCGAGCCATCCATGGTGAGGCCCACGGCCTTGGCGAAATCGCCATTGCCGTCCGCCAGCATGGTCACGTCGGGCGAGCCGTTGGCCGCGCCCCACGCCTTCATGACGAAGGGATCGTTGACCGCTGTGCAGGCAATCTCGTCGATGCCCTTGGCCTTGAGATCGGCGGCCTTCTCGACGAAGCCCGGCAGGTGCTTGGCCGAACAGGTCGGCGTGAACGCGCCGGGAACCGAGAACAGGGCGACTTTCTTGCCCTTGAAGTAGTCGGCGCTCTGCACCGCTTCGGGGCCTTCCGCCGTGGCCTTGACCAGCTTCACGTCGGGCAGCTTTTCTCCAACCGCAATCGTCATCCCCAGTATCCTTTCTTCTGGATGTGCCGCCCGGACCTGTCGGCCGGGTCTATGACAGCAGGGAGGATATAGGCCAGCCGCAAGGCGGCGCAACCGGAGCGCAAGCGCGGGGGAGAAATTTCGTCGGTGGGGAAGGGCGTCCCGCCCGGTCCTGCGCGGTTGGCGGGTGTGCGTTCTTTCGAGACGTTAGCGCAGCCATATAAAGTTTCCTTTATATTGCGTCCGCTCATACAAGCGGCTAAGGCGGGACCAGACCCGCGAACCTGTCGGCCGCTATCGTGCGGTCCGGCGGGCGGGCTTGAACTCATCCAGGAGAATGCTTCGTGGCCAGCGTGCTCGATGCCGAAAAGGACTATGTGATCGCCGATATCGGGCTTGCCGACTTCGGCCGCGCGGAAATCGCGATCGCCGAAACCGAAATGCCCGGCCTGATGGCGCTGCGCCAGGAATTCGGCCCGTCGCAGCCGCTCAAGGGCGCGCGGATCACCGGATCGCTGCACATGACGATCCAGACCGCCGTTCTGATCGAGACGCTCGTCGCGCTGGGCGCTGACGTGCGCTGGGCCACCTGCAACATCTTCTCCACGCAGGACCACGCCGCCGCCGCGATCGCCGCCGCCGGCATTCCCGTGTTCGCGGTGAAGGGCGAAAGCCTGGCCGATTACTGGGACTATGTCGGCTCGATCTTCGACTGGGGTGACGACCAGACCGCCAACATGATCCTGGACGATGGCGGTGACGCCACCATGTTCGCGCTGTGGGGCGCGCGCGTGGAAGCCGGCGAAAAGCTGTTCGAGCCGTCGAACGCCGAGGAAACCGAGTTCGTCCGCGCGCTGACCGCGTTCCTCAAGAAGAAGCCCGGCTACCTCACGCAGTCGGTGAAGGCCATCAAGGGCGTTTCGGAAGAGACCACCACCGGCGTCCACCGCCTGTACCAGATCGCCAAGGACGGCAAGCTGCCGTTCCCCGCGATCAACGTGAACGACAGCGTCACCAAGTCGAAGTTCGACAACCTCTATGGCTGCAAGGAATCGCTGGTCGACGCGATCCGCCGCGCCACCGACGTGATGCTGGCCGGGAAGGTCGCCTGCGTCGCCGGCTTCGGCGACGTGGGCAAGGGATCGGCCGCCTCGCTGCGCCAGGGCGGCGCGCGCGTGATGGTCACCGAGATCGACCCGATCTGCGCGCTGCAGGCGGCGATGGAAGGCTACGAAGTCGTCACCATGGAAGAAGCGGTCACGCGCTGCGACATCTTCGTGACGGCGACCGGGAACGAGGACGTCATCACCGCCGAGCACATGAAGGCGATGAAGCCGATGGCGATCGTATGCAACATCGGCCACTTTGACAGCGAGATCCAGATCGCCGCGCTGTCGAACTACAAGTGGACCGAAGTGAAGCCGGGCACCGACCTGGTCGAATTCCCCGACGGCAAGCAGATCATCGTGCTGGCCAAGGGCCGCCTCGTGAACCTGGGCTGCGCCACCGGCCACCCCAGCTTCGTGATGTCGTCCAGCTTCACCAACCAGACGCTGGCGCAGATCGAACTGTTCACCAAGTCCGACCAATACAAGAACGACGTCTATGTGCTGCCCAAGCATCTCGACGAAAAGGTGGCGGCGCTGCACCTTGAAAAGCTGGGCGTGAAGCTGTCGAAGCTTTCGCCCAAGCAGGCGGCCTATATCGGTGTGACGCCGGAAGGGCCGTTCAAGCCGGACCACTACCGCTACTGACCCGTCTCCGCTTTGGCGGACAAGCGATACGGCCCCCCAGCATGGCTGCGGGGGCCGTTTTCGTGGCAGCCGCCTCGCGGCGTCGCACGATGTGGTGGCTTTCCCGGCGCTCCTCACCAGATTTGAAGCGCGTGCTGGTTGTCATCGGCGCAACGCCCGCATAGCGAGGGGGTGATGCTTCTGAACCAGACCGTGCTGGTCATCGTGGGACTGCTGGTTGCCGCATGGACCGTTGCGGCGGGCTGGGCCGTGCTTGTCGCGCGCGGGCGGGCGCGCAAGGCCGAAGCGCATCACCGGCTGGCGCGCCGGCTGACTCGGATGGTGGACGAATCGCCCGCCCTGCCGCTGCTGGTGCGGGCCGACGGACGCATCGAGGGGCCATCGCGATTGGCGGGCTGGCTCGGCCTCGATGCCATGCCGGGCTATCTTTCCGAACTCGACGCCGGTGATGCGAGCGATCGCGGCCTCAACGAAGTGCAGCTTTCGCAACTGAGCGATGCCGTGCGGCGCGCGCAGAAGACCGGCGCGGCGTTCCGCATGGTGCTGACGCCGCGCGGCGGCACGCGCTGCCTGGCGGTGCGCGGGCATCTGGCCGACCCGCAGGTTTCCCCCGGCGGCGCGGCGCTGGTGTGGTTCTTCGATTTCAGCGACAGCGAAGCAGAACTGCGCAAGCTGCGCGCGGAAGCGGCTGGCGCGCGCGCCGATTTTGCCGGGCTTTCCGGCTTGATCGAGGCGGCGCCGCTGCCGATGTGGTTTCGCGGCCCCGACATGGAATTGCGGCTGGTCAACAGCGCCTATGTGAAGGCGGTGGGGGCCAAGAGCGCGGACGATGTCGTCACGCGAGGGATCGAACTGATCGAGCCGGCCGACGGGCTGACTGCGGCGCAGGTGGCGCGGCACGTGCTGGCGCGCAAGGCGCCGGTCGAACGCATTGTTTCGGCCACGATCGGCGGCCAGCGTCGTTCGGTCCGGGTCAGCGACCTGCCGCTGGGAGACGAGGGCGTGGCCGGCTATGCCGTGGACATCGAGGAGCTTGAGGAACTGATGCGCCAGTTCCGGCGGTTCCGCGAAGCCCAGCGCGAGATGCTGGATACGCTGTCCGCCGGCATTGCGCAGTTCGACGAACGCCGGAATCTCGTGTTCGCCAACCAGCCGTTCCTGCGCATCTTCGGCGTGCCGCAGGCGTGGGTGGCCGATACCCCGCCGTTCGATCGCGTGCTCGACCGTATCCGCGATACCGGTCGTCTGCCCGAAGTGCGCGATTTCCCCGAATGGCGGCGCGAACGGCAGGGCTGGTTCCTCGCCCGCGATCCCCGTGAGGAATCGTGGCACCTTCACGATGGCACGCACTTGCGCGTGGTGGGGCAGCCGATGCCCGATGGCGGGCTGCTGATGATCTTCGAGGATCGTACCGAACAGCTCCAGCTTTCGGCGACGCGCGACACGCTGCTGCGCACGCGCACCGCCACGTTCGACAACCTGTTCGAGGCACTGGCCGTGTTCGCGCCCGATGGCCGATTGCAGCTGTGGAACCGCCGTTTCGTCGCCGAATGGGGGCTGGAGGACAGCTTCCTCGATACGCACCCGCGCGCGGACGTGCTGCTCAACCGCATAGCCCAGCAACTGAAGCGCCCGGCGCAGGTCGGCACGATCGGCCAGGTGATCCAGGCGGCGACGCTGGAGCGCCGCCAGCGCAGCGGGCGGCTGGCGCTGGCCGACGGGCGCTATCTGGAATTCGCGGGTGTGCCGCTGCCCGATGGCAACGGGCTGCTGACGGTGCTGGACATCACGGATTCGCAGAAGGCCGAAACCGCGCTGCGTGAACGCAATGCCGCGCTGGTGGAAGCCGATGCGGTGAAAACGCGCTTCATCGCCAACATGAGCTACGAATTCCGCACGCCGCTGACGTCGATCGGCGGGTTTGCCGAACTGCTGCAAAGCGGGATCGCCGGTGAACTGACGCCGCAGGGCAAGGAATACGTGGCGGCGATCCTCGCCTCGGTCGAGCGGCTGGGCGAGCAGATCGAGAACGTGCTCGACCTGTCGCAGAGCGAGGCCGGCACGCTGCCGTTGGCGCGCGATCCGGTGGAGGTGTTCCCGCTGTTGACCGGCGTGGTCAAGGAGCGGTCGGAGCGGATTTCCGCCGCGGGCCTCTCGCTTGACTTGCGCGGCAATGCGTCGGTCGGCACGGTGACGGGCGACGCGCGGCGGCTGGCGCGGGCTTTCGGGCAACTGGTCGACAACGCCATTGCCGCCACGCCGGCGGGCGGGCGCATCCTGATCGAATGCGCGCGCCAGCGGCAGGGGGTGCGCGTGGTGATCTCCGACAACGGCGGCGGCATGGAGCCGGCGGTGCTGGCGCGGGCGATGGAGGGTCTGAAAGTCGCGCCCGATGGCCGCGCGGTGGAGCGGCGACAGGGCCTTGGTCTCCCGCTGGTGCGGCAACTGGTGGAAGCGCACGGCGGAACCATCGAGCTCCTGTCCGAACCGGGGCAGGGAACCACCGCGATCGTCGACCTGCCGTGAGCGACCGCGTGCCCTTGCCCGATCTCGCCGCGACCGAAGCGCTGGCCGCGCGGATCGCCGGGCGGCTGCGGCCCGGCGACGTGGTGGCGCTTTCGGGCGGACTGGGCGCGGGAAAGACCACGCTGGCGCGGGCGGTGATCGCCGCGCTGGGGCACGAGGGCGAGGTGCCTTCGCCCAGCTTCGCGATCATCGAATGCTACGATCCGCCAGCGGTGCGCCTGCCGCTGGTCCACGCGGATTTCTATCGACTGGAAGACCCTTCCGAAGTGGAGGAACTGGGACTGGACGATTATCGCATGGGGGCGGCGATGCTGGCCGAATGGCCCGAACACGCGGGCGGCTTCGCGCACGAGCGCGGCTGCCTTTCAATCCTGTTGGAATCGGCGGAAAGCGGGCGTTCGGCCATTGTCGAGCCGGGGCCGGATTGGATAGAGCGCGGATCATGGACCTGACGATACCCGATGGCGTCCCCGATGGCGTCGAAGCGTTTCTGGCCGAAGCCGGCTGGACGGGCGCGACGATCGATCCGCTGCCCGGCGATGCCTCGTTCCGCCGCTATTTCCGCATTCGCGGCGGTGCCGGCGATGCGATGCTGATGCACGCGCCGCCGCCGCAGGAAGATCCCGCGCCGTTTCTGCGCGCGGCGAAATGGCTCGATGCCAACGGGTTGCGCGCGCCGCGCATCCTGGCCGAACGGGCGGAAGAGGGCTTCGTCCTGCTCGAGGACTTCGGCGACGTGCGGATGCGCGAATATGTCGAAGCCTGGCCGCAGGACGAGGAGGCGGTCTATCGCGCCGCGATCGACGCGCTGCTCAAGGCCGGCACGCTGCCCGCCGGGCCGTTCGCGCCCTATGGCATGGCCGAATACCTGCGCGAGACCAAGCTGTTTACCGATTGGTTCTGCCCCGCGCGCGGGCTTCAGGTGGACGCGCGCGGCTGGGCCGAGGCGTGGGAAGAGGTGCTTGCGCCGCTGCTGGCCCGGCAGGGCGAGGGCGTGACGGTGCTGCGCGACTACCACGCCGAAAACATCATGCTGCTGGGCGGTACGGACAGGCAGGGCCTGCTCGATTTCCAGGATGCGCTGGCGGGCCATCCGGCCTATGACCTCGTTTCGCTGCTCCAGGATGCGCGGCGCGACGTGAGCCCCCAACTCGAAGCCGCGATGTTCGACTATTATGTCGAGCGGGCGCGGCCGGGCGACGATTTCCTGGCCGATTACGCGGTGCTGGGCGCGCAGCGCAACGCCAAGATCGTGGGCATTTTCGTGCGCCTGTGGAAGCGCGACGGCAAGCCGCGCTACCTTGGCTATATCCCCCGTGTGTGGGCGATGCTCGAACGCGATCTGGCGCATCCCGCGCTGGCGCCGGTGGCGCGCTGGTTCGATGCGAATATCCCGGGCGAGGTGCGCGCGGCGGGCGGCGGGGTGTTTGGGGTATGACCCGGCCTCTCGCCAGCGATGTGGCCATGGTCATGGCCGCCGGCATCGGCAAACGGATGCGGCCGCTGACCGCGACGCGGCCCAAGCCGCTGGTGCGCGTGGCGGGCAAGCCGCTGATCGACTACGCGCTCGACAAGCTGGAAGAAGCCGGCGTCGCGCGCGCGGTGGTCAACGTCCACTATTTGCCCGACCAGATCGAGGCCTATCTCGAACAGAGGCAACAGCAGGGCCGGGACCCCGCTATCGCCATTTCCGATGAGCGCGAGGCGTTGCTGGAAACCGGCGGCGGCATGATCCGCGCCTTGCCGTTGATCGATGCCGATCCGTTCTTCTGCGTGAACAGCGACAACATCTGGCTCGATGGCCCGCGCAACGCCTTCGGCGCGTTGAGCGACGCTTGGAACCCGGAGAAGATGGACGCGCTGCTGCTGCTGGTGAACCATGCGCGCGCGTTCAACTATCAGGGGCTGGGAGACTTCCATCTCGACCAGGAAGGGCGGATCACGCGCCGCCGCGCCGGCCGGATCGCGCCGTTCATCTACACCGGCTTGCAGATCGTGTCGCACCGCCTGCTGCGCGATGCGCCCGAGGGATCGTTCTCTACCGGCGTGCTGTGGAACCGCGCCATTGCCGAAGGGCGCCTTCATGGCGTGTCGCACACCGGGCTGTGGTACGAGGTTGGCGAACCGCAGATGATCGCGCCGACCGAGGCCGCGCTCACCCGGATGTGAGGCGGCGATGAGCGATAGCCGATGAGCGACAGCACGCCGCGCACGGGACCGAAAGTCTGGTCGATCGCGGCGCACCGTGGCTTTGCCGACGCGCTCGTCGCCGGCCTGATCCCGCGCTATCGCGAGGACGGCTTCGGGCTGGCCCGGCTGCTGCTGTTGCTGCCGAGCCGGCGC
Source organism: Novosphingobium sp. SCN 66-18 (assembly GCA_001725355.1). Lineage (GTDB taxonomy): Bacteria > Pseudomonadota > Alphaproteobacteria > Sphingomonadales > Sphingomonadaceae > Novosphingobium. The sequence goes on from MEGD01000026.1 coordinate 42,212, forward strand.
GCCGTGCGCACCGTGACGGAAGCTTTCGTGCGCGCCAGTGGTGAGGGCGGGCTGCTGCTGCCGCGCATGGCCGTGGTGGGCGATCTCGATCTTGACGAAACGCTGGGGCCGCTGCTCGACCCGCTGGGGCCGGGTGCGGCAGTGCCGCCGGCGAGCGATCCGGTGTTCCGCCTGCTGCGCATCGCCGAAATGCTGCGGGCGGAACCGGAGCCGGGCAATCTCGGCGAAGCCGGCCTGCTGCGGCAGGCGCGGTCGATCGTGCGCAGCATGGACCGGATGGCGGTGGAGGATGTCGCGCCCGAAAAGCTGCTGGAGGAAGCGGTGACTGGCGCGGTGGGCGATCTTTCGCAGCATTGGATGGACAGCACGCGGTTGTTCGCGAAAGTGCTGTTCCGCTGGCGCGCCGAACAGGAGGCGCGGGGCGAGATCGACGCGCCGGAACGGCGCAACCGCCTGCTCGATCATGCGGCGCAGGCGTGGCGGGAAAACCCGCCGGCGCATCCTGTGATCGCCGCCGGGGTGACTTCGGCCGCGCCCGCCGTCGCGCGGTTGTTGCGCGCCGTGGCTGATCTGCCGGACGGCGGCGTGATCCTGCCCGATCTCGATCTCGCGCTGGAGGAACCGGTGTGGGAGGCGCTGGGCGCGGCGGGTATGCCCGAGGAACCGGGCGGCCCGCCGTTCGCGCGTGGCGACGTAGTGACGCACCCGCAATACCACCTCAAGCTGCTGCTCAACCGCATGGGCGTGGCGCGCGGGGAGGTGCAGCCCTGGCACCGCGCGGGGCTGGCCGCAGCTCCGCCCGAACGCAGCAAGGCGATTTCCAACCTGTTCCTGCCGCCTGAAGCCAGCACGGTGTGGGTGAGCCTGCCGGCGGAACGGCGGCGGCTTTCGGGCGTGCGCGCGATGGAAACCGCGCACCCCGAGGAAGAGGCGCAGGCGGTGGCGGTGCTGATCCGGCAGGCGCTGGCGGAACCGGAACGCCGCGTCGCGCTGGTTACGCCGGACCGGGCGCTGGCAGTGCGCGTGGTCGCGCATCTGGCGCGCTGGAACATCGCGGCGGACGATACCGCCGGCCGCCCCCTGCCGCAGACGCCAGCGGGGCGGCTTTTCCTGCAGATTGCCGAAGTCATGGCCGAACGCGCCGCGCCGGTGCCGCTGCTGGCGCTGCTGGCGCATCCGCTGGTCATGGCGGGCGAGGGGCGCGCGGCATGGCTGGAGCGGGTGCGCCAGCTCGATCTCGTGCTGCGCGGGCCACGCCCCGGACCGGGCCTCGAAGCCGTGCGCGCGGTGGTGAAGGAGCAGGACCGGCGCTATCCCGGCCTGTTCGACTGGTGGGACGAGGCGGAGGCGCTGTTGGCCCCGCTGCTGCTGTTCGATGGCGCGCTGCCGCTGGGCGCGGCGCTGGCGCTGCTGGCCGAGACCGCCGAAGCGCTGTGCGGCGAGGGCATCTGGGCGCAGCCCGACGGGCGCAGCCTGTCGCAATTCGTGCAGCAATGGAGCGACGCCGCCGGCGAGGTCGTGCTGGAGACCGATCCCGCCGACCTGCCCGTGCTGCTGCGCGACGCGCTGGACGAAGTGGCGGTGCGCCCGCCCTATGGCGGGCATCCGCGCCTGGCGATCTATGGCCTGCTCGAAGCGCGGATGAGCCGGGCGGACCTGGTTATCTGCGCGGGGTTGACCGAGGGCACCTGGCCGGGCGCGCCCGCGCCCGATCCGCTGCTGGCGCCGCCGGTGCTGCGGATGCTGGGCATTCCCGGCGCGGATTTCCGCATCGGCCTTGCCGCGCACGATCTGGCCGCCGCGCTGGGCGCGCCCGAAGTGGTGCTGAGCCATGCGCAGCGCGATGCCGCCGGCCCGGCGATCCCGTCGCGCTTCCTGATGCGCATCCGCGCCATGCTGGGCAGGGAACTGCGGCACGAGCACGACGCGGTGCGCCACGCCCGCGCGCTCGACGATGCGCCGCCCGCGCCACCCTATCCCCGGCCCGAACCGATGCCATCGGCCGAACAGCGCCGGGTGCCGATCGCCGTCACCGCGCTCGACCGGCTGCGCGGCGATCCCTACCAGTTCTATGCCTCCGCCATCCTGGGCCTGCGCGCGCTCGATCCCATCGATGCGGACCCGACACCGGCATGGCGGGGAACGGCCGTCCACGCGATCCTGGAAGCATGGCACGATGCCGGCGCGCGGCCGGGCGAACTGATCCCGCTGGCCGAACGCGCGCTGGCGGAGATGAGCGCGCACCCGTTCATGCGCGGGCTGTGGCGGCCGCGCCTGTTGGCGGGGCTGGGCTGGATCGAAACGGAGCAGGACCGCCTGTTGGGCGAGGGGCGCGAAGTCCTGGCCTGGGAGAAAAAGGGCGAGATCACGGTGGACGGCGTGCGCATTCACGGCCGCGCCGATCGGATCGACCGCCTGCCCGACGGCACGCTGGCGGTGGTCGACTACAAGACCGGCACCCCGCCATCGGCGCGGATGGTGGAGGAAGGCTTTGCGCTCCAGCTCGGGCTTGTCGGCCTGATCGCGCAGGGCGGCGGGATCGAGGGGGTGAGCGGCACGCCGACGCGGTTCGAATACTGGTCGCTCGCGCGCAACCGGGAGCGCGATTTCGGCTTCATGGAGGAGCCGGTGCTGGAAGGCCGCCGCAAGTCCGGCATCCCGCGCGAGGAGTTCCTCGACCGCACGCGCGGCTATCTGGACGAGGCGATCGCGCGGTGGATACTGGGCAGCGATCCGTTCACGGCGCGGCTCAATCCCGATCTTCCGGGCTATTCGGACTTTGACCAGCTGATGCGGCTGGACGAATGGCAGGGCCGCGGCCGCGCGGGGGATGCGGCATGAGCGGGGAGCAGCCAAGCCGCGTCTATCCGCTGAAGGACAACCAGGCGCGCGCGGTCGATCCGCGCCGCACCGTCTGGCTCAGCGCCTCGGCGGGCACGGGCAAGACGCAGGTTCTGTCGGCGCGCGTGCTGCGCCTTTTGCTGCAGCCCGGCGTGGAGCCGGAGCATCTGCTGTGCCTGACCTTCACCAAGGCGGGCGCGGCGGAAATGGCGACGCGCGTGAACGAGGTGCTGGCCAGCTGGGTGCGCCTGCCCGAAACCGCGCTGGCCAAACAGTTGATCGCGATCGGCGCGGATTACGGCCCCGAAGCGCTGGCCCGCGCGCGCAGCCGGTTCGCGGCGGTGCTCGACTGCCCCGGCGGGGGTCTGCGCATCGAGACGATCCACGCCTTCTGCCAGTGGCTGCTCTCTGCCTTCCCGGTGGAAGCGGGCCTGATGCCGGGCACCCGCGCGATGGAGGACCGCGACCGCGCGCTGTTGGTGCGGCAAGTGCTGGCCGATCTGCTGGTGAGCGCGGAGGAACACGGCGACGAGGTGCTGCTCGACGCGCTGTCCGATCTCAGCCTGCGGATGGCGCAGGACCAGGTCGAGGCGTTCCTGCTGCGCTGCGCCGGCGCGCGTGACTTGTGGTTCGGACCCCGCGGGTGGCAACTGCCGCTGCGCCAGAATATCAATCGCGCGCTGGGGCTGGACGCGGACGAGGACGGAGCGGGCCTTGCCTCGCTCTGCGCCGACGATGCCTTCGATGTGCGCTCGGTGCGGTGGTGCATGGAAGCCAATGCGGCATGGGGCACGAAGAGCGGGATCGATGCGGCCAATGCCCTGGGTGACTGGATCGCGCTGTCTCCCGAACGGCGGCTGGAAGCGCTGGACCTGCTGGCCGAGCAGTTCCTGACCAAGGCGGGCCAGCCCCGCTCCACCACCAACATCGCCAAGAAGGCGCCGGACTATCCCGAATATGCCGCGCGCGTCATCGCTTGCCTGGAAGCGGTGCGCGAACGGCGGGCGCTGGTGGCGCTGGCGGCGATGCTCGATCCGGCGCTGACGCTGGGCCGCCGCTTCGCGCTGGCGTGGGACGAGGCCAAGACGCGCGAAGGCTTCATCGATTTCGACGACCAGATCCGCAAGGCCGCGGCGCTGCTGACCGAAAACGTGAGCGCGGAATGGATCCGCTTCAAGCTCGACCGCCGGTTCGACCACATCCTTGTCGACGAGGCGCAGGACACCAACGCGGCGCAATGGCGCATCATGCTGGACGGGCTGGTGGCGGACTTCTTCACCGGCGAAGGCCTGCATGGCGACGCGCTGCGCACGCTGTTCGTGGTGGGCGATTACAAGCAGGCGATCTTCCGTTTCCAGGGCACCAGCCCGGAGAATTTCGCGGCGGCCAAGGCGCGCGTTGAACGCCAGTTGCGCGATGTGGCCGAGGTGCTCGACGACCGCTCGCGGACCCTGCTGGGGCTGGGGCTGGGGCGGTCCTACCGCACCTCGCAACCCGTGCTGTCGTTCGTCGACCGCGCGATCGCGCATATCGGGCCGGACCGCTTCGGGCTGGCCGAGCCGCCCGAACCGCATGTGGGCGAGGAACGGCCGGGGCTTGTCACGCTCTGGCGGCCGGTCGGGCTGGCGGCCGGCGGCGAGGATGAGGAAGCGCCCGAAGCCGGCGAGGAAGGGGCGGAAGGCTGGCTCTCGCGCCCGGACCGCGATCTGGCGGACCGGCTCGCGCGGCAGATCAGGGCTTGGCTGGAAACCGGCTTCCCGCTGGCCAAGGGCACGCCGCGCCACGCCACCGCGGGCGACATCATGGTGCTGGTGCGCAAGCGCAAGGAACTGGCCGGGCTGATCGTGGCGCGGTTGCACGCGCAGGGGGTGCCGGTGGCGGGCGTGGACCGGCTGAGGCTGGGCGCGCCGCTGGCGGTGAAGGACCTTGTCGCCGCGCTGCGCTTCGCCGCGCAGCCGTGGGATGATCTCAGCCTTGCCGGCCTGCTTGTTTCCCCGCTGATCGGGTGGACGCAGGAAGAGCTGCTCGAACACGGCTATCGCGCCGGCGGAACGCGGCTGTGGGACCACCTGTGAGCCAGCGAGGGGCCGAAGACGCACGCCACGATGGAGCGGCTGCGCGCGCTGCTGGCGCGGGCGGACTACGAAACGCCCCAGGCGATGCTGCACTGGCTGTTGCTGGGGCCGTGGCAGGGGCGGCGCAAGCTGGTGGCGCGGCTGGGCCGGGAAGCCAACGATCCCATCGACGAACTGCTCAACGCCGCGATGGCCTATGCCGCCGGCAACGTGCCGAGCCTGACCGGCTTCCTTCAGTGGTTCGACGCGGGCGAGGGCGAGTTGAAGCGCGAGGCGGGTAAGAACGAGGGGCTGGTGCGGGTGATGACCGTGCACGGCTCGAAAGGCTTGCAGGCGCCGATCGTAATTCTGGCCGATGCCGCCGACGATCCGGATGCCTCGCCCGTGCGCGGGCTGGAAGTGACTGAAAGCGTGCTGGGCGAAAGCCGCAAGGTGCCGCTGCCGCCGCTACGCAAGGAGGAAAAGGCCGGGCCAGTGCGCGAGGCCGAGGCGCAGGCCGCGCGCGAGGAGCGCGAGGAGCACTGGCGCCTGCTCTACGTGGCGATGACCCGCGCGGAGGAGGCGCTGTTCGTCACCGGATCGCTGGGCGGGCGGCGTAAGGAGGTACCGCCGGAAAGCTGGTATGCGATGCTCGAGCCGCTGTTCGGCACCGAGGAGTGGATCGCGGACCCGTTGTGGGAAGGGCGTCGGCAGCTGGGCGCGCAGGCCCCTTCGCCCGCTGCCGACGCCACGCCGGAGGCCGTCGCACCGCGCGAGGCACTGCCCGAGGTGCTGCTCCAGCCGATCGGTCCCGAACCACGCCCGCCGCGCCCGCTCGCGCCCTCCGCCATGGGCGAGGACGAGGCGCCCGATCCGCCGATCCGGCCGGGGCCGGGCGCGCTGCTGGCGGCGCGGCGGGGAACGCTGGTCCACAAGCTGATCGAACGCCTGCCCGAACTGCCGCGCGAGCGCCGCCGTGATGCCGCGCTGAACTGGCTGGCGCGCGCGGGCGGGGAGTTCCTGCCCGAAGACCATGCGGCGATGGCGCAAGCGGCGCTCACCGTGCTCGATCATCCGGACTGGCAGGACGTGTTCGGTCCGGATTCGCTCGCGGAAGTTCCGTTGGCGGCGGTGGTCGAAGGGCGCGTGGTGACGGGCACGATCGACCGGCTGATCGTCCGCCCCGGCCTGGTCCGCATCGTCGATTTCAAGACCGCCCGCCGACCGCCCGCGCGGATCGAGGAGATTCCGGCGGCCTATCTGCGCCAGATGGCGGCCTATGTTGCGGCGCTGAAGGTGATCCACCCCGGCCGCCGCGTGGAGGCCGCGCTGCTCTATACCCACACGCCGCAACTGTTCGCCTTGCCGGAGGCGCTGCTGGCGGCGCAGAAGCTGGACCTTTCCCCCGCGCAGGAATCCTTTCCCGCGTGATCTGTTGTTTCAAGACACGGACCGCTTAGATTGGCGTCCAAGACCAGAAGGAGTTACCGATGTCCACCAAAGCCGTCACCGACGCCAGCTTCGCCGCCGACGTTCTCGAATCCGACAAGCCCGTGCTGGTCGACTTCTGGGCCGACTGGTGCGGCCCGTGCAAGATGATCGCGCCGGCGCTGGAAGAGATCGCCGAGGAACTGGGCGACAAGCTGACCATCGCCAAGATGGACATCATGGAAAACACCGGCATTCCGGGCGAAATCGGCGTGCAGTCGATCCCGCTGCTGGTGCTGTTCAAGGATGGCAAGCCGGTGGCGCAGAAGCTGGGCGCCGCGCCCAAGAGCCAGCTCAAGGGCTGGATCGAAAGCGTTCTCTGACGCTGAGCCTGAATCGTCCCCTTGCCCTGAATCGTCATTGCGAGGGGCGAAGCCCCGCGGCAATCCAGAGCGGCACGCCGGACTCTGGATTGCTTCGCCTGCGCTCGCAATGACGAAGCATCGGCTCACCCGCCTGGCAGCGCGTTCAGCCTCTCCGCCATGGCATCCCACAGCGCGGGCGTGGCCGCCGCGATCAGGCCCGGCTCCAGATGCCGGTCCAGCAGGTAGGGCGAACCATCGGGCCGCGCGGCCTTGCCGCCGGCCTCGTTGACGAACAGCACGCCCGCCGCGTGGTCCCACGCCAGCGTGCGTTCGAAGATCGACAGGTCGTTCACGCCCAGCACGATGCGCGGATACTGTTCCGCCGCGCAGCGCGGGATGTCCACGAGCGCATAGTGCGGCGCGATATGCTGGCGCATCGCCTCGCGCTTGTCCTTGTCCACGAACACCAGCGAGATCGCGGCAACCGGTGGCTCCTGCCCGGTCGCCTGCGCCATCACGCGCTCGCCATCCACCCACGCCCCCTTGCCGCGATGGGCGATGCACAGGCGGTCGATCAAGGGGTCATAGATCCAGCCCGCCACGGTCTCGCCTCTTTCCGCCAGCGCGATCAGGATCGCGAAGGGCGGCTTGCCGGCGGCGAAATTGTTGGTGCCGTCGAGCGGATCGATCACCCAGCACAGGCTGTCGCCCAGCCGGTCCATCAGCGCCGGATCGGCATGGCTGCCCTCTTCGCCGACGATCGCCGCTTCGGGCAGGATTTTCGCCAGCCCCTCGATCAGCAGCGCCTCGCTTTCGGTATCGGCGATGGTAACGACATCGTCCGCGGCCTTGGCCACGATCTCGTGATCGGCAAGCTGGAGGTAGTGCCGCAGCAGCGTGCGTTGGGCGATATCGCGCATAAGCGCGGCGACGGCGGTGTCGAGAGCGGATTCCGTCATGAAAGTCCTTCGGCGCGCGAACGCGGGTAACGGGGAAGATCGTCGGCCGGCTCCGCCCAAGGGATGCGGCTGGCGTAGAACATATGGAAGCCCGGCGTGACGCGTTCGGGATGGTCGAGCGTGGCTAGGCTGAAATCGGTGGTCGCGGCGGCCGACTTGTCGCGCATCAGCAGCGGCGTTCCGCAGGCGCGGCAGAACCAGCGTTCGCCGCTTTCGCTGGACGATGCCCGCCCGATGGACGCAAGGCCCTGTTCGATCACGAAGGCATCCGCGGAGACCGAGGCGAAGGCCATGGCCGGGCTGCCGGAATTGAGCTGGCAGGTGCGGCAATGGCACCAGCCCGCGCCGGTCGGCGGGCTGGCCAGTCTGTAGCGGACCGTGCCGCACAGACAGCCGCCGGTCCAGTCTCCGCTTCGGTCTCCGCTCATGTCAGCGGGATCATGACCTGGCTGGCATAGCCGGGCCGTTGGCGCAGCCGGGCGTACCATTCGGCCAGATGCGGCACATCGGGACGCGGCACCGCCAAGCTAAAGAAGGTGTGGGCATAGACGCCCATCGGGATGTCGGCGATGCCGAAGCGATCGCCCGACAACCACGGCCGCGTGGCGAGTTCGGCGTCGAGAATGCGCATCATCGCGCCCGAGGCTTCGGCCGATCGGGCCACGGCCGGGTCGCTGGCGTCCTTGCCCTCGCGCACGCAGCCCAAGAACGCATCACGCTGCGCGTCGGCGAAATGGAACTGCCAGTCCATCCACTTGTCGCCCGCCGCGCGGATGGCGGGATCGTCGGCGCGGAAGGAAGGGGCATGGCGATCCGCCAGATAGCGCAGGATCGCGTTCGATTCCCACAGCACCAGATCGCCGTCCTCAATCGTGGGGATCATGCGGTTGGGGTTCTTCGCCAGGTATTCCGGCGTGAAACCGAACGGGCCTCCCATGTCGATCCGGTGGTGCGGCAGGCCCATCTCGATCGCGGCCCAGGCCACTTTCTTGACGTTGTGCGAATTGAGCCGTCCCCAGATCGTGAGCATCGCGGATCAGCTCCGGTAATCGGCGTTGATCGAGATGTAACCGTGGGTGAGATCGCAGGTCCACACCGTCGCGCTGCCGTCGCCCAGGCCGAGATCGACCTCGATGCCGATCTCGCGGCCCCTGAGATGCGCCGCGACCGGGGCTTCGTCATAGTCGGCGAGCGGCTGGCCTTCCTTCGCCGCCCAGGTGCCGCCAAAGCCGATCGACAGCCGGTCGCGGTCCGCCGGTTCACCGGCCTTGCCCACGGCCATGACCACGCGGCCCCAGTTGGCATCCTCCCCGGCGATGGCGGTCTTGACCAGTGGCGAATTGGCGATGGCCAGGCCGACGCGGCGGGCGCTCTCGTCGCTGACCGCGCCGGTGACATGCACGGTGATGAACTTCTGCGCGCCTTCGCCGTCCCTGACCACGAGATGCGCCAGCTGGCGGCAGACGTCTTCCAGCGCCGCGGCGAAGGCATCGGCGCCGGGGCTGTCAAACGAGGCCAGCGGCGCGTTGCCCGCCTTGCCGGTGGCGAAGGCCAGCACGGTATCGCTGGTGGACGTGTCGCTATCGACCGTGATGCAGGAGAACGTCCTGAGGTTCGCCGCCGAGAGCAACTGCTGGAGGAAGGCCGGCTCCACCGCCGCGTCGGTGAAGACATAGCCCAGCATCGTCGCCATGTCGGGCGCGATCATGCCCGATCCCTTGATGATGGCGCAGAGCGTGACCGTGGTGTCGCCGATCATCGCGGTGGCGGTGGCGCCCTTGGCGAAGGTGTCGGTCGTGCCGATCGTGCGGGCGGCTTCCTCCCACGTGCATTCCGGTGCGGCAAGCGCGGATTCCACGCCGGCGCGCGCCTTGTCCTTGGGCAGCGGCACGCCGATCACCCCGGTCGAGGAAACGAATACCTGTTCCTTCGCGCAACCGAGATGGTCGGCCACTTGCGCCATGATCTGCTCCACCGCCTCGCGCCCGCGATAGCCGGTGAAGGCGTTGGAATTGCCGGCGTTGACCACCAGCGCGCGGCCAAGTCCCTGCTTCACGTAGATGCGGCCGAGTTCGACTTCCGAGGAGCAGCAGACGTTGCGGGTGAACACGCCCGCTACCGAGGTGCCCTCCGCCAGTTCGACATAGGTCAGATCGCATCGGCCCCAGTCCTTGTAGCCGGCACGGGCGACGCGCGGCGTTACTCCGGCGATGGCCGGAAGAGCGGGAAAGGGCGTGGCGAGCGGGGAGACGGCGTCTGACATGGGCCAAGCGGTTAGCTCTCCGCCACGCGCATCGCAAGCAGCGCGGGCGTGTTTTCGATGCCCGGTGCCGATGACCGCTTTGACGCTTTACCCGAAGGAAAATTCCGGGCACGGAGGCGGCCATGCGTATCAAGACCCTGTTGCTGACCGCCATGACCTCCTTTGCTTGCGTAGGCCTTGCCTGCGCGAGCGCCGCGCAGGCCGCCGCTCCCAAGGGACCGACGCCGAGCAACAATCCTGGCACCTGGATCGGCGCGGACGATTATCCCAAGGACGCGCTGGCTGCCAGCGCGGAAGGTGCGGTCGCTTTTGATGTGGCGGTCGGCGCGGACGGCGTGCCGACAGGGTGCACGGTGACGGCTGGCAGCGGTTCCCCCGCGCTGGACGAAGCCACCTGCCGCCTCGTTTCCACGCGGGCGCGGTTCAACCCCGCGACCGACGCCGGGGGCAAGGCGGAAGCGGGGCACTACCGCAATAAGATTCGCTGGGTTCTGCCCGAGCAGACGCAGCCCGTGCTGATCGTGCCGCGCGCCGGTCCGTGGATGTGGTCGCGCGATTGCCGGCCGCAGGCGGATGGCGATCCGGCGGCGGCATTGCGGGTCATCGCCAACGCCACCTGCAATTGAGATTGACGCTGGAGGCATTTCCCGCCGGTTCGGCATGGACGGATCGCGCGAGAGACACTATCTGAAACGCTGAATGCGCCTGCTGCTCGCCCTTCTTGCCCTGTTGACGGGGCTTTCCTTCCCCGATGTCGCGCTGGCGACGTCGCGGATGGAAGTGGCGGATTCGGGCGTTTCGGTGGCGGTCGCCACGCCTGCCGCGCCGCGCGCGCAAAGCTGCGTCGGGCAGGGCGGACAAGCCCCCCGCAAGCGATCGACGGTGCAGCGCAAGATGCTGCGCCTGCCCACGGTGGCACTGGCGCGGACCTGCGGCATTCTGCTTTCGGATCGCGGGCGCGAATAAGCCGCCCGTTTTCGGACCCGCTTTCCCCGACCAGACGCCGCGCCGGCACGCCATAGCGACGCGCGCGGCCCCTACATCTCTCCAAATTCAGGATATTCCCATGCTCGGCTCGCTCGCCAAGGCCATTTTCGGCTCGTCCAACGACCGTTACGTGAAGTCGCTCGACAAGATCGTGCGCAAGATCGCCGCGTTCGAACCGCAGGTTCAGGCGATGAGCGATGAGGAACTCAAGGCGCAGACCGCGAAGTTCCGCGAACAGCTCGATCAGGGCCAATCGCTCGACGACATCCTGCCCGAAGCCTTCGCCACCGTGCGCGAGGCTTCGGTTCGCACGCTGGGCCTGCGGCACTTCGACGTGCAGATGATCGGCGGCATCGTGCTGCACCGGGGCGAGATCGCGGAAATGCGCACCGGCGAGGGCAAGACGCTGGTGGCGACGCTGGCGGTGTACCTCAACGCGCTGGAAGGCAAGGGCGTCCACGTCGTGACCGTCAACGACTACCTCGCCCGGCGCGACGCCGAGACGATGGGCGTGCTCTACACGTTCCTGGGCCTGACCGTGGGCGTGATCGTGCCGAACCTCAACGAGGAGGAACGCCGCGCGGCCTATAACGCCGACATCACCTACGCGACCAACAACGAGCTGGGCTTCGACTACCTGCGCGACAACATGAAGCACGAGCGGTCGCAGATGGTGCACCGTCCGTTCAACTACGCGATCGTCGACGAGGTGGACTCGATCCTGATTGACGAGGCGCGCACGCCGCTGATCATTTCCGGACCGACCGACGACAAGAGCGACCTCTACATCTCGGTCGATGCCGTGGTGAAGCAGGTTTCACCCGAGCTTTACGAAGCCGACGAGAAGACCAAGAACATCACGCTGACCGAAGAAGGCGTGGAATGGATCGAGCGCAAGCTGGAGGAAGCCGGGCTGCTGGTCGGCTCGAACCTCTATGACGTCGAGAACACGATGGTCGTCCACCATCTCGACCAGGCGCTCAAGGCCAACGTCATGTTCAAGCGGGACATCGACTACATCGTGAAGGACGACAAGGTCGTCATCATCGACGAGTTCACCGGGCGCATGATGGATGGCCGCCGCTGGTCGAACGGGCTGCACCAGGCGGTGGAGGCCAAGGAAGGCGTGCGGATCGAGCCGGAAAACCAGACGATGGCCTCGATCACCTTCCAGAACTATTTCCGCATGTACCCCAAGATTTCGGGCATGACCGGCACCGCCGCGACCGAGGCGCCCGAATTCTTCGACATCTACAAGATGAACGTGGTCTCGATCCCCACCAATGTGCCGGTCATGCGCATCGACGAGGAAGACGAGTTCTACAAGAACACGTTGGACAAGTTCGGTGCCATCGCGAAGCTGATCCGCGAACGCTACGAGATCGGGCAGCCGGTGCTGGTCGGCACCGTCTCGATCGAGAAATCGGAACTGCTTTCGGACTTCCTGACCAAGGAAGGCGTGAAGCACAGCGTGCTCAACGCCCGCTTCCACGAGATGGAAGCGCATATCGTGGCGCAGGCCGGGCGGCTTGGCGCGGTGACGATCGCCACCAACATGGCTGGGCGCGGCACCGACATCCAGCTGGGCGGCAACATCGAGTTCCGCATCGCCGACGAGCTTCGCGACATCGCGGAAGGCCCTGAGCGCGATGCCGCGATCGAACGCATCCGCGCCGAGGTGGCCGCCGAAAAGCAGAAGGTGCTGGAAGCCGGCGGCCTGTGCGTGATCGGTACCGAACGGCACGAAAGCCGCCGCATCGACAACCAGCTGCGCGGCCGTTCGGGTCGTCAGGGCGACCCGGGCCTGTCGAAGTTCTACTTGTGTCTGGAAGACGACCTGCTGCGCATCTTCGGGCCGGACACGCTGTTCGCCCGCATGATGAACTCCAACCTGGCCGATGGCGAGGCGATCGGTTCGCGCTGGCTGTCCAAGGCGATCGAGACCGCGCAGAAGAAGGTCGAGGCGCGCAACTACGATATCCGCAAGCAGGTCGTCGAATACGACGACGTGATGAACGATCAGCGCAAGGTGATCTACGAACAGCGCGCCGACATCATGGACGCCGACGCGATCGGCGAAGTGGTGGTGGACATGCGCCACGACACGATCAACGCGCTGGTGGCCGACGCCTGCCCGCCGGGCTCCTATCCGGAACAGTGGGACGTGGACGGCCTGCGCCAGCGCGTGGCCGATACCCTGGGCCTGGAAGCGCCGCTGGAACAGTGGATGGAGGAAGAGGCGGTCGAGCCCGAGATCATCGAGGAACGCCTGACCGAACTGGCCGACGCGCACATGGCGGGCAAGGTCGACGCGCTCGACGAGGCATCGTGGCGCGGGCTTGAAAAGTCGATCCTGCTCGAACGCCTCGATCACCACTGGAAGGAGCACCTCGCCACGCTGGACGCGCTGCGGCAGGTGGTGTTCCTGCGCGCCTATGCCCAGAAGACGCCGATCAACGAATACAAGCAGGAAGCCTTCGGCCTGTTCGAGAAGATGCTGGACGCGATCCGCGAGGACGTGACGCGTATCCTGATGACCAGCGAAATCCGTATGCGGCCGGCGGACGATTTCCAGCTTCCCGAACTGCCCGATTTCCTGACTAGCCACATCGATCCGTTCACCGGCGAGAACGACGCGGTGCAGGTGCCGGGCGCCGCCGCGATGCTGGGCGCGCTGGGCGGGGCGGAAGCGAGCCTCGCCACGCTGCCACCGGTTGGTGCGGAAGATCCCTTCGCCGGACAGGGCGTCAGCCGCAACGCGCCATGCCCCTGCGGTTCGGGGCAGAAGTACAAGCACTGCCACGGCGCGGCGGTCTGATTGCCGGTTTCCCGCCGGCCGGCTCCATCGTCCGGCGGGAAGCGGGTGCAATTTCGATTGCCTGCCCGGGAAGAATTGGCATGGTGAATGCCAAGGCTGTCCCGGGAGAGCAGGCATGGCAATGGAAATCAGGCAGACGGGCGTTTTCGGCGCGGAAATCACCGGCGTCGATCTGGCGCGGCTGAGCGATGAAGAGTTCGGCGCGATCCGCCAGGCCTTCGTCGACCACGGCGTGGTCTTCTTCCGCGATCAGCACCTGACCGAGGACCAGCACATCGCCTTTGCCCGGCGCTGGGGCCAGATCAACATCAACCGCTTCTTCGCCGCGCACCCGGCCTATCCGGAAATCGCGCTGGTGGTGAAGGAAGCCGCGCAGAAGGACAACATCGGCGGCGGCTGGCACACTGATCATAGCTATGACGAAGTGCCCGCGCTCGGCTCGATCCTGCTGGCGCGCGAAGTGCCGCCATCAGGCGGAAACACGCTGTTCGCCTCGATGTACGCGGCCTATGACGCGCTGCCGGACTACCTGAAGCGCGAGATCGAGGGCGCGCGCGCGGTCCATTCGGCGAAACACATCTTCGGCACGAACGTGCGCGAGGAACTGCGCAACGCCGATACCCGCGAGGGCCGCTTCGGCAACGCCGCCGTGGCGGACGTGCTGGCCGACGTGACGCACCCGATCGCGCTGGTGCACCCCTTGAGCGGGCGCAAGGCGATCTACGTCAACCCGGCCTTCACCATCGGCGTGGTCGGGCGCGACGAGGAAGCGGGCCGGCAATTGCTGGCCGAACTCTACAAGCACTGCGTGGAGGGCGATTTCGCGACCGAATTCGTCTGGGCGGAAGGATCGGTGGCGTTCTGGGACAACCGCGCCACCTGGCACTATGCGCTCAACGACTATCACGGCCACCGGCGCGAGATGCACCGGATCACGCTGGAAGGCGAACCGCTGCCCTGATCGGGATGGGCGTGGCGCATGCGGCTTTCAGCCTACCGGGGCCATTCCGAATGGCGACGCGGTTAGGGGCATCACTGATTGCCGACGGTGTGCCACTGCTTTGGATTTCGACCTTCGCTACAAGCTTGGTGCCACCTATTGCAGATAGGGGAGGCCATCATAGTTGCCCGAACCTCCTCAACTCTTTGGCAGGGAGCAGTCGGAGAAACCTCCAGTATTGGTGTGGGCGAGGGATATAATTTTTCCGCCTGAATAAGATAGGCTTTCAATTGATCATTCGAGGCAGCGCTCCCGGCCCATTTCACAGCGCCGTTCGCATCGATTGACACTGTAACTATTGGAGCGAGTTCATCGATTCCGTCTTTCGCGGTCCCCCAGGTAACAGGTGGGTTCGAACAATCCATGTCGTATGTGCGCTGCCTGTGGTCACATCCTGACAGTCCCGGAACCAAGAGAAATAGCGCCAACGTGAGACTGTTTTTCATCACGAGAGGATGAAGTGCAACGCCCTGTATAGCAATGCCCGCTCTTTTCGCCGGGGCGGTCGTTCCGGACGCAGGCACCATAACGCACCTTGAGCCTGCGCAACCCCGTTCGTCCTGAGCTTGTCGAAGGACGCGAGATACGGATTGATCTTGAGTTTTAGAGCGCGCCGGGCGAGCACGGTGCGCGTCCTTCGACAGGCTCAGGACGAGCGGATGTGGGGTCCGGGTGACGGTCCGCCAACCCCTGTTTTCATCACGTGGAGCCCGCATTTGCTCCGTTTGGAACTTATCCAGCCCTAAGCGGCGTTGTCGATGCCCAGTTCCGACAGCTTGCGATAGAGCGTGGAACGGCCAATGCCGAGCCGGCGGGCCACCTCGCTCATGCGGCCGCGATAGTGGCCGATGGCAAGGCGGATCACGTCGGCCTCGATCTCTTCCAGCGGCCGCAGGTTGCCGTCGGCGGCATAGAGCATGACGCCCGCGCCTTCGCTGTGCTGCGGGTTGTGGCGCGGCGCTTCACCGACCATCATCGAGAGATTGGGGAAATCCTGCGCGGTCAGCGCCTCGTTGTCGCAGAACACGGCGGCGCGGAACAGCGTGGCCTGCAACTGGCGGACATTGCCCGGCCAGTCGTAGGCCGAAAGCAGGGCCAGCGCGCCATCGGTGATGCCAAGATGCCGCAGGCCCGGCTGCTCGCCGATCCGGGCGAGGAAATGGCGGGTCAGCGCCGGAATGTCGCCGCTGCGTTCGCGCAAGGGCGGCAGGCTGACCAGCACCGTGCTGAGCACGTCGACCAGTTCGGGACGGAACAGCCCGACATGCTGCAATTCGCGCAGCGAACTGTTGCTGCACGCGATCAGGCGCACATCGACGCGGAAGCGGTGGCGCGCGCCGATCGGCTGCACGTCGCCGCGTTCGAGGAATTGCAGCAGGCGTTCCTGCACATGCGGATTGAGGCGGTCGATCTCGTCGATCACCAGCGTTCCGCCATCGGCATGCTGGAGCGCGCCGGCCTGCCGTTCGAACGCGCCGGGGAAAGCGCCCTTTTCATGCCCGAACATCACGGATTCGATCTGGTTGCCGGGAATGCCGCCGGCGTTCACGATGCGCAGCGGCGTCTTGGCGCGAGGGGAAGCGGCGTGCATCGCGCGCACCAGCATCTCCTTGCCGCTGCCGGTCTCGCCCTCGATCAGCACGGTGCCCTGCGTGCGCGCGGCCTTGGCCGCCACGGCGAGCGCGGCGCGGAACGAGGGCGCGGCCCCGATCATCGAATCGAAATCAAGCGCGGCGCCGATCTTTTCG
This sequence comes from Novosphingobium sp. SCN 66-18, assembly GCA_001725355.1. Lineage (GTDB taxonomy): Bacteria > Pseudomonadota > Alphaproteobacteria > Sphingomonadales > Sphingomonadaceae > Novosphingobium. The sequence goes on from MEGD01000026.1 coordinate 58,675, forward strand.
GTCAGCGGTTGCAGTTCCACCGCCGGCGCCTCGCGCGTGGTCGCGCTGCGCAGCGCCTGGAGCAGGCGATCCGGGGCGACCGGCTTGATGAGATAGTCCGTGGCGCCCGCCCGCATGGCTTCCACCGCGAGCAGGGGCGAGGAACTGGTGGTGAGCATCAGGATGGGCAGAGCGGGCCGGCGGGCCTTGAGTTCGGCAATCAGCGCGCAGGCATCGTCGCCCGGCACCCACTGATCGAGGATGATCGCGCCAAGCTGCATCCCCTGCCGCGTACCCAGGGTCGCGATCGCGGTTTCGGAATCGCGCGCGATGATCGTGCGCCATCCTTCCCGCGCGGCAAGAGCGGTGATCAGCCGGCACTGTGCCGGCTCGTCATCGATCAACATCAAAAGGCGGTCTTCGGGCTCTGCCATGGTCTTCCCGGTCAATGATCCGCGCTTCTGTTACGCCTATCGGGTAAAGACCCTGTTAAGCGTGGCGATCGTCACGCAGCGGCGCGGAGGCGCGAAGAACGCGGTTCGATCTTGAGCGAACGGGGCGGTGCCGTTAGAGAGGCCGCGAAGGCGCTTCGGTGCGCCGGGGGAAAGAGGTAGATCATGACTTCCGCGAACGACATGAAGGCCGCCGAGGCCACCTATGCCGGCTTCATCAACCTCATCAAGATTTCGGTGCCGGTGATCGTGCTGATCGTCGCTTTCGTTATCGTGGTGATCCAGTAACCGGCGCGTGGGCGAAACCATAAGGATCGCCGTCCTTCGGGAACGCGCGACGGGAGAGAGCCGGGTTTCGGCGACGCCGGAAACGGTCAAAAAGTTCATCGGCCTTGGCGCCACGGTCAGCGTGGAGAGCAGCGCTGGCGCGACTGCCTCGATCGCCGATGACGATTACCGCGCGGCGGGCGCCGAGGTTTTGACCGAAGGCGCGGCAAAGGGCGCGGACATCGTGCTGGGCGTGCAGGGGCCGGAGGCCGATCTGCTGTCTGGCGTGAAGCCCGGGGCGTGGATCGTCGCCGGGCTTGATCCTTTCGGCCGGCGGGACCGGGTGGACGCCTATGCCGCTGCCGGCCTGGAAGCGCTGGCGATGGAATTCATGCCGCGTATCACCCGCGCGCAATCGATGGACATCCTGTCCAGCCAGTCGAACCTCGCCGGCTACAAGGCAGTGATCGTGGCGGCGGACCTCTATGGTCGCGCCTTTCCGATGATGATGACGGCGGCCGGCACGGTCAGCGCGGCCAAGGCCTTCATCATGGGCGTGGGCGTGGCCGGGCTTCAGGCCATCGCCACCGCGCGCCGCCTGGGCGCGCAGGTTTCGGCGACCGACGTGCGTTCGGCCACCAGGGAGCAGATCCAGTCGCTGGGCGCCAAGCCGATCTTCGTCGAAAGCGTGGCGGGGATCGAGGGCGAGGGCAGCGGCGGCTATGCCACCGAGATGAGCGAGGAATACCAGAAGGCGCAGGCCGAGCTGGTTTCGGCGCATATCGCCAAGCAGGACATCGTCATCACCACGGCGCTGATCCCCGGCCGCGCCGCGCCGCGCCTGATCAGCGACGCGCAGATCGCCACGATGCGCCCCGGCAGCGTGATCTTCGATCTTGCCGTGGCGCAGGGCGGCAACGTGGAAGGTTCGGTGCCCGATCAGGTGGTGGAGAAGCACGGCGTGAAGATCGTCGGCTATTCCAACACGCCCGCGCACCTGCCGGCCGATGCCTCCGCGCTGTTCAGCCGCAACCTTTACAACTTCCTCTCCGCCTTCTGGGACAAGGAGCAGGGCAGGCCGGTGCTAGACGAGGAAATCGGCAACGCCATCCGCCTGACGCAGGGCGGCAAGGTCGTCCACGAACGACTGCTCGGGTGAGTTCGATGGGTCGCTTCCTCTTGTCATCCTCCCCCGCTGGGGGAGGTGGCAGCGCATAGCGCTGACGGAGGGGGGGGCTTGGAGAACCATACATCTCGTGCATTGCGCGCAGCGCGGCGGTTGCGAAGCGAAATGTCGCTTCCCGAGGTCTTGCTCTGGCGCGTCCTGCGCACGCGCCCGATGGGCGTCAAGTTCCGCCGCCAGCACCCCATCGGTGGCTTCGTCCTCGATTTCTATTGTGCCCAATGCCGCATCGGGATCGAGATCGACGGGATTGCCCACGATGCTGCCGGGCGGCCGGAACGTGACGCCGCGCGAGGAGCCATGCTTGAAGCGCTCGGCGTGGAAATCATTCGCGTGCCGGCAGCAGAGGTTTTGAAAGACGTCGCCCGGGTCGCCGAATCGTTGACCGCGCGTTGTGCTACTATTCCCCCTCCGTCAGCCCTGCGGGCTGCCACCTCCCCCATCGGGGGAGGATTTGAAGAGGCGCCATAGAATATGGACTTCATATCAATCCTGTCGATTTTCGTGATGGCCTGCTTCGTGGGCTATTACGTGGTGTGGTCGGTCACCCCGGCGCTGCACACGCCGCTGATGGCGGTGACCAACGCGATTTCGTCGGTCATCATCGTCGGCGCGCTGGTGGCGAGCGCGGCGGCCGGATCGCCGGTTTCCAAGTGGCTCGGCCTTGGCGCGGTGGTGCTGGCCTCGGTCAACATCTTCGGCGGCTTCGCGGTAACAGCGCGCATGCTCGCGATGTACAAGAAGAAGGAGAAGAAGTGATGGAACACGTCGCTTCCACTCCCGCCTGGGCGATGCTCGCCTATCTCGTTTCCGGCGTGCTGTTCATCCTGGCGCTGCGGGGGCTGTCCAGCCCCGGCACCAGCCGCGCGGGCAACCGCTATGGCATGATCGGCATGACCATTGCCGTGGCGACCACGCTGGTCACGCATTCGATCGCCAGCCTGCCCGAGATTGTCGTGGCCATTGCCATCGGCGGTGCGATCGGCTTCGTCACCGCGCGCAAGATCGCCATGACGGATATGCCGCAGCTTGTTGCCGCGTTCCACTCGCTGGTCGGCCTCGCCGCGGTGCTGGTGGGCCTGGCCGCCTATCTCAACCCGGTGGCGTTCGGCATCACCGGGCCAGACGGGCTGATCGAGCCGCAGAGCCGGGTCGAGATGGGTCTGGGCATCGCCATCGGTGCGATCACGTTCTCGGGTTCGGTCATCGCGTTTCTCAAGCTGGCCGGCAAGATGAGCGGATCGCCGATCCTGCTGCCCGGCCGCCATGTGCTGAACCTTGGCACGCTGGTCGCGATCCTGGGGCTGGTGGGATACTTCACGCAGGATCAGGCGCCCTGGGTGATCGCCACGATCACGGTGCTCTCGTTCCTGATCGGCTTTCTCCTGATCATCCCGATCGGCGGGGCGGACATGCCGGTGGTCGTTTCGATGCTCAACTCGTATTCGGGCTGGGCGGCGGCGGCGATGGGCTTCACGCTGCACAATACGGCGATGATCATCACTGGCGCGCTGGTCGGCTCGTCGGGCGCGATCCTGTCCTACATCATGTGCAAGGCGATGAACCGCGGGTTCCTGTCGGTGATCGCCGGCGGGTTCGGCGCGGATGCCGGAGCCGGGGGCTCGGGCGGCGCGGCCAAGGAGCAGCGCCCATGGAAGCGCGGCTCGGCCGAGGACGCGGCCTACATCATGAAGGAAGCCGAAAGCGTCATCATCATTCCCGGTTACGGCATGGCGGTGGCGCAGGCCCAGCACGTGCTGCGCGAGATGGGCGACCAGCTGAAGGCCGCCGGCGTCAACGTGAAGTACGCGATCCACCCGGTCGCGGGGCGGATGCCCGGGCACATGAACGTGCTCCTGGCCGAGGCCAACGTGCCCTATGACGAGGTGTTCGAGCTGGAGGACATCCAGGGCGAGTTCGCGCAGGCCGACGTGGCCTTCATCATCGGCGCCAACGACGTGGTCAATCCGGCGGCCAAGACCGACAAGTCATCGCCGATCTACGGCATGCCCGTGTTCGACGTGGAGAAGGCCAAGACGATCTTCTTCATCAAGCGCTCGATGGGCGGCGTGGGCTATGCCGGCGTGGATAACGACGTGTTCTATATGGACCAGACCATGATGCTCCTCGCCGACGCCAAGAAGATGGTGGAGGACATCGTCAAGGCGCTGGCGCATTGACGGAGGCTTGCTGATGCGCCGCGCCGGATGTTGCGCCATCCTGACGGGCGTGCTGGCGCTGGCCGCCTGCACCCCGTCCAAGCTCGCCTACGGGCAGGTCAAGAGCGCGATGATGGATGCCGGACTGTCCGAAGCCAATTCGGCCTGCATGGCGACACGGATGACCGACCGGCTTTCGCTCGGCCAGTTGCAGAAGCTGAAACAGCTGAAGGGCGAGAAGCGTTCGCTGTTCGACTATGTCTCGGCGGTGCGCCGGGTTGGCGATGCGCAGGCGATCGAGGTGACGGCCAGTTCGGCCGCGCTGTGCGCGGTGGGTCTTGCGCCGGAGAAGCGCCGGTAGGGCGTTCCCTGGCGGGGGCGGGGTGAGGCACAATCCGCCGAATTCCGTGTCTCTCCCGCTGGACGGCGCGCGCGCCCTTTCGTAAGGCCGGGGCGACGAGGGTGGTCGCAATCCCCGGGAGATCTGACTTTGCGTAAACTCGGCCTTATCGGCGGCATGAGCTGGGTTTCTACCCGCACCTACTACGAACACATCAACCGGCTTGTGCAGGCGAAGACGAGCAAGCTGGCCAGCGCGCCGCTGCTGATCGAAAGCCTCGATTTCACCGACCTTGTCCGCCTGTCCACGCCCGAACAGTGGAACCACGCGGCGGACGTGCTGACCGCCAGCGCGCAACGGCTGGAGCAGGCCGGCGCCACCGCGATCCTGATCGGCGCCAATTCGATGCACAAGGTCTATGACAAGGTGGCCGGTGCGGTGCAGGTGCCGGTGATCCACATCGCCGACGTGGTGGGCCGGAAGATGCAGGCCAACGGCGTCAAGACGGCGGCGCTGATCGGTTCGCGCAACGTCATGATCGAAAGCTTCTACCGCAAGCGGCTGATCGAACATGGCGTGACACTGCTGCCCCCGGTGATGGACAGCGTGGAGGAAGTGGACCGCATCATCTACGAGGAACTGATGCAGGGCCGTGCCACGCGATCGGCGGAGCGCACGTTCAAGACCATGATCACCAACATGGAGCGCGATGGCGCGCAGGCGATCGTGCTGGGCTGCACCGAACTGGACATGGTGATCGATGTCGATGCCAACGTGCTGCCGATCTATGACGGCACCGCAATCCATGCCGAAGCGGCGGTCGACTGGATTCTGGGCGGGTAACCGGTTGCCGTGACCGCCCCGCGCGCGTCCTATGCCAGCGATCCGGCGCGGTCGCGCGGGCGGGAATACCCGCTCGAACCGCTGACCGCGCGCGGTCCGCGCAGCGAGTTCCAGCGCGATCGCGACCGGATCATCCATTCGATCGCGTTCCGCCGGCTGCGTCACAAGACGCAGGTGTTCATCGCGCCCGACGGCGACCATTACCGCGTGCGGCTTACCCACAGCCTGGAAGTGGCCCAGATCGGCCGCGTGATCGCGCGGACGCTGGGGCTGGACGAGGACCTGACCGAGGCGCTGTGCCTGGCGCACGACATCGGCCATCCGCCGTTCGGTCACGCGGGCGAGGACGCGCTGGAAGCCGCGATGGCGGACCACGGCGGGTTCGATCACAACGCCAATACCCTGCGCGTGCTGATGCGCCTGGAAAGCCCCTATTGCGGGCATGAGGGGCTGAACCTTTCGTGGGAACTGCTGGAAGGCCTTGCGAAGCACAACGGCCCCGTCCATGCGCCCACCTGGGCGCTGGCCGAACTCGACGCCGCGTTCCCGCTAGACCTGGGGCAGCGCGCCTCGCTGGAAGCGCAGGTGGCGGCGGTGGCGGACGACATCGCCTATGACAACCACGACATCGACGATGGCCTGCGCGCGGGCTTTCTGACGATCGACGAACTGCTGGAACTGCCCTCCATAGCGGACCAGTGGCGCGCCATCGAACGCCGCTTTCCCGGTGGGCAGCGCGATCGCCTGCAGCGCGAGCTGGTGCGCGGGCAGATCGGCCGCATGGTCAACGACGTGATCGCGGAAACGCGCCGGCGTCTGGCCGAAAGCGGCGTGGAAACGGCGGAGGACGTGCGCGCCGCGCCGCGGGCGCTGGCCGGCTTCTCCGCCGGAATGGCGGAGGAGGAGCGCGCGCTCAAGCGCTTCATGTACGACCGGCTCTATTACCATCCCGAACAGATCGCCACGGCCGAACGCGCGCGTTCGGTGATCGCCGCGCTGTTCACGGCCTATGCCGAGGACCCGTCGCGCATGCCGGAAAGCTGGCGCGAGGGGATGCCGCAGTACGAACCCGGCCGCAGCCGCCATGTCGCCGATTTCATTGCCGGAATGACCGATCGCTATGCGATAGACAGCTACGCGCGCCTGTTCGGAAGCGCCCCGGAGGGCCTGCGCAATGTCTGATGAAACGCGCATCGCACTGCTCGGCGCGACCGGGATGATCGGCCGGCAGGTAATGGAAAAGGCGGTCGGACGGCGCGGCCAGCGGCTGATCGCGATCGCCCGGCGCGAAGTGCCGCTGCCGCCTGGCGCGCGCATGGAAATGCTGCTGTCCGATCCGGACTACTGGCCCGACGCTATCGCCGCCGCGCGGGCGGACGTGGCGGTGATCGCGCTTGGCACCACGATCCGCGCCGTGGGCGGTGACAGGGACGCGTTCCGCGCGGTGGATCACGATCTGGTGATGACCTGCGCCCGCGCCGCGCGCGAGGCGGGCGTGCGGCACCTGATCGCGGTATCCTCGGTGGGCGCGCAACGGGCCTCGAAAAGCTTCTATCTCTCCGTGAAAGGCGAGGTCGAGGACGCACTGGCGCGGCTTCACTTCGGCCGGCTCGACATCCTGCGCCCGGGACTGCTGCGCGGGCGGCGCGAAGGGCCGCTGCGCGTGGGCGAACGCCTGGCGATGATCGCCAGCCCGGTAGCGGACCTGTGCCTGCACGGTTCGCTGCGCAAGTATCGCTCGATCCGCGCTTCCACGGTGGCGGAAGCGATCCTGGGCCTGGCCGGGATAAAGCCGGACGGGCGCTTCGTGCACGAACACGACGCGATCCTGCGCGCCACGCGGCGGTAAGTCGCAGGCGATCATATCTTTTGCGAACGTGGAGCGTGGAAAGCCCACCCCGCTGCGACTACCGCCGCCTTTGGCGGCGCAAGTCTCGCGCCCCTCCCGCAAGCGGGAGGGGGGCCGTAATCTCCCCGCCCGCTTGCGGGAGGGGCCGGGGGTGGGCAGCGCTCCATCGTTTGCATAGGATAATCGCCAAACCGTTAGCCTGCCTTGCGGATAAGTTCGGCCGCAAAGGATGGCCGCGCGGATTGACTTGGCCTTGCTGCGGCGCGAAATGGGCAGGTCGCTGATCGCGCGGGAGAGTTCCTGCGATTCGCCAGTCGGATCGCGGGACGCCGAAGGAGCAACCGCCCCGGAATCTCTCAGGCTTCAGGACCGCGTTGGTCGATAGCGACGCTCTGGAAAGTGTCCTTGCCGCAAGGCGGGGGCCGCCGAAGGGGTAACCTTGCCAGTCCATGCGGGCGGCGGGGGAAAGCTCTCAGGTTTCCGTGACAGAGGGGGCACCGATGGGTGCCAGACTGCGCGGAGATCGATTTTGTGAGCGACACATACAAAATTTCACCGGATGAAACCGACGAGGCGCAAGCCGGACCGCTGACCTTGCCGCTCGATGGCTGGCACCGCGCGCGGGGCGGGCGCATGGTCGCGTTTGCCGGATACTGGATGCCGGTGCAGTACGAAGGCATCATCGCCGAACACCTGTGGACGCGCGCTCACGCCGGGTTCTTCGACGTTTCGCACATGGGCCAGATCTACATCGCGGGCGAAGGCGCCGAAGCCGCGATCGAGGCGGTGCTGCCGATCGACCTGTCCACCCTGCCGCTGGGCGGGGTGCGCTATTCGCTGCTGCTCGATGCCAATGGCGGCATTCTCGATGACCTGATGGTCACGCGCTGGGGCACGGGCTTCTATCTGGTCGTCAACGGGGCGACCAAGCACGATGACATCGCCCATCTGCGGGCGAACCTGCCCGAGGGCGTCTCTCTGAGCCATCTCACGGACAGCGCGTTGTTCGCGCTGCAAGGGCCGGAAGCCTTCGCCGCGCTCGCTCCGCTGGTGGGCGGCGAACATCCGCTTTCCGCCCTCAGCTTCATGCGTGGCGCCAGCTTCACGCTGGGCGGGGTGGAAGCCTGGATCAGCCGCTCGGGCTATACCGGCGAGGACGGGTTCGAGATCGCCGTGCCGGCCGAAAGCGCCGCCGCGATCGCCGACCTGATCTGCGCGCAGCCGCAGGTAAAGCCGATCGGCCTGGGCGCGCGCGATTCGCTGCGGCTCGAAGCCGGACTTCCGCTCTACGGCCACGACATGACGCCGGACGTGGACCCGGTGAGCGCGGACCTGCTGTTCGGCATCAACAAGCGCCGGCGCGGCGATGGTGGCTTTCCCGGCGCAGACCGCATCCTGCCGCTGATCGATACCGGCAGCGTCACCCGCCGTGTCGGCCTGGTGCTCGAAGGCCGCATGGCCGCGCGCGAGGGCGCGAAGGTGCTGTGGGGCGAGGCCGAGGTCGGCAGCGTCACCTCCGGCGGTTTTTCGCCCAGCCTGGAGAAGCCCATCGCCATGGCCACCGTCGCCGCCGAACTGGCGCGGCCGGGGACCCAACTCACCATCGATGTGCGCGGCCGCAAGATCGCCGCCACGGTCACGCCCATGCCCTTCGTCCCCCACCGCTACCACCGCAAAGGAGCCGTCTGATGCCCCGCTATTTCACCCAGGATCACGAATGGATCGACGTTGACGGCAGCGATGCCACCGTCGGCATCACCGATTATGCACAGAGCCAGCTGGGCGACATCACCTTCGTGGAACTGCCGGCGGCGGGTTCGGCGGTGGCCAAGGGCGACAGCGCCTCGGTGGTGGATTCGGTCAAGGCCGCGTCGGACGTCTATGCGCCCGTTTCGGGCACGGTGAGCGAAGTCAACGCCGCGCTGGAAGACGAGCCGGAACTGGTCAACAGCGCCGCCGAAAGCGATGGCTGGCTGTGGCGCATGACGCTGTCCGACGCCGCGGAACTGGAAGGCCTGATGGACGAGGCCGGCTACAAGACCTACGTCGAGGGGCTTTGACCGGATGCGCTATCTTCCCCTGAGCGAGGGTGACCGCAGCGCCATGCTGTCGGTCATCGGCGCGGGCTCGATCGACGATCTGTTCGTCGACGTGCCCGCCGAAGCGCGGCAGGCGGGGCCGATCCCCGGCCTGCCGCTCCACGCCAGCGAAATGGCGGTGGAACGCCACATGGCGCGGCTCTCCGCCGAAAGCCTGACGGCGGGCGAAGCGCCGTTCTTCCTGGGCGCGGGCGCTTATCGCCACCATGTGCCGGCCAGCGTCGACCACCTGATCCAGCGCGGCGAGTTTCTGACCGCCTACACGCCGTATCAGCCGGAAATCGCGCAAGGCACGCTGCAGGTGCTGTTCGAGTTCCAGACCCAGGTTGCGCGCCTGTTCGGCACCGATATCGCCAATGCCTCGCTCTACGACGGGTCGACCGCGTGCTGGGAAGCGATCACCATGGCCGGCCGCATCACGCGGCGGAAGAAGGCGGTGCTTTCGGGTGGCCTTCACCCGCATTACGTGGAGACCGCGCGCACCATGGCGCGCTTCACCGGCGATGCGCTGGTGACGTCGGTCCCGGTCCTCACCGCTGCCGCCGATGACGACGCGGTGATCGCCGCGATCGACGCGGACACGGCCAGCGTCGTCGTTCAGTACCCCGACGTTCTCGGCCGTATCCCCGATCTCGCACGCATCGCCTCCGCCGCGCAGGCGCGGGGCGCGCTGCTGGTGGCGGTGGTGACGGAGCCGGTAGCTCTGGGCCTGCTCGAAAGCCCCGGCGCCCTGGGCGCGGACATCGTCGTGGGGGAAGGGCAGTCGCTCGGCGTCGGCCTCCAGTTCGGCGGACCTTACCTTGGCCTGTTCGGCTGCCGCGAGAAGTTCGTGCGGCAGATGCCCGGTCGCCTGTGCGGGGAAACGGTCGATGCCGAAGGCCGGCGCGGCTTCGTGCTGACGCTGTCCACGCGCGAACAGCACATCCGGCGCGAGAAGGCGACGAGCAACATCTGCACCAATTCCGGCCTTTGCGCGCTGGCGTTCTCGATCCATCTCAGCCTGCTGGGCGGGACCGGGCTGGAGCGCATGGCGCGCCTGAGCCATGCTCGCGCGCGGGCGACGGCGGATCGCCTGGCGCAAGTGCCGGGCGTGGAGATCGTCAACACCGCGTTCTTCAACGAGTTCGCGGTGACCTTGCCGCGCGATGCCCGGCAGGTTGTGCGCGATCTGGCGGACCGCAAGGTGCTGGGCGGCGTGTCGCTGGGTCGGCTCTATCCGGGCGACGCCGCGCTCGCCAATGGCCTGCTGGTGGCCGCCAGCGAATGCACGACGGCAGAAGACATCGAAGCGCTGGGCACGGCGCTTGAGGAGGTGCTGGCATGAACGACCTCAATCCCGCGGGCTGGCGCCCGGCCATGTCCGCCGATCAGGACGAGAGCGCGGCGGTGAAGACCTTCACCGGCAACCGCGCGCTCCATCTCGAAGAACCTTTGCTGTTCGAGATCGGCGCGGCCGACCGCTGCGGCGTCGATTTCGATGAAACGCCGGACCTGCCCGACACGCTCGGCGCATTCGGGCGCAAGGCGCCTCTCGACCTGCCCGGTTTGTCCGAACCGGAGGCGGTGCGGCACTACACCCGCCTGTCGCGCCAGAACTACGCGATCGATCTGGGCCTCTTCCCGCTGGGAAGCTGCACGATGAAGCACAACCCGCGCCTGGACGAAAAGGTCGCGCGGATGCCGGGCTTCGCCGATGTCCACCCGTTGCAGCCGCAACAGACGGTGCAGGGCGCGCTCAAGGTCATCAACGAACTGGCCCACTGGCTGATCGCGCTGACCGGGATGCACGGGGTGGCGATGACGCCCAAGGCCGGCGCGCACGGCGAACTGTGCGGCCTGCTGTGTATCCGCGCGGCGCTGGAGGCGCGGGGTGACGCGCGCGAGGTGATCCTGGTGCCCGAAAGCGCGCACGGCACCAATCCGGCGACGGCGGCGTTTGCCGGCTATCGCGTGGAGAACATCCCGGCGACCGAGGACGGCCGCGTGGATGTTGCGGCGCTGACCGCGCGGCTCGGGCCGGACGTGGCGGGGGTGATGATCACCAACCCCAACACCTGCGGCCTGTTCGAGCGCGATCTCAAGACGATTGCCGACGCGGTCCACGCGGTCGGAGGCTACGTCTATTGCGACGGAGCGAACTTCAACGCCATCGTCGGACGCGTGCGTCCGGGCGATCTTGGCGTCGATGCCATGCACATCAACCTGCACAAGACCTTCTCCACCCCGCACGGAGGCGGCGGGCCGGGTTCCGGGCCGGTCGTGCTGTCGGAAGCGCTCGCGCCTTATGGCCCGCTGCCGTTCACCGCGCGGCAGGCGGACGGTTCGGTGCGGCTGGTCGAGGAAGAAGACGCGCCCGGCATCCATCCCGAAGGCTTCGGCCGGATGTGCGCGTTCCATGGCCAGATGGGCATGTTCACGCGCGCGCTCGCCTATATCCTCAGTCATGGCGCGGACGGGCTGCGACAGGTTTCAGGCGATGCGGTGCTCAACGCCAATTACGTGTTGCGCCGGCTGGAGGATGTGCTCGACGCGCCGTTCGGTGCGTCCGGCCCGTGCATGCACGAGGCGTTGTTCAGCGATGACGGTTTCGCGGAAGGGTTCTCGACGCTCGATCTCGCCAAGGGGCTGATCGACGAGGGTTTCCATCCGATGACGGTCTATTTCCCGCTGGTGGTCCACGGATCAATGCTGGTCGAGCCGACGGAGACCGAAAGCAAGGCGGGGCTGGACCAGTTCATCGGCGCGATGCGGTCGCTGGCCGACCGCGCGCGCGAAGGCGACCCGTTGTTGAAGACCGCGCCGCACCTTGCACCGCGCCGGCGGCTCGACGAAACGCTGGCCGCGCGCAAGCCCAAGCTGGTGTGGAAGGACTGATCCACCGTCCTTGAGTGAAGGCCGCCGGAATGACCGGCGGCCTTTGCCTTCGAAAGCCTTAGTTGTGGATCGCGTCGGAACCGGCCTGGCCGACCGATTCGATGTCGCGGCCCGCGCCCTTCACGGTGTTGCAGGCGGCGGTGCCCAGCACCAGTCCACTCAGGACCGTCGCGAGAACGATCTTGCGGATCATGGGAAATCTCCTCTCGTAAACAGCGGAACACCGCATTGGCGGTGGTGAACCGCTGGAACGTTCGGAACGGCTGGTGGTTCCACCGGTTGATGGGTTATGCGGTCAGCGCGTCGCCCGTGCGTTGACGATGCAGCAGGTGTTCCCGCCAGGCGATGACCAGCCCGGCGGCGATCACGATCGGCGCGCCGATCCACGTCGAGGCGGGCGGCAGATGGTCGAACACCAGCCAGCCCCAGAGCGTTGCCCAGGCGAAGGCGGAATAATCCATCACGATCACGCTCGATACGCTGCCATAGCGCAGCGCGGCGGTGAGAAAGATCTGGCCGATCAGCCCCGACAGGCCGATGCCGAACAGGATCAACCAGTCCCCCGCGTCATGGTGGACGCCGGTGCGCAGAAGGAACAGGGCCAGCACCGGCGAGGTGAAGGCGGAGAACCAGAATACCACCGTCAGCGGTTGTTCGGTCCGTCCCAGATCGCGCAACTGGATGGCGATCACCGCGACCATGAACGCCGCGCCCACGCCCACGGCAATGCCGAACAGCGGGAGATGCGATTGGTTCGGCCCCGCGATCACAAGGATGCCCGCCAGCCCCAGTATCACGGCCGACCAGCGCACCCAGCCCACTGGCTCCTTGAGCACTACCGCCGCAAGGATCACCGCGAACATCGGTGCGGTGAAGCCCAGCACGGTGGATTCGGCCAGGGGCAGCAGGATCACCGCGCCCAGGGTCAGGAACATGCCGGAGCCGCCGAAGGCCGCGCGGCGGGCATGAACCCACAACCGCTGCGTCTTGAGGACGGAAAGCTGGCCGCGCGCGGCAAGATAACCGAGCAGCATCAGGCCGGGAAAGAACTGTCGCCAGAACAGGGTTTCCGGCAGGCTTACGCCGCGGGTGCCCGCCACTTTGACCAACATCAGCATGACCGAAAGCGAAGCCATGGCGGCCAGGCGCAACCCCAGCGCCAGGATCGGTCGGTTCATGCGGTCCATGCACCCGCCCATAGGCGCACGGGGCTTGCGATCAAGCGCTTCGTTCCCATCTTCCGCGCATGGACGATGCGGTGACGATGGGTTCGATCGGGAGTGTGGCCATTCTGCTGGCGATGATCGCGTGGTGGGCCGACCGCCGGCGGTTGCGCCGCAGCGACCCCGACGCCGTCGGCTTCATGCCGTGGACGACGATCTATTTCCTGGCGATGATGATCGGATGCGTCGCGCTCGGCTTGGCCGCGCGCGACTGGTTCCACACCACCTGAACAGACGGCAGCCGATCAGAGGCAGGCGTCGAGGTAGGCCTGGTCGAACCCGAACTGGCGCGCCTTTTCCAGCGTGTAGGG
>MEGD01000027.1:0-31111 GCA_001725355.1 Novosphingobium sp. SCN 66-18
ATGGGCTTAGCAGTTCAGAAATCGGGCGCCAACCGCAACATTCTCTACCCTATTCCGGCGCGGTGGGCAGGTTTAGCAGTTCAGAAATCAGGCGCCAACCGCAACTTCAATAGCAGGACCATCTTCGCGATGAAGGCTTAGCAGTTCAGAAATCGGACGCCAACCGCAACTGCGATTGAGGTTTAGCGTCGCGTTGAAGCGGCCTAGCAGTTCAGAAATCGGGCACCAACCGGAACCCATTGCCATCGCTGGCTTGGAGAGGATCACGCCTAGCACTTCAGAAACCGGACGCCAACCGCAACCTTCATTGCGGTGATGACGGCGGTGGCGATGGCTTGGCAGTTCAGATCGGCACATGCTGAAGCAGGCTACCTCACCACGATTGCGCTTGCCAAAACACGGCGAATGCCGAAAGAATCCCGGGCAATGCGCACCGACATCGACCATCTGCCTGCGGCCAAGCAGCGCGAGCTTGAGCGCATCGTCGAGGTCATTTTCGAGGAGTTTCGCGACGCGATCGGGAATGCCACCGGCCCTCGCAAGGGCGCGCGCATCCTGAAGATCGTGCTGTTTGGCAGCCACGCGCGGGGCGACTGGGTCGATGCGCCGCTGTCGGCGAACCAGTACAAGTCCGACTACGACATTCTGATTATCGTCAGCCAGAAGGAACTGACCGACCGGGCAGCTTACTGGGCCAAGGCCGAGGAGCGGCTGATCCGAGCCTACACGATCGAGAAGACGCTGCGCACGCCGGTCAATTTCATCGTCCATTCGCTGCACGAGGTGAATGACGGCCTGGCGCATGGCCGCGTCTTCTTCATGGAAGTCGCCAAGGATGGGGTTGCACTCTACGAAGCCGACGACCGGGAGTTGCATGAACCCAAGCCCAAGACGCCCCAACAGGCGCTGGCAGCGGCGAAGGAATATTTTGAGGAGGGTTTCCCTTCCGCGATGAAACGCTTTGATTTCGCCAAGTTCGGCATCGGTAAGGGATATCTGAAAGATTCTGCGTTCGACCTTCATCAGACGGCCGAACGGCTCTATTCATGCTTGCTGCTGACGCTAACGTTCTACGCGCCCTACAATCACAACATCGCCTTCCTGCGCTCGCTTGCCGAAGGGCTGGACCGCCGCCTCTACGGCATCTGGCCAGAAACCACCCGTCGCGAACGTGCCATGTTCCAGAAGCTGAAAGAGGCCTACACCAAGGCCCGCTATTCCCGGCACTACCGGATCAGTGCCGAAGAACTGGCATGGCTCGGTGAACGGGTCGAGGAACTGGGCCGCGTGGTCCATCAGGTCTGCTCGGAACGGATCGCCGAACTGGAAGCCACCGCCGGGAAATAGCCATCCCGTCGGACAGCTTGCCCGGATTCCCCGTGTCTGGCATATTCATCGGCACGGGCTGGAAGGACTGGCGGCCATCCCGGGGATAACCCTGCCAGGCATCATGTAGGTCCGGCCTCTCCGGTCGGGCAGTTGCTGCAAGCCGCAGTGGCGGCACGCAGCGGACACCGCTTGCACCATCCGCGCCCAGACGCGCGGACCGCCGGTGTGCGAGCTGCAAATGACCTCCCGTACCGACGTTTACGCGCGCGAAGTCGTGATGGCGCGCGTCAGCCATCTGGTCTGGCGCAAGCAGGGCGAAGTCGAACGCATCGCGCGCATCATGCGCGCCTGCTTCGAACCCGAGAAGGTCCAGGCACCCCGACCGGGGAAGATCAGGCGGATCATCCTGATCGGCCCCTATGCGCGCCGCTCCTGGTATGAGGACCGGAACACGATCCAGTTCTCGGATTTCGAATTCTGGATCGTCGTCAACCACACCGCCTTCAAGGACGAGCGCTGCTGGCAGCGCGTGCGCGCGGTCATCGACAGCGAACTGGGTAATCGGTGCGCGGTCGATTTCGACATCTACTCCAGGACCGACATCCGCATCGCCAGGATCGAGCGCGATACCTTCATCCTCGATCGCATCGAGGCGGGCATCACGCTCTACCGCGCCTCGCGCGACGCGCCACTGAACGAGCGCGAATGGCGGGAGGCAAGGCGATGACCTCCTCCGGTTCCACGGCCGCCTTCGAGGCGCTCTATCGAGCAGAGTACACGCGGGTCCTGCGCTTCTTCCGCAAGCGGGTGGGCACCGATGATGCTGCCGACCTCGCGCAGGAGGTTTTCCTCAAGCTGTTCACTTCGAACGTGGCAGGACAGATCGAGCATCCGCGCGCCTATGTCGCCCGGTGCGCCCGCAACCTTCTCGCCGACCGTGCGCGCCGGAAGACACCGGTTCCTATCGCCACCTGTCCGATCGACGAGGGGCTGGATGCGCCCGCCCCTCCCGAACAGGCGTGGCGGATCGAGGAGCGCGATGTCCGGAAGGTCTATCGACAAGCACTCCTCGCCCTGCCGCGCAGGACCCGCCGCATCTTCCTGATGCACCGGCTGAAGCGCATGACCTATGCGGAAATCTCCGAGCAGGTCGGCATCGGATACAAGTCCGTCAACTATCACATGATGCGTGCCTTGGCGCGGTGCCGCCTGACGGCTTCTGCGCATCGGTTGTAGAATTGCTTCCTTGGCAGACCGTTGAGCGCCGCCAGCGGCGCGATCTTTTCCTCCGCTCCAGGGGAGAAAGAGGCTCTGCCTCTCTCTCCCTGCAAGGTGCCGCTTTGGGGCCGTGGCTCGCTGCGCTGCGCCCGCACCACCCCCGGCACCGGACCTTGCCCCCACTCTCTCCGCCCCTCGCCGGGTCGGCAGGGGTCATGCGCGGCATGACCCGCTGCGCGGATTGGAAGGGAGTAACGACCATGACCAGACAAGACCCTCACAGCCGCATCACCGACCGCATCCTGGCCGAGCTTGAGCAGGGCACCCGCCCTTGGCTGAAACCCTGGAGCGGCGGCGACATGGCCGCATCGGGGCAGATTCGCCCCTTGCGCGCCACCGGCCAGCCTTATCGTGGGATCAACGTTCTTCTCCTGTGGATCGAGGCGCAGGCGGCCGGTTTCGTCAGCCCGTCATGGATGACTTACAGGCAGGCGCAAGCCCTAGGCGCGCAGGTGCGCAAGGGGGAGCATGGTGCAACCGTGGTCTATTACGGCGACAGCACCAGAACCGTGCATGACGATGCCAGCGGCGAGGATCGGGAGCAGGGCTTCCGTTTCCTGAAGACCTATACCGTGTTCAACGTGGCGCAGATCGACGGCTTGCCCGAACGGTTCCATATCGTGCCGGAGCCCATGCCGGAGGTGGAGCGCATCGAAGCCGCCGAGGCCTTCTTTGCCAGCATCCCCGCAACCGTGAACCACGGCGGCGACAAGGCTTATTACATCCCGTCAGCCGACCGCATCCAGCTACCGCCCTTCGCAGCCTTCCATGATGCCCATGGCTATTACGCCACGAGGGGCCATGAGACCGTGCATTGGACTCGGCATGAGAGCCGCCTTGATCGCTCATTCGGGCGTGAGAAGTGGGGCGATGAAGGGTATGCACGCGAGGATATATCGCCGAATTGGGCGCTGCCTTCCTGACCGCCGATCTTGGGCTGGCCATCGAGCCGCGTCCAGACCATGCCAGCTATATCGCGAGCTGGATCACGGTGCTGCAAAACGACACCCGCGCCATCGTGCAGGCCGCTGCCCATGCCGAACGTGCCGTGGCTTATCTGCATCAACTGGCGAACGCGGATAAGGCGAAGGAGGCGGCGTAACTATCTACGTTGAGGCCGCCCCAAGTAGGGGCGGCCAGCCCTGCCCTGCGATCAGGCGCTTCAGGCGCTTCAAGCTATCTGCCGGAAGATGGCCTCGTAAATCAGGCAATTTTGTTCTCCGGAAAGGCCACGATGTCCGCCCCCTTCCGCAACTGGTCCAGATAATCACTCCACCATTGCGCCATGGCGACGCGCTCCTGCCAGTGCGTACCGCGATGATAGGCTGCGCGCACGCCGTCGCTGTCGGCATGGGCAAGCGCGCGTTCGATCGCGTCGGGCGACCATTTGCCGCTTTCGTTCAACAGGGTTGATGCCATTGCGCGAAAGCCGTGCGCGGTCATTTCGTCGCTGGAAAATCCCAGCCGACGCAGACCTGCATTGATGGTGTTTTCGCTCATCGGCCGCGTGCGGGTCCGGACGGATGGGAACACATAGCCGGCAGGCCCCGTCACGGTATGGATTTCCCGGAGCAGACCAACAGACTGGCGGGACAGGGGGACGCGGTGCGGCTGGCGCATTTTCATCTTTTCCGCCGGGATGATCCAGACGGCGGCTTCCAGATCGATTTCGCTCCATTCGGCATGGCGCAGTTCACCGGGGCGGACGAACACATGCGGGGCAAGCTGCAAGGCGAACTTGGTTATGCCCATGCCTTCGTAGCTGTTGATCGCGCGCAGCAGGTCACCCGCCCGCTTTGGTTCGATGATCGCGCCGAAGTGCTTGACCCTGGGGGCGGTGATCGCGCCGCGCAAGTCGCGCGTGGGATCGGATGTCAGCCGAGCGGTCGCCACGGCATAGCGGAATATGCGGCTGGCCAGTTGCAGCAGCCGGTTGGCGGTCTCGTTCTTGCCCTGCTTTTCATAGACGCGCAGCACCGCCAGCACATCCGGCGCGGTAATATCGATGACGGGCAGACGGCCCAGCGAAGGCACGAGGCGGGACAGGTGGAACTCGGCCTTTTCCAAGGTGCGCTCGGCCATGCCCTCGCGCCTGCGCTTGTCGAGATATTCGCGGCCGATTTCGCCGAAGGTATCGCCAGCCGCGACCTTGGCGCGGTGCTTGGCCTGTTGCTTTTCACGGGCTGGGTCTTTCCCGGCGGCCATCAATTCGCGGGCTTCGTCACGCCGCTTGCGCGCATCCGCTAAGCCGATTGCCGGGTAGCTTCCAACTGCGAGCTTCTTTTCTCGCCCATCGATTCGAAACTTCAGTCGCCACAGTTTGCCGCCGGCGGGTGTTATCAGCAGGTACAGGCCCCCGCTGTCTGAGAGCTTGTATTCCCGATCCCTTGGCTTGGCGTTGCGAATTGCCGTGTCAGTCAGTGCCATATCTGGGGGCCTTCTAAAATGACCCGGTTGAAAAGGCCCCAATAAGGCCCCCATCCGGAGCGACTGCCCGCGAACAATCAAGAACGCGGGCGGTCATTTCACCCTCCAAATATGCCTATTTCACGGGATTATTCAAGCCATCCGCGAACAGTGCTGGATGATGAAATGGTGCCGGCTGAGGGATTCGAACCCCCGACCTTCGGTTTACAAAACCGCTGCACTACCACTGTGCTAAGCCGGCGCGCCTGAGCGTCGCGGTCTCCCTAGCCTCAAGGACAGCCGAAGGTCCAGCCCTCCGTTCGCGCGATGGCGTCGGTTAGCCGCGCGGGCGCCCAGAGTTCGGCGCGGCCGGCATTCGCGCGCAGCCAGGCGGCTGTGAGCAAGGCATCGCTGCGATGGTCATCGATCGCGCCCCGATGCCCGGCGGGTGCGCTGCCCAGCGCGGCGAGCGCGGTGTCGAGGTCCGCTCCGTCGCGGATCTTCGAACGGGCGGCCCTGCGGCCGGCGGCGATGGCGGCGATCGTGGTGTAGATTTCGACCAGTACCGATCCGCCGGCGGGCAGCGGGTCGACCGGCCAGACCGGCAAGCGCCCCTCCATCCGGTGCAGCAGGCGCATCCCCGAAAGGCTCGACTTGCCCACCTGCGCCGCGCCGACGAGGTTGAAATTGCTGTAGGGCTTGCACCCCAGCCTTGCCTGTTCTTGCTCGGTCACGCGGAAGCGGCCACGCCCGTCCGCCGCGCCGGGCAGGCGGAAGCGATCGCCTTCGCGCCCACCGTGGCGGCGGAAGTGCCGGGCCAGTTCCGGGTGATCGACAAAGGCACCGACCGCGAGGTGCGGTTCCTCCCAGCAGAGCCGGTCGACCAGCCGCCAGAGATCGCGCGCAAAGACGGGGCTTTCCGCCCAGCCGGGAAAGAACGCGCCGGCATCCGCGAACGCCAGCGACATGCCAAGGTCCATGCCAACGAGCGTATCGGATGGCAAATCATCCAGCAGCCAGCCCAGTACCTCCGCGCGCGACCAGCGATGGCCTTCGCGCACGAGCGCCGGCGCCTCGCGGCCTTCACGACACAGCGCCACGGCGATGCCCCGGTGGCGCTCACCCGCCGCGCCCGACCAGTCGATCGCGGCGAAATGGCGGAAGCGCCCTTTCACGCCCTGCCGTGTCGCGTCCTGCCGTGCCCTGCCCTGCCCTTGCCGGCCGGTTTGTGATCGCCCGTCTTGGTCGAGCGGGGCGTGTCGTCCGCCTCGGGCTCGGCGCAGCCGGCGTGGCCGGGTTCGATCTCGGTGAACGCGAAATCATTCTTCAGCAGGCGCAGTTCCATCCGGCGGCGCGGGCCGACATCGCGATCGAACGGCATCATCGACAGCACCAGGCACGAATCGTCGGCCCAGCGCAGCAGGCGCCAGGCATTGCCGTAAAGCCCGCCCTTGTTGCTGACGTCGGCAACGCGCACCACCTGCCGCTTGCCTACTTCCCACACGCGCACGCCTTCGATGCCGCCGAAGCTGGCATCGCTGAACTGGATCGCGGCGAAGCGCTTGTGCCCCGGCGAAAGCAGCGGGCGCGAGACGGTTTCGATCACCCGGCCATGGCCGATGCGATCGATCACCTTGTAGCCGTCCGCCTCGTAACCGGTCCACCAGAAGCCCAGCAGCCGCAGGTCCTCGCTGATGCGGAAGTCGCGCGCCTGCGCCATGCCGTACATGTTGACGCACAGCGTGCGGCCCGAAAGCGTCTTCACGCTGAGCCGGGTGGTCCCGCCGATCACCAGCGCATGCAGCGCGCCCGGAATCACCACCGGCTTGTCCGGGAAGTACCGGCCCCGCCGCGGCACTTCGGCGCAGGGCGGGAAAGCGGGCGCGGGCGTGGCGGAAGCCGACGGCGCGGAAGGCGACGGAGCGGGCGTGCTCTCGGGCGAAGGCAATGGCGATGGCGATGCTGACGGAGCCGGTGACGGCGTGGCGGACGCCATCATCGCCGGCGCACCGGTCGCGGCGGGCGTGGCGCTCTGCGCGGGCCGGGGAGCTGGCGTCGCGTCCTGCCCGCAGCCGGCGAGCGTCACCACCATCCCTGCCATCACCAGAAGGATGCTAGCCTTCCCGACGTTCACGCCTTTTCCTTTCCCACCAATCCATCCGTTCGCGCACCTGTCTTTCAAAACCGCGCTCTACCGGGCGGTAATAGTGCCGCGCCCCCATGCCTTCCGGCCAGTAGTCCGCACCGGAGAAGCCGTCTTCCGCGTCATGGTCATAGGCATAGCCCTTGCCATAGCCGATGTCCTTCATCAGCCGGGTCGGCGCGTTGAGGATATTGGCCGGCGGCATCAGCGATCCCGTTTCCTTCGCGCTTTTCCAGGCTTCCTTCTGCGCGACATAGGCCGCGTTCGATTTGGGCGCTGTCGCGCAATAGAGGCAGGCCTGGACGATGGCCAGTTCGCCTTCGGGGCTGCCGAGAAAATCGTAGGCGTCCTTGGCGGCAAGGCACTGGACCAGCGCCTGCGGGTCGGCAAGGCCGATGTCCTCGCTGGCGAAGCGCACCAGCCGGCGCAGCACGTAGAGCGGCTCCTCGCCCGCCGTCAGCATCCGCGCGAGGTAATAGAGCGCCGCCTGCGCGTCCGATCCGCGCAGCGCCTTGTGCAGCGCGGAGATCAGGTTGTAATGCCCGTCGCGGTCCTTGTCGTACACCGCCACGCGCCGCATCAGGAACTTCGACAGCGCCTCCGGATCGAGCGGCTCGGTCAGCGAGACGTCGAACAGCGTTTCCGCCTGGTTGAGCAGGAAGCGCCCGTCGCCATCGGCCGAGGCGACCAGCGCGTCGCGCGCGGGGCCGGTCAGCGGCAGGCGCAGCCCGGTGATGTCCTCGGCACGGCGCAGGAGTTCGCCGAGCGCGGCCGCGTCCAGCCGGTGCAGGATCAGCACTTGCGCGCGGCTGAGCAGCGCGGCGTTGAGCGCGAAGCTGGGATTCTCGGTAGTCGCGCCGACCAGCGTGACCGTGCCTTTCTCCACGAACGGCAGGAAACCGTCCTGCTGAGCGCGGTTGAAGCGGTGGATTTCGTCCACGAACAGCAGCGTGCGCCGGCCGGTGAGCGCCATCGCCTCGGCCTCGGCAAAGGCTTTCTTCAGGTCGGCCACGCCCGAAAAGACCGCGCTGATCGCCACGAAGCGCATGTTGACGGCATCGGCCAGCAGGCGCGCGGTGCTGGTCTTGCCGGTGCCCGGCGGACCCCACAGGATCATCGAGGAGAGCTTGCCCGCCGCCACCATCCGCCCGATCGCGCCTTCCGGCCCGGTCAGGTGCTCCTGCCCGATCACGTCGGCCAGCGTGCGCGGGCGCAGGCGATCGGCCAGCGGCCCGTCGTCGCGCGGCTCCGATGGTGGCGTTTCGGCCGGGGGAGAGGCGAACAGGTCGGTCATCTGCGTTCGTGATAGGGCGTAACCCGCATGGGGGGCAGATAGCGCGCCGCAAAAATTTTTCATCCCCGCTCTTGCGCAACGTCTAATAAGATATATCTTAGACGCATCGTGATATACGGAGTAGAGACATTGCGACACGAACAACACCGCTGCGGCGTCGATCACGGCCGCAACCACGGACGCGGTTTCGCCGCGCGTGGCATGATGAAGATGATGATGGGCGGACGCGGTCCGTTCGGCCGGGGTTTCGGCGATTTCGGCGGCGGCTTTGGCGGCTGGGATGACGAATCGGGCGGCCGGGGCGGTCGCGGCGGCGGCAGGGGACGCGGGCGGATGTTTGCCGGCGGCGAACTGCGGCTGGTGCTGCTGCGCCTCGTGGCCGAACAGGATCGCCACGGCTATGAACTGATCAAGGCGATCGAGGAACTGACCGGCGGCGAATACGCCCCCAGCCCCGGCGTGGTCTATCCCACGCTCAGCCTGCTGGTGGACGAAGGCCTGCTGGCCGAAGTCGCCGGCGAAGGATCGCGCAAGGCCTTCACCGTGACCGAGGCCGGGCGCGCGGAACTGGCGGAAAAGGCGGGCGAAGCCGATGCGCTGGTCGAACGGCTCAAGGCGTTCGGCGAACAGCGCCAGCGGCACAGCAGCCCGCCGGTACGCCGGGCGATGCACAACCTCAAGGTGGCGCTCGGCCAGCGCCTGATGGGCGGCCTCGACGATGGCGTGGCCCATCAGATCGCCGACATCCTCGACGAGGCGGCGCGCCGGATCGAACGGCTCTGATGCTGCCGGACTCGCGCTTGGACGGATGGTTCGATGATGGTATCATGCGCCAGCAGCCTTATGGGGAGAGGCGCATGGTATCTGTCGAAGAACGGCAACCGCTCGAGGAACGACGTCTGGGCGCGCCATGGCATCTGTGGGTGGTGGGCGTGATCAGCCTGCTGTGGAACAGCTTCGGCTGTCTCGATTACATTCGCACGGTCACGCGCGATCCGGTGGCAATGGCGCAGCTGACGCCGGATACGCTGGCCTATCTCGACGCCATGCCCGCGTGGCTCACCGGCTTCTGGGCGCTGGGCGTGTGGGGTTCGCTGGCGGGTTCGCTCTTGCTGATCGCACGATCGCGCCACGCCGTGCCGGCGTTCGGGCTGTCCTTGCTGGGGCTGGCCGTCAGCCAAGGCTACCAGATAATGACCGAACGGCCGCCGGAAATGAGCGGCACCGCGATGGCGATCTTCACCGCCCTGATCTGGGGCGTGCTGCTGTTGCTGCTGTGGTATGCATCGTCCATGAAACGGACCGGCGTGCTGCACTGACAGTAGCGATCACCGGTGGCAGGAAGCGCCGCGCAACAGGGGCTGGTGCGCGGCGAACAATCCTGCCATAGGAACAAACCATGATCGCCAAGCTCACCGGCACCCTTGACGACACCGGCCCCGACTGGGCCGTGATCGACGTGAACGGCGTCGGCTATCTCGTCCACTGCTCGGCCAAGACGCTCACCCACCTCGGCATCCGGGGCGACAAGGTCGTGGTCCACACCGAAATGCAGGTCAGCGAGACCGACCAGCGCCTGATCGGCTTCACCAGCGCGGGCGAACGGGCGTGGTTCCGCCTGCTGACGGCCGTGCAGGGCGTGGGCAGCAAGGTCGCGCTGGCGATCCTGTCCGCCCTGTCGGTCGAGGAACTGCAGCGGGCCTGCGCCAATGGCGACAGCGCCATGGTCGCGCGGGCCAACGGCGTCGGCCCGAAGCTCGCCGGGCGCATCGTCAACGAACTGAAGGACAAGGCGGGCGGCCTGGCCGGCTATGCCTCGCCCCTTGGTCCTGGCGGAGAGGTTGTGCCCCTGCCCGCCGGCTCCGCCAGCGCCGACGCCATATCGGCGCTCCAGAACCTGGGCTTCAAACCCGCCGTCGCCAGCACCGCCGTCGCCGCCGCGCTGAAGGAACTGGGCGAGGACGCCGGCCTGAACGACCTCGTGCGCGTCGCGCTGAAGCGGGCGGCGGGGTGATCGCGATGAACACCCGTCTCGCGATACGGCAGTCGAGCAAATGACCGATAACCCCCTCCTTTCCGCCGCGCGGCAGGACGAAGACCCGGACGCCGCGCTACGGCCCAAGTCGCTCGCCGAATTCACCGGGCAGGAAGCCGCGCGCGAGAATCTGCGCGTGTTCATCGAATCCGCGAAGATGCGGCGCGAGGCGATGGACCATGTGCTGTTCTTCGGCCCGCCGGGGCTGGGCAAGACCACGCTGGCGCAGATCGTCGCGCGGGAACTCGGCGTGAACTTCCGCGCCACCTCAGGCCCGGTCATCGCCAAGGCCGGCGATCTCGCCGCGCTGCTCACCAATCTGGAACATGGCGACGTCCTGTTCATCGACGAGATCCACCGCCTCAATCCCGTGGTCGAGGAAGTGCTCTATCCGGCGATGGAGGACCGCGCGCTCGATCTCATCATCGGCGAAGGACCGTCCGCCCGGTCGGTGCGGATCGACCTGCCACCCTTCACCCTGATCGGCGCGACCACGCGGCAGGGCCTGTTGCAGACCCCGCTGCGCGATCGCTTCGGCATCCCGGTACGCCTGCAGTTCTATACCGTGGCCGAACTGGAACGCGTGGTAACGCGCGGCGCGGGGCTGCTCGGCATCGGCATCGACCGGGAAGGCGCCGCCGAGATCGCCCGCCGCGC
The DNA here is from genome assembly GCA_001725355.1 of Novosphingobium sp. SCN 66-18. Classification (GTDB taxonomy): domain Bacteria; phylum Pseudomonadota; class Alphaproteobacteria; order Sphingomonadales; family Sphingomonadaceae; genus Novosphingobium. The sequence goes on from MEGD01000027.1 coordinate 11,143, forward strand.
GCGCGGCACCCCGCGCGTCGCCGGCCGCCTGCTGCGCCGTGTGCGCGATTTCGCCCAAGTGGCGGGCGCGGACACGATCACGCGCACCCTTGCCGATTCGGCGCTCACCCGGCTGGAAGTGGATTCGCTGGGGCTGGACGCGCAGGACCGCCGCTACCTCACCATGATCGCCGATATCTACAAGGGCGGGCCCGTTGGCGTGGAAACGCTGGCCGCCGGGCTTTCCGAACCGCGCGACACGATCGAGGAAGTGATCGAACCATACCTGATCCAGCTCGGCCTCGTCGCGCGCACCGCACGCGGGCGCTGCCTCAACGATCGCGGCTGGCAGCACCTGGGGTTGACGCCTCCCACCGGTTCGCTTCCCGACCTGTTCGACAGCGGCAAGTAAACGCGCACGTCCGATCGGGGTAACGGCCTGCCGGGATTCGGTTCCAGTTTGGGACAGAGTTAACCGCGGCGTCGGAAACGGGACATCTTTGGGCATTTTTCATGCCCGAAACCCGGTTAACGCCATTGTCGCGGGGCGATTCATCTGCGTTGTTCGACACGTCAGGAAGGGCGAAGCAGGCTGTTAACGCCGTCATGCTATCGGGCTTCCTCGGGGAACTAGTGAGAGCAACGATCATGTCGGTTCGGATGGCCTTGGCGAAACTTGCAGCCTGCGCGGCGGGCGGCGCCATTCTTGGTGGCGGCGCAGTGCACGTTTCAGAAGCCCCCTCCTCGGGCGAAATTCACCACGTCAAGCCGGTGAAGGTGAAGCAGGCCAAGCGCGCGCCGCGCCAGATCGCGCACCGTGCCCCGCGCGAAGTGCATCGCGCCCGCAAGATCGTGCGGACCACCACCACGCGGACCTGCGAGGCGCCCGCGCAGCAGATGGCCATGGTGCCCGTGCCCTATATGCCGCCGATGCCGCCCCAGCCGGTTAGCGGTGGTGGCGGCGTGCCGGTGGTGATCGGCGGCGGCCCGATCGGCGGTTTCGGCGGCGGCTTCTTCGGGGGCTTCTTCGGCGGCGGCGGTGGCGGCGGCAGCGTGGTGGTCTCCTCGACCAGCACCGGATCCTCCTCCACATCGGGTGGTTCCACCTCCACCTCGGGCGGGTCCACGTCTTCGACGTCGGGTGGCGTCTCGACCTCCACGGGCGGCGTCTCCACCTCGACGTCGACCTCGAGCGGCAACGTCTCGACGTCGACCGGCGGCGTCAGCACCAGCTCGGGCAACGTTTCCACCTCGTCGGGCAATGTCTCGACCAGTTCCGGCAACGTCAGCACCAGTTCGTCGACATCGACCTCGTCGGGCAACGTCTCGACCAGTTCTTCGACGTCCTCGTCGACGTCCAGCTCGACGAGTTCCTCGACATCGTCGTCCACATCAAGCTCGACCAGTTCGTCAACCTCGTCGTCGAGCTCGACTCTCTCTTCCTCGAACGGCAGCACCTCGTCCTCGACGTCCAGCGGCACCGAAGTGCCCGAACCGTCGATGGTCCTGCTTTTCGGCGCCGCAGCGGCCGCGCTAGTCGCGCGTCGGCGCTTTGCCAGGCCCAAGGCCGCCTGACGGAATACCCCTGGACGGGAACTTTTCCCGTAGCCTCCACACGGTCCGGGAAAAGGGAAGGGCGGCCTCCGCAAGGGGAGCCGCCCTTCTTCTTTTTTCATAACGCGAGTCCGGCGCAGCCCCGGCCTCGCAAGGAGGCCGGGAGCGGCCGGCGCGGCGGTCAGGCCGCCAGCTTGCGCAGCACGTAGTGCAGGATGCCGCCATTCATGAAGTATTCGACTTCGTTGGCGGTATCGATGCGGCACAGCGCGTTGAAGCTGAAGGTCGAGCCATCCGGCCGGGTCACTTCCACTTCCACGTCCTGACGCGGCTGGAGGTTCGCCACACCCTTGATCGTGTAGGTATCGTCTCCGGTCAGGCCCAGCGACTGACGGGTCGCGCCGTCCTTGAACTGGAGCGGCAGCACGCCCATGCCGACGAGGTTCGAGCGGTGGATACGCTCGAAGCTTTCGACGATCACCGCGCGCACGCCCAGCAGGTTGGTGCCCTTGGCCGCCCAGTCGCGGCTGGAACCGGTGCCGTATTCCTTGCCCGCGATCACGACCATCGGCGTACCGGCGGCCTTGTGCTTCATCGCCACGTCATAGACCGGCAGCACTTCGCCGTTGAACTTCGAGAAGCCGCCTTCGACGCCCGGCACCATTTCGTTCTTGATGCGGATGTTGGCGAAGGTGCCGCGCATCATCACTTCGTGGTGGCCACGGCGCGCGCCGTAGCTGTTGAAGTCCGCCTTCGAGACCTGGTGCTCCAGCAGCCACTGGCCGGCGGGGCTGTCGGCCTTGATGTTGCCGGCGGGGCTGATGTGGTCGGTGGTGATCGAATCCCCCAGCACCAGCAGCGGCTTGGCCTCGATGATGTCCTGCACCGGGGCCGGCGTCATCGACATGCCCTCGAAGTAGGGCGGGTTGGCGACATAGGTCGAACCGGCGCGCCACTGGTAGGTTTCCGAACCCGTGACGTTGATCGCCTGCCAGTGTTTGTCGCCCTTGTAGACGTCGGCATAGCGGGCCTGGAACATGGCGCGGTCCATGCAGCCGGCCATCGTCGAATAGACTTCCTCGTTGGTCGGCCAGATGTCCTTGAGGAACACGTCCTGCCCGTCCTTGCCGGTGCCGATCGGGGTGGTGACGAAATCCTCGATCACCGTGCCCTTCAGCGCATAGGCGACGACCAGCGGCGGCGAGGCGAGGAAGTTGGCGCGAACATCGGGGCTGACGCGGCCTTCGAAGTTGCGGTTGCCCGAGATCACCGCGCTGGCGACAAGGCCGTTCTCGTTGATTGCCTTGCTGATCGGATCGGCGAGCGGGCCGGAGTTGCCGATGCAGGTGGTGCAACCATAGCCGACGAGATTGAAGCCGACGTTGTCGAGGTGCGATTGCAGCCCGGCGCGCTCGAGGTAGTCGGTGACGACCTGCGATCCGGGGGCGAGGCTGGTCTTGACCCACGGCTTCGGCTTGAGGCCCAGTTCGTCGGCCTTCTTGGCGACGAGACCGGCGGCCACCAGCACGCCCGGGTTCGAAGTGTTGGTGCAGCTCGTGATCGCGGCGATCACGACGTCGCCGTCACCCAGATCGAAGTCCTTGCCTTCGACCGGCACGCGCGCGTGGGCCTTCTTGTAGGTTTCGGCCATGTCCTTGTTGAACACGTCGTCCACGTCCGGCAGCGAAACACGGTCCTGCGGGCGCTTGGGGCCGGCGAGCGAAGGCACCACGGTCGACAGGTCGAGTTCCAGCGTGGACGAGAAGATCGGCTCGACCGACGGATCGATCCAGAAGCCCTGCTCCTTGGCATAGGCTTCGATCAGCGCGATCTGCGCTTCCTCGCGGCCGGTCAGGCGCAGGTAGTCCAGCGTCTTGTCGTCGATGCCGAAGAAGCCGCAGGTCGCGCCGTATTCGGGCGCCATGTTGGCCAGCGTGGCGCGATCGGCCAGCGTCAGGCCGGCGAGGCCCGGACCGTAGTATTCGACGAAGCGGCCGACCACACCGTGCTTGCGCAGCATGTTGGTAGCGGTCAGCACGAGGTCGGTGGCGGTCACGCCTTCCCGCAGCTGGCCGGTGAACTTGAAGCCGACCACTTCGGGAATGAGCATCGAGACCGGCTGGCCCAGCATGGCCGCTTCGGCCTCGATGCCGCCCACGCCCCAGCCCAGCACGCCCAGGCCGTTGATCATCGTGGTGTGGCTGTCGGTGCCGACGCAGGTGTCGGGATAGGCCACGGTCGCGCCGTTCTGGTCGGTGCTGGTCCACACCGTCTGCGCGATGTTCTCCAGGTTGACCTGGTGGCAGATGCCGGTGCCGGGAGGCACCGCGTAGAAGTTGTTGAGCGACTTGGAACCCCACTTGAGGAAGTCATAGCGTTCCATGTTGCGGTGGTATTCGATCTCGACGTTCTCCTCGAACGCCTTGGGATGGCCGAATTCGTCGACCATGACCGAGTGGTCGATCACCAGGTTGACCGGCACCAGAGGATTGATCTTGCTGGTGTCGCCGCCCAGCGTGGCGATCGCGTCGCGCATCGCGGCAAGATCGACCACGCAGGGCACGCCGGTGAAATCCTGCAGCAGCTCGCGCGCCGGGCGGTACTGGATCTCGTTCGACGATTCGCTGGGGTTCTTCTGCCAGTCCACCACGGCCTTCACGTCGTCGGTGGAAACGGTGAAGCCGCCGTCCTCGAAGCGCAGCAGGTTTTCCAGCAGCACCTTCATCGAGAAGGGCAGGCGGGAAATGTCCCCGAACTTCGCCGCCGCCTTGCGGAGCGAATAGTAGGCATAGTCCTTGCCGCCCACGCTCAGCGTGCTGCGGGTTCCGAGCGTATCCTGTCCGACCTGGGTCATGGCTAAGTGTCGTACCTCCTGCCGTTGGCCAAGAGCCATCCATCGGGGCATTCCCGCGACGACGCGATCGTTGCATAATCGGCGCGAAAGTGCGGTTCCGGATGACCCGAAATCGAGTGCGCGATGCGCGCTAACCGCCGCGCCGTCAAGGGTAGCCAAGGTCTAATTCGGCCAAAGCCCGGCATTACATCGGCTAATGCTTCGCAACAGCAATGCGGATCGGAACGAAGCGGGATCAAGCCGCCTGTGCCGGCGCTTTCCCGGCGGGGGCCGCCTCTGCCTTCCCGGCCCGCACGGCGATCAGGCAGCCCGCCACGATCAGGGCGACGCCCGCCAGCGTGCGCAGCGTCAGCGCTTCGCCGAACATCAGCCAGCCGACGATCGCCGCCCAGATGAACGCGGTATATTCCAGCGGCACCAGCACCCGCGTTTCGGCGCGGGCATAGGCCCAGGTCATCAGCATCAGCGAGGCGGCGGACAACGCCGCCGAGGTCACGATCCAGCCCAGCGCGGCCGGCGTCGGCGCCGGAGCCACCCACAACAGGCCGGGCAAGAGCACCAGCGCGGTCACCGCGTTCTGGAAGAAGGCCACCTCTTCCGGCCCCGCCAACAGCGCCTGTCGCCGTTGCAGCACGAGATTCCAGGCGTAGAGCACGGCGGAGACAAGGATGGCGCAAAGCCCCTTCACCCCTTCGGGGGAATATTGCCCGCCAAGCTTGCCTGCCACGATCACGCCCACGCCCATCAGCGCCAGCAGCGATCCGCCCACCGCGCGCCGCCCCACGGGCTCGCCCAGCCAAATGGCGGCGAGATAGAGCGCGATCAGCGGCGCGATGAACGACAGCGCGATGCCTTCCGCCAGCGGTGTGCGCACCACTCCATAGAAGAACAGGACCGCCATCACGCCCGCAACCACCGCGCGCAGCGCATGAAGCCGTATCGTGGACGCCACCGGCCAGCGTCCGCGGCGGCCGAGCCAGACCGGCAGCATCAGCGCCGTTCCCGCCACGCTGCGCAAGGCCATCGCGGCATAGGCGCCGACGAGAATCGACGCCTCCTTCATGAAGCCGTCCATCACGCTGAACGTGGCAAGCCCCGTAAGCGCGATCAGGATGGGAACGGCATGAACGTGACGGGCCATGCCCGAGGCTCCTAGGGATTATAGTTTCAAATGGAAACGCCATTCGGTCGCCTGCCTGAGGTCTGGTGATGGCGGCCAGCGTTTCCGGAACCAAGCGGCACGTGAATGATTCAGGCTATGGTCAGATGCCGGGCTTGATGGAAGGGCCAAGTGCGGTGCATGAAACATCCAAGGCCGCGTCGGCATCCCGACCGCGGCATCACCCGACGAAAGACAGGGGCTTGTACAGAATGCGTGCAAAGGGTCGGCCGATGGCTCGAACGATGATTTCCGGAACGCTGGCGGCGGCGCTGCTGGCGCAAGCCGGCGTGGCCTCCGCCGCGCAGAACGGCCCTGTCGACCTGACCGCGCAGGCTCCCGCGCCCCGGCCCAGCGCGACGCCCACGCCCAATTCCGCCCCCGCGCCGGCCGCTTCGCCTTCCGCTCAGGCAACCGGGCAGGCAACCGCACCAGGGGCTCCCGTCGTGCAGCCCACGCCGGCGCCGCTGCCGCCGCCGCTGGCGGAGTGGTCCGTCTCGGACGCGCAGGCGCTGCTCGCCGCGATCCGTGGCATCGGTGCCGAAGGGCTGTTTTCCCGCGATTACGAGCCGACCGCGCTAGCCGCCGCCATCGCCAAGGGGCCGGGGCCGGATCTCAACGCCCTCGCCAGCCGCCTGTTCGTGTGGCTGGCCGAAGACCTGCGCGATGGCCGCACTCCGATGACCGCGCGCATCCAGTGGTTCGCTGTCGATCCCGACCAGGATGTCCGCCCGTCCTCGGCGCTGCTGGCCGAGGCTATGGAAAAGCACGACGTGCCGGGGGTGCTCGCTTCGCTCAACCCCACGCACCCGGATTACGCCGAACTCAAGTCCATGCTGGCCAAGGCCAAGGACCCGACGCAGATCGCGATGATCCGCGCCAACATGGACCGCTGGCGCTGGCTGGCGCACGATCTGGGCTTGCAATACCTGATCATCAACGTGCCCGAACAGGAACTGCGGCTGACCGTGAACAACAAGGTCATCCGCAGCTATCGCGCCATTGTCGGCAAGCCGGGCAAGACCGCCACGCCGCAGCTTGCCGAACAGGTTCGCAACGTCGTGTTCAACCCGACGTGGACGGTGCCGCAGTCGATCGTGAAAGGTGAAGGGCTGGGCGCCAGGCTGATCGGCAACCCCGCCTCCGCCCGCCGCCAGGGCTATGCCGTCAGCAAATCGGCGGACGGCACGATCACCGTGGTCCAGCAACCGGGGCCGAACAATTCCTTGGGCCTGATGAAGCTCGACATGCCCAACGAACATGCGATCTACATCCACGACACGCCCAACCGCGCGCTGTTCAACCAGCCCAGCCGCGCGCTGTCGCACGGCTGCATCCGCGCCGAACGCGCCAGCGAACTGGCGATGACGATGGCCATTCTCGGCGCCGACATCACGCCGGACCAGGGTGTCGAATACACGCTCTCGGGCAAGTACACCAAGGTGCCGATGACCAAGACCTTCCCGGTCTACATCACCTATTTCACGGTCGCGCACGACGTGAACGGGCTGATGCGCAGCTTTTCCGACATCTATGGCCGCGATGCCCCGGTCATCGCCAGCTTCGCCCAGCCGCGCCAGCTCCACACCAGCCAGCGCAAGAGCAACGAGGCGGTGATCAAGCTCGACAATCCGCTGTAAGGCGCCGGCACCGCAAGGCGCGGGCCGGCGGGGTTCTATCCGATCCCCAGCCGGTCCGCATAGAGCAGGCGGCCGCCGGAGAGGTGCCACAGCGCGTCGTTGAAGTCCGCCTCGCCCATCGCGAAGCAGCCGTCGCTGCGGCCGAGCTTGCCCCATTTCGCCAGCATGTCGGTATTGGCGTACCAGGCCGGGTGCATCACGATCGCGCGGTCAAGCGCGTTGGTGTTGTCCGGGTCCACCCCGCCCAGCCGGATCGAGGTGCCGTACTTGCCCTTGTACCATTCGTAGGTGATGAACGCCCCGCGCGAGGTGGCCAGGCTGTTCGGCTCGTTCGAAAAGCGCTTGAGGAAGCCATCGTGCTCGGGGTCCGATCCCTTGCCGTGGGCGACGAGGAACGAGCGCACCTCGCCCTTTTCGAGATCGGCGAAATGCAGGCGCGGCAGCGACGAGGGCAGCGCGAAATCGGCCACGCCCACCACATCGGTGCGCCACAGCTGCGCGCGCACGCGCTCCATCTGTTCCTTGGCCACGTCCAGGAGGCGGCGGTGCTGCTCGGTCGGCGAATAGGGCTGCGCGAAGACCCTTGCCGGCGCGACGGCGGAGACGGCCGCCAAGCCCACGCCTTTCAGCACCGCACGCCGGTCGATCCCGGCTTCGTTCCCACGAGTCTTCATGCCACTACCCTGCCACATCGCGCCCTGCCCTAAGCTTAACGGCGCGAATCGTGTCCCCGTGTCAGGAATCTGACGCCTTTGCCCCGAGTCGCGCAAGCGCTTCTCCATCCACGCGCATCACGGTCCATTCGTCCATGGGCCGCGCGCCCAGCGCCTTGTAGAACCCGATGGCCGGTTCGTTCCAGTCGAGAACCCACCATTCCAGACGGGCGCAGTCGCGCTCGATCGCCAGCGCGGCCAGATGCGCCAGCAGCGCCTTGCCCAGCCCCGCCCCGCGCGCGGCGGGCCGCACGAACAGGTCTTCCAGATAGACGCCCGGCCGCCCCTCGAAGGTCGAGAAGTTATGGAAGAACAGCGCGAAGCCCTGCGCCGCGCCGTCCACTTCGCCGATCACCACTTCGGCATAGGGGCGCGGGCCGAACAGCTTGGCGCCCAGCACCGCCTCGTCGAAGCGCACCTCGTGCGCCAGTTTCTCGTATTCCGCCAGTTCGCGGATGAACGCGCCGATCAGCGGCAGGTCTGCGGGCGTGGCGGGCCGGATGGAAATGCTCATGCCCGCGCGGTTAGCGCCACGAGTGCAAAAATGGAATCGTCATTGCGAGGAGGCGGCAGCCGACGAAGCAATCCAGGGGCCGATCGCGGTACACTTCTGGATTGCTTCGGCCGATGGCCTCGCAATGACGATGGTTTGCATCGTCTTCTTCAGCGCCGACTGGCCCAGCAGGTTGACCGAAAGATCGCGCACCACCACCGCCTCGATCCCGCCGATCTCGCGCCCGTCCACGGCCAGCCGGTCGATCCGCACGACCGCGCCATAGCCCTGCCCCGAAGCCGTGCGCAGGATCGGCTGGTAGGCCGACGACGGGGGATCGATGCCCAGCCGCCGCGCATCCTCCACGGTCAGCGCCACCATGTCCGCGCCGGTATCGACCAGGAAGCGCACCTCGCCGCCATCGACCCGGCCATAGACATGGAACTGCCCGTCCGCCCCGCGATCGAGCACGGTCGATCCGCCGCGCACGCCGCTTTCGCGGGTGCTGCCCGCACCTTGATCGCGCGACGCGTGAAGATCGGCGACCGTCACCGCGGCCGCGTCCGTCGCCCCGCTTTCCGGCCCGGACAGGTTGAACACGCCGCCGCCCTGCGCCAGCATCAGCAGCACGGCGGTCATCCCGAGAACAAGGGCCAGCAGGCGATTCATCGCCCGCCGGTCTAGCGGCAAGAGGTTGACGATTGGGAAACCGGCCCTTCAGAAACCGACCACCCCGAACGGCGGAGTTATTCCGCCGCTTCGCTGACCTTGTCGTTCGCGGCCTCGAGTTCCGCCGCCTTGGCTTCCACCAGCGCGACGATGTGATCGAGCATGTCCTCGCTCTGCACGTGGTGGTCGGTCACGCCCGAAAGATAGACCATGTGCTTGCCGTTGCCGCCACCGGTCAGGCCGATGTCGGTCTCGCGCGCCTCGCCGGGGCCGTTGACCACGCAACCCAGCACCGACAGCGAAAGCGGCGTCTTGATGTGCGAAAGGCGCGCTTCCAGCGCTTCCACGGTGCGGATCACGTCGAAGCCCTGCCGCGCGCACGATGGGCACGAGACGACGCGGACGCCGCGCGTGCGCAGACCCAGCGATTTCAGGATCTCGAAGCCGACGCGCACTTCCTCTTCGGGCTCGGCCGAAAGCGAGACGCGCAGCGTGTCGCCGATCCCGGCCCACAGCAGGTTGCCGATGCCGATCGAGGACTTGACCGTGCCGCCGACCAGCCCGCCCGCCTCGGTGATGCCCAAGTGCAGCGGGCAATCGACCGCTTCGGCCAGCCCCATGTAGGCCGCCACCGCCAGGAACACGTCGCTGGCCTTCACCGCCACCTTGTATTCGTGGAAATCGTGATCCTGCAGCAGCTTGATATGATCGAGCGCGGATTCGACCAGCGCTTCGGGGCAGGGTTCGCCGTACTTTTCGAGCAGGTCCTTCTCAAGGCTGCCCGCGTTCACGCCGATGCGGATGGCGCAGCCGTTGGCCTTGGCCGCGCGCACCACTTCGGCCACGCGTTCGGACGAGCCGATGTTGCCGGGGTTGATGCGCAGGCAGGCCGCGCCCGCGTCGGCCGCTTCCAGCGCGCGCTTGTAGTGGAAATGGATGTCCGCGATGATCGGGATGCGCGCCGCCTTCACGATCTTGCCGAGCGCGGCGGTGCTTTCCACGTCCGGGCACGACACGCGGATCAGGTCCGCGCCGGCATCCTCGCAACGGCGGATCTGGTTGATCGTCGCCACCGGGTCGGAGGTCAGCGTGTTGGTCATGGTCTGGACCGTGATCGGCGCATCGCCACCGACGGGGACCGTGCCGACCATGATCTGGCGGCTCTTGCGACGCGCGATATCGCGCCATGGACGTACGGAAGACATGCGCGCCCTATACCGCCCCCCGCGCGCGCGCAAAAGCCCGCATGTGGCCCGGTCAAGAAATTGAGGTGTAAGTCCTTACAGCTTCAGCGCGAACAGCCAGTCCTCGTCGCGCTGTTCGCCCACCATGAAATCCACCTCGCCCACCTTGACGAAGCCGTAGCGGCCGTAGAACCGCTGTGCGCCGGGGTTTTCGCTCCACACCGAAAGCTGCACCTCGTCCGCGCCGCGCCTGCGCGCCTCGCCCAGCGCCCAGTCCATCAGCCGCGCGCCAAGGCCCTGCCCCAGCACGTCGGGATCGCCGTAAAGCTGCTTCAATTCCAGGGGGTGCGCCGCATCGGTCACGCGCGGCAGGCTGCTTTCCAGCCGCAGCTTGCAGAAACCGAGCAGCCGCCCAGGCCCGTCCTCCACCACCGCCGTCACCATGCCCGGATCGGTCAGTTCGGCGTGAAGCTTCTGCTCGGTATGGCTGCCGTCGAGGAACGCGGCGAGGTCTTCGGGGCGGTAGAGATGCCCGAACTTGGCCACGAAGGCGCGGCGGCCGAGATCGGCGAGCGTGGCGGCATCGGCGGGGGTGGCAAGGCGGACGGTCAGGGAATGTGTGGCCATGGCTCTGCCATAGAGGCAGGGATCACGCCTTTCCAGCCTTGCCGCTTCGCGATCAGTTGCCCGCGGCGGCGACCTTGGGGGGCTTGGTGTAAGGCACGAACTTGTCCAGGCCCACGAAGCCGCGCTGGAAGTGGCTCGTGCGGTCGACCAGATGCACCGTGTCGATGCTGCAAAGCTGCGAACTGGTCAGCCGGGTGACAAGCACGTCGTCGTTATCGAGCGATTCGGCCCCCACGCGCGGCTTCTGCACATAGAGCGTGCCGCCCGCGTCATAGACGATCGCGATCTTGTCGTAGATCTGGGTCGAACGGATGGTCGGCATGTAGATGCAATCCACCGGCGCGCCCGCCACGCGCCCTTCCAGCGCCTTGGCAAGCTGCTGTTCAGGCGTCAGTTTCGGCTTGGCAGCATCGGCCGCCGCAGCGGTCAGCGCCATCGCTGCTGCGGCCAGAGCGATACCCGTCCTGCGCGCAATTCTGTTCATGGCTTGCATGTCCTTGTTCCGGAAAAATCGGTCTTCGATCGACGGCTTGTTCCGAGAAATCGATCTTCGATCGATGGCACAAGTCCCCTGAACGGTCGCTGACCGGCCCAGCGGTCAGGCGGGCAAGACCAGCGCCATCCATCCTTCGCGCGTGGCGGGCTGGGTTTCCAGTTGCGGCACGTCGTCCGGCAGCGCGATCCACGGCTGCTTGCGCGATGTCCAGACGTGGAACGCGGGCACCAGGTCCGGGCTGTCATCGCGCGTGCCAACGCGAATCGTCGCGATTTCGGGCCGTTCGTGATTGATCGTGTAGAGCCGGGTCATGCAAGACGGGCACGCGACATGCGTCTCCGTCGCGCCGTGGCTGCCCGTGCAGGTTCCCTCGATCGGCTCGCCTTGGGTCACCAGATCGACCACCAGCACCTGCTGGTTCAGCGCGAAGGCGCTGCCCTGCCGTGTCTGGCAGCCCTTGCAATGGCAGGCATAGGGGCGGAAGCCCCGATCCACCGCCCGCCAGCGCACCGCACCGCAGTCGCAGCCGCCGGTTATCGCATCACCAATCGCCATCGCCGCTACCCTCCGGTCCGGTTCCAGCCGGCCATATTCCTGCTTGCGCGAACAGGCCTGTCAGCCCGTGCCGCCCACGGTCAGCCCTTCGACCAGCAGCGTCGGCTGGCCGACGCCGGCCGGCACGCTCTGCCCGCCCTTGCCGCACACGCCCACGCCCTCGTCGAGCGCCAGATCGTTGCCGATGCCGACAACCTTGGTCAGGCAGGTGGGGCCATCGCCGATCAGCGTGGCGCCCTTGATCGGCGCGCCCAGCCGGCCGTTCTCGATGCGATAGGCCTCGGTGCAGGAAAACACGAACTTGCCGCTGGTGATGTCCACCTGCCCGCCGCCGAAGCTCTTGGCGAAAATGCCGTTCTTCACGCGCGACAGCAGTTCCGCCGGATCGTCGTTGCCGCTGCGCATGAACGTGTTGGTCATGCGCGGCATCGGCGCGTGGGCATAGGATTCGCGGCGGCCGTTGCCGGTGGGGGCCACGCCCATCAGCCGGGCGTTGAGCCGGTCCTGGATATAGCCCTTGAGGATACCGTCCTCGATCAGAACGTTTTCCTGCGTGGGCGTGCCTTCGTCATCGATGCTGAGCGATCCGCGCCGCCCCGCGCCGCCCACGCCCAGCAGCGTGCCGTCGTCGATCACGGTCACGCCGGGCGCGGCCACGCGCTGGCCGATGCGGCCGGAAAAGGCGCTGGTGCCCTTGCGGTTGAAATCGCCTTCGAGGCCGTGGCCCACCGCCTCGTGCAGCAGCACGCCGGGCCAGCCGGGGCCGAGCAGCACGGTCATTTCGCCCGCCGGCGCGGCCACCGATTCGAGGTTGGTCAGCGCCTGCGCCAGCGCGCTGTCTATCGCACGGTTCCAGGTCTCGGGCGCGAACAGATCGTCGTAGGTCGCACCAGCGGCCGCACGTCATGCGCGACGAAGCCGTCCGCGCGGACGATCTCGACCACCGACCAGCTTCCGGCGAGCGAAGCCGAAACCTGCGCCACGCGCGGATCGCGCGCGCGGGCGGCGGCGTCGATCTGTTCGAGCAGGCGCACCTTGGCCTCGAACGGCACCGCGTCGAGCGGTGAGGCGTCGGTGTAGAGGTGGCGGTTGCTGTTGCGCGGCGGTGGCGCGGCGCTACCCTTCGCCGGATCGAGCAGCTTCAGCGTCTCGCCCGCGCGGGCAATAGCCGCGGCGGAAATCTCGTTGGCATGGGCAAAGCCCGTCATCTCGCCCGAAACGCCGCGCAAGCCGAAGCCCGCGTCGCGCGAATAGTCGGCCGTTTTCAACCGCCCGTCATCGAAGCCGAAGCTCTCGCTGGCGATGAACTGGAGATAGAGTTCCCCATCGTCGCACGCGGCCAGTGCGTCGCGCGTCAGGCGCAGGGCATCGTCGGGCGTCAGCGCGCCGGAACGGTAGAGGAGCGAGCGGGTGTCGGAAAAGTCGGTCATCGCCCCCGATATAGGAGGCGAAACGCGCGCGCGCTACTCGGGAAAGCTCAGGCCGCCTGTGCGGTGTCGGAGCTAGCAGTATCCGCCGGGCCGCCCTTCAGCACGAAGCGTTTGTCGCAATAGCCGCAATCGACATAGCCGCGCTCGTCGATTTCCAGCCAGACGCGCGGATGGCCGAGCGCCGAGGGCTTGAACGCGGCGCCGCCGCGAATGTCGCCCGCACCGTCGCAGCTGACGCGGTGGGACGTGGTGAAAACGGTTTCGGGGGCCTTGCTCATGGCCGCGCTATAGCGGGGAAGCGGCGGCGATTCCAGAGCGCGCGTGGACAAGGGCGGGGTCATCCTTTGGTCCGGGGTCGCCGTGCATTGGCCCTTTACCCGGCGCGGTTCGTCCCTAAATAGCATAGCCTATGGATTCCACACCCACGGTTCCGCCCGCGATCCGCATCCGCGACCTCGTCAAGCAATACGCCGCCTCAGGCAAGGCTCCGGGCAAGCTGGCCTTGCAGGGCGTGAGCTTCGACGTGCCGCAGGGCCAGATCTTCGGCCTGCTCGGCCCCAACGGCGCGGGCAAGTCCACGCTGATCAACACGCTTGCCGGGCTGGTGATGAAGACATCGGGCAGCGTCGAGATATGGGGTCACGACATCGATCGCGACCGGCGCAACGCCAAGGCATCAATCGGCATCGTGCCGCAGGAAATCGTGTTCGACCCGTTCTTCACGCCGATCGAGGTGCTGGAGAATCAGGCCGGTCTCTATGGCGTGCCCAAGGCGCTGCGCCGGTCGATGGACCTGCTGCGCGCGGTGCATCTGGAGGACAAGGCGAAGGCCTATGCCCGGACGCTTTCGGGCGGGATGAAGCGCCGCCTGCTGATCGCCAAGGCCCTGGTCCACAATCCCCCGATCATCGTGCTCGACGAGCCGACCGCCGGCGTCGACGTGGAACTGCGCCGCCAGCTCTGGGAACTGGTCTCGCACCTCAACAAGGAAGAAGGCGTTACCGTCGTCCTGACCACACACTATCTCGAAGAGGCCGAGGAACTGTGCGAGCGCATCGCCATCATCAACCACGGCCAGCTCATCGCCAACAAGCCCACGCGCGAACTGGTCGACATGGCGCGCGAGAAGATCGTGGTGCTGACGCTCGACCGCGACGTTCCCGCCGCACCGCAGCATCCGGCGTTCCGCAAGAGCGTGATTTCGGGTGAACGACAAGTCGAGGTCACTTACGACAAGGACCAGATGAACGCCGGCGAAGTGCTCGCGCTGGTGCAGGGACAAGGCTACGCCATCGTCGACGTCTCCACGCGCGAAGCCGATCTCGAGGACGTGTTCGTCTCGCTCACCAGCGAACCCGCGCAGGCTGCCTGAACGCTCGCAAGCGAAGCCACCCCGGATTTTGCACTTGCGAAATTGAAGAAAAGCGGCCCGCCCTCCCGCGCCGCGCCCGCCAGTTCGCGCTTTTCAAACGGCTTCGCGCGCGGCAAAGCGCGCGCGTGACAGATTCCTTGCAGACCCGCGGGCGGCGTGCAGCGGCCACGGATCGCGCAGAACAGGGCATGGCGCGGGCCATGACGGAAGGCAGCAGGCAGTGAGCCACGACGTCCTGATCATCGGTTCCGGTGCCGCCGGGCTTACCGCCGCGCTGGTGCTGGCGGAAAAGTGCCGCGTCCTCGTGCTGGCCAAGGGCGCGCTCGATGGCGGATCGACCGCTTGGGCGCAGGGTGGCATCGCCGCCGTGCTCGACGAAGGCGATACCTTCGAGGATCATATCCGCGACACGATGATCGCCGGGGCCGGGCTGAACCGGCACGAGACGGTCGAATTCGTGATCGAGCACGCGCCCGAGGCGATCCGCCGGCTGGTCGATCTGGGCGTGCCGTTCAACGCCGAAGCCGGCGCGCTGCACCTGACGCGAGAGGGCGGGCATTCGCACCGGCGCATCGTCCACGTCGACGACGCCACCGGCGCGGCGGTGCAGAAGGCGCTGTTGCAGGCGGCGCGCGAACACCCCAACATCACCCTGCTACCAGGGCGGGCCTGCATCGATCTCATCACCGGGCGGCACGAACAGGCGCGCTATTCCGGATCGGGCCGGGTCTGGGGCGTCTATGCGCTCGACGAGGCCAGCGGCACGGTGGAAGCGCACACCGCGCGCGCCACGATCCTCGCCACCGGCGGCGCGGGCCGCGTCTATCAGTTCTCCACCGCCCCGCGCGGCGCGACTGGCGATGGCATCGCGATGGCCTGGCGCGCCGGCGCGCGCGTCTCCAACATGGAGATGATGCAGTTCCACCCCACCTGCCTCTATCACCTGGAGGTCAAGAACTTCCTGATTACCGAGGCGGTGCGTGGCGAAGGCGGGCGGCTGATCAATCCGCGCACCGGCAAGCGCTTCATGGAATTCTACGACGCCGAACGGCTCGAACTCGCCCCGCGCGACATCGTGGCGCGCGCGATCGATTCGGAAATCAAGCGCTTCGGCCTCGATTTCGTGCATCTCGACATCAGCCACATGCCGGCCGGCTTCGTGCGCAGCCACTTTCCCAACATCTACGAAAAGCTGCTCGGCCTCGGCATCGACATGACCAGGCAGCCGATCCCGGTTGTGCCCGCGCAGCACTACACCTGCGGCGGCATCCTGATCGACCTGGCCGGCCGTACCGACCTGCCCGGTCTCTATGCGGCGGGCGAATGCACCGAAAGCGGGCTGCACGGCGCCAACCGCCTCGCCTCCAACTCGCTGCTCGAATGCTTCGTGTTCGGCGACGCCGCCGCGCGCGACATCCTCGCACGGTGGGACAGCTTCGACGCCCCACCCGCGGTGCGCCCGTGGGACGAAAGCCGCGTGACCGATTCCGACGAGGAAGTGGTCATCAAGCAGAATTGGACCGAGATCCGCCGCTTCATGTGGAACTACGTGGGCATCGTGCGCACCGACAAGCGGCTGGAACGCGCCGCGCACCGCATCAAGATGCTGGAGGACGAGGTCAACGACTACTACGGCCACTTCCGCGTCTCGACCGACCTGATCGAGCTGCGCAACCTGCTGCAGAGCGCCGACCTTATCGTCCAGTCGGCCCGCGCCCGGCACGAAAGCCGGGGCCTGCATTACAATCTGGATTATCCGCAGACCAACGATGCCGCGCGCGACACCGTGCTGACACCACGCTGAGCACCGGCCCCGGGCATCAGGCCATCACGTTGAACAGCGTGCCCGGCTGGAGCGATGCCAGGTAGTCCTGCGCCTTCTGCTCGTCGCTCTTGCCCGTCCTGGTGCCCGACGTGGCATTTGTGGAACCGGTGTCGGGGTCCGTGGTCACGCTGGTCTGCGTCTCGGTGGTGCCATCGCTATAGGTGATGACGGTGGTCTTGATCCCGCCCGCCACCGTTTCCACGCGCGAGACTTCGGTCTTGGCGTCGCTCCCACCGCCCCCACCATGACCACCGGCCGGCCGCGTCGAACCGGCCGCCGCTGCCGCGACCGAGGCCGCTCCACTGGCGTCGTTGGAAGCGCTTGCGCCGGAAGCGGTTCCCTCGATCTGGTCGAGCGCCTTGCCGACCGCCTCGGCATCCTTCGCGGTCAACTTGCCCGAGGCGACGTCGTCGGCGATCTTCGCATCGATCGCGGCGCGGAACGCGGTGCTGTCGACCGTTCCCGAAACGCTGGCCGAAATGCTCGACGCCAGCGATTGCTGGGTGTCGGCGAGATCACCTTCGACGATCTTGATCTTGTCGGCGGACAGACCGCTCGTTTGCAACAGGCTCGCCAGCGTGCTGCCGGACGAGGCGGCCGACGTGACGGCCGATGTAATGGAACCGATCGACATGGCTTTTCTCCTTGCCCTCGCAAGGACGGGCCGAAATGGCGGAATTCTAATATTTTTCGCTATATTTCGCCGCGTTGCACACCCTGTCCGGATGCTGCGCGATGTAGCGCCAAATCGCCCGATCACTCGCCCCGATTGACGGACTCCTAGTCCAGATTCGGCCGCAGCCAGCGCTCCGCCGTGGCCAGGTCCATCCCACGCCGGCCGGCGTAATCCTCAAGCTGGTCGCGCCCGATGGTGGCAACGCCGAAGTACTGGCTTTCCGGGTGGGCGAAATAGAAGCCCGAGACCGCCGCCGTGGGCAGCATCGCCTGGCTCTCCGTCAGCACGATCCCGGCGTTCTCCTGCGCGCCCAGCAGATCGAACAGGATCGGCTTCAGGCTGTGATCCGGGCAGGCCGGATAGCCGGGCGCGGGACGGATGCCGCGGTACTGCTCGCGGATCAGCGCCTCGTTGGTGAGCTGTTCGCCCGGCGCATAGGCCCACAGCGTCGTGCGCACGTGCTGGTGCAGGCGTTCGGCGAAGGCTTCGGCGAAGCGATCGGCCAGCGCTTTCAGCAGGATGTCCGAATAATCGTCGTGCGCGGCCTTGAAACGCTCCAGATGCGGTTCGATGCCGTGGATGCCGACGGCGAAGCCGCCGATCCAGTCCCCCGCCGGATCGATGAAATCGGCCAGACAGAAATTGGCCCGGCCCCGGCTCTTGATGAATTGCTGGCGCAGGAACGGCAGGTGCACCGACCGTTCGTCGTCATCGGGATGCAGCACCACGTCGTCGCCGTGGCGGGCGCAAGGCCAGAACCCGGCGACAGCCTTGGCCGTCAGCCACTTTTCGGCGACGATGGTTTCGAGCATCGCGCGGGCATCGGCATAGAGATTGCGCGCGCTTTCGCCCACCACCGCGTCGTCGAGGATCGCGGGATAGGTGCCCGCGAGTTCCCAGGCGCGGAAGAACGGCGTCCAGTCGAAACAGTCGACCAGATCGGCGAGATCCCATTCGGGGAAGACGTGCAGGCCGGGCTGTTCGGGCGGCGGCGCCTTTTCCGAGAAATCGGGCGCGAAGGCGTTGTCGCGCGCATCGGCCAGCGGCAACAGCTTCGATGCGCCCTTGCCCGCGCGGGCATCGCGCACGTGCTGGTAATCGGCGGCCGTCGCCTTGACGAAGCCATCGTGCTGCGTGTCCGACAGGAGTTGCGAGGCAACGCCCACCGCGCGGCTGGCGTCGAGCACGTGGACCACCGGGCCGTCATAGGCCGGATCGATGCGCAGCGCGGTGTGGACCTTGCTGGTCGTGGCCCCGCCGATCAGCAGCGGAATGGTCATGCCGGCGCGCTGCATTTCCTCGGCCACGGTCACCATCTCGTCAAGCGAGGGGGTGATCAGGCCCGACAGACCGATGATGTCTGCCTCGTTCTCATTGGCGGCCTGCAGGATCGACGCCCACGGCACCATCACGCCCAGGTCGATCACCTCGTAGCCGTTGCACTGGAGCACCACGCCGACGATGTTCTTGCCGATATCGTGCACATCGCCCTTCACCGTGGCCATCACGATGCGGCCCTTGGCCTTGGACCCGGCTTCCTTCTCCGCCTCGATGAACGGGATCAGGTGCGCCACCGCCTTCTTCATCACGCGCGCGGACTTGACCACCTGCGGTAGGAACATCTTGCCCGATCCGAACAGGTCGCCAACGGTGTTCATGCCTTCCATCAGCGGGCCTTCGATCACCTCGATCGGGCGACCGTTGCGGGCGGCGATCTGCTGGCGCGCCTCCTCGGTATCGTCGACGATATGGGCGTCTATGCCCTTGACCAGCGCGTGTTCCAGCCGGCGCACGACATCCCAGCCGCGCCATTCCTCGGCCGCCTTCTCGGCCGCCTTGTCCTGCCCCTTGTAGCTTTCGGCGAGGTCGATCAGCCGTTCGGTCGCGTCGGCCCGGCGCATCAGCAGCACGTCCTCGCAGGCTTCGCGCAGCACGGGATCGATCTGGTCGTAGATGTCAAGCTGGCCGGCGTTGACGATCGCCATGTCCATGCCCGCCGGGATGGCGTGGTAGAGGAATACCGAATGCATCGCGCGCCGCACCGTCTCGTTGCCGCGGAACGAGAACGAGAGGTTGGACAGGCCGCCGGAGATGTGGACGTGCGGGCAGGCCGCCTTGATCTCGCGCGTGGCCTCGATGAAATCGAGCGCGTAGCGGTCGTGCTCCTCGATGCCGGTGGCGACGGCGAAGACGTTGGGATCGAACACGATGTCTTCGGGCGGGAAACCGATGCCCGTCAGCAGCTTGTAGGCACGGCAGCAGATTTCGACCTTGCGCTCCTTGGTGTCGGCCTGGCCCTTTTCATCGAACGCCATCACGACCACGGCAGCGCCATAATCCATGCATTTGCGCGCGTGGGCAAGGAAGGCTTCCTCGCCTTCCTTCATCGAGATCGAATTGACGATCGGCTTGCCCGACACGCACTTGAGGCCCGCCTCGATCACCTCCCACTTCGAGCTGTCGATCATCACCGGCACGCGCGCGATGTCGGGCTCGGCGGCGATCAGCTTGAGGAACGTGGTCATCGCCTCGACCGCGTCGAGCAGGCCCTCGTCCATGTTGACGTCGATCACCTGCGCGCCGTTCTCGACCTGCTGGCGCGCGACCTCGACCGCCTTCGCGTAGTCCCCCGCGAGGATCAGCTTCTTGAACGCGGCGGAACCGGTAACGTTGGTGCGTTCGCCGACGTTGACGAAACGGGAGGAGGCTTTGGTGGTCATCTGATGCTCCCCCCTCCCGCTTG
>MEGD01000027.1:31130-168555 GCA_001725355.1 Novosphingobium sp. SCN 66-18
GGTTCTTTTCTTTTGGAGTGGGTGCCGTTGTGCTGCCCACCCCTGCCCCTCCCGCAAGCGGGAGGGGAACTGGTTCACGCCGCCATTACGAACGGCTCCAGCCCGGCCAGGCGCGTGACCTGATCGGGATGGGGCAACGCGCGCGGCGCGAGGCCGGCAACCGTCTGCGCCATCGCCGCGATGTGATCGGGCGTGGACCCGCAGCAGCCGCCCAGAATGTTGACCTGGCCATGATCGGCCCATTCGCGGACGAGACCGGCGGTGGTCAGTGGCATTTCGTCGTATTCGCCCAGCTCGTTGGGCAGACCGGCGTTGGGATAGACCATGATCAGCGTGTCGGCGATTTCGGACAGCGCCTTCACATGCGGGCGCAACTGGGTGGCGCCGAACGAGCAGTTGAGGCCGATCGTGACCGGCCGCGCATGGCGCACAGCGTACCAGAACGCCTCGACGGTGTGGCCCGAAAGGTTGCGGCCCGAAAGGTCGGTCAGCGTCATCGACAGCATGATCGGGATTTCGCGGCCCAGCGCCGCCTCCACCTTGCGCACCGCCATCACGCCCGCCTTGGCGTTCAGCGTATCGAACACCGTCTCGATCAGGATGAAGTCCGCCCCGCCTTCGACCAGCGCGGCGATCTGTTCGGCATAGACATCGACCAGGAAATCCCAGTCGATCTCGCGGAAACCGGGATCGTTGACGTCGGGCGAGAGCGACAGCGTCTTGTTGGTCGGCCCGATCGCGCCGGCGACGAAGCGCGGGCGGCCGTCTTTGGCCGCGTACTCGTCGGCGATCCGCCGGGCGAGCTTCGCGGATTCGAGGTTGATCTCGCGCACCAGATGCTCCGCCGCATAGTCCGCCTGGCTGATGCGGTTGGCCGAGAACGTGTTGGTTTCGGCGATGTCGGCGCCGGCCGCGAAATAGGCGCGGTGGATCGATTCGGGCACTTCGGGCTTGGTCAGCGCGAGGATGTCGTTGTTGCCCTTCTGGTCCTTGGCCAGCCCCAGCGTGCCGGCATAGTCCTCTTCGGACAGCTTCCAGCGCTGGATCTCGGTGCCGAAAGCGCCATCGGTGATGAGGATGCGCTGGCGCGCCTGATCGAGCAGCGCGGCGCGGGCGGCGGATGGGGTGAGAGTCATGCGGCCTTTTCCAGTGCGGGGCGGCCGGGACGCAGGCCAAGCAAATGGCAGATCGCGTAGCTCAGCTCGGCCCGGTTGAGCGTGTAGAAGTGGAAATCGCGCACGCCGCCGGCATAGAGGCGGCGGCAGAACTCGGCGGCGATGGTCGCGGCGACGAGCTGGCGCGAGGCGGGGTGCGTGTCCAGCCCTTCGAACAGGCCGTCCATCCACGCCGGGATCGCCGCGCCGCAGGCAGCGGCGAACTTGCGCGTCTGCGCCACGTTGGACACGGGCAGGATGCCCGGCAGCACCGGCGCATCGATCCCCGCCGCCGCCAGCTTGTCGCGGAAGCGGAAGAACGTCTCGGGTTCGAAGAAGAACTGGCTGATCGCGCGCGTGGCCCCGGCATCGAGCTTGCGCTTGAGGTTATCGATGTCCGCCTGGACGCTGGGCGAATCGGGATGGCTTTCCGGATAGGCGGCCACCGAAATCTCGAACGGCGCGATCGCCTTCAGCCCCGCGACCAATTCGGCCGCGTTGGCATAGCCTTCGGGGTGCGGCGTGAACGGCACGCCCGGTGCCCCCATGTCGCCGCGCAGCGCCACGATATGCCGCACGCCGGCCTCCCAGTACCCTTCCGCCACCTCGCGGATTTCCGCCTTGCTGGCGTCCACGCAGGTCAGGTGCGCGGCAGCCGGCAGGCGCGCTTCGGAAATGATCCGCGCGACGGTGCCGTGCGTGCGGTCGCGCGTGGAGCCGCCCGCGCCGTATGTCACCGAAACGAACTGCGGCTCCAGCGGCGCCAGCGTGGTCACCACATCCCACAGCTGGGTCATCAGCGCGTCGGTCTTGGGAGGGAAGAATTCGAAGCTCACGCGGATGTCGCCGGGCAAGCCGGCGAACAGGGGCGTATCGAGAGCGGTGCGCGCTTCGCGCAACTGGTCATAGGACGTGGTCATGACGTGGCCTTCCGCCCGGTGCGGGCATGTTCGGGCTGGATAGGGGTGACATTTCCGGCCGGAGCCGACTGGGCGTGCGCGCTGCGGATGCCGGTCCAGACCTTGACGATCAGTTCGTGCCCCGGCAGCGCCCGTTCGCCATCGGGTTCGAACCCGGCATCGAGCAGCAGCTTTTCCACCTGCGCATCGGAAAAGCCCAGGCGCGCATGGGCGTGCGCGGTGCGCAGTTCCTCGCGGTCGTGCGCGGCAAAATCGACGATGGCGACACGGCCGCCCGGTGCGGTGACCCGCGCGGCTTCGGCCAGCACCGCTTCCGGCGCGATCGCATAGTGCAGCACCTGGTGGAACAGCACGGTATCGAAGCTGCCCGGCGCGAACGGCAGTTGCGCGAAATCACCCTGCACCAGTTCGACCCGGCCGGCGGGCAGATGCTGCAGACGGGTGCGTGCGACGCGCAGCATTTCCGGGCTCTTGTCGAGCGCCACCACACGGTCGGCCCGCGCCGCGAACAGTTCGGCCATGCGCCCGGTGCCGGTGCCCACGTCCAGCACGCGGCCCAGCGCTGCGGTATCCGCGCCCTGCCCCAGCATCTCGACCAGCGCGGCCTCCACCGGGCCGTCGGCGATGTGCAGGCTGCGCAGGTGGTCCCATTGCTCGGCATGACGCGCGAAGTAATCGGCGGCATGCGTCTCGCGCAGGGCGCGCACCGCATCGAGATGCTGGCGATCCTCCGAACAGCGCAGGCCGAACCCGGCATCGGCCTCTTCCGCCACGGCCAGCAGGCGGGCCACCACCGCCCCGATCGCGGCGCTATCCCCGCCGGTGTCGGCATCGCCGCCGATCGCGGCGCGCAGGAACACCCATCCCCCTTCGCGGCGGCGTTCGGCCAGCCCGGCATCGCACAGGATCTTCACATGGCGCGAGACGCGCGGCTGGCTTTGCCCCAGCACTTGCGCCAGTTCCCCCACGGCCAGCTCCATGCTCGCCAGCAGCCGCATGATCCGCAATCGCGTGGGATCCGCCAGGGCGCGAAGGGTGTCGAGCAGGGTCATGATCAGAGCCATATAAAGAAATCTTTATATCAATCAAGCCACATAAAGACTTCTTTATATCAGCCGTTAGGGTTGCTACCTAAACCCTTTATCGGCGACGTGCCGGCGGCGCAGGTCCCTTTTGTGGTTTGCCTTGGCCCCGCCACGCCGATAGAACGCCGCCGAACGAAAATACAGTAGAGGGACCCCATGAAGAAGATCGCCTTCACCGCCATCGCCTGCGCCGCCGCGCTTTCGCTCAGCGCCTGCGGCAAGTCCGAGGACGCCACCGAAGCCGCCGCCACCGACAATGTCGAGATGCCGGCCGAGGAACTGCCCGCCGTGGACACCTCCGCCGCCGCCGCGCCGGTGGAAGCGCCCGCCGCCGATGCCACGCCGCTTTCGGCCGAAGATGCCGCGCGCAACGCCGCCGACAGCGCCGCCGCCGCCGCTGCCGACGTCAAGAAGGCCGCCGCCGACGCCGCGGCGGACGCCGAAAAGAAGATGTGATCCCGTGCGCCCCGACCGCACCGGCGGGGCGCGGCACGGATTCTCGAGAACGAAGGGGGCGGCAGATGGGAATCTCCGCCCCTTTTCCTTGCCTTTCCGGAGTATCGCGATGCGCGCCCTGAAACCCGCCCTCAACCGGGCGCCGTATCTTCTCCCCCTGCTGGCCCTGGCGAGCTGCGGCCAGAAGGACACCGATCCGGGGCCGGGCGGCGTGACCGTGGGCGAAGCCCGCGCGCTCGACGAAGCCGCCGAAATGCTGGAAAAGCGGCCAGCCCCACCCACGACGGATGCGGACGTGCCGCAGGCGAGCGCCAGCGCGGCCGCTACGCCTCCGGTTCAGGCCTCAGATCGGGCCGACGCGCAAGCGCATTGAGCGCCAGCCCCAGTTCGTCGATCGCGGCCGCGTCGCGCGATCCGGCGAAGATCGTTGCCGAAAGACAGAAGCGCACCGGCGCGCCCGGCACCGCCACGCCGACCGAGCAGACGCCGGCATGGATATAGCCGTCGTCCACCGCATAGCCCCGCTGGACCGCTTCCGCCACCTGGCCCAGCCATGTGGTAAAGCCCAGCGGTTTGCGCCAGCGCACCCGCGCAAAACGGGCGACGAGACCATCGCGATCCAGCGCTTCGGCCGCCGTGAGCGCCCTTCCGGCCGCACCGCCACCAAGCGGCTGCCGCTGGCCCTCGACCATGTGGATGCGCGTCTCCGCCCCGCTTTCGCCCAGCGCGATCAGCGACAGGCGCTCACCCGGCTGCACCTGCCATAGCCCGGCGGTGGCGTCGTGCGCGGCGGCGAACCGCGCCAGCAATGGCCGGACGCGAGCGGCGAAACGCGAAACCGCGTTCGCCTGCAACACCCCAAGATCGCCCCAGCCCGCCGCCAGCCGGTAGCGCTTGCCGCCGGACTCGCGATCGACCGCCCCTTCGGCCACCAGCGTGCGCAGCAGATTCAGTCCGCTCGAGGGGCTAAGACCCGTTTCCCGGCAGATGTCGGACAGAGTCAGCGCTTCGCGCACAGCCAACAGGCGCAAAATGGTGAACCCTTGGGAAAGCGAGCGGACAGGACCGGACATGAAGGCATCATATTTTTCATGATGATGAAAAACAATTCCCAATATTGAATTTATCCCTACGCACGGTTAGCTTCGGCGTCGAACCGACTGGAGAGAATCGTTGTCCGGAATCCTGGCAGGCAAAGTCGTGGCGGTAACGGGTGCGGGCCGTGGCATCGGCCGTGAAATAGCGCTGTTGTGCGCACGGCATGGTGCGGCCGTGGTGGTGAACGATCCCGGCGTGGCGCAAGGCGGCGACGGGGGCGATGCGGGGCCGGCGGACACCACCGTCAACGATATCCGCGCGGCCGGCGGCAAGGCCTGGGCCAACCTCGCCAACGTGGCCGACCCCAAGGCCGCCGCCTCGATCGTCGAGGATGCGGTGCAGCGGTTCGGGCGGATCGACGCGGTGGTGAACAACGCCGGCATCCTGCGCGACACCATCTGGCACAAGATGTCCTACGAGGACTGGACCAGCGTGATCGACGTCAACCTGACCGGCGCATTCAACGTCTCCAAGGCGGCGACGCCCTATTTCCGCGAGCAGCAGTCGGGCAGCTTCATCCATTTCACCTCCACCAGCGGGCTGATCGGCAACGTGGGGCAGGCCAACTATTCGGCGGCCAAGCTCGGCCTTGTCGCCCTCTCGCACTCGATAGCGCTCGACATGGCGCGCTGGGGCGTGCGCTCGAACTGCATCGCGCCGTTCGCGTGGAGCCGGATGACCGCCTCGATCCCCGCCGAAACGCCCGAGCAGAAGCAGCGCGTCGAACGCATGAAGACGATGAGCGCGGACAAGATCGCCCCGCTGGTAGCCTATCTCGCCTCCGATGCCGCGAAGGACGTGACTAACCAGATCTTCGCGGTGCGCAAGAACGAGATCGTGCTGTTCAACAAGCCGCGCCCCGTCCGGTCGATGGTCAAGCTGGAAGGCTGGACGCCCGAGGCGATCGCGGAAGAACTGATCCCCGCGTTCCGCCCCGCCTTCGCACGGGCCGACGAGGTTTCGGCCCACGTCTTCCCCTACGATCCGGTTTGAGGAGAGACCCGGTGAGCATGGTGAACCCCGGCATGGATGCCGATGTCTTCGAACAGTTCCTCGATCAGCTGAAACGCTATGTCCGCGAACGGCTGGTGCCCGCCGAAGCCGAGGTGATCGCCCAGGATCGCATCCCCGACGAGCTGCTGGATGAAATGCGCGAGATGGGCCTGTTCGGCCTGACCATGCCCGAGGAATACGGCGGCGCGGGCATGAACGTGTCGCAGTATATCGAGACCATCCACACGCTGAGCTACGCCATGCCGGCCTACCGCTCGATCGTGTCGATCAACCTTGGCATGGTCTGCTCGGCGATCAAGAACGGCGGCACGGAGGAGCAGAAGGCCGCCTGGCTTCCACGCCTCGCCGCCGGGGACATCGCCAGCTTCGGGCTGACCGAACCGGGATCGGGATCGGATTCGGCGGGGTTGCAGACCACCGCCGTCCGTTCGGGCAACGGCTATGTGCTCAACGGCACCAAGCGCTACATCACCAACGCGCCCTTCGCGAAAGTCGCGCTGATCATGGCGCGCACCGCGAAGGAGAACCTGCCCCGCAACGCGCACGTCTCCGCCTTCCTCGTGCCGATGGATACGGCGGGCGTCACGGTGGGCAAGTCCGACAAGAAGATGGGCCAGTCCGGCAGCCACATCGCCGACATCATCCTGGAAGACGTGTTCGTCCCCGGCGACGCGCTGCTGGGCGGCGAGGAAGGCAAGGGCTTCGCCACGGCGATGCAGAGCCTCGACAACGGCCGCCTTTCGGTCGGCGCGGCCAGCACCGCCTATGCCCGGCGCATCCTCGATACCGCCGTGCGCTATGCCACGGAGCGCAAGGCCTTCGGCGAACCGATCGCCAATTTCCAGCTGATCCAGGCGATGCTGGCGGACAGCCACGCCGAAATCTACGCCGCCGAATGCATGATGCGCGATGCCATCCGCAAGGCGGACGAAGGGCGCAAGATCCTGCTGGAAGCCGCCGCCTTCAAGATGTTCGCCAGCGAGATGTGCGGGCGCGTGGCCGATCGCTGCGTGCAGGTCCACGGCGGCGCGGGTTACCTGGCCGAATACGAAGCCGAACGCTTCTTCCGCGACAGCCGCATCTACCGTATCTACGAAGGGACCACACAGATCATGCAGCTGGTCATCGCCAAGCAGATGCTGCGCGATTTCGCTGCCGGCGCGCAAGGCTGAGAGGGGGGTCGCGCGCGTGTACGATCTCCTCAACGGCCTGTCGGTGATCGAGGCGTCCTCGTTCGTCGCCTCGCCCACCGCCGGGCTCTATTGCGCGCAGATGGGCGCGGACGTAATCCGGGTGGACCAGATCGGCGGCGGCCCCGATTTCCGCCGCTGGCCGGTCACCGCCGCCAACGATTCGCTCTACTGGGAAAACCTCAACCGCGCCAAGCGGTCGGTCGCGCTCGATCTTGGCCGGCCGGAAGGGCGCGCGCTGTTGCAGGAACTGATCCGCGCGACGGGGCAGGTCATCACCAACTTCCCGGTTGGCGGCTTCATGGCGCATGACGTGCTGGCGCAGGGCCGCGCGGACCTGATCACGGTGCGCGTGATGGGCTGGGCGGACGGTTCGCCCGCGCTGGACTACACGGTCAACAACGCGGTCGGCTACCCGATGATGACCGGCCCCGGCCCGGACCCGGTCAACCACGTCCTGCCCGCGTGGGACCTGCTGAGCGGCGCCTATGCCGCCTTCGCGCTGCTCGCCGCGATCCGCAAGCGCGAGGCTTCGGGCGCGGGCGGCGAAGTGCGGATTCCGCTGTCCGACGTCGCCATCGGCACCGCCGCCAATCTCGGCAGCGTGGCCGAAGTGCTTTACGAAAACGCCAACCGGCCGCGGCTCGGCAACGCAGTCTATGGCCTGTTCGGCCGCGATTTCGTGACCGCCGACGGCGTGCGCACGATGATCGTGGTGGTCACTCCGCGCCAGTGGGCCAATCTGGTCAAGGCGCTGGACCTTGGCGGTGCCATCGCCGCGATCGAGGCAGAGCGCGGCGTGTCCTTCGCGAGGGACGACGGGCTGCGCTTCACCCACCGCGATGCGCTCTACCCGCTGTTCGAACGCGCGATCGGCGCGCGCACGCAGGCCGACCTGGCCGCCGCGTTCGATGCCGGGGGCATCGTCCATTCCGCCTATCGCACGATGCTGGAAGCGGTCGAGGACCGCGCGCTGGTGGCCGACAACCCGGTCTTCGGCGCCTGCGACAATCCCAGCGGCTTCGCCTATCCGGCCGCGGGCGCCTTCGCCACGCTGCCCCAGGCAGACCGCCAGCCGCCCCGCCCCGCCCCGCGCAACGGCCAGCATTCCGAAGAAGTGCTGGCCACGCGGCTCAACCTTTCGTCGGGCGAGATCGCCCGCCTGATCGATACCGGCATCGTCGGCATCGCCCCAACCGGAGAATCCTGATGTCCCTGCGCCGCGCCGCCATCGTCGCCCCGATCCGCACCCCCGTCGGCAAGTTCGGGGGGGCGCTGTCCGGCCTCACCGCCGGCCAGCTTGGCGCGGTGATTCTCAAGGCGCTGGTCGAACGAACGAAGATCGATCCCGCGCGGGTGGACGATGTCGTCTTCGCGCAAGGGTACGGTAGTGGGGAAGCGCCGTGCATCGCGCACTGGTCTTGGCTGGCGGCGGACCTGCCGCTGGAGGTGCCGGGCTACCAGCTCGACCGGCGCTGCGGATCGGGCCTGCAGGCGATCGTCAACGCGGCGATGATGGTCCAGACCGGCGCTTCGGACGTGGTCGTCGCCGGCGGCGTCGAATCGATGTCCAACGTCGAGCACTACACCACTGACGTGCGCAAGGGCGTCCGCGCCGGCAGCCTGACGCTGCACGACCGGCTGACGCGCGGCCGCGTGATGTCGCAGCCGGTGGAACGCTTCGGCGTGATCACCGGCATGATCGAGACGGCCGAAAACCTCGCCAAGGACTATGGCATCACCCGCGAACAGGCCGATGCCTATGCCGTGCGCAGCCACCAGCGTGCGACCGCGGCCTGGGCCAACGGCCTGTTCGCCGATGAGCTGGTGCCGGTGCCCGTGCCCCAGAAGAAGGGCGATCCGGTGCTGTTCGATCACGACGAAGGCTATCGCCCGGACGCCAGCCTGGAAACGCTGGGCAAGCTACGCGCGCTGGAAGGCGGCGTGGTGACGGCGGGCAACGCCAGCCAGCAGAATGATGCGGCGGCCGCCTGCCTGGTCGTGGCCGAGGACAAGCTCGCCGAACTGGGCCTCGAACCGATCGCGTGGTTCCATTCGTGGGCCGCCGCCGGCTGCGACCCCAGCCGCATGGGCATCGGCCCGGTTCCGGCGGTGGAGCGCCTGTTCGCGCGCACGGGCCTCGGCTGGTCCGACATCGACCTGGTGGAGCTGAACGAAGCCTTCGCCCCGCAAGTGCTGGCCGTGCTCAAGGGCTGGGGCTGGAGCGAGGACGACAGCCGCAACGAGATGCTCAACGTCAACGGATCGGGCATCTCGCTCGGGCACCCCATCGGCGCGACGGGCGGGCGCATCCTCGCCAACCTGACGCGTGAACTGGTGCGCCGCGGCGGGCGCTATGGCCTCGAAACGATGTGCATCGGTGGCGGGCAGGGCATCGCGGCGGTGTTCGAACGGGCGTGACGATCGAAACCGCGCTGGAGGCCGCGCGCGCCTATCGCGCGGCGGCGCAGGCGGCGCTGGCCGACCGGCTGGCGACGCGGCCGATCGATGCCGAACAGCGCGCCGCGCACGGCTTCGCCTGGGTGGCGACGAGCGTGGCGGCGCTCGAAGCGATCGACGGCTGGCTGGCGGCCAACGACGATTCCCGTCCGGTCGACGCGCTGGTCGGCCGGCTCGCTTTCGCCGAAACGCTGGCACAGCTCGTCGGCGGGCTGCCGATGGGGCAGAACGAGCTGTTCCGTCCGGCGGACCTCGGCCTTGGCCACCCGGCGCGCGCGCTGGCGGAGGCGTGCGCCGACCTGCTCGACGCGGATCACGCCGCCACGCGCGCCAGCCTCGTCGTCGCGCTTGCCGAAGGACAATGGCCGAGCGAGACCTTCCACAATCCCGATCTCGACGCGATCCGCGACCAGTTCCGCAAGTTCACCGAAGCGGAAATCCTGCCGCACGCGCACCAGTGGCACCTCGCCAACGCGCTGATCCCGGATGCGACGGTGCAGGCGATGGCGGATCTCGGCACGTTCGGCGTGTGCATCCCCGAAGCGTTCGGCGGGCTGGGGCTCAACAAGCTGGTGATGTGCCTTGTTACCGAGGAGCTTTCGCGCGGGTGGATCGGCGCGGGTTCGCTCGGCACCCGATCCGAAATCGCCGGCGAACTGATCGCGATGGGCGGCACCGACGAACAGAAGGCGCACTGGCTGCCCCGCATCGCCAGCGGCGCGGTGCTGCCGACCGCTGTGTTCACCGAACCCGATGTCGGATCGGACCTCGGTTCGTTGCAGACGCGCGCGCGCTTCGACGGACAGGGCTGGGTGATCGACGGGGCGAAGACCTGGATCACCCACGCCAGCCGCTCCGATCTGATGACGCTGCTGGCGCGCACCGTGCCCGACGCGAAGGGCTATGCCGGCCTGTCGATGCTGCTGGTGCCCAAGCCGCGCGGAACCGAGGCCGATCCCTTCCCCGCCCCCGGCATGACCGGCAGCGAGATCGCGGTGCTGGGCTATCGCGGAATGCGCGAATACGCGCTCCAGTTCGACGGGATGCGCGCCCCGGCCGATGCCCTGCTCGGCGGCGAGGAAGGCATGGGTTTCAAGCAATTGATGCGCACCTTCGAAGGCGCGCGCATCCAGACCGCCGCGCGGGCCGTGGGCGTTGCCCGCCGCGCGCTGGAACTGGGGCTGGACTATGCGCTGACGCGCCGGCAGTTCGGCAAGGCGATCGTCCACTTCCCGCGCGTGGCCGACAAGCTGGCGATGAGCCTCGTCGATTTCGTCACGGCGCGCGAGCTGTCCTACGCCGCCGCGCGCGCCAAGGATTCGGGCAAGCGTTGCGATATCGAGGCCGGCATGGCCAAGCTGCTGGCGGCGCGCGCGGCCTGGTCCAACGCCGACGCAGCGTTGCAGATTCACGGCGGCAACGGCTATGCGCTGGAATACGAGATCAGCCGCGTGCTGTGCGACGCGCGCATCCTCAACATCTTCGAGGGCGCGGCCGAGATCCAGGCGCAGGTGATCGCGCGCGGCCTGGTGGGCGGGCGCAATTGAAAGGCGGATCGAGCCGATGAGCGAATGGGCGGCATGGGTCGGGCGCGAGGAAGCCCGTTCCGACCGGGTGGACGCGGGATTGCTGGCGCGCTGGTGCGCCACGCTGGGCCGCGCGACCCCGGCCGGCGGCGCCGCGCCGCAGGGCCTGCACTGGTGCCTGTGCCTGCCCGATGCCCCCACCGCCGCGCTGGGGCCGGACGGCCATCCCTGCCGCGACGATAGCCCGGACGGCTTCCTGCCCCCGGTGCCGCTGCCGCGCCGGATGTGGGCGGCGAGCAAGGTCGAGTTCCTGAGCGCGCTGCGCGTGGGCGAAGCGATCGAGCGGCGCTCGCGGGTGCTGTCGGTAACGCCCAAGCAGGGCGGATCGGGCCATCTGGTGTTCGTGGACGTGGCGCACGAGACGCTGGGCGATGGCGTGCCCGCGGTGCGCGAGGTGCAGTCGATCGTCTATCGCGAAGCCGCGCCCGCCGGCACCCCGCCGGCTCCGCCGCCCCTGGGGGAAGGCCGCTTCGATCCTGCGGCATGGGACGCGGTGCGCACGGTGGAGCCGGATGCGGCGCTGCTGTTCCGCTATTCCGCACTCACCTTCAACAGCCACCGCATCCATTACGACCGGCCTTACGCCACGGGCGAGGAGAACTATCGCGGGCTGGTCGTCCACGGGCCACTGACCGCGACGCTGCTGCTCGATCTCGCCCGGCGGCAACTGGGCGACAACGTGCTGGAACGCTTCGCCTTTCGCGGGCTTTCGCCGGCCGTGGCGGACGAGCCGCTGCACCTTGCCTTCCGCCGCGCGGATGCGGGCTACGAACTGGGCGCCTATGCCGCCGATGGCCGCGCGGTGATGGGGGCGACCGCCGGATAGGGCCATAGCGGCTGCGGCGCTGTTTCAGTCCAGCCGCACCTTGCCGCGCCCGGCCTTCACCGCGCCGCGCTTCTTCTTGCCTTCCAGCCGCGCGGTCTTGCCCACGCGGTTCAGGCGGGACTTGGCGCGCTTTTCGGGCAGGTTCGTCGCCTCGCGCAGCAGATCGGCCAGGCGCTTGCGCGCGTCCTCGCGGTTGGCTTCCTGCGTGCGGTGGCTGCGCGCGGTCAGCACGATCTCGCCCTTGGCGGTGAACTTGCTGCCCGCCAGTTCCTTCAGGCGGTGAAAGACCGGCGGCGAGAGGCGCAGCGCGAAAACGTCGAGCCGCACCTGCACCGCCGTCGCCACCTTGTTGACGTTCTGCCCGCCCGGCCCGGCGGCCGCGATGAAGCTCTCCTCGATCAGCGGCAGCGCCCGGGCGATGATCTGGTCGGCATCGTCAGCCAAGATCGAACCCCAGCGCGTGGAAATCCGGCGGCAGGGGCGACTGCGCTTCGATCGGCGGCTTCCCTTCGCGCGGGACGGTGAGCGCGGCGGCGTGCAGCATCGTCCGCTTCGCGCCCTTTCCGTTTCCGTAAACGGGATCGCCCAGCAGCGCATGACCCAGCCCGGCCAGCGCGTGCACGCGGATCTGGTGGGTACGGCCGGTTTCGGGGCGGAATTCCACCAGAGTCAGCCCGTCGCGCCGTTCCACCACCTGCCAGTGCGTGACGGCGGGCTTGCCCTTCTTCGCCGGGATCATCCGCCAGCCGTCCTTTTCGGTGCTGACCTTCGACAGATGGAGGCTCACCGTGCCGCTTTCGCCTTCCACCGGCCCCGACACCACGCCCAGATAGACCTTCCCCACCTGCCGCGCCTCGAACGCGGCGGAGAAGCGCTTCAACGCCTTGGGGTTGCGCGCCAGCAGCAGGCAGCCGGAGGTATCGCGATCGAGCCGGTGGACCGGAAACGGCTCGCGCTGGAAGCCGAAGCGCAGATCATCGAGATGATCCTCCAGGCACGGACCGCCCGCGCGCGGCCGGTCGAGCGGCAAGCCGGCGGGCTTGTCGATCACCAGCGCTTCGCCGTCTTCGAACAGGATGGAAAAATCGATCATCGCGCAAAAATCCGTTCATGCTGGGCTTGTTGAAGCACGCGCGCCCGCGTGCCGTCTGCGACCGGCCCGGGGAGAACGGCAACTGGCGGCGGGATCATACCACGGCGTCGGCAATGCGCCGCAAGGCTTCTTCCAGCGTCGCCTCGTCTGCCGCGAAGCTGATGCGAAAGCCGTCGCGCCCGCCGAATGCCGAAGCCGCGACCACGGCGACGCCCTGTTCCAGCAGATGCAGGCACAGCGCCTCGTCCGCGTGGGGGCCTTCGCCGCCAAAGCGCGCCATCAGCGGCGCGGCATCGACCATGCAATAGAACGCGCCATCGGGAACCGGGGTCGAAAGCCCCGGAATCGCGTTGATCGCCGCCACGCACAGGTCGCGCCGCGCGCGGAACCGTTCGCGCCAGTCGAGCAGGAATTCCTGCGGGCCTTCAAACGCGGCGACAGCCGCCGCCTGGCTGATCGAGGCCGGATTGCCGGAGGAATGCGATTGCAGCCGCGCCATGGCGTTGATCAGCCACAGCGGCCCGGCGGCGACGCCGATGCGGAAGCCGGTCATCGCGTGGCTCTTGGAGACACCGGACACGGTCAGCACGCGATCGGCCAGGTCCGGGCATTCCACCGCCAGCGTGGCGTGCGCCCCCGCGCCATAGCGGAGCGGCGCATAGATATCGTCGCTCATCACCAGCACGCGCGGGTGACGGCGCAGCACGTCGCCCAGCGCGCGCAGTTCCTCGGCCGGATAGGTCGCGCCGGTGGGATTGCCAGGGCTGTTGAGCAGCAGCCAGCGCGTGGCGGGCGTGATCGCGGCCTCGAGCTGCGCGGCGCTGATGCGGAAACCCCCGTCCGCCCGCGTCGGCAGGTCCACCACCGTCGCGCCGGCGAAACGCACGATTTCCGGGTAGCTGACCCACCAGGGGCTGGGGATCAGCACCTCGTCGCCCGGATCGAGCGTGGCGAGCAGCGCGTGGAAGATCGCCTGCTTGCCCCCCGCGCTGACGATGACCTGTGCCGGCGGAACGATGATGCCGAGATCGCGCTCGAAATGGAGCGCCGCCGCCGCGCGCAGCCGGGCGGATCCCGGAACGGCGGTATATTTCGTGTCGCCGGCGTCGAGCGCGTCCTTCGCCGCCTGCACGACATGGGACGGCGTGGCGAAATCGGGTTCGCCGACGGACAGCGATATGATGTCGCGCCCTTCGGCGCGCAATTCCATTGCACGGTCGGTTATCGCGTTGGTGCGCGACGGCGCGATGCGCGCCAGCGC
Organism: Novosphingobium sp. SCN 66-18; assembly: GCA_001725355.1. Lineage (GTDB taxonomy): Bacteria > Pseudomonadota > Alphaproteobacteria > Sphingomonadales > Sphingomonadaceae > Novosphingobium. Next base: position 45,274 of record MEGD01000027.1, read on the forward strand.
GCGGCTCAGGATGGGGTCGGTCATGCCGGTTCGCCGAGCAGCCGCGCCGGCAGCAGGCCGCGCAGGGCGTTGCCAATGAAGAAGCCGCCGGAAAGATCGGTCAGCGTCAGGTCGGCCTCCGCCGCGCGCCCGCTCTCGATCAGGCTGCGGCGCAGCACGCCCGGAAGCAGGCCATGTTCGGCACGCGGGGTGAGCAGCAGACCCTCCCGCTCGACAAAGATATTGGTGAAGCTGCCTTCGGTCAGCAGACCGTCATCGCGCAGGAACAGCGCCTCCCCCGCGCCGGCCGCCTTGGCCGCGCGCAGCGCCGCTTCGTAGAAACCGCGATCCGATGTCTTGTGGCGCAGCCGCCAGTCGCCCTCGGCCACCGGCAGCGGAAGCACGGCGCACGTCACCGGCCCGTCGGCGGGTACGGGCAGCGCCGATGCCTCCAGCGCCAGCGCGCCGGCCTTCGACACCACCAGCCGCACTTTCGACGGCGCTTCCAGATCGAAGCACAGCGCATGGATGGCATTGCGCGCGGCATGGCGATCGAACGCGAAACCCAGCGCGGCCGCGCTCGCCTTGACGCGTTCCAGATGCAGTTCGAGCAGCGCGATGCCCTGCGCGGGATCGAAGGCCATCGTTTCGATCAGATCGGCATTGCCGGCGGACAGGCGCAAGAAATCCCCCTTTACCACGCATTCCCGCCATTCGCCCAGCATCGCGGAATCCGCCACGACCGCCGAGCCCACCCCCATGACCGCGCGGTCCGTCCGGGGATCGAGGCGCACCGTGCGGATTGCCACATTGAATGCCGCATCACCAGAGGGGTCAATCCGGCCGAACGCGCCACAATAGGGGCCGCGCGCATCGCGTTCGGCCGCGTCGATCAGTTCCATCGCGCGAATCTTGGGCGCGCCGGTGATCGACCCGCACGGAAAGATCGCGCGCACCAGTTCGCGCGCATCCGCGCCAGCGGTCAACCGGGCGCGGACGGTGGTGACCATCTGGTGCACGGTGGGATAGCTCTCGATCGCGAAAGGTTCTTCGACGCGGACGCTGCCGGGCACCGCCACGCGCGACAGGTCATTGCGCATGAGGTCCACTATCATCAGGTTTTCCGCGCGGTCCTTGGCATTGCCCGCCAGCCCGGCGCGGAACGCCTCGTCCTGTCCGGGCGTTTCGCCGCGCGGCGCGGTGCCCTTCATCGGGCGAACCGTGGCGAGGCCGTCCTTCAAAGCGAAGAACAGTTCGGGAGAGAACGACAGGTGCCAGTGCGATCCGTCCCAGCACACCCCGCCATAGCCGGCACGCGCATCGCGGCGGATCGCGGCATAGATCGCCAGCGGATCGCCATGCCAGCTTCCGCCGAGCGGAAAGGTGAGGTTCGCCTGATAGATGTCCCCCGCCCGGATCGCTTCCTGCACCCGATCGAACGCGCGGCCATAGCCGCCGATCGAGACTTGCGGATCGAGCGGACCGAGCTGGCCGGGGCCTGCGCCGTTCCGCTCCAGCCATTCCTCCACCGCATCGGCCGGAATGGTCTCCACCGTGGCGAAACGCGCGAACCACACCAGCGGCCCCGTCGCGCCGGTGCGCGCGGCAGCCAACGGCAGCAGGCGCGGCTCCAGCGCCAGCCCGGCCTCATAGGCGATGTAGCCCGCCCATTCGCCGGGTTCGGCACCGATCCGGGCGAGCGCCTGCGCCACCTCCACCGGCCGGCGCGCGACCACGATCTCGCGCGGATCGCGATAGATGCGCGCGTCGCTGGCCCCGTGGCTGCGGGCATCGTCAAGCAGGATGAAAGGCGTCTGGTCCATGGCCGGTGGCGCGCGCTTTAGCGGCACACCGCCGCGGATGCAAAAACCTCTCGCACCGCGCGCCGCATGTTCGTAAACCCGTGGCGGGACCGGACGCTTTCTTGCGGGGACGACTGTTACATGGACGATATCTACCTTGGCCTCGGCGTCAACGGCGAACGGCAGGTGCTGCGGCTCGGCCGGGCCAACCGGCACGGGCTGGTCGCGGGCGCGACCGGCACCGGCAAGACGGTGACGCTCCAGGGCATCGCCGAACAGTTTTCCACGCGCGGGGTGCCAGTGTTCCTGGCCGACGTGAAAGGCGATCTTTCGGGCATCGCCATGCCGGGCAGCCCGACTTTCAAGAACGCCGACAAGCTGGAAGCCCGCGCCAAGGAACTGGGCATCACCGACTATGCCTATTCCGACAATCCGGCGGTGTTCTGGGATCTCTTTGGCGAAAGCGGCCACCCGATCCGCACCACGATCTCGGAAATGGGGCCGCTGCTGCTGGCGCGGCTGATGGGCCTGAACGAAACGCAGGAAGGCGTGCTCAACATCGCCTTCCGCTATGCCGACGAAAACGGCCTGCTGCTGATCGACATGGACGATCTGCAGGCGGTGCTGGTCGCCTGCGCGGAAAACGCGGGCGAACTCGCCACCAAGTACGGCAACGTCACCAAGGCCAGCGTCGGCGCGATCCAGCGCCAGCTGCTCGCCTTCGAAAGCCAGGGCGCGGACCGCTTCTTCGGCGAGCCGGCGTTCGAGATCCACGACTTCATCCGCACCGACGACAAGGGCCGGGGCCTGGTCAACATCCTCGCCGCCGAAAAGCTGATGCAGAGCCCCAAGCTCTACGCCACGTTCCTGCTGTGGCTGCTGTCCGAACTGTTCGAGGCGCTGCCCGAAGTGGGCGATCCCGAAAAGCCCGTGCTGGTGTTCTTCTTCGACGAAGCGCACCTGCTGTTCGACGATGCGCCCGAAGCGCTGTTCGACAAGGTGGAGCAGGTCGTCCGCCTGATCCGCTCCAAGGGCGTGGGCGTCTATTTCGTCACCCAGAACCCGATCGACATTCCCGAAAAGATCGCCGGCCAGCTTGGCAACCGCGTGCAGCACGCGCTGCGCGCCTTCACCCCGCGCGACCAGAAGGCGATCAAGGCGGCGGCGCAGACTTTCCGCATCAACCCCGATCTCGACGTGGAAAAGGCGATCACCGAACTGAAAGTGGGCGAGGCGCTGGTTTCCACCCTGGATGACGATGGCGCGCCCGGCGTGGTCCAGCGCACGCTGATCGCGCCGCCGCGTTCGCGGCTGGGGCCGGTCTCGGCGCCCGAACGCGCGGCGATCCAGGCGTCCAGCCCGGTGGAAGGCAAGTACGATACGGCGGTGAACCGCGAATCCGCCGCCGAAGTGCTGGCCAAGAAGGCCGCCGATGCCGCCGCCGCCGCGCAGCAGGTGCAGGAACAGGGCACGGAGGCGCAGCGCGCGGCGCCACGCCAGTCGCCCTCGCTGTGGGACAAGGCCGGCAAGGCGGCGATCGGTGCGGTGGCTTCGTCCGCCGGCGCGGTAATCGCCGCGCAGATCAGCGGCAAGAAAACCCGTGCCTCGCCCGTCGAATCCGGTCTCAGCGCGGTGGTCGGCTCGGTCGCCACCAGCCTGGGCGGCGCCGCGTTTGGCCGCTTCGCGCGCGGCCTGCTGGGCGGATTGCTGCGCTGATCGCTCCGGCCTGGCCGCAAATGTTCGACGAACGCCATCGGGTGTCCGTCGAACGCGGTTGCGCCTGAAACCGGTTAGACCCTAGTCAGGCGCATTTTCCATTTCCGGAAAGGCTTTCATGCGCTCCTTGTTCCTTGCCGCGACCATGCTTGCGAGCTGTGCCGCGATTCCCCTCGCCCACGCCGAAACGGCCACCCCGCCCGCCACAGCCATTCCCGCCCCATCCATTCCCGTCGAAGCCGGCCCGATGCCCGCCGGCAAGCTCGACGGTTCGGTCGTGCCCTCCACCTACCGGCTGGACCTGACCATCGATCCGGCCAAGGAGCGGTTTTCCGGCCACGTCGAGATCGACGCCACCAGCCGCAAGGCCAGCCGCTTCGTCTGGCTGCACGGCAAGGAACTGAAGGTTTCGCGCGTCACCGCCACGGCCGGCGGCAAGACTCTGACCGGCACGTTCGCGCAAGTCGATCCCACCGGGGTCGCGCTGCTGACCTTCCCCGAAGCGCTGCCCGCCGGCGCGGTGACCTTCGCCTTCGATTACGACGCGCCGTTCGGCGAAGGGCCGGCCGGCATGTTCCGCGTGAAAGTGGGCGACGACTGGTACAGCTGGACCCAGTTCGAATCGATCGACGCGCGCGCCGCCTTCCCCGGCTTCGACGAGCCCGGCTTCAAGACGCCGTGGACGGTCACCCTGCGCACCCCCGCCGGCCTCAAGGCGGTAAGCAACGCGCCGGAAACCGCGACGCGAACCGAAAACGGCATGGCCGTCCACACCTTCGCGCCGACGCTGCCGCTGCCGAGCTATCTCGTGGCGATGATGGTCGGGCCGTTCGCCACGGTCGAAGGCACCGTGCCGGCCACGCCGCAGCGCGCCGCACCGCTGCCCATCCGCGTGGTCTCGACGAAGCAGAACGCCGACAAGCTGGCCTTCGCGCTGGAAGGCACCAAGGGCATCGTCCAGCACCTGGAAGCCTATTTCGGCCAGTCCTTCCCCTATCCCAAGCTCGACCAGATCACCGCGCCGATCATGCCCGGCGCCATGGAGAACGCGGGCGCCGACCTTTACGAAGACTCCATCCTGGTGATGGACGACAAGGCATCGACCAGTCAGAAGCGCACCTTCGGCATGGTGGTGGCGCACGAACTGGCGCACCAGTGGTTCGGCGATCTCGTCACCCCGGCGTGGTGGGACGACATCTGGCTGAACGAAAGCTTCGCCAACTGGATGGGCTTCCGCATCGGCAACGCATGGCGGCCGGACCTCAACATCGGCGCGGGCGCGCTGGAAGAAGGCTTCGGCGCGATGAACATCGACGCGCTGATCGCCGGCCGCCCTATCCACCAGCCAATCCCGAAGAACGCCGATATCGATGCCGCGTTCGATACGATCACCTATGGCAAGGGCGGGCATGTGGTGGCGATGATCGCCGCATTCATGGGCGATACGCGCTTCCGCGATGGCGTGCGCGGCTACATGGCGAAGCACCGCTATGGCAACGCCACCAGCGCGGACTTCTTCGGCGCGATGGCCGATGCGGCGGGCGATCCGCGCATCCTTTCGGCGATGCAGAGCTTCACCGACCAGCAGGGCGTGCCGCTGGTGACGTTCGCGGACGGCAAGAACGGCGCCTGGACGGTAACGCAAAGCCGCTACGTCCGGCTCGGTACCCCCGCCCCCGCGATGCAATGGGGCATTCCCCTCTGCGCGCGGCAGGGGGACGATCGCCAGTGTTCGCTGATGACCGGGCCGACGATGAAGCTGACGCTGAAGGGCAAGGGGCCGGTGATGCCCAATGCCGGCGGCACCGGATACTATCGCTTCGAACTGCCCGCGGCCGAATGGGACACGCTGATCGCCAGCGCGGCCAGCCTGCCGGGCGGCGAGGCCCAAGCGCTGGAAGACAGCGTCGCGGCCAGCTTCATGGCGGGGCGCGCCACGCCCGCGCAAGTGATCGCCGCGTCGGCAGCACTGGCCCGCAATCCGGACAGCTACGCCAGCGGCAACGCCACATCGCTGCTCGAAGCGATGGCCGCGCGCGGCGTGATCGACGAAGCCGCCAAGCCCGCGTTCCGGCGCTTCGTCGATACGCTCTATGCCCCGCAGCTTGAAGCGATGGGCTTTGATCCCCGCGCCGGCGCCCATGCCGGCGACGATCCCGACAAGGCGCAGCGCCGCGTGGCGCTGGTCGCCACCCTGTCGGACACGGCGCGCGATCCGGCGCTGCGGGCGCGGCTCGCCACGGCGGCGGAGGCGCTGCTCGGCGGTGACAAGGCCGCGCTCGATCCCGCGTTCTACGGATCGGGGATGCGGGCATGGCTGGGCCAGGCGAAGCTGGCGGGCGCGCAGAAGCTGGCGGATATCGCGCTTGGTTCGGAAGACCCGGTGTTCCGCCCCAGCGCCCTGCGCGCCGTGGCCGCCAGCGGCGATGCCGATACCGCGCGCTGGGTGCTCGACGGGTTCAAGGACGCCCGGCTGCGCCCCAGCGAACGACTCAGCATGATCGCCGGCATTCTGGTGACACCCGAAACACGCGAGGTCGGCTACACATGGCTCAAGGCGCATCTCGACGAGATGCTCAATGGCGCCGGCGGCATCTTCCTCGCCGCGCGGCTGCCCTCGACGCTGGCCGGATTCTGCTCGGTCGATCAGGCGAAGGAATTCGAGGCCCTGCGCCCCCGCTTCGCCGGCCGCAGCGGCGCGCTGGAACTGGAACGCACCATCGAGCGGGTCCGCGATTGCGGCGTGCTCAAGGACGCGCGCGGCGCGGAACTGTCCGCGGCGGTGGCGAAGATCAAGTAAGCCGAAATGCGGTGAGCATCACTCACGGCATTTCGGCTAAGCCCGTGCGGCGCTTGAGCATTTCCAAGCTGTGATGCGTCAGCATCTTAGCAGCTTGGCATAAATCCCTATCCCGGCACGCCCCTCGCGTGCCGGGATATACCCGTCAATCAGGTCACGGGCAGGCGCAGCGTCGCCACCAGCCCTGCGATCCGGCCCGCTTCCACGCGATTCGCCAGCACCAGCGATCCGCCGTGCTGGTCGGCGATGGCGCGCGCCAGCGTCAGGCCCAATCCGGTGCCGCCGGTCGCGGTATTGCGCGAGGCTTCGAGCCGTGTGAACGGCTCCATCATCCGGGCGATCTCGCCTTCGGGAATCCCCGGCCCGTCATCCTCGACCCGCAGTACCGCCTGATTGCCCTCGCGCGCCAGCGACACGCGCGCGCGCTGGCCATAGCGCAGGGCGTTGGACACCAGGTTGCGCATCGCGCGGCGCAGCCAGGTTGCCCGCACCGGCAACACGATGCGCGCGGTATCGCCCAGCGTCACGTCCTCGCCCATGTCCTCGAACTCGTCGGCCACGTCGGCCACCAGCGCGGACAGTTCGGTCATTTCCAGCGGATCGGAGGGGCGGCCGACGCGCGCCAGCGAAAGAATATCGTCCAGCGAGCGGTTGATGTCCTCGATCACCTTGGCCATCCGGCCGCGCTCGGCATCATCCTCCACCGCCTCGATCCGCACGCGCAGCGCGGCCAGCGGCGTTTTCAGATCGTGCCCGATCGCCCCCAGCATCACGTCCTTTTCGTCGAGCAGGCCGGCGATGCGCCCTTCCATCGCGTTGTGCGCCTCGATCAGGCGGCGGATGTCTTCCGGCCCGCCGGGGACGAGCTGGCCATCGACGCTTCGGTCGCGGGCGAAGGCCTCCACCCGCCGTGTGAGCGCCTTGAGCGGCTGCGCGATGCGGCGCAGTATCAGCGCCACCGCGCCGACCAGCACAAGATAGAGCAGCACGGTCTGCCACAGCAACGAGATCAGCAATTGCCGCTCGTCGGCGGGCGTCAGGACGCGCGCGGACAGCCACGTGCCGTCGGGGCGCTTGAACGAGGCGATGACCAGACGCGGCGGAGGATCGCCATTGCTGAAGGCGGCGAAACGGTGGCGCTGCTGCTCCCACCATTCGGCAATGACATTGTCCTGGTGGGGATCGCGTTCGAGCACGACCACTTGCGACACCGCGACGCCCTGGTTTTCCAGCACTTCGGTCAGATTCTTCTCGGCCGCGGCGATCCGCCGGTCGCCGGGCTGTTCGGGGCTGGCATTGTCCACGCGCACGCGCAAGGGGCGTGGCAACCGGTAGCCGTCGTCGGGCGGTGGTGGACGGTGCCGGAAGCCGGGCGCCCCCGGGGGACCGCCTTCGCGCGCTTCCGGCCCGCGATCGCGCCGCATTCCGCCCCGTTCGCCAGCCTCCCCGCCATAGAGCGGAGGGCCAAGCAGACGGAAGGCGGCGGAGTTCACCAGCGCCCCCACGTGCCGTTCATGCTGCGCGCGCCAGATCAGCGCCGCGGAAAGACTCTGCGCGATCAGCAAGGCAATGGCGATGGCGAACAGCATCTGCCCCTGCAGGCTGCGCGGCCAGGGCACGAAACGGGAAAAGGCGCGGGGCAGGTCTCGAAACAAGCGACTACCCCCGCGACGCGATCTTGCGCACTTCGGTGGCCAGCATGTAGCCGCCACCCCAGACCGTCTGGATCAGTTGCGGATTGCGGCTGTCCACTTCCACCTTGCGGCGCAGGCGGCTGATCTGGTTATCGACGGCGCGGTCGAACAGATGCGCCTCGCGCCCCTGCACCATGTCGAGCAGGCGATCACGGTCCAGCACCTGGCGCGGATGGTCGAGGAAGGCCATCAGCAGGCGGAACTCGGCGGAGGAAATCGCCACCAGCGCGCCTTCCGGGTCGGTCAGCCGGCGCTTGAGCGGATCGAGCTGCCAGCCTTCGAATTCATAGACCACCGCGTCGGTCGGTTCCGCCGCCTGCCGCACCGCGCGCCGCAGCACGCTGCGCACGCGCGCGACCAGTTCGCGCGGATCGAACGGCTTGACCACGTAGTCGTCGGCGCCGATTTCCAGCCCGACGATGCGGTCGGTCGCCTCGCCCTTGGCGGTGATGAAAATCACCGGGATCTGCCGCGCCTCGACCAGATGGCGGCACAGCGACAGCCCGTCCTCGCCCGGCATCATGATGTCGAGCAGCACGATGTCGAAGGCCGCTTCCACCAGCCGGCTGCGCGCCTCGGCGGCGGTGCCGGCCTGCGTTACGGCAAACCCCTGGCGGACGAGGTAGTCCGCCAGGGGCTCGCGCAGGGCCGCCTCGTCGTCGACGAGCAGGACCCGGATCGGCGAAGGTTCATTCATGCGCTTCGCCGCTCCCCGTCATTCGCCCGGAGGGGGAGGCGGAGGCATGTCGCCGCCCGGGGCACCCGGCCCGCCCGGCCCGCGGCCGAAGCGGGCGCGCATCGCATCGCGCGCGGCCTTGCGTTCTTCCTTGCTGATCTTGCCGTCATGGTTGGTATCGACCCTGTCGAAATGCGCCTTCACGGCCGCATCGTACTCGGCCTTGGTCACAACGCCATCCTTGTTGGCATCGGCCATGCGCAGTACCATGCCTGGACCGCCCATCATGGCGCCATGCATGCCAGATCCGCCCGGACCGGAGCCATGTCCTTGCGGACCACCGCGTCCGCCGCGATGCCAGCGATGGCCTTCGGCCGGACCGGCGCCCGGACCATCGGCTCCGGGGCCGCGCATCGCATTGTGATGGGCCAGAAACTCGTCGCGGCTGATCGCCCCATCATGGTTGGTATCGATCGCGTCGAACTTCTGCATGACCCTGGCGTCGCGATCGGCCTGGTCGAGCTTGCCGTCCTTGTTGACGTCGAGCTTCGCCCACATCTCGTCGGCCTTGGCCTTGGCTTCGGCCCAGGTGACATCGCCCGCTGGCGCGTCGGGTGCGGCATAGAGGGCACCGGCGCCCAGCGCGAGCGCGGCGGCGGAGATGCCCAGAACAATCTTCTTCATCGATCCTGACTCCCGTGTGTGCAGCAATGGGAGGGCGTTGCGAGGCCGCCATGAAGGGGCGAGAGGGAGGGAGGGGACCCCTTCAGGGGAAGGCTGGCGACCTTCGCAACGTCCATGAGCAAGGTATAGGGAGCAGTTGTCGCGCAAATATCCCGGCGCCGGCCCGACATTGTCGTAATTTGTCGCGTTCAAAAGAGACCGTTCATGTGGCGGCAAGCGAAGGCCCCGCCCGGTCCCCTCACCCCGTCGTTACCGGGCGCGATGCTCGGTCCCGACACCCGCCGTGATGAACAGCGCCGACGCCTCGCCCGCGGCATCCGTGGCCACGATATCCGCGGTGTGCCACACGCCCGGCGGATTGATCGCATAGTCGCCGGGCGCGAGCCGGACCTGCTCCAGCCGGCCGTCGGGAAACTCCTGATGCAGCACGATTTCGCCCGACAGGCACAGCACCACTTCGTCGCCGGCCGGGTGCATTTCCCAGCTGTCCCAGCTTTCGGCGAAACGGAACAGGCTAACCAGCCGCCCTTCCTTCCCGTCACCGGCATGGCGCGCGACATAGCCGGCGTACCACTCCATTCCGGTGAAGGCCGGCTCGGCCACGGCGCGTGCGCCGAGGCCGAGATGGACCGGGTTTTCCGCCAGCCGGTGGCCGGCCCCGATCTCCGTCATTCCGGCGCCGCCATGAGGAAGGCGTTGAGCTTGTTGCCATCGGGATCGCGGAAATAGGCGGCATAGAACCCGCCATCGCCGCGCGGCCCCGGTTCGCCTTCGCAGGTGCCGCCGTTGGCCAGCGCGATCGCGTGCAGCCGGACCACCTGTTCCTTGTCCTTCGCCTCGAACGCCACCATCACGCCATTGCCGACCGAGGCGGCATTGCCGTCGAAGGGCTTGGTAAGGCCGATGCCCGCGCCACCGCCGGGCGCGCCCCAGGCAATCGCGCCATCCCATTCCATCATCCGGCCCACGCCCAGTTCCGCAGTCAGCGCATCATAGAACTTCGCACCGCGTTCCAGGTCATTGGTGCCCAGCGTTACGTATCCGATCATCTAAACTCTCCCTTCAGCGAATCATGATGGATGGAACATAACACGAACATAGTACCTCTCAAAGCGGCGCGCAGGCGCTTTCCAGCCAGCCGCGATCCGCGCCTTCGAGCTGCGGCGAAAGCAGCGCGAGCGTGCGCGCGTGGTACGCGTTCCACCACGCCCGCTCGTCGGGCGTAAGCAGGGCGACATCCACCAGGTTCCGGTCGATCGGAACATGCGTCAGCGTCTCGAAGCCATAGAAATCGCCTTCCGCGCCGGCGATGTCGCGCGGCTCCACCAGCACGAGGTTCTCGATGCGGATGCCATAGGCGCCGGTCTTGTAATAGCCCGGCTCGTTCGACAGGATCATGCCCGGCATCAGCACCTGGCCGGTGCCGGCCTGCCCGCCCGCCGCCTTGGCGATGCGCTGCGGCCCTTCGTGCACCGACAGGAAGCTGCCGACGCCGTGCCCGGTACCGTGCGCGTAATCCAGCCCCGCCGACCACAGGAACTGGCGGGCGAAGCTGTCGAGCTGGCTGCCCGCTGTGCCCTTGGGGAACACCGCCCGCGCCAGCGCGATATGGCCCTTGAGCACGCGTGTGAACCGGTCCCGGACCTCGGCCGGCGGCTGCCCCGGACCGACCCAGACCGTGCGGGTGATGTCGGTGGTGCCATCGACATACTGCGCGCCCGAATCGACGAGATAGACGCTGTTCGGCTCCAGCGTGCGGTTGGTTTCCTCGCTGACTCGATAGTGGACGACCGCACCGTTCGGCCCCGCGCCGGAGATCGTGTCGAACGACAGGTCGCGCAGCAATCCGCCTTCGGCGCGGAAGGCTTCGAGTCGGTCGGCCGCCGCCAGTTCGGTCACGCCGCCGCGCGGCGCTTCCACCGAGAGCCAGTGCAGGAAGCGCGAAACGGCGGCTCCATCCCGCGCCTGCGCCGCGCGCTGGCCCGCCTTCTCGACTTCGTTCTTGATTGCCTTGGGCAGCACCACGGGATCGGTCAGCGCGATGGTCTTGGCCCCGGCGCGATCGAGCGTGGCGAAGATCGCCGCGACGGCGCGCTCCGGGTCAACCGCGATGCGCTTGCCCGCCATGGCCCCGAGCGCGGGCACGAACGCCTCGCGATCGTGGATACGCACCGCGTTGCCCAGGTGCTGGACCAGCGCCGGCGTGACCTTTTCGGGCGCGATGAACAGATCGGCAGTGCCATCGGCATGCGCCAGGACGAATGACAGCGCCACCGGCGTGCGTTCCACATCCGCGCCCCGGATATTGAGCAACCAGGCAATCGAATCGAGCGCGGACACGACGACCGCGTCCAGCTTGCGCTCCGCCAGCCACTCCGCCACCGCCGCACGCTTTTCGGACGCGGACTGGCCGGCGTGTTCGTCGCCATGAACCAGCGCCGGCGCGATCGATGGCGCGGGCCGGTCCGCCCAGACCGCATCGACGGGATTCCTCTCCACCGGCACCAGCCGCGCGCCGCGCACGGACAACGCGCTCGCCACCGCTTCCACCCACGGCCGGCCATGAAGCCAGGCGTCGTAGCCGATCCGCGCACCTTCCGGCGCATGTTCCCCCAGCCACGCGGCGGGGCTGGTCTGCGGCACCGACTGGTAGCTGTAGAGCCTGCCATCGACCTGCTCGCGCACCTGCAGGGTATAGCGCCCGTCGACGAAGATCGCGGCCTCGTCCTTGAGCACGACCGCGGTGCCGGCCGAGCCGCCAAAGCCGGTCAGCCACGCCAGCCGCTGGGCATAGGCGCCAACATATTCGCTCATGTGCTCGTCGGAAATCGGGATGACGAAGCCATCAAGGCCGTCCTGCGCCAGTTGCTTGCGCAGGGCATCGAGGCGGGCTTCGTGAGTGTGCATCAACATGGGATCGTCCTGAATGAAGGCGGCCCGCCTTGCGGGCATCATGGAGGCAACATAGATGCGGGGAATGAGCATTGCCACACCTCCTGTCGCCGCGAAGAAACCGCACAGCATCACGCACCATGGCATCACGGTGACCGACGATTACGCCTGGCTGCGCGATCCCGGCTATCCCGAAGTCACCGACAAGGCCGTGCTCGCCCATCTCGAAGCCGAAAACGCCTGGTTCGAAAGCCGCATGGCCGACCGGCAGCCGGTGATCGACGCGCTGTTCCGGGAAATGCGCGGGCGCATCAAGGAGGCCGACAAGTCGGTGCCGCAGAAAGACGGCAACTGGCTCTACTGGATCGAGTTCGAGGAAGGGGCCGAATACAAGAAGTGGTGGCGCCGCCCGGTGGGCGCGGCGGACGATGGCAGCGCCGACGAACTGATTCTCGATGAAGTGGCGCTGGCCGAAGGGCTGGACTACTTCCGCCTGGGCGCGATCGCGGTTTCGAACGACGGCACGCGGCTGGCCTGGTCGGTCGACGACAACGGCTCCGAACGCTTCACCGCGCGGATCAAGGTGATCGCCACCGGCGAAGTGCTGCCCGATGAAATTCCGGGTACGCTGTCCGGCCTGATCTGGGTCGCGAACGATAGGGGCCTCGTTTATTCGCTCGCCAACGAGAACTGGCGCACGGACAACGCGCGGCTGCACTGGCTGGGCCAGCCGGTCGAAAGCGACGTCGAACTGTACCACGAGGATGACGAGGGCTTCCGCGTCGGCGCCGCGCTTTCGGCCAACGAGAAATGGCTCATCGTCTCGACCGGCGACCACGAGACCGGCGAAACGCGCCTGATCCCCGCCGCCAATCCGCTGGCCCCGCCGATCCTCGTCAAGCCGCGTGCCAAGGGGGTGGAATACGATGTCGATGAGCGCGACGGCGTGCTCTACATCCACACCAATGATACGCACGAGAACTTCCGCCTCGCCACGGCGCCTTTGGCCGATCCGGGCAACTGGACCACGCTGATCGCGGGCAGCGACGATTTCTACCTCACCGGCTTCGAACTGTTCCGCGATTTCTATGTGGTCGAAGGGCGCGTGCGCGGGTTGGACCGGATCGAGGTGCGCTATTACGACGATCCCGCCAGGATCGAGCCGATCGCATTCCCCGAAGCAAGCTACGAGGCAAGCCTCGGCGACAATCCCGAATGGGCCATGACGGTGCTGCGCGTCGGATATGAATCGATGGTCAGCCCGGCCTCGGTCTATGACTACGATGTCGCCACCCGCAGCCTCACCCTGCTGAAAGTGCAGGAAATCCCTTCGGGCTATGACGCCTCGCTCTACGATACCGCGCGGCTGGAAATCGCGGCGCGCGATGGCACGCTGGTGCCGGTCAGCGTGGTCTGGCGCAAGGACCGCGCGCCCGGCGGGCCGCTGCATCTCTATGGCTACGGCGCCTATGGCATCGCCATCGGCCCGGGCTTCTCGACCTCGCGCCTCAGCCTCGTCGATCGCGGCTTCGCCTATGCCATCGCGCATATCCGTGGCGGCGACGATCTGGGCCGCGCCTGGTACAAGGCGGGCAAGCTGGAACAGCGCACCAACACCTTCAACGATTTCGTGGACGTGGCGAAGGGCCTGATTGCGCGCGGGTTCACGCAAGCGGGCCGGATCAGCATTTCCGGCGGATCGGCCGGGGGCGAGCTGATGGGCGCGGTGATCAATTCCGATCCGGGCCTGTGGGGGGCGGTGGCGGCGCATGTGCCGTTCGTCGACGTGCTCAACACCATGCTGGACGAAAGCCTGCCGCTGACGCCGGGCGAATGGCCCGAATGGGGCAACCCGGTCGAGGACAAGGCCGCGTTCGAACTGATCCTGTCCTATTCGCCCTATGACCAGGTGCAGCGCCAGGCCTATCCGCCGCTGCTGGTGACGGCGGGCCTCAACGATCCGCGCGTGACCTACTGGGAGCCGGCCAAATGGGTGGCGAAGCTGCGCGAGATGAAGACCGACGGCCGCGAACTGCTGCTCAAGACCAACATGGGCGCCGGCCACGGCGGCAAGTCCGGCCGGTTCGAAAGCCTGAAGGAAACCGCGGAGGAATTCGCCTTCATCCTGTGGCAGCTCGGCGTAGAGGCCTGAGGCCCCGCGCATGAGCAATCGCCACCGCCTGACCTTCACCGCTGCGCCGCAGCACATCGACGAACTGGGCCACGTCAACAACGCGGTCTGGCTGCAATGGGTGCAGGACATCGCGGTGGCGCACTGGGAAGCGGTGGCATCGCCCGCGCACAAGGCCGCCTACGTCTGGGTCGTGACCCGGCACGAGATCGATTATCGCGGCAATATCGGCGCGGGCGAAAGCGTGGCGGCGGAAACCTTCATTCCCGAAGGCCCCACCGGCGCGCGGTTCGACCGGCGCGTGGACTTCACCAACGCCGCCGGCAAGGTAATCGTCAGCGCGCGCACCACCTGGGCGCTGCTCGACCGCGCCTCGGGCCGCCTGCTGCGCGTGCCCCGGGACGTCGCCGCGCCGTTCCTGCCGGAAAGTGCAAATCCCTGATCCGCATGGGAACCGTGCCTGATTGCGATTGCAATCCGGCCCCTGGCACCCCATATCCGTCCCATCGCCCATTATCGTCTTGCACGTGGGTGGCTGAGAGACCGTCGCGCTCCCGCATTAGCCCGGAGCATGTCGATGGACCTGAATCATCTTCTTTATCACCACCAGCTCTCGATCATGCAGGCGGCATCGCTGCCCGCTGTTTCCAGGGCCGGCGCCTACAGGCTGGTGAAGCATTACCAGACGCGGATCGACCGGCTGCGCCACCAGATGGGTGTCTCTTCCTACCCCGACTGGTGCGGCGTCGCCGTCCCGGCGGGCGCGGTATCATGAGGGCCGCGCGCGGCACGAACCGCCCTGGCGCCGTTGCGCACGGCAGCAGCGGCATAAGCGACCCCCAGGCCCTCAAGCGGCGTTCCGAAGCATTCAACCTGGCCTTCGTGCTGCTGGGCGGACGCCGCGCGGCCAATGGCTTCCTGGATTCCATGCATCCGGGCATGATCGATGTTCCGCGCACGCGCGTGGGCGCTTCGGATCTGGGCCTGATAGAGGTCGTCCGGGTGCTTCGCCGTCAGGCCTTGAACGCCACCCCATCGGAGATTCGCCCATGAGCAAGACCCCCACGGCGTCCAGAAAACGCGCGCCCGCAAAATCCTGGACGGAACCGGTCGAAACCAGAGTCACGCGGGCGATGAACCTGAACCTGGCCGAACAGGACGTGATCGACCGGTGCCACCGCGAGGCGATCGCGATCAGCGCCATCGAAACGCTCCTGTCGGGTGGAACGCACCTTGTCTGCGTCACCATCGAAGGAGCCGACGAGGCGCGCCACCTGTTCCGGCAGGACGTCAATCTCGGGCCTGTCCGCCGGGCCTCGTTCCAGCGGGTCGATACGTCCCGCTTGCGATAAGTCCGGCCGCCTGGGGCAAGAGAACGCCCCGGAGTTGCCTAAATCGACACCGCCTGCACCAGCGCCTCGGCCGTCTGGACCGCCAGCAGATCGCGCACCGTGCGGTTGCGGCCGCTGCGCTTGGCTTCATAGAGCAGGCGGTCGCAGTGGGCATAGAGGCTGTCGAATGCCGCCAGGTCGGGGTTGTCGCCATCGTATTCGATCAGCCCCATGCTGGCGGTGACGATCCGGTCCAGCCCGGCCACTTCGGCCGCCACGCGCGCGGTGATCGCCCGGCGCGCGCGTTCGGCGCGTTCGGCGGCGAACGGCCCCCGCAGCAGCAGCATGAACTCCTCGCCCCCCATGCGGATCGCGTGGGTATCGCGATCCCCGGCGATCGCGCGCGCGGTGGCCTTCAGCACCGCATCGCCCGTGGCATGACCATGGGTATCGTTGACGTCCTTGAAGTGATCGAGATCGATCACAGCCATGGTGCGAAAGCCGCCTGACAGCAGTTCATCGAACCGACGCTCGATCGACAAGCGGTTGTTGAGCCCGGTCAGCGGATCGCGCCCGACGATGCCTTCCATTTCCTCGGCGCGGGTCATCGCCGAATCGCGCTCCTGCCGCAGCAGGATGAAGCGGCCGACGATGCCCACCGCCGTCACGATCACCTCGATCGCCAGCGCGAAGGAATAGAGCACCGATACATCGGGCGTGGACGAACCCGGCAGGACATAAGTGACGACGCGCAGCAGGCCCACGCCCATCGCCGGCGTCCAGCCCAGCAGCGGATAGATCACCATCCGGCTGCCCTTGCGCCAGGCATCGTACAGCGCCAGCGAGACGAGGCAGAGCGGGAACAGCATGTTGAGGTGGACCAGCATGGTCGACCACACGCGCATGGACGGCGCCTGCGAAGTGGTAATCAGCCCCACCACGGCCACCACCGCCGCCGCGCGCCGCATGAACGTGCGCAGGCGCGGGTCGAGGCGTTCGGGTTCGAGGAAATTCGCCGCGAACATCATCGCCGCCGCCGCCATCGCGGCATAGCAGACGTTGGATATGATCGCTTCGGCCGGATCGTGGATGGTCATGACCAGGTGGATGAAGCCGGTGCCGATCGCGGTCTGCGCCAGCATCGCCACCACCATCACGAGATGCCACACCACGAACCGTTCCGGCAGCACGCTGTAGAACGCCACGTTGAGCAGCAACGGGACCACCAGCATCCCGCAGACGATGCCCAGCGCCGCCACGCGCCACAATGGCCAGCCGGTGCCTTCGGGTGCGCTGTCCAGCCCCGCTTCGGAAAAGATCGCCTTCACCCAGGGGCGATCGATCCGCACGACCACGTCGCGCGTGCGGGCGGTCACCTCGGGCAGCGCCATGCTCATCAGCGGCGCGGCTTCCAGGTGGTGCGCCTCGGGCAGCGTGTAATCGATCGTCCGGCGGGCGCCGTCGGCGTCGATCGCGGTGATCGCGATCTTCTCGAACCGCACCGCGTGCGTCACGAAACTGCGCGGCAGATCATCTTCGCTCTCTGGCAAGGTGAAGCGCAGGAAGGTGGAATCGGCGGCGATGTCCCAACCGCCCGGATTGCACGACCAGCGGGCGGCGCGCGCCGCCACGACGTCATAGCTTTCGCCGATCGCGGCGGCGGCATGGCACAGCCGCGCGCCCTCGATCGGCGCGGCGAGTGCCACGGCCGGCACAAGCCAGCCCAGCAACGCTGCCAGCAGCACAAGAATCTTGCGGCCCGGGACCATCCCCGAAGCCTAAGCCCATGACGTTATAAGGGCGTTAACTCAGCGAAGAATTTCAGCCGAAGACACGAATTCGTAACCCAGTTCACGCGCCACGGCCTCGAACGTGACCTTGCCGGCATGGACGTTCAGCCCGGCGGCAAGGTGGGGATCGGCGCGCAGCGCTGCGCGCCAGCCGAGGTCGGCAATGCGCAGCGCGTGGGGCAGGGTCACATTGTTCAGCGCATAGGTGCTGGTCCGCGCCACCGCGCCGGGCATGTTGGCCACGCAATAGTGGACGATGCCGTCCACCAGGTAGGTCGGCTCGGCATGGGTCGTCGCGTGGCTGGTCTCGAAACAGCCGCCCTGGTCGATCGCCACGTCCACCAGCACCGCGCCCGGCTTCATCGTGGCGAGCATGGCGCGCGTCACCAGCTTGGGCGCGGCCGCGCCGGGGATCAGCACCGCGCCGATCACGAGGTCGGCCTCGGCCACGCTCTCGGCCAGGTTGGCCTTGTTGGAAAAGCGGGTCTTGGCGCGGCTTTCGAAATGGATTCCCAGCCGTTCGAGCGCTTCGGGATCGCGATCGAGAATGGTCACGTCCGCGCCCAGCCCCACCGCCATCTGCGCCGCGTTGAAGCCGACCACGCCGCCGCCGATCACCGCGACCTTGCCCGGCATCACCCCCGGCACGCCGCCCAGCAGCACGCCGCGCCCGCCATGCGCCTTTTCCAGTGCGGTGGCGCCGGCCTGGATCGACATGCGCCCGGCCACCTGGCTCATCGGCTTGAGCAGCGGCAGCGTGTTGCCGGCCCCGGTCACCGTCTCATAGGCGATCGCGGTCACGCCCGAGCGCACGAGGTCGGCGGTCTGTTCGGGATCGGGGGCAAGGTGCAGGTAGGTGTAGAGGATCTGCCCTTCGCGCAGCATCGCGCGTTCGATCGCCTGCGGTTCCTTGACCTTCACGATCATTTCGCAGCCTTCGAACACCGCGCGGGCGTCGGGCTGGATCACCGCGCCGGCGGCCTCGTAATCGCGGTCGGTAGCGCCGATGCCCAGGCCCGCGCCCTGTTCCACCCATACGTCATGGCCATGGGCGGCCAGTTCGCGCACGCTCTCGGGCGTCAGGCCGACACGGTATTCGTGATTCTTGATTTCGCGGACGGTACCTACGCGCATCGGAGTTCTCCCGCAGGGTCGAAAGTCGCGCAAAGATTACGCCAGAATACGTAGAAAGTTTCACCAGAATGTATCTTCCGAACCGTTCGCACTAATGATATTTCCCGATCTACAGCCCTTGCGCGGGAAATTTTCGCATGGATCGAGCGGACGTCGCCCTGATTGAAGCGCTGCAGCGCGATTCGTCGCGATCCATCGCGGAGCTTGCGGAGGTGACGGCGCTCTCGCCTTCCGCCTGTCATAGGCGCATTCACGCGCTGCAGGCGCAGGGGATCATCTCCGGCTACAGCGCGCGTATCGATCCGGCGCGACTGGGACTGACCATGCTCGTCTTCGTCGAGATCACGCTGACCAGCCAGAGCCGCGAGGCGATGGATCGCTTCGAGCGCGCGGTGGGCGATTTTGACGACATTCTGGAATGCCACCTGATGTCGGGATCGGCCGATTACCTGCTGCGCGTCGCCGCCGTCGATCTCGCCCAATACGATCGCATCCATCGCGATTGCCTGGCCCGGTTGCCCGGCGTTTCGGCGATGCGGTCCAGCTTCTCGCTG
Organism: Novosphingobium sp. SCN 66-18; assembly: GCA_001725355.1. Classification (GTDB taxonomy): domain Bacteria; phylum Pseudomonadota; class Alphaproteobacteria; order Sphingomonadales; family Sphingomonadaceae; genus Novosphingobium. The sequence goes on from MEGD01000027.1 coordinate 64,457, forward strand.
CGGCAGATCAAGCGCTTTGCGGGCTATCCGGTTCCGCACCGCTGACGCCGGCGGGTGGCGATGCCATGCGGCCCCGTTTCTTGCGGCCGCTGTCGACCAGCACCAGCGAACTGCCCGGCTCGTTCATCCCGTGTTGTTCGCGCAGCTGCAGCTTGAACGCATCGATCGCCGCTTCGTCGGGCAAATGCGCCACCGGATAGCGGGCGACGATATAGTCGTCTTCGCGATCGAGCACGGTGATGAAGCGCGCCGCGGTTTCCGCCAGCCGCGTGACGTTGAACCCGCCGGCGAGAAACCAGTTCAGGCGGTTCCAGCTGATGATCGGGCGATGGCAATGCCGGCACAGGCTGCTGACCGAACCATCGGGCTCACGATGGCGCTTGCGTTCGGGTTGGTGAACGCGGGTGAACCAGCACTGGGTCAGAGCTTCCATGACAACCACTCGCCTTTCGACGACGTGCGTTATCCCTTGTTACCGCCCCCCAACGATCAACGGACTTCGCCGCACGTGTCAGGGTAAATACGCAGAAACCTTTAAGACTCGCTTAAATGCCGGCAGTCGCGGCCAGACCCCGGCGTCAATACCGGGAACCTGATAACGTCGTCATTGCGAGCGTTAGCGAAGCAATCCAGGGTGTCGGGTTCGGCTCTGGATTGCCACGGGGCTTCGCCCCTCGCAATGACGATGGCGGACGATAAAGTCCGGTTCTACAGCGGGTTGCCGTCGCGATCGCGATAGATTTCGCGCCGGCCAACGTGGTTGGCGGGGCCGACCAGTCCGTCGGCTTCCATCCGCTCGATCCATTTCGACGCGGTGTTGTAGCCCACGCCCATCTGGCGCTGGATCCAGCTGGCCGAAGCCTTCTGGCTTTCGAACACGAGCTGGCAGACCTGCCGGTACTTGCGGTCCTCCGGATTATCGGACGCGGCATCGATGTCGTCGAAGCCGAAGCCGCCGTCTTCCGGCTCCTCGGTGACCGAATCGACATATTCGGGCGATCCCTGCGCGCGCCAGTGGTCGGCCACGCGCTCCACTTCCTCGTCCGACACGAACGGGCCGTGGACACGCTTGATGGGGTCGGTGTTGGGCTTGTAGAGCATGTCGCCCTTGCCCAGCAGCTGTTCGGCCCCCTGTTCGCCCAGGATGGTGCGGCTGTCGATGCGGCTGGTGACCGCGAAGCTGATGCGCGTGGGCAGGTTGGCCTTGATCACGCCGGTGATGACGTCCACCGAGGGGCGCTGCGTCGCCATGATAAGGTGGATGCCGGCGGCGCGGCTCTTCTGCGAAAGCCGCTGGATCAGCACTTCGATTTCCTTGCCGACGGTGACCATCAGGTCGGCCAGCTCGTCGACGATGACCACGATCTGCGGCAGCGTCTTGTAGTCGAGCTGCTGTTCCTCGAACAGTTCCTCGCCGGTATCGGGATCGAAGCCCACCTGGATTCGCCGGCCCAGCGGCTTGCCCTTGGCTTCGGCGGTGCGGACCTTCTCGTTGAAGCCGGTCAGGTTGCGCACGCCAACCGAGGACATCATGCGGTAGCGCCGCTCCATCTCCTCGACCGCCCATTTCAGCGCGCGCACGGCCTTGGCCGGCTCGGTCACCACGGGCGAGAGCAGGTGCGGAATGTCGTCGTAGCTCTTGAGTTCCAGCACCTTGGGATCGACGAGGATCAGGCGGCACTGCTGCGGCGTGAGCCGGTAGAGCAGCGAGAGCAGGATGCAGTTGAGGCCGACCGACTTGCCCGAGCCGGTGGTGCCGGCCACCAGCAGGTGCGGCATGGTGGCCAGATCGGCCACCACCGGTTCGCCCGCGATGTCCTTGCCCAGAATGATCGGCAGCAGCGCCTTGGCGTCGACGAACTTGTCGCAGGCCACGATCTCGCGGAACGAGACCATGTCGCGCACGGCGTTGGGCAGTTCGATGCCCATCACGGTGCGGCCGGGGATCGAGGATACGCGCGCCGAAATCGCGCTCATGTTGCGGGCGATGTCGTCCGCCAGCCCGATCACGCGGCTGGCCTTGATACCAGGGGCCGGCTCCAGCTCGTACATCGTCACCACCGGCCCGGTGCGGACGGCGGTGATCTCGCCCTTCACGTTGAAATCGTCGAGCACGTTCTCGAGGAGGCGCGCGTTGCGTTCCAGCGCCAGCTTGTCGATCTTCGGCTGCGAACTGGCCGGCGCTTCGACCAGCAGGTCAAGCCCCGGCAGCTCGTATTCCGAGAACAGATCGCCCTGCCGCGCCTTGGCGTTGAAGGCGGCGGGCGCCGCCGCGCGCGAGGGATCGGTGATTTCGGTGGGTCGGCGCGGCGCGGTCGCGGTTTCGACATCCAGCGGGGTTGATGGCGTAACCGTCGACGCCTCGCGCCGCTCGGCCTTTTCCTTTCTGGAAACGGGCGTCGCGGGGGCATCCGCACCATCCGCCGCCTGCGGCGCGCGCGCCGGCAGCAGGCGCGGCAGGCGGAACATGCGCGCCCAGTCGAACGCGAACACCCGCCCCGCGATCAGCGCGCCAACGCACAGCGCCACCAGCGCGACGGGAAGAATGATCCAGCCCTCGGCAGGCCCGGCAAGGTGGGCGATGGCGCGCACCGCCGCCGCACCGATCAGGCCGGTCAGGCCGCCCATGCCGGCGGGCAGGCCGAATCGCGGCGCGGTGAAAGCCAGCGCCAGCGTCGTGCCGATCAGCACCATCGCCACCATCAGCAGGCCGGTCGGCCGCAACCAGCCCGGATCGGGCGTCGGGTCTTCGTCCTCGTCCGCCTCGATCAGGTCGCCGGCCGCGTCCCACAGCCGGCGCGCGAACACGAACAACAGCGGCAGCAGCAGCACCGAGGCGGCGCCGAACAGCATCAGCACGCGCTCCGCCGCCCAGGCGCCGGGCAACCCCATCCAGTTTTCGACCGGCCCGCCGGCCGCGGTGCTGCCCGAAGGGTCAGTCTGCGTGTAGCTTGTCAGCGCCAGCGCCAGGAACAGCATCAGCGCGAACAGCGCGGTGCCGCCGATCAGTTCCAGGCTGCGACGCAGGCTGCGGCGCAGAACCGCGCGCCAATCCGCGCCCGCCCTTCCTGGAATGATTGCACGAGATGCCATGATGACCCTTGTCCCTTTCGCCCCATCATGCGCCGGAACGGGAGTCACCGTCAAGAATCCAAGGGAATCCAGCGAGTCCCGCGATCACGAAAGGCCGTCGATGGCGGCCCAGCCGTGGCTGTGCAAACGCCGCGCCCGCCGCCGGTTCATCCCGCCAAGCGCGATCACCGGCACGCCCGACAGCGCCGCGAGCAGGTGGAACCGGACCGGTCCCAGCACGGGCGCGCCGGGGTGGCTGCGCGTCGCGAAAACGGGAGAGAGCAAGACCGCATCCGCCCCGACGCGGGCCGCATCGCCCAGTTCCGCCAGATCATGCGCGGTTGCCAACCGCAACCCGCCGGTGCGCCGGCCCAGACGCGCCGGCGCGGCATAGGCCCCGTCCGCGCCCCACGCCCGCGCCTGCGCCGCCGCGCCCGAGAGGAGAATGGCGTGGCCGTGCCGCCGGCAAAACCGCCGCAACGCCCCGAATCGCGCGCGGCGCGCGGCCGGTGCAAGGTGGTAGTGCCGGAACACCAGCCCGCTTCCGCGCGGCAGGCGGCCCAGCGCGCGCGCCAGCGCGGCATCGTTGCGCGCATCGCTGAGGAGGAGGATCCGGGGGACGGGGTAGCGCTTCGCCATGCGCGCGCTATAGCACCGCGCCATGAGCCAGCCAGCCACTCCGCTTGAAGACATCCGCGCCCGCATCGCCCAGGCCGAACGAATCGCCGGGCGTCCGGCGGGCGAGGTCACGCTTGTCGCCATTTCCAAGACCAAGCCTGCCGAGGCGATTCTCCCGCTGATCGTGCAGGGGCAGACCGTGTTCGGCGAAAACCGGGTGCAGGAAGCGCATGCCAAGTGGCCCGCGCTCCGCGAGGCGCATCCCGCAATCGCGCTGCACCTCGTGGGCCAGCTTCAGTCGAACAAGGCCGAGGACGCGGTGCGGCTGTTCGACTGCATCCATTCGCTCGACCGACCAAGCCTCGTCGCCGCGCTGGCCCGGGCGATGGACAAGGTCGGCCGACGGCTGCCCTGCTTCGTGCAGGTCAATATCGGGGAAGAGGAACAGAAGGGCGGCTGCGCGATCGCGGACCTGCCGGCGCTGCTGACCGAGGCGCGGGCGGCCGATCTGCCGCTGGCCGGGCTGATGTGCGTGCCGCCGGCGGGGATCGAACCCGCGCCTTTCTTTGCGCTGCTCGACAAGCTGGCGGACGACCACGGGCTGTCCGGCCGCTCGATGGGCATGAGCGACGATTTCGAGACCGCGATCATGCTGGGCGCGACGCATGTCCGCATCGGCAGCGCGCTGTTCGGCGCGCGATAGGGCGGCCCTCCCCGCGCGGGCGGGAAGGGCCGGCCGGTTACTTGACCTGCTTGACCGTCTTCTTCTCGGGCGCGACCGAGATGCGCAGCGTTTCGCCGTTGTGGCCGGGGAAATCGGTGAACATCGCTTCGACCAGGTTCGGCACCAGATAGGGCAGGCGGTTCGATTGCGAGGCCGCCTCGGCCTTGCCCTCGAACAGGCGCTTGCCATCGGCGCGGCTGTCGATCTTGAGGTCGATCCCGCTGGTATAGACGGTCACCACGTCGACCGAGTTGTAGCCACCGCCCCAGAAGAACGGATCGTACCAGCCGTAACCCCAGCCGCGACGGCCATAGAAACCGCCGCCACCGTAAAAGCCGCCACGACCCCAGAAGCCCGGGCCATAGCCGCCGTACCACGGCCCCCAGAACGGATCCGGGCCGATGCCGGTGGTGCGCACGCGATCGCGCCCCTGATCGACGCCATAATCGAAGTGGACGATCAGGTCGGCATTGTCGGGGCTGGCGGCGGGCACATAGCCCACCTTCTGCAGCTGCGCCGCGACCAGCGAGGCGTATTGCGAAAACTCCAGACCGCCCTGGTTGCGCGGGTTTTCGGCAACGATCGCGAACGTCTGTCCGGCGGGGGCGGGCAACTGGCTCTGGAAACGGGAGACCTTGGCGTCAAAGGTCGATGCGCAGCCTCCCAGACTGGCGAGAAGCAGCGGCACGGCAACCAAGGCAAGTCCGCGATTCCGCTTGGTATTCTTGTTCATTCAACGCGACTCCTGTGAGCGGCCCGGCTGCCCCGGTTCAGGCGGACGCACCTGTCTTAGCACGACATCCCGATAGCCGGGAGGTGCTGAATGCGCGTTGAATGGCGCCGAAACATTTCGTGACCGGCGGGAAACTTACGGTCCGGACCGGGGGCTGTTCCACCACGGGACAGCCCCCGGTCCGCACCCGTCAGCGGACCAGCCCCAGCGCCGCGTAAGCCGCGTCCAGCGTGGGCACCGCCAGCGCCCGCGCCTTTTCCGCGCCCTTGCGCAGGATGGCGTCAAGCGCCGCGCGATCCTCGCGCAGTTCGCGGTAGCGGGCCGCCATCGGCGCCAGCTTCTCGACCAGCAGCTCGCCCAGCGCCGGCTTGAACGCGCCGAAGCCCTGCCCCGCGAAATCGCGCAGGACATCGGCGGCGCTGACGCCGGCCATCGTCGCATAGATGCCCACGAGGTTCGCCGCCTCGGCGCGCCCGGCCAGCCCTTCGACTTCGCCCGGCAGCGGTTCCGGGTCAGTCCTGGCCTTCTTCACCTTCTGCATGATCGCGTCGGCGTCGTCGGTCAGATTGATGCGGCTCATGTCCGAGGGATCGGACTTGGACATCTTGGCCGAACCATCGCGCAGGCTCATGATCCGCGCCGCTTCGGGCGGGATGATCGGCTCGGGCAGGGTGAACACGGGCGCTTCTTCCCCATTTTCGTCCTTTGGCGCGAAGTCGTTATTGAACTTCTGCGCCACGTCGCGCGCGAGTTCGAGGTGCTGCTTCTGGTCCTCGCCCACGGGAACGTGGGTCGCCTGATAGAGCAGCACGTCCGCCGCCTGCAGCACCGGATAGGTGAACAGCGCGACCGATGCGCCTTCGCGGTTCTTGCCGGCCTTGTCCTTCCACTGCGTCATGCGGTTCAGCCAGCCCATCCGCGCAGTGCCGTTCAGCAGCCATTGCAGTTCGGCATGCTGGGGCACCTGCGCCTGGTTGAACAGGATCGACCGGTCCGGATCGATCCCGCAGGAAACCAGCGCGGCCACCATCTCGCGTGTGTTGGAAGCGAGTTCCGCCGGCGTGTGCGGCATGGAAATGGCGTGGAGATCGGCCAGAAAATAGAGGCAGGTCGCGCCCTTGGCGGTCCATTCGTCCTGCATCCGCACCCAGTTCCGGATCGCACCCAGGTAGTTGCCGAGGTGGAGATTGCCCGTGGGCTGGATACCGGAAACGATACGCATGGAACGTGCCTTATGTGGTGCGCCTGCGCCGCAGGAGAAGCCGCAGGTCGTCCTTCGAGAATGCCCCGAGCAGGACGGTGGCGAGCCCATAGACCACGCCGCCCGCCGAAACCAGTGCGGCCAGCGCCAGGCAGCGCACGGTCCACGTCCCGTGGACGTAAGGCGTCAGCGCATCCTGCGTCAGCCACAGCACCACGCCCATCGCGTCAGCCACAGCACCACGCCCATCGCCAGCGCCGCCAGCGCGAGCCGGGGCGCCCGCCGCCGCAGGCGCGCGTCGGCGGCGAAATGCCCGCGCGCCACCAGCGTGCGATAGAGCAGCCAGACGTTGACGGTGGACGCCAGCGCCGTCGCCAGCGGCGGCCCGATGTGCTTGAGCGGCACGATCAGCAGCAGGTTGCCGACCAGGTTCACCACCATCGACAGCGTGGCATAGCGCACCGGCGTCTTGGTATCCTGCCGGGCATAGAAGCCGGGCGTCAGCACCTTGACCAGGATGTAGCTCGGCAGGCCGATCGAGAAGGCCGCCAGCGCCTGCGCGGTGAAGTGCGTGTCCTCCGCCGTATAGCGGCCATAGCCGAACAGCGCCGCCGCGATCGGTTCCCCGCTGACCACCAGCGCGACCGTGGCCGGCAGCGTCAGCAGCAGCGCCAGTTCCATGCCGCGGTTCTGCGTTTCCATCGCCTCCGCTTCCGCGCCCGCGCCAAGCTGGCGCGAAATGGTGGGCAGCAGCACGGTGCCGAGGCCGATGCCGATCAGCCCCAGCGGCAACTGGTTCAGCCGGTCCGCCATGTAGATATAGGTGACCGAACCGTGGGCGAGCAGCGAAGCGGCCAGCGCGGTCGAGATCACGAGGTTGATCTGCACCGCGCCCGCCCCGGCGGCGGCCGGCCAGATTAGCGCCATCAGCCGCTTCACGTCCGGGTTCAGGCGCGGCAGGCGCAACCGTAGGCTGACGCCGTTCTGACGGCAGGCCCAGGCGAGCCACAGCAGCTGGAGCAGGCCCGACACCGAGACCGCGATCGCCTGGTTGCGCGCGGTCACCAGCGGGTCGTGCGAATGGAACAGCAGCAGCGCGGCGATCAGCGTCAGGTTCAGCAGGATCGGCGCGGCGGCGTTGACCCAGAACTTGTGCAGCGAATTGAGAATGCCCCCGAACAGCGAGACCAGGCTGATCAGCATCAGGTAGGGGATCGTGATCCGCGAAAGCTGCACCGCGAAGGCGAACTGATCGGGACTGACCCCGTTGAACCTGCCCGAAAGCAGGAACGTGACCGGCCAGGCGAACACTTCCAGCAGCACGGTCATCGCCAGCAGCACAGGCAGCAGCACCGCCAGCGCCTGTTCGGCGAAATGCAGCCCGTCCGGCAGGCCCCGCCCTTCCGGATCGCCAACCTTCTGGTTGAACATCGGGATGAACGCCGAGGCGAAGGCGCCTTCGGCGAACAGCGCGCGGAACATGTTGGGCAGGCGGAACGCGACCAGGAACGCGTCCGACGCGAAGCTGGCGCCGATATAGCGCGCGAACAGGCTGTCGCGCACCAGCCCGAGCACGCGGCTGGCGAGCGTGAGCCCGCCGATGGTGCCGGTGGCCTTGAGGAGGTTCATGGCCTTGTCATGGCCGCTTCAGGGCTCCGCCCGACCGACCGGCACGCGCCGGATCAGGCGTTGCCGACCGGATCGCCCGCGCCGGCTTCCTCGGCCTGGCGCTGCGAAAGCTGCTGGAGATAGAGCCCGTTGAAGTCGATCGGCTCCAGCATCAGCGGCGGATAGCCGGCATCGCGCACGGCATCGGCGATGATGCGGCGCGCGAAGGGGAACAGGATACGCGGGCCTTCGGCGTAGAGGAACGGGTGCGCCTGATCGTCGGGCACGTTGCGCATCCCAATCAGGCCGCCATAGGACAGCTCGACCAGAAACGCGGTGCCCTGCGCGCCCTTGGACGTCACGTTGATTTTCAGTTCGATCTCGTGGACGTCCTGCGCGATGCTGCGCGCGCCGATGTTGAATTCGATCTGGATATCCGGCGCCTCCGTCCACTGGTAGCTTTCCGGCGCGTTCGGATTTTCGACCGAAAGATCCTTCACGTATTGCGAGATCAGCCCGATCGCCGGCGCGGTATCCTCGCCGTTCGGGGCCGGCTGGCCGAGGTTCAGATCGCTGATGATATTGCCTTCGTCGGCCATGTCCGTGCTTTCCTGCAAGAATTGCGGTTCTTTCCGGCGGGCGCGTAGCATCATGGCGCTGGCGCGGCAATCCGGGCCGGGATAGAGACGTTGCGAACCGCGCGAAAGCGGCGTTGCAGGCGTGTGACACCCCTTTCACGAAAACGACCGCGCGATGGAAACGGCTGGTCGTCCATATGTTGTTCATTTGTAATTCGTACTTATTTGAGGCACGATGAACCGGTGTCGGAGAGATATGGCTCCCGACGCCCGCTTCTTGGGACAATGAGTGTGGTTGTTGAAATTGTCATTCTGGCGATGATCGCGGCTTTCCTCGGCCTCCGGCTCTATTCGGTGCTGGGGCGCCGTCCGGAACAGAACGAGGAACCGCTGCGCCGCCGTGTGGAACAGCCCGATCCGTCCAGCGCGCCGCGCACGCTGGCGCCCAAGCTGCCGGAAAAGGCCGCGGTCGCCCTGCGTCCGCAGACGGCGCAACCCGTTGAGTTCACAGGATTCGATCAATCGGCCGAGGCCGGCATCCGCGCCATCATCGGCGCCGACCGGCGGTTCGATGTCGGTCTGTTCCTGGTTGGTGCGCGCGGCGCTTACGGCATGGTGCTGGAAGCGTTCTGGCGCGGCGACAAGGAAGCGCTCGGCCAGCTGTGCGACCGCGATGTCTACGAAGGCTTCGCTGCCGCGATCGACGCGCGCATCGCCGCTGGCGAGACGCTCGATTCGCGCCTGATCCGAATCGAGGAAGCGAAGATCGTTGCCGCATCGTTCGACGCGCCGGTTGCCCGCATCACGGTCCGCTTCACCGCGGATATCGCGTCGGTTACCCGCAATGCCGATGGCGTGGTGGTGGCCGGCTCGCTCGATGACGCGATCGAAAGCCGCGATGTGTGGACGTTCTCGCGCGATCTGACCTCGCGCGATCCGGACTGGCTGCTCGACGAAACCGACGAGGGATAAATTCCCATGCTGCGGCGCCGCACGGCGGGCCTGCTTCTGGCACTGGCCCTGCTGGGCGGATGCGCGCGGCTGATCCCGGGAACAGGCCCTGCCGCCGTACCGCCGGTCGGAACCACAGCCGCCTCGTCCAACCTCGCCCCCGGCCCCCACCCCGGATCGCTGGGCATGGACGCGGGAAGAGCGTCCGACGCGCTGGCGGCCTTCGTCACCAGTTGCCCGCGCCTTGTCGCTCGCACCGACACCAGCGGCCTCACCCGGCCGCAGGACTGGTCGGAAGCCTGCAATGCCGCCTCCGGCTGGCCCGCCGCCGATGCGCGGCGCTTCTTCGCCACCTTTTTCGAGACGGCGAAGGTCGCCGACGGATCGGCGTTCGTCACCGGCTATTACGAGCCGGAAATCGCCGGGGTGCGCACGCGCCAGCCGGGCTTCGACGTCCCGGTCTATGGCCTTCCGCCCGACCTCGTCCGCGCAAGGCCGGGCGATGCCCCGCCCCTTCCCGACGGGCAGCAGCCCAAGGGCCGCTATGACGAGACCGGGCGGTTCGTGCCCTATTACAGCCGCGCCGAAATCGAGGATGGCGCGCTCGCCGGCAAGGGGCTGGAACTGGCCTGGGCGGCCGACCCGGTGGCGTTCTTCTTCCTCCAGATACAAGGATCGGGGCGGCTGCGCGCGCCGGACGGTTCCGTCATCCGGCTGGGCTATGCCGGGCAGAACGGGCTGGATTACACCGGCATCGGATCGCTCATGCGCGATCGCGGCCTGATCGGCACCGGGCCGGGTCAATACCCGGGATCGATGCAGGGCATCGTCCAGTACCTGCGCGATCATCCCGCCGAAGGCCACGCGCTGATGCGCCAGAACGCGAGCTGGATCTTCTTCCGCGAACTGACCGGCCCCGGCCCGGTCGGCGCGCTTTCCGTTCCGATCAGCGGCAGGACCACGCTCGCCGCCGATCCCGCCTATGTCCCGCTCGGTGCGCCGGTATGGCTTCGGACCGACCGGGCGGAGACCAACGGCCTGTGGGTGGCGCAGGACACCGGCGGCGCGATCCGGGGCGCTAACCGCTTCGACAGCTTCTGGGGCGCGGGCGCGGACGCCGCGACCATCGCCGGTGGGATGAGCGCGCATGGCGAGGCATTGCTGCTGCTGCCGCGCGGTACGCTGGAGCGGTTGAGGCACCGATGAAACCGCCGCGCGGCCTGTCGCCCGAAGAAGCCGCGCTGTGGCGCAAGGTGGCCGAAACGGTCACGCCGCTGCATCCTGCCCGGCGCGCGCCACCGCCATCGCCGGAAGCGGCGGACACGCCCGTTCCCACGCCGCCCGCACCAGTCCGGAAGGCGAAGGGCCGCGTGCCCCCGCCCGGGGCGGTTCCGGCTCCGGCACCCGTGGCACCTGCCCGGCCGCTCACCCGCAGCGGGCTCGATTCGAGCTGGGATCGCAAGCTGGCGCGCGGCACGATCGATCCCGACGTGACGATCGACCTGCATGGCATGGGGCTGGACGCGGCGCACAGCCGTCTCGTCAACGGCGTGGCGCAGGCGCTGGCGATGGGCGCGCGCGTGATCCTGCTGGTCGCGGGCAAGCACCGGCCCCGCGACGACCATGGCTTTCACAGCACCGACGGACGCGGCGAACGGCGCGGGGCGATCCGCGCCAAGCTGCTCGACTGGCTGGCGGCCAGCCCCTACGCCGACAGGATCGCCGCCGTCCGGCCCGCCCAGCAGCGTCACGGCGGCAGCGGCGCGGTCTATATCGTCTTACGGCGCGCTCGGTAGGGCCGTGGCCAGTCAGGTTCGGTAGTCAGGTCAGCGCCGCGCGCACCACGCGGTCATAGATACGGGTCAGGACGGCCAGGTCTTCCATCGCCACCGCTTCGTCTGTCTTGTGCATCGTGGCGTTGCACAGGCCGAATTCGATCACCGGACAGACCGCGCGCAGGAACCGCGCATCCGATGTTCCCCCGCTGGTGGAGAGCTCGGGCGCAAGGCCGGTTTCCGCCGCGATGGCCTCGCTCAGCAGTGTCGAGAACGCGCCGGGCAGCGTGATGAAGCTCTCGCCCGAGATCATCGCATGGACTTCGACGCGGTGCCGTTCACCGATGGCGTTGACCCGGCCGACCAGTTGCTCGCCCGAATGGAGGTCGTTGAACCGGATCGACAGCCGCGCGGTGGCCTGCGCGGGGATCACGTTGGTCGCCGGGTTGCCCACGGTGATGTCGGTGATCTCGAGATTGGAAGGCTGGAACCAGTCGCTGCCCTCGTCCAGCACCAGCGCGTCCAGCTCGGCCAGCATCGCCACCAGCCTCGGGCAGGGGTTGTCGGCGAGATGGGGATAGGCGACATGGCCTTGCGCGCCGCGCGCCGTGAGCCACAGATTGACCGATCCGCGCCGGCCGATCTTCACCGTATCGCCAAGCCGGTGGACCGAGGTGGGTTCTCCCACCAGGCACAGATCGGGTTGCGCGCCCACCGCGTTCATGTGTTCGATCAGGGCCACGGTGCCGAAGCGGGCCGGACCTTCCTCGTCCCCGGTGATGATGAAGCTGATCGTGCCGGCCTCGGCCGGAATGGCGGTCACGGCGGCCACCATCGCCGCGATCGAGCCTTTCATGTCCACCGCGCCGCGCCCGTAGAGCAGATCGCCGCGCCGCTCGGCCACGAACGGCGCGCTGCTCCAGCCCTCGCCCGGCGGCACCACGTCGACATGGCCGGCAAACGCGAAGTGGCGGCTGCCCGTCGGCCCCTGACGGATCGCGAACAGATTCTCCACCGGCCCGTCCGGCGGATCGCCGGCGATGAAGCGGTGCACCGCGAAACCCAGCGGTTCGAGCATCGCCTGCAGGGCATCGAACACCAGCCCGGCGGCGGGGGTGACGCTGGGGCATTCGATCAGGCGTTCGGCGAGAAAGACGGGATCGGAGGTCATCGTCGCGGCCTTACGCGATGGCCGCGCGCTTGGCGAGCCGGGAACCATTCGCAATCACGCGGCGGCGGATGGCCCGTCGAACTGTTCGATCGTCCATTCCTCCTCGCTGGCGGCGGCCACCCAGGCCCGCACCCATTCGTGATCCCAGATCGCCTGCATATAGGCCACGGCGAAGCCGGGCACCGGCACGCCATAGCTGAGGAATCGCGAGACGACCGGCGCGTAGATGATGTCGGCCGCGCTGAACGTGCCGAACAGGAACGGCCCCCCCTTGCCAAAACGCGCCCGCGCTTCGGCCCACAGCGTGAGGATGCGCACGATGTCCGCCCGCACCTCGTCGGTCACGGCCACGCCCTGCATACGCTTGCGGATGTTCATCGGCAGTTGGCGGCGCAGCGGCAGATAGCTGGAGTGCATTTCGGCGACCATCGACCGTGCCATGGCCCTGGCATCGTCCGCGCGGGGCCAGAACCGTTCGCGCCCCACCTTGTCGGCCAGGTATTCGATGATGGCCAGGCTGTCCCACACCACCGCGCCATCCGGCCCGTCACCGTCCCACAGGATCGGCACCTTGCCCGACGAGGGCGCAAGATCCTCGGCCTTGCGGGCCTCGTCCCAGTCCTCGCCATAGAGCGGTACCGTGATTTCCTCGAACGCCAGGCCCGATTGCTTGCAGGCCAGCCAGCCCCGCAGCGACCAGCTCGAATAGTTCTTGTTCCCGATGATGAGCTTCATGGCCGCCCTTTCGCACCTGCGGAGGGCGTAACCGTTCATGCTGGGCCTGTCGAGCATGAACGGGAGAGGGGCCGACAGCCGCGATTGTGCCTTGCAAACAATTATAAAGCCGGGTCGCCCAATGGCGGCCCGGCTTTGTCATGCCCGCGAACCAGCCTTCGCGGGAAATGCCCGGAAGCGCCCCGCAAGACGCTTCCGGGACGGGCTCAGAAGCGATAGGCCACGCCGGCCAGAACCTGATGACGGTCCCACTTGCCGGTGCCCTGGCTCGCATCGTTGTAGCGGTATTCGAGCCGGGTCGAGAAATGCGGCGTCAGCGAGCGTTCCACGCCGCCACCGACGACCCATGCGTCACGGTCTTCGCCCGCGTTGGCATTGGCCAGGTAGGTGCGGGCGCGGATGCTGGAATAGCCGCCGCGGGCATAGACCAGCGTCTTGTCGTTGACGAGGTAGCCCGCGCGGACGGTCAGGTCGATCGAGCGCTTCGGATCGATGGTGACGCCCGGGCCATAGACGTTGTCCTGGATGCCCCAGTTGATGCCCGCCTCGGCGCCGACGACGACCTTCGGGTTGATCTTGTGGTCATAGCCGATGAACCCGCCCAGCTCGAAGGAATCCTTCTTGCCGTTCACGCCCACGGCGCCGACGTCGGTATTGATCCCGCCGATCTTGTCCTGGTTCCAGCCGGCCTGCACACCCACGAAAGGTCCGTTGAAGGGTTCGGCCGAGGCCGGAGCGGCCAGCCCGATTGCCAGTGCGGAAGCCGCGGCGGAAACAAGAAAAGTCCTCATATTCAATCTCCTGCAAGACGAGGCGCGTAGCTCAGCGTCTCGGCGGCCCATGTAGTGCGGGCGCAGGCAATTGGGATTGGCATTAGGTCGAAGAAGATGTTCGACCTTTCCCGAACTTGACGGGATTGCGACGAAAGCGGAACCGGCGGTCAACCCGGCGCGGCGCGGAAAAATCGCCCGTGCGCATTTTGCAAGTGCCGCCGCCGCGCGCGCCTGATCGCCGCCATCCACCGCGAAGGGCAGGGTACCATGCCGCATCCACCGGGGACGCACGGCACGCGTTCAGATTTCGGAATCTTCCAGAACGGCCGCGCGCAGATCCTCGATGCCGAGCTTGAGCTCGGACGAGGTGACCAGCACCTGCGGATAGGCAGCCGTGCGCTTGCGCGCAGCCGCCTGCGTATCGGCCAGCACCTGCGCGAGATCGGTGGCCTTGATCTTGTCCGCCTTGGTCAACACCACGCGATAGCCCACGCCCGCCTCGTCGAGCATCTGCATCATCTCGTCATCGACCGGCTTCACGCCGTGGCGGCTGTCGATCAGCAGCAGCGTGCGCTTCAGGACCACGCGGCCGCGCAGGTAATCGCGCACCAGCCGCCGCCATTGCTCAACCACCTTGGGCGGGGCCTTGGCGAAGCCGTAGCCCGGCATGTCGACCAGCCGCAGGCGTGTCGGTTCACCCACTTCGAAGAAGTTGAGTTCCTGCGTGCGCCCCGGCGTGACCGAGGTGCGCGCGATCGACTTGCGGCCGGTCAGCGCGTTGAGCAGCGAGGACTTGCCGACGTTGGACCGCCCGGCGAAGGCGATCTCCGGCACCTCGGGATCGGGCAGGAACTTGAGCGCGGGGGCGGATTTCAGGAATTCCACGCGACCGGCGAACAGCAACCGCGCGCGTTCCACAAGGTCCGCGCGGGCTGCCTGTTCCTCTGGCGAGATTGCCGGTTCGCTCACCGCGCCTTCGGCTTCTTGTCACGCGCGGCGGCGCGGTCGATGTCCTGCTGGTCCTTCGATGCCTGCGCCTTCAGCTGCGGATGGCGGCTGTAGAGGTACTTCTGCTGCGCGATGGTGAGCAGGTTGGAGGTGATCCAGTAGATCAGCAGACCCGCCGCGAACGGCGCCATCACGAACATCATGATCCACGGCATCATGCCCATGACCTGCTGCTGCGCCGGGTCCATCGCCGTCGGCTGGAGCTTGAACTGCAGCCACATGGTGATGCCGAGCAGGATCGCGAGGATGCCGATGCCCAGGAAGCTGGGCGGATCGAACGGCAGCAGGCCGAACAGGTTCAGCACGTGCAGCGGATCGGGCGAGGACAGGTCCTTGATCCACAGCACAAACGGCTGGTGGCGCATTTCGATGGTCAGCACCAGCACCTTGTACAGCGCGAAGAACACCGGAATCTGCAGGAAGATCGGCAGGCAGCCGGCAAGCGGGTTGACGCCCTCCTGCTTGTACAGCGCCATCACTTCCTGCTGCTGCTTCTGCTTGTCGTCCTTGTAGCGTTCCTGGATCGCCTTCATCTTCGGCTGGATCGCGCGCATCGCCGCCATCGAAGCGAACTGGCGCTGCGCGACGGGGAACATCATGCCGCGCACGATCAGCGTAAGCAGGATGATCGCCACGCCAAAGTTGCCGACCGTGCGGAACAGCGCGTCGAGCAGCCAGAAGATCGGCTTTTCGAACCAGCGGAACCAGCCCCAGTCGATTGACAGCGACAGGTTGGTGATCCCCGCCTTCTCATAGCGTTCGAGCGTGGCGTTTTCCTTGGCGCCGGCGAACAGGCGCACCGTCTGGCTGGCCTGCTGGCCCGCCGCGACGGTGACCGGGTTGTAGAGCAGGTCGGCGCGGAACAGGCCATCGCCCAGCGCGCGGAAATCGCCCTGCGCCTGCGCGCCGGAATCGGGGATCAGCGCGGAAAGCCAGTAGATGTCGGTAAAGCCGATCCAGTTCGGCTTGCCCTTGGGCGTGACCGTGCCCGTGCCGATCACATCCTTGTAGTTGTTGCTGAAATCGACCGAACCATCGAACGCGCCGATCGGCCCCGAATGCACGTTCCAGGTATCGAGGCTGGCGGTCCGGTCGGTCCGGTTGACGAGCGCGAAGGGGCGCACCACCACCGGCGCGCCACCCGCGTTGGCCACCGTCTGCGTGGCCGTGACCATGTAGGCATCGTCGATCGCGTAACGGATCGCGAAGGTCTGCCCCGTCGGGTTGGTCCACTTGAGCGTGACCGGGGTCTGCGGGGTCAGCTTGTGGCCGTCCGCCTGCCAAACGGTGTTGGCATCCGGGGCCTGCACGCCCTGCCCGACCCAGCCGAACTGCGCGAAGTGCTGCGCCGGCGTGCCGGCGGGCGAGAACAGGCGGACAGAGGCGCTGTCCTTGGCGATGGTCTCGCGATACTTGTTGAGAGTGAGGTCATCCAGCACGCCGCCGACGAGGTTGATCGAGCCCTTGACGCCCGGCGCCTCGATCGCGACGCGCTGCGGCGAGGCGAGCGCAAGCTTGAGGTCCTGCTTTTCCAGCGCGACGTCGGCGGGATTGAGCAGGCCACCTTCGCGCGTCGGCTTGGCGGGTCGCGCATCCGCACCGGCCGGCGCCGGGGAAGCGCTGGCGCTGGCGACAGGCTTGGCGGGCTGCGGGAAGAAATACCGCGTACCGAGATCCCAGCCGAGCAGTAGCAGGGCCGTGAGCGCCACCGCCCAGATCAGATTGCGCTGATTTTCCACTCTGCCTCGCGTTCTTGTCTTTGCTTGCCTTGCAGGAAGATGCCCGGTGGACCATGCGACCGCCGGAACATCGCGTCTCAGGGCACCGGATCGTAGCCGTGGCCGCCCCAAGGGTGGCAGCGCAATAGCCGCTTCGTCGCCAGCCAGCCACCCCTAATCGTGCCGTGCTTCTCGACCGCCTCGATCGCGTATTGCGAGCAGGACGGCATGTAGCGGCACGAGGGCGGAAGCACCCGCGAAGGGCCGATCTGCCAGCCCCGCGCGATCAGGATGAGCAGACGTTTCATCATGGCCGACGCTCTTTGCCGCCCGTTGCCTTGCCGTCTGCCGCGTTGCCGCCGCGGGGGCGCCGGCGTGGCGGATCGCCCTTGCCGGCGGCGGCCCGCGCCAGCGCCTGCGCCAGTTCCTGCCGCAGCAGCGCGAAATCACGCTCGACCCCGCCTTCGCGGCCGATCAGCACGTGGTCCGCGCCGGGCACGCCGATGGCCGGGAGCGCGTCGCGCAGCAGTTCACGGAACCGGCGCTTCATGCGGTTGCGGACCACCGCGTTGCCGATCTTCTTGGTGACCGTCACCCCGAACCGCATCGCCCCTTCGGGGTGAGAGACGGGGTTCACCAACAGCACGAATCCGGGCCTTGCGACCCGGATTCCGCGATTGGCTGCCAGGAAATCCGCACGCTTCGCCAGCGTGGCGGGCTGCTTGCGCGGAACAGCCGGACCGGGCACGTCAGCCCGGATGCCGTCCGCGCAAGTCCGGTCGGCGATCAGGCCGAAAGGTTCTTGCGGCCGCGGGCGCGGCGCGCGCGCAGCACCTTGCGACCACCGACAGTGGCGGTGCGGGCGCGGAAACCGTGACGGCGGGCACGCACGAGGCGGCTGGGCTGGAAAGTGCGCTTCATCGCTAAACTCTTCTCGCTCGAATCTGCAAAAGGACACCGCCGCCGCAAGCGACGGGCCGGAATCAGAGGGCGGCCGATACGCAAGCATGGCCCGCGCGTCAAGCATTCCCGCGCATCATGGCCGCTGACGGCGGCATCCATGGCCCGCCCCATCAGCCGCATGGCAGCTATTGTAGCGTCATCCGCGTTCCGTTAGGCCCCGTCCATGGGTTCAGCGCCAAATCCCGAAACCGCCCCGATCGGCATCACCTCCCCGCCGGGCGGCGGCAGATGGCGCCGCAATGCGCCGCGCACGTCCGTCTTCGCCTTGTTCGGCGTGGTCGCACTGGCGCTTCTGGGCGCTTTCATCCTGATCTTCGCGACCGTGGAGGCGGAACGCATCCAGCGCAGCCAGGCCGCGCGCACTTCGGCCGTTCTGGTCGCCCTCAATGGCGTCGTGGGTGCCACGCTCAACGGAGAAACGGCCCAGCGCGGCTATTTCATCACGTATGACAAGCGCTATCTCGCCCCCTACTGGCGCGGACAGAAGGCCTACGAGACGGAGATCGCGCGGGTGCGGTCCAGCCTCGGGGCAGAGGCCACACAACAACAGACGGAACTGGTCGACGAGATCGAGCGGCTGGGCGACGCGAAGTGGGCCGAAATGGGCGCGACCGTGACGCTGGTGGCCAGAGGCGAGATCGCCGCGGCGCATGCCCGCATTCTCAGCGACGAAGGGCAGCTCGCCATGGACGGGCTGCGCGAGGCGGTCGGACGCCTGGAGACAGTGGAGCGGGCGAGGCTGGCGGATGCCAGCCACCGCGCCGCGCGCACCGAAGCGCGGATCGTTCCGCTGCTGTCGCTGCTGTTCGCGGTGATCGTCTGCGCGCTGGCGCTTGGACTGTGGCAGACGGTGCGCATGAGCCGCGCCGAGGCCGCCGCCGCCAATGCCGAAGCGATCGCCGAGGCGCGTGACCGTGCCGACCTGCTCGCCAAGGAACTGAACCATCGCGTGAAGAACCTGTTCGCGGTGATTCTGGCGGTGGTGAAGATGTCGGCGCGGGGCGATGCCGCTGCCGCGCCCGCGGTGGACCGGATCAGCAAGCGCATCCATGCCCTCGTCACCGCGCACGATGTGACACAGGGTAGCGACGGCGCGGAGGCCGATTCGCGGGTCGACCTGGCCGACCTGATCGGCAAGACGATCGCGCCCTACCGTTCCTCTGGCGAACGCTGCGTGCTCGATGGTCCGGCGCTGGCCATCGACGGGCGACACGCCATGCCGCTGGGCCTGGTGCTGCACGAAATGGTGACCAATGCCGTCAAGTACGGCGCATGGGCCGGTGCGGGGGGGCTGCTGGAAGTCCGCTGGCAGGATGTGGACGGCCGCGTGCGGCTGGTCTGGCGCGAGGAAAGCGAGAACGCTCCGCCGCCACCCGAAGGCGGCAAGCCGGAACGCGAAGGCTTTGGATCGATGCTGATGCGCAGTTCGGCCCGCCAGCTCGGTGGGACCATCGAACGCCGCTTCGAGGCGTCCGGCATCGTGATCGAGATCGACTTCCCCAGGGTGGGCTGACAGGAACGGCTTCCCCGACCTCGGGGAAGCCGTCTTCCCGATTAAAGATGCTTGGCCGGTTACCGGTGCTTGGCCTCGCGCGTGGACTGCACCATGCCGGGCGTGATGAAGCCCAGCGGCCCGGGTTCCATCGCGCGCTTCTTCAGCTCGCCTTTCATCCGGGCGTAGTCTTCCTCCATCTCCGGCGTCACCGTCGCGCGCGAATGTTCGAGCGCATCGGCGAAGTCGGCGGCGTTGACCGTTTCCACCCCGCCGCCCGCGCGGCGAATGGCGTTAAGGCCGGCGCGGCGCACCACGTCTTCCAGATCGGCGCCGGTGAAGCGCTCCGTCTCCGCCGCGATGCGATCGAGATCGACATCGCCGGCCAGCGGCATCGCCTTGGTGTGGATGCGCAGGATGCGCGCCCGCCCCTCGGCGCTGGGCGTGCCGACATAGACCAGCTCGTCGAATCGACCGGGGCGCAACAGCGCCGGATCGACCAGGTTGGGCCGGTTGGTGGCGCCGATCAGCACGACCGACTGCAATTCCTCCAGCCCGTCCATCTCGGCCAGGATCGTGTTGACCACGCGCGCCGTCACCTGCGGTTCGCCCACCCCGGTGCCGCGCGCGGGAACCAGGCTGTCGATCTCGTCGATGAACACCACGCAGGGCGCCACCTGCCGCGCGCGGGCGAACAGCTTCGCGATCTGCTGCTCGCTTTCGCCATACCACTTGCTGAGCAGGTCGGAGGATTTGATGGCGATGAAGTTCGCCTCCGCCTCCTTGGCGACCGCCTTGGCCAGCAGCGTCTTGCCGGTGCCCGGCGGCCCATAGAGCAGGAAGCCCTTGGCCGGCCGGATGCCGAGGCGGTGGAACGCTTCGGGCGTCTTCAGCGGCAGTTCCACGCCTTCGCGCAGCTTGTCCTGCGCCTCGTCGAGCCCGCCGATGTCGCTCCAGCCGATCGTGGGCGCCTGCACCATGACCTCGCGCATCGCGCTCGGCTGCACGCGCTTGAGCGCCTGCACGAAATCGTCGCGCTCCACGCGCAGCGCATCGAGCACTTCGGGCGGGATCGTCTGCTGGTCGAAATCGAGCCGGGGCATGATCCGGCGCACCGCCTCGATCGCCGCCTCGCGCGCCAGCGCGGCAAGGTCGGCGCCGACAAAGCCGTGCGTGGTCCGCGCCAGTTCCTGCAGATCGACGTCTTCCGCCAGCGGCATGCCGCGGGTGTGAATGCCGAGAATCTCGCGCCGGCCGCTCTCGTCGGGCACGCCGACCACGATCTCGCGGTCGAACCGGCCGGGCCGGCGCAGCGCCTCGTCGATCGCGTCGGGCCGGTTGGTCGCGGCGATGACGACAAGGTTGGACCGCGCCTGCAGCCCGTCCATCAAGGTCAGCAGCTGCGCGACCAGCCGCTTCTCCGCCTCGCCATGCACTTCGCTGCGCTTGGGCGCGATCGAATCGATCTCGTCGATGAAGATGATCGAGGGTGCGTTCTGGGTCGCCTCCTCGAACACCTCGCGCAGATGCTTCTCGCTCTCGCCATAGGCCGAGCCCATGATTTCCGGGCCGTTGATGGTGAAGAAGCTGGCATCGCTTTCGTTGGCGACGGCGCGGGCAAGCCGGGTCTTGCCGGTGCCCGGCGGGCCATGCAGCAGCACGCCCTTCGGCGGATCGACGCCCAGCCGCGTGAACAGTTCGGGATAGCGCAGCGGCAGTTCCACCATCTCGCGCAGCTGGCGGATGGTATCGCCCATGCCGCCCACGTCGTCGTAGTTCACGTCGGCGCGGCTGCTGCGCGGCTCCTCGTATTCGGCGCGCAGTTCGACCTCGGTGTTCTCGTCGATGTGGACCACACCCTTGGGCACGGTCGACACCACGGTGAGGCGGATCTGCGTGAGCGCGAAGGCCGGCGCGTTGAGCATCTGGCGCAGCTGCGGCGGCATGTCGCCCCGGTTGACCTGCTGCTGCCCCGCCGTGGCGACGAGATCCCCGGTCACCAGCGGACGACCGGCGAAATTGCGCTTGAGCGCGATGGCCGGCCCCTGCAGCCGCAGATCGCGCTGCGCCGGGGCGAAGACCACGCGCTGCGCCGCGCGCGTTTCGATCTTGCGCACTTCGACGTGTTCGCCCGAACCGACATCGGCGTTGGCGCGCTGCAACCCGTCAAGCCGGATCACTTCCAGCCCCTCGTCTTCGGGGTACGGCAGTATCGCCCGCGCGGCCGTGCTGCGCTTGCCGGTGATCTCGATGACATCGCCTTCGGTCACGCCGAGCTGGCCCATGACCGCGCGGCTGATCCGCGCGATGCCGTGGCCGCTTTCCTCCTGTCGGGCACCGGCGACCTGAAGCCGCACGACCCTGGTGTCCTCGCGTGTCGCTATATCCGCCATGGCCCCTTTCCGTCCGAAACATTGCCTGATCCAGAGCTAGGAACCGGGCGATGCTTTTTCAAACGTCGAACGGAAGAAACGGTTGCAGGAAAAGCAACCGAAAGCCGGCGCACGCGCAAAGCGCCACCGCCGGGCGTGTCACGAGGACAAGAAAAAGCCCGACCGTTACCGACCGGGCTGAAAAGTTTTGGGAGAGGATGCCTGAAAGGCAGTTTCCGTATGCCTAGCAAACAAAATTTGTGCAAGTGCGAAACAGTCAACTGTGATTGCAAAAAATACAACATCGCTGTTTTCCATACGATTTCCTGAACGCTCTCCGTAGCTATGCGTAGCAAACGCGCGTCATTTCGGGAGCACGGAAGCCACCGGTCGCCGCGATGCTGCAATGCAACCGCAACCGGTCAGCGCCCGCGCGCGCAGCCGCGCTCGATGTCCGGCCCGATCTCGCGCGTCACCGCGTAAGGGTACACGCGATCGGACATGCCATCGCTGCATGGGCCGGCGGCGATGCGCAGGGTCAGCGGCTTGCCGTCGAGCGTGCCGGCAAATTCGACGAAATCAGGCCCGGCGCGCCGGGCTACGGTGATTTTCGCGCCGGCCGGGAAATCCGGCGTGGAATACGTCAGGACCGTGCCGTCGATGTCCGCCCCCCAGAACGGCTCGGTCCCGGTGGCGCGCAGCCGGGCGGGCAAGGCCAGCGTATCGGCAGCATCAGTCCTCGCAGGGCCCGGACCGGAACCGGGTAACTCGACCGCGACGGAGGGCGAGGCCACGATGGCGATGGCCGCATCGGTGGCACCGCCCTGGCCGGTATCGTCTTCGGGCTCTGGCGCGGAATTCCGGCAACCCGTGACCAGCGCGCCGGCCAGCCCCGTCAGCACCAATGCCCTGAAGATGCGCCGCACGGACACGATCATGGTTTCCCGACCACTTGCAGAAAGGCCGGAAACCTAGCCGCAATGCCTCGGGCGCGCCAGTCGGCCGGCGATCAATGCGCCAGAAGCAACGGAATCAGCGACCGGTCGAGCAGGGCGCGCGAAACCCCGCCCAGCAACAGTTCGCGCAACCGGCTGTGCCCGAACACCCCCATCACGATAAGACCTGCGCCCAGATTGCGCGCCGTCTCCTCGATCGTGGCCGCGATCGTCCCCTTGGGCTCCACCGCGTGAACCTCGGCAGTCACGCCATGCCGCGAAAGGTAGCGCGCCGCATCGGCGGCTGGGAAATCCTCCGATTTCTCCCGCACGGTAACGATGTGGACCTGGCTGGCCAGCCGCAGCAGCGGCAACGACGCGCGCAGCGCGTTGGCCGCCTCATGTCCGCCATCCCATGCCACGACAGCCGGACCATCGAACACCAGCATCGGCACGCCCTTGGGCAGGGCCAGAACCGGGCTGCGCACGCCGACGGCGATTTCCTCAAGCGCCGGCTCGTCCAGGCTGGTCACTATGACATCGGTAAAGCGCGATGCCGCGGCAACGCCTTCCACGCGGCCGTTATCCACGATCTCTATGTCGAAAGGCACGTCCTGCGGCGCGAGGCGCGCTTCAAGATCGGCCGCGCGCCTTTCGTCCGCCTCCCGCACCTCGGCGATGGCGGCGGCGGACAGGGTGGCACCGCCGAACGGCTCCCACACGGCCATCTGGGCAAAGGGCGTGGCGATCTGGAACGTGACGTGCCCGTTCACCACACGGGCCAGCGCCAGCGCTGTTTCAACCCGGTCGTCCAGCGTGGACGACGAATCGACGGGGCAAAGAATGGAGCGCATAGGGATCCTCCTTCAGTGTTGCCTTGTGACTCGCAGCATCCGCCCGCCCGCGCCATGATCCAAGTCAAATCGGATCGATGCGGCGCCGCTTGCCGTGCGGCGCGTGCGCGTCCATGGTCCGGCCCCGAACCGGGAAAGAGGGAGCAGGCATGGCGTTTCGCGCGGTTATCTTCGATTTTGGCGGCGTCATCACGTCCTCTCCCTTCGAGGCGTTCAACCGGCTGGAGAGCGAGCGCGGGTTGCCGGCGAACCTCGTCCGGCGCATCAACGCGACCAATCCCGACAGCAACGCCTGGGCGCTGTTCGAGCGCGCGGAGATCGACGCCGCGCGCTTCGATAAACTCTTCGCCGCCGAAGCGCGCGCGCTGGGGCATGAACTGGAAGGCAGCGCAGTGCTGGCGGTGCTGGCGGGCGCGGTCCGCCCGGCAATGGTCGCCGCACTCGATCGCATCAAGGCGGCCGGTTATCGCCTGGCCTGCATCACTAACAACGTGCCCGCCGGCCACGGCGCGGGCATGGCGCGCAGCGCCGACGGCAACGACGAACTGGAACGGATCTTCGCCCGGTTCGAACACGTGATCGAAAGCAGCAAGGCCGGCGTGCGCAAGCCCGATCCGCGCATCTACCGGATGATGTGCGAGAAGCTGGGCCTGGAACCGGCGGACTGCATCTACCTCGATGACCTGGGCATCAACTGCAAGCCCGCCGCCGCACTGGGAATGCACGCGATCAAGGTGACGGGCGAAGCGCAGGCGCTGACGGACCTGTCCGCCGCGCTGGGGCTGGACCTGGCCTGATCCCGCTCATCCCTCGATCCGCAAGGCGCCCGCGCGGCGATAGAGTTCCAGGATCACCGGGTCCTGCTCGGTCGCGCGGATCGCCGCCTCGAAGCGGATCGTCCGGCGCGGGCGCGGCAGCACTTCCACCAGCGTCCCTGCCGCCATTTCGGCGCGCACCATCGTTTCCGGCAGCACCGCCGCGCCGCTGCCGCCCGCCACGATCTCGATCAGCATCCGCACGTTGTTGCAGGTGTTGATCGACGAAGCCGCCACGCGCTGTTCCGCCAGCGTGGCCATGGTCACGGCGTGGAGCGGCGAATGCGCCGGCACCGACCATACCGGCAGCGGCCGCGCGAACCCGCCTGCGGCCACCGTCCCCGGACTCGCCAGCCAGACCAGCCCGATCGACCCGATCCCGCAGGTCCGGATGCCGGGATTTTCCACCGGCCCGGCCAGGAAGGCAATGTCGGTGGTGCCGGCCAGCACCTGCTGGAGCATCCGCGCGGTCAGGTCGATCTCGATCTCCAGCGTCACGCCCGGCAGATCACGCTCGATTTGCTGGACGAAGCCGGGCAGGCAGCTGGCCGCCGCGATCTCCCCCGCGCCGATCCGCACCACGCCGCTGGCCCCGGCGAAGTCGCTGGCCTTCAGCAGCGCGCGTTCGAAGCCCGCCCACAGCGGCTCGCAATCGCGCACCAGTTCGCGCCCGCGCGCGGTCAGCACCATGCGCCGGCCTTCGCGCTGGAAGATCGCGATGCCGAGCTGGTCCTCCAGTTCGCGCACCCGCGCGCTGATCGCCGGCTGCGTGGTGTTGAGCCGCTCCGCCGCCGCGCGGAACGTGCCCAGCCGCGCGATCCACAGCAGGGTTTCCAGATGGTAGATGGCGATGCGTTTCATAGCCGTTGTTTATCATAAACCATAAAAAAGTATCGCTATTTGCAATTGGTTTTTGCCGCTAGGATCGCGCGCGGAAAAGGGAGAGACCCGGATGTCCAAGAAGCTCTATCCCGATGCGGCAGCGGCACTCGACGGCCTGTTGCGCGACGGCCTGCTCATCACCTGCGGCGGCTTCGGCCTGTGCGGCGTGCCTGAACGCCTGCTCGACGCGGTGCGCGATTCGGGCGTGAAGGATCTGACTTTCGCCAGCAACAACGCCGGCATCGATAACGAAGGCATCGGCAAGCTGCTGCGCACGCGGCAGGTGAAGAAGATGATCTCGTCCTACGTCGGCGAGAACAAGGAATTCGAGCGCCAGTACCTTTCGGGCGAGCTGGAAGTGGAATTCTGCCCGCAGGGCACGCTGGCCGAGCGGATGCGCGCCGGCGGCGCGGGCATTCCGGGCTTCTACACCAAGACCGGCGTCGGCACGCTGGTGGCCGAAGGCAAGGAAGTGAAGGTCTTCAACGGCGAGGAATATATCCTCGAACAGGGCATCTTCGCCGATCTGGCGCTGGTGAAGGCGTGGAAGGCCGACGAAAGCGGCAACGTGGTGTTCCGCAAGACGGCGCGCAACTTCAACGTGCCCGCCGCCACCGCCGGCAAGGTCTGCGTGGTGGAAGTGGAGGAAGTGGTGCCCACCGGCAGCCTCGATCCCGATGCCATCCACCTGCCGGGCGTCTATGTCCAGCGCATGATCGTGGGCGCCCCCTACGACAAGAAGATCGAATTCCGCACCGTGCGTGCAAGGGAGACCGCGTGATGGCTTGGACCCGCGACGAAATGGCCGCCCGCGCGGCCAAGGAACTGCAGGACGGGTTCTACGTGAACCTGGGCATCGGCATCCCCACGCTGGTGGCGAACCACATTCCGGCCGGCATGGAAGTGACGCTCCAGTCCGAAAACGGCATGCTGGGCATCGGCCCCTTCCCCTATGAGGACGAAGTGGACGCCGACCTGATCAACGCCGGCAAGCAGACGATCAGCGAACTGCCCCAGTCCGCCTATTTCGACAGCGCGCAAAGCTTCGCCATGATCCGGGGCGGGCACATCGACCTGACCGTGCTGGGCGCGATGGAAGTGGCCGAGAACGGCGACATCGCCAACTGGATGGTGCCCGGCAAGATGATCAAGGGCATGGGCGGCGCGATGGACCTGGTCGCCGGCGTGAAGAAGATCATCGTCGTCATGGAACATTGCGCCAAGGACGGCAGCCCCAAGTTCATCCCGGCCTGCACCTTGCCGCTGACCGGCCGCAACGTGGTGGACATGGTGGTGACCGATCTTGCCGTGTTCCAGCGCCCGGACCACGCATCGCCTTTCCGCCTGATCGAGCTTGCGCCGGGCGTGACGGCGGACGACGTTCGTGGCAAGACCACCGCGCATTACGTCGAATAGAAGGCCTGCGCGGCCGCGCTGCAGGAGACGGGCATGTCCTACACGCTGATCACCGCCAACCGGAACTATTCCAGCTGGTCGCTGCGGCCATGGCTGCTGATGAAGGCGCTCGACATTCCCTTCGCGGAACGGTTCGAGCCCTTCACCAAACCCAGCAATTACGACGAGTTCCGCGCCTTTTCGCCGACGGGCCAGGTGCCGGTATTGATCGACGGCGAACGCACAGTGTGGGATTCGCTGGGCATCGCGCTGTATCTGGCGGACCGCCACCCCGGCGGGTGGCCGGCGGATGAGGCGGCGCGCGCCTTTGCCCAGGGCATCGTCGCGGAAATGCACGGCGGCTTCAGTGCGCTGCGCAACGATTGCACGATGAACGTGGGCGTGCGGGTGAAGCCGCGCCCGATGTCGGCGGCGCTGCTGCGCGATGTGGCGCGGGTGGCCGAGATCTTCACGCAGGGCCTCGACCGCTTCGGCGGCCCGTGGCTGGCGGGCGAGGCTTTCAGTGCGGCGGACGCCTTCTTCGCGCCGGTCGCCTTCCGCGTGCGGACCTATGGCCTTGACGTCGGCCAAGGGCAGGCCTGGGTCGACCGGGTGCTGGCGCATCCCGCCATGCGGGACTGGGAACAGCAGGCGCTGGCCGAAACCTGGCGCGAGGCGGGCCATGAAGCGGAGCTCGCTGCCGCCGGCGAGATCATCGCCGACTACCGCAAAGCCTGAGGGCTATTCGCCGCGTTCCTCGCGCTCGCGCGCGTTGAGCTTTGCCCACAGGCCCTCGGTGCCCGCTTCCACCGCCTTGTTCACGTATTGCGAGGCGACCAGCCAGCCCTTGAACGGGCGCAGCGTGGCCAGGCAGCCGATGGCCAGAACCGGCACCGAGGTCAGCACGTGGACCCACCACGGCGGATCGTAGGCGACCTGCACCCACACGACGAGGAATGTCAGCGGAAACGCGGTGATGCACAGCGCGAAGAAGGCCGGGCCGTCGTCCGCATTGGCGAAGCTGTAGTCCAGTCCGCAGCTTTCGCAGCGATCGGCCAGCTTCAGCCAGCCCTTGAACATGTGCCCCTTGCCGCAGCGCGGGCAGCGCCCTTCCCAGCCGGATTTGAGAATCCAGCGAAACTTGTCGTTTTCGGCCATCGTCCGTGATTCCTGCCTTCCATGTTCTCTTCGACGCGATACCCGGATCGCGCGGTCGGCACGGTTGGACCATGCTTCGGCCACATCGCGTATAGAGCCCTTCAAGAGCGGCGTAAGCCCCTGGGACAATCTGTCCTATCGGCAACTGGCGGAACCGGCTGCGCCGTGCGACATTGGCCTGCATGATCCAAGCCATCACCCACGCTTTTCGCGCGCGCTTTCTGGACGTGCTGGCCTCGATCTACCTCTACAACGAGCATCGCGGCTACACCGCGCTCGACCGGGTGCTGGAAGCGGTGCGCACGCAATGCCCGAAGGACGCCGCCTTCATCGCCGCGATCGAGAAGCATCGCGCGGATGAACGCAAACACTACGTGATGTTCCGGCGCTGGTTCGATTTGCAGGGCCGCATGCCGCTGGCGGTGGGGCGATCCTGCGGCCACATCGACCGCTTCATCGAACGGATGTTCGGCTGCCCGATCGACGCGCTCGACACCGCCACCATCGCCGCCGATCGCCGCGCCTTCGCGCAGCTCTGCCGTATCATCATGCTGACCGAACAGCGCGGCCTGCGCCAGGTGGAGGTACTGCTGCGCAATCGCCAGGTCCTTTCCGACCGCGCGATGACGCGAATCTTCCGCGTGGTCGAAAAGGACGAACCGGACCACTGGATGCCCTATCGCGACTGGCTCGCGCGGCATGGCGGAACGGCCACGCGCTGGCGGGAGCGCTGGGCCGATTATGCGATCCACAAGTCGCTGATGCTGGTCAAGCTGCCGCTGCTGTTCGTGCGCCGAAACACGCCCCGGCTGGCGCGGTGGCCGGACAGCGGCGAACGATCGGGCGCGTGAACCGGCGGCTCAATGCCCCATGTCGGCGTCGGGCGGCGGCGCGCCGGGGGCCGGCTTGCCCGCGCGCAGGAAGAACAGCACCGGGATCGCCGCCCAGCACGCGATGGCCATCATCAGGAAATCGTTGAGATAGCTGATCATCGCCGCCTGCTGGTTGACCAGCCCGTCGGCCACGCCCAGCGCGGCATCGCCGACCGGCCCGAACGTGTCCAGCCGGTTGATGTCGAACGGCACGCTCATCGCGGTCAGCCGCGCGCCCAGTTCCGCGTGGTTGATCTGGATGTTGCGCGCCAGCAGCACCGTGCAGACCGCGATGCCGATCGACGATCCGATGTTGCGGAACAGGTTGGTCATCCCCGCGGCATCCGCGCGCAACTGCGGCGGCAGCGTGGCGAAGGCGATCAGGTTCATCGGAATGAACGTGAAGCTGAGCCCCAGCCCTTGCAGCATGCCCGTCAGGAAGATCGGGCGCATCGGCATGTTCGGCGTCCAGCCCGCCATCAGCCACAGCGACCAGCCCGCCAGGAACAGTCCGATGGCCAGCGAAATGCGCGGATCGAACCGGTTGATGAACCGGCCGAACAGGGTGATCGACAGCAACATGCCCAGGCCGCGCGGCGCCAGCAGCCAGCCCGCATCGATCGCGGGAAAGCCGTATATGCCCTGCAACAGCCCCGGCAGCAGCGCCAGCACCGCCATCATCACCATGCCGACCAGGAAATAGAGCCCCAGACTGGCCACGTAGTTGCCATCGCGGAACAGCGCGGCGGGGAACAGCGGATGGTCCGCCGTGGCCAGATGGACGATCGCCATCCAGAAGGCCACCGCCGCGATCACGGCATAGGCCACGATCTCGCCCGATCCGAACCAGTCCTTCTGCGCGCCGCGATCCAGCATCAGTTGCAGCGTGGATACCGCCAGCGCGATTAGCACCCAGCCGAACACGTCGAACCGCCGTTCGCGGCGCGGCGTCTGCGGCAGCAGCGCCAGCAGCGCGATCACCGCGCAGATGCCGATCGGAACGTTGATGAAGAACACCCAGCGCCAGCTTACGTTCTCCGTGATGTAGCCGCCCAGCACCGGGCCGGCGATCGGCCCCAGCATCACGCCCTGCGTGAAGATGCCCATCATGCGCGGCCGTTCCGCCGGCGTGCTGGTATCGAGCATGATCGTTTGCGCCAGTGGCGACAGGAAAGCGCCACCCAGCCCTTGCAGCACCCGGAAGAACACGATCTGTTCCAGGCTCTGCGCCAGCCCGCACAATATCGAAGCCGCCGTGAACATCACCACCGAGGAAATGAACACCCGGCGGATGCCGATCGTATCGACCAGCCATCCGGCCAGTGGCAGGGTGACGGCGGAGGCCAGCACGTAGCTGGTCAGCACCCAGCTGATCGTTTCCTGCGTCGCCGACAGCGAGGCCTGCATGTGCGGCAGTGCCACGTTGGCGATCGTGGTGTCGAGCATCTGCATGACCATCGCGGCCATGACCGCGAACAGCAGCGGCCCGCGATGCTTGACGACCAGCGGCGGCAGTTCCTCCCGCCGGGGGCCGGACGGCGCCGCCGCTGCCATCAGCGCTTGCCGACGTTGACCGACACCACCGCGCTCAATCCGGCGATGAGCGGCCGGGGCGACTGTTCATCGATGGCGATGCGCACCGGCACGCGCTGGATCACCTTGACCCAGTTGCCCGTGGCGTTCTGCGCGGGCAGGACCGAGAACTCCGACCCGGTGCCCGCGCCGATGCTGTCGACATGGCCCTTCAGGCGCAGCTTGGGATAGGCATCCAGCCGGATTTCCGCCGGCTGCCCCGGCCGCATGCGATCGAGGTCGGTTTCCTTGAAATTGGCCTCCACGCGCGCGCCGTCGGCCCGCACCAGGCTGAGCATCGGCACGCCGGGGAACACCATCTGCCCGATCTGCAAGCGCGAAACCTGCGTGATCCGGCCATCGGCGGGCGCGCGGACCACCGTGCGCCGCAGATCGAGCGCGGCCTTGGCATGCGATGCCTGCGCGGCGGCGATCGCCGGGTTGACGCCCGGCACCTGCGCGCCGTCCGCCAGTTGCGCGCGCGCCTTGGCGACTTCGGCCTCGATCGCGACCAGCTTGTCCCGCGCGGTGGCAACGGCGTGCTCCGCCGCGTCCATGTTGGCGCGCGTGTTGAAGCCCCGGTCCATCAGCGCCTTGGCGCGATTGTAGTTCGCCTGCGCCAGCGCAAGGTCATCGCGCGCCGCACCAAGATCGGCGGCGTTGGCGCCGACGTCCGCCTGCAACGCGGTAACGTGCGCCTGCGCCGTGGCGATCTGCGCATCCGCCTGCCGGATCGCGACCTCGTAGGGTGAGGTATCGATGGTGAACAGAACGTCGCCCGCCTTCACGTCCTGGTTGTCGCGGACCCGGACCGAGGTGATGAGGCCGGTCACTTCCCCCGCGATCGAAACGACGTCCTGCTTGACGTAGGCATTGTCGGTCTCGACAAAACCGGCATTGCCGAACCAGTACCACAGGCCACCGGCGATGATCAGCGCCGGCACCACGGTCAGCAGCACGATCCGCACCCGCTTGAGCCGGGTCCGCGCGGTATGACGGGCGGCGGACGCCATGGCTTCCTGCCGCGATTCCACGTCGCTTTCGCCCGGCTTGCCCGGAAAGGGATCGGCTTCAGCCATGGCTCACCCTCGCAGCCGGGGCGCTATCCTCCGCGAGGTTGGCCCGAACACGTTCGAGCAGATGCACCAGCATGTCCTGTTCATCCTGCGAAAAGCCCGTCAGCGCTTCGGCGAACACGCCTTGCGCGAACAGGGCCAGGTCATCGAGCAAGGGCGCGGCCGCATCGGTCAGGAACAAGCGCCAGGCGCGGCGGTCTGCCGGATCGGGCCGGCGCTCCACCAGCCCCGCCTTTTCCAGCCGGTCGATCATCCGCCCGGCCGTGATCGCCTCCACCTCAAGCCACTGCGCCAGGGCGCCCTGGTTGATTCCGGGCGTGCGCTTCAGCGCGGCGAGCACGCGCCATTGCGGCCCCGTCACGCCCAGATCACGGCTGACGACGTCGAAACGCTTGCGGAACAGACGCCCGACATCGGTGGAGAGGAAGGCGATGTTATTTTGCACGCCATGCCGATAATAGCCATGCTCATTATCGTCAAGCACCGGACCGTCCCTGCGCGTCGACCGCATCTTTCTTCGACACGCCCCCTTTCCCGCGATAGGAAACCGCATCGGGGGAGAGGACATGCCAGACAACAGGGTGCGGGACCGGCGGCCGGGCCGCCTTTCACGGATCGTGCGGCGCGTGCTGCTGTGGTTCTATCGCCGCCAGGGCTGGAAGGCCGTGGGCACCCCGCCCGCCGGCCGGCGTTGCGTGATCATCGCGGCCCCCCACACGTCGAACTGGGATTTCGTGTATTTCCTGGGCCTGGTCGACGCCCTGGGTATCCAGGCGCATTTCATGGGCAAACGCAGCCTGTTCCGCTGGCCGCTGGGCGGCTTCATGCGCGACATGGGCGGCGTGGCCATCGACCGGTCATCCCGCAACAACATGGTCCAGGCGATGATCGACGAATTCGCCGCACGCGACGAATTCATGCTGACGATCGCCCCTGAAGGCACGCGTGGCGCGGTGCGGCAATGGCGCACGGGCTTCTATCACATCGCGCTGGGCGCGGGTGTTCCGCTGGTGTGCGGCCTGATGGACTATCGCACCAAGACCGGTGGGCTCGGCCCGGAAATCTGGCCCACCGGCGATTACCGCGCCGACATGGAGAAGGTGGCGGCCTTCTACCGCAGCGTCACGCCGCGCCATCCCGAAAAGGGGCTGACCGATTTCGGCAACCTGGACGGCTGACGCCGCGGTCAGCGCCCGACCGGCGCCGCGCGGACTTCCACCGGCACCGTGCGCAAGGGCACCGCTTTCACCCAGCTTTCCAGCGCCTCTATGTCCGTGGGGCCGGTGACTTGATCGGGCTTGCCGACGAAGCCCGAGAAGGTGTCGCCACCCAGCGCCAGAAAGCCATTCACGGTGACGCGATAGCGGGCCTTCAGGTCCAGCGGCTTGCCGTTGAACGTCATTGCCACGATGCGATCGCCGATCGGCCGGCTGCGGTCGAAGCGGAAGCTGAACCCGGCAGAAGGCGAAAGCACCTGTTCCGGACCGTTGGTATCGAAGCCCTGTTCCAGCGTCGCCTTGATCTCCGCGCCGGTCATCGTTTCCGTCACCACCTGGTTGCCGAACGGCTGCGTCTGATAGAGATCGCCGAACGTGACCGTGCCATCCGCCCCTGGCACGATCGGCGCGCGCAGACCGAACGGGTTCATGAAGGCGATCTGCGCGCCGGCGGAGCGGGTCGCGGCGAGCTGGGCGTCGGCGATCAGGTTGCCCAGCGTGCCGCCGAACGCGCTTTCGGCGCCTTCGCCGCGCGTCGCCGGGCCGGAGAGCTTGCCGATTGGGCGCGTGGTGAAGACCTGCGATGCATCGACGTAGCGCTTCACGTATTCGAGAATGTCGGCCCGTGGCTGGAACTGCGGATAGAGCGTGGTATTTTCGCGCAAGCCGGTGGCCGAGGTATAGGGGACCGACTGCACGATGACGTTGTGCGCCTTCTTCGACACGACCTGGTGCCGCGCCGGATCGACCTCCAGCGTAATGTCGGTCACTTCCTTGCCATAGACGCCAGCGCTGGTGAGCAGGATCGGCTTGGCCGGGTTGATCTTGCCGTAATCGCACACGTATTCCCAATGGGTGTGCCCGGAAACGACGAGGTCGACGCGGGTGTCCAGCCGGTCGAGGATCGGCTTGATATCGCCCACCAGATCATTGCAGCCATTGGGATCGGGCGTTCCCTTGGTCTTGCCGCCTTCGTGGATCAGCACGACGATGGCGTCCGCCCCCTGCGCCTTGAGCTGCGGAACCGCCGCGTTGATCGTATCCGCCTCGTCGGCGAACGTATAACCCCTGACGCCTTCCGGGCTGACCAGATCGACCGTACCCTTCAGCGTCAGGCCGATCACGCCGATCGTCACCTTGCGGCTGCCTTCGCCGAAGCTTTTGAGACCGGTGGCGGGAAACAGCGTATTGCCGCTCGCGTCCTTGGTGCTTGCCGCGAGGTAGCGGAATGTCGCGCCGGTGAACGGTTCGAGCTGGCAGGGCTGCTTGGCCGTGAATTTCTCGCAGCCCCCGTCCTGCATCCGCCGCAGCTCGCGGGTGCCGCGATCGAATTCGTGATTGCCCACCGCGTTGAAATCGACGCCGATGCGATTCATCACGCCGATGGTCGGCTCGTCGAGATAGAGCGAGGAGGCTAGCTGCGAGGCCGAGATCATGTCGCCGGCCGAAACCGTCAGATGGTTGGGATACTTCGAGCGGATCGATTCGAGCGCCGAAGCGAACCACGCCGCGCCGCCAGCGGGCACCTGCATCGTTCCTCCCTTGCCGTCCGGCGCCAGCACCGACTGGCGTGGCGGTTCGAGGCTGCCGTGGAAATCGTTGAACGCGATGATGCCCACTTCGACCGGGCCGGCTTCGGCCACGGCGGGGCTGCCCGCGCCCGGGCCGGTGGATGCGATGGGGCCGGCACAGGCGGAAAGCAGAACGGAAACGGTCAGTGCAACCGCACCGCGCAGAACAAACGTCATCGGACCCGACCCTGATTGTCTCTGTTGAAACGAAGCGATGCCTTAGCCGATCGTGATGACGCGATGAAGGCATTCCGCAATGCGGAGCGATTCGTTTTCGCGCGCAATTGAAACCGGTGGGGCGCGTCCCTAGAATCGCATAAAGACACGCCGGGAGGAATCCAAAGCGATGGCCAGTGCTTCAGGAAACGCCGACGACCAGCGCGAACGCCTTGTCACCCTTGCCCGCGCCATCATCGAGGAGCGCGGCGGATCGGGGCTGACGATGCACGAACTGGCCGCGCGCGCCGGAATATCCCCCGCCGTGCTGGGCCGCTACTTCGACGGCAAGGACGCGCTGATGGAAGCGGTGGCCGAATTCTGGTTCCGCCCCAAGGTCGCGATCATGGAGGAAGTGCTCGCCAGCGATCTTCCGCCCCGGCGCAAGATGTACGAATTCTTCGCGCGGCGCTTCATCTCGATGCGCAAGGGCTATGATGCCGATCCCGCCGCCTTCCGCATGTATGTGGAGATCGGCGAGGAACACTTCGAGCAGGTGCGCAGCTATGTCGATCTGGCCGATCACTATCTGGGCGTGATCATCGGGGAGGCGATGGGCGAAGGCTTTTTCCCCGGGCTGGGCGTGGACGAAACCATCAGCCTGGTGAACCAGATGGTCGCGCCCTATTGCTCGATCCCCACGATGATCATGCTGATGGAGCGGCTGAGCGAGGAAAAGCTCGCGCGGATCATCGACGCGGTGTTCGATGGCCTTTCCGCGCAGGACCGGGGCGCCAAAGGGCTGACCGGGCTGCGCGCCGCCTGACGGCTACTTCCCGACGAACAGGAAGCCCACCGCCCCCATCAGGCAGGCGAAGGCGGCGAAGTGGCGCCAGTGCAGCGGTTCGCCCAGCACGAACACCATGAACAGGCCGAACACCACCAGCGCGATCGCTTCCTGCACCACCTTGAGCTGCCCCGCGCTCCAGCCATTGGCATAGCCGATACGGTTGGCCGGCACGGCAAGCGAATATTCGACCAGCGCCAGCCCCCACGAAATCGCGATGACCATGACCACCGGCCGCGCCTCGGCCACTTGCGGGCCACCGCGCAGGTGCCAGTACCATGCCGTCGTCATGAACAGGTTGGACAGCGACAGCAGCAGGATCGTCTGCATGGCGGGTCAGCGAGTCGGCACGGGTTCCGCGCCCGCATAGTCGTAGAACCCGCGGCCGGTCTTGCGGCCGAGCCAGCCGGCCTCGACGTATTTCACCAGCAGCGGCGCGGGACGGTACTTGGGATCGCCGGTCGAATGGAACAGCACGCGGCAGATCTCCAGGCAGGTATCGAGGCCGATGAAATCCGCCAGCTGCAACGGCCCCATCGGGTGATTCAGCCCCAGCCGACAGCCCTTGTCGATATCCGCGACCGACGCTGTGCCCGCGCCCAGCACGAACGCCGCCTCGTTCAACATCGGCACCAGGATGCGGTTGACGACGAAGCCCGCCTCGTCCTCCGACTGCACGACCTGCTTGCCCAGCGTTTCCGCGAAGGCGCGCATCCGCGTGGCCGTATCGGCGGAGGTCGCCAGCCCCGGAATCACCTCGATCAGCTGCATCACTGGCACCGGGTTGAAGAAGTGCAGGCCCACGAAGCGTGCCGGATCGGGCGAGGCCGCGGCCATGCGCGTGATCGGGATCGAGCTGGTGTTGCTCGCCATGATGGCGTTTGCGGCCAGCACCTTGCCCGCGCTTTCGAAGATGCGACGCTTGATGTCCTCGCGCTCGGTCGCCGCCTCGATGATCAGTTCCGCATCGGCCATGGGGGCGTAGTCGGCCACCGGCGTGATCCGCGCGGCGGCGGCCTCCGCGGCGGCGGCGGTGATCTTTTCCTTTTCCACCAGCCGGGCCAGCGCCTTGGCGATACGGTCCTTCGCCTTTTCGGCGAGCGCGAGGTCCACGTCCGACAGCAGCACCGGAATGCCGGCCTGCGCGACCACCTGGGTAATGCCGGAGCCCATCTGCCCCGCACCGATCACCGCGACTTTCTGCATGGCTGCCTTCTCCATAGCCGATCGAACGCGCCCTAGCTTCGCGCCCGCAGCATGGCAACCTAGGGTCCTGACCCTAGGGACGGTTCGCGCCCGGCACCCACAGCGGATCGGCGCCGGCGTTGAGCGCGCGGGCCAGCACGAACAGGTAGTCCGACAGGCGGTTGAGATAGGCCAGCGCGGCCGGGTTGACCGGCTCTTCCGCCGCCAGCGCGACCCCGGCCCGCTCCGCGCGCCGCGCGATCGCGCGCGCCAGATGGACGCGGGCCGCCACTTCGCTCCCGCCGGGCAGGATGAAGCTGGTCAGCGGCGGCAGGCTCTCGTTCAGCGCGTCGATCGCCTGTTCCAGCCACGCCACCTGCGCCGGAACAACGCGCAGCACCATCTCGGACGGGGTGAAATCCTCTCCCGGAGTCGCCAGATCGGCGCCCAGATCGAACAGATCGTTCTGGATGCGATGCAGGTCTCGCGCCACCGTCTCCGGCGCGGCCACGGCGGCAAGGCCGATGGCGCTGTTCGCCTCGTCCACCTCGCCGATCGCGATCATGCGCGGATCGTGCTTGGCGCGGCGCGACCCGTCGACCAGCCCGGTCGTGCCGTCATCACCCGTGCGGGTGTAGATCTTGTTGAGTTTCACCATGGCGTAAGGTCGGGCGTCGTCGGCCTGCGGACAGAATCAGCGCGAGGCGGCGAGCAGGATCGCCACGACCAGAACCGCCAGCCCCTGATACTTGATGCGGTTGAACATCATTTTGTTCTGCAGAAGCTGCATTTCCGTCGCCCCCTGCTGGTCGCCGCGCTCCAGATCCTCGCGCGTGGATTTCAGGAACGCGATGATGCCGCGCACCAGCGAGATGACCGCCATGGCCATCAGCACAATCAGCAGCGGGATCAGGATATACTTCATGGCGTTTGGTTTACGTATTCGGAGAGTGAAATACCAGTGTCAAAAAGGGCAGCGCGCAGATCGGCGGCCAGCGCGAGGCCATCTTCCCCGGATAACCGGCGGTCCGAGAGCGAAGGCGCGCCCCGCCGCTTGGCCAGCTTGCGCCCGTCCGCTTCCACCAACACGGGATGATGGTGCCACACCGGCACCGGAAGACCGAGCAGGGCCTGCAACAGCCGGTGGACGTGAGTCGCCGCGAACAGGTCGGCGCCGCGCGTGACCACGGTGACGCCATCCGCCGCATCGTCCACCGTCGCGGCAAGATGGTAGCTTGCCGACGCATCCTTGCGCCACAGCACCACATCGCCGAACGCGCCGGGCCGCGCCTGCTGCGGCCCGCGCCGTTCGTCATGCCAGGCGAGGTCGCCGGCCACGGCCATGGCGCGCTCCATGTCGAGCCGCCAGGCCACGTCGGGTCCGGGTTCGACCAGATGCTTCCGGCCTGTTCCCGGCCTGCATGTGCCGGGATAGACCGGCCCGTCCGGCCCCTGCCGTGTCGCCAGGGCGGCGATCTCGGCGCGGGTGCAGCGGCAGGGATAGAGCAGCCCCGCCGCGCGCAGGGCATCGGCCGCGGCGGCATACGTGGCGATGCGCCGCGACTGCGGCGGCACTTCGCGCCACGCCAGTCCCAGCCAGGCAAGGTCGGCGCGAAAAGCGTCCGCCAGTTCGGGCCGGCTGCGCGCGCCGTCGATGTCCTCGATTCGCAGCAGGAATTCGCCCCGATCCTGCGCCGCGCGATCCTGCGCGACGATCGCGGCATAGGCATGTCCCAGATGCAGCGGGCCGTTGGGGCTGGGGGCGAAGCGGGTAACGGTCACACCCCGCTGATGTCCGCGCGCGGACCGTTTCGTCAAGGCGTCGTCGGCAGGCGCCGGCACCAGCCCCTCAAACGAAACACGCACAAACAAAACGGCCGCCCCACCGGGGCAGCCGCTTTTGTCGGTAGCGCTGTATTGGCTGTGCCGTCGGCTCAGGCGAGCGTGACGGTGAACATCATTCCGCTGAGGCCAGCGGCAAGGATGATCGGCAGCGCGTAAGTCGCAAAGCTGCGCATGGTATACCTCCTTTTATGGTGTACCTTCGCAGACATCCTCTCGGTTTCGAGGAAGCGCCGGCAGGGTGGGCTGGAGCTTTTTCGAACCGAGGCGCGCAATACGCCAATTGACGTATGCTGCAAGTGCGAAGCAAGCACCCATGATTGCATGTAACGCAACTGTAATAATCGCTAACAATCGCTTTGGCGGACGCGACGGCTGGACAGAAACCGGCCCTCCCCTTATCGGCCAGCCATGAGCATCGAGCCTTCCGAATCCATCCTCATCGTCGATTTCGGCAGCCAGGTCACGCAGCTGATCGCCAGGCGCGTGCGCGAAGCCGGGGTCTATTCCGAAATCGCGCCGTTCACGCAGGCCGAAGCCGCGTTCCAGCGGATGAAGCCCAAGGGCATCATCCTTTCGGGATCGCCCGCCAGCGTGCCCGCCGACGGCTCTCCCCGCGCGCCGCAGGTGCTGTTCGACAGCGGCCTGCCGATCCTGGGCATCTGCTATGGCCAGCAGGTCATGAGCCACCAGCTTGGTGGCACGGTGGAGCCCGGTGATTCCGGCGAGTTCGGCCGTGCCTTCCTGACCGTGACCGAGCCCTGCGTGCTGTTCGACGGGCTGTGGCAGACGGGCGAGCGCCATCAGGTTTGGATGAGCCATGGCGACAAGGTGACGCAGTTCGCGCCCGGTTTCCGCATCGTCGCGGTATCGGACGGCGCGCCCTTCGCGGTGATCGCCAACGACGAGAAGAAATACTACGGCACGCAGTTCCACCCCGAAGTGGTCCACACGCCCGATGGCGGCAAACTGATCGCCAATTTCGTGCGCCATGTCTGCGGCTGCGCCGGCGACTGGACCATGGCGGAATTCCGCAAGACCAAGATCGCCGAAATCCGCGAACAGGTGGGCGACGCCCGCGTGATCTGCGGCCTTTCCGGCGGCGTCGATTCGGCGGTGGCCGCCGTGCTGATCCACGAGGCGATCGGCGACCAGCTTACCTGCGTGTTTGTCGACCACGGCCTGATGCGGCTGGGCGAGGCCGAGCAGGTGGTAAGCCTGTTCCGCAACGCCTATCACATCCCGCTGGTCCACGTGGACGCCTCCACGCTGTTCCTGAAAGGCCTGGAAGGCGTCACCGACCCCGAGGCCAAGCGCAAGTTCATCGGCAAGACCTTCATCGACGTGTTCGAGGCCGAGGCGAAGAAGGTGGGCGGCGCGGATTTCCTGGCGCAGGGCACGCTCTATCCCGACGTGATCGAAAGCGTCAGCTTCACCGGCGGCCCTTCGGTGACGATCAAGAGCCATCACAACGTGGGCGGCCTGCCCGAACGCATGAACATGCAGCTGGTCGAACCCTTGCGCGAACTGTTCAAGGACGAAGTCCGCGCGCTGGGCCGCGAACTGGGCCTGCCCGAGATTTTCGTGGGCCGCCATCCGTTCCCCGGCCCAGGCCTCGCCATCCGCATCCCCGGCGAAGTGACGCGCGAGCGCTGCGACATCCTGCGCAAGGCCGATGCGATCTACCTCGAGGAAATCCGCAACGCCGGGCTCTATGACGCGATCTGGCAAGCGTTCGCGGTGCTGCTGCCGGTCAAGACCGTGGGCGTGATGGGCGATTTCCGCACCTACGACAGCGTCTGCGGGTTGCGCGCGGTGACCTCCACCGACGGCATGACGGCGGACATCTACCCGTTCGACGCCGCCTTCCTCAGCCGCGTGGCAACGCGCATCGTCAACGAGGTGAAGGGCATCAACCGCGTGGTCTATGACTACACCAGCAAGCCGCCCGGCACGATCGAATGGGAATGATCGGCTTGTGCCGATAACGCTGCGCGACGCCACGGCCGAGGATCGCGATCCGGTGATCGCGCTGTGGCGCGCCGCCGGCCTGACCCGCCCGTGGAACGATCCCGAGACGGATTACCGGCTGGCGCTGGAAAACCCGGCGTCGACGGTGCTGGTGGCCGAGGACGGCGGGGATACACCCGCCGGCGCGATCATGGTCGGGTTCGACGGGCACCGGGGCTGGGTCTATTATCTGGGCGTCGCGCCCGGTCGGCAGTGGCGTTGACCATGTGGCCGGAGAACTCGATGTGCTCGGGCGGACGATTGCTGATCGCGAATTGGTGATCGGTGACGGGCAGCACGTGAATGCCGCGCGTGGCCGGCGGCTCGACGGGCGCTGACCGCTCACGCCGCCAGCCGGTCGAACCCGCTGGCGCTGCGGTCCTCGCCGAAGCGATAGGCCGACGCGGTTATGCCCCCGCGCAGATCGTTCTGCGAATAGATGCAGGTGGCCGGATCGCTTCCCGCCGCGCCGACCGCGACCATCAGCGGAATCAGGTGATCCTCGCGCGGGTGGGCGATCCGCGCGGACGGCGCGGCGTCCCACTGCTCCAGCGCCCGCGCGCGGTCTTCCGGCGCCAGATCGATCAGGGCGTGGCGCAGCCAGGCGTCGAACTGCGCGGAAGGCTCGGCCGCGCGCGCGTCGAACATGCGCAGGTTGTGATAGGACAGGCCCGAGCCGATGATCAGCACGCCCTCCGCCCGCAGCGGGGCAAGCGCGCGCCCCAGCGCCAGATGCGCGGCCGGGTCATAGCCCTGCTTCATCGAGAGGCTGACGACCGGCACTTGCGCGTCGGGATAGATCGGCTGGAGCATCGAGAACGTGCCGTGATCAAACCCGCGCGCCGGATCGGCTTTCATGGCGATGCCGGCCTGCCGCGCGAGATCCAGCACGCGTTCCGCCAGGGCGGGCGATCCGGGCGCGGGATAGCGGATATGGTAAGTGTGCTCCGGAAAGCCGTAATAGTCATAGACCATCCCCGGCTGGGCCGCCGTGGAAACGGTGAATTCCGCTTCTTCCCAATGCCCGGAAACCGCGAGCACCGCCCTGGGCGGTTCGGGCAACTGCCCGGGCAGGGCCTTGAGCGAGGCTTCGAGCCAATCGAAATCGCGCCGGAACGGGCCTTCCAGCCAGGGCCAGGGGCCGCCGCCGTGGGACAGGAAATAGACGGGCTGCACCATGATCTCACCTTCTGCTGGCACCCGGTGTAAGCGCACGGACGCCGGCGGGACAGTGCTCAAATGCCATTGATGATGTTCGGAAATCCGGAACGGACCCTCCATGGCCAAAACGTAATGTTTTGCTCACGCCCCCGTTGCGTGCGCCAGCCTAGAAAACACCCCGGCGGCAAGGCAGTTGTCGATGGATCGCAACGTGACGGTCCCCTGTTCCGATACATTCTCCAACTGCCTTGCCGTCACCGGCCACGCGCCAGATGGTGCGAGGCCAGAACCGGGGAATGCTGGTGTCACGTCCAATCTTTTTCGATCCGACTGGCCGCCGCCGCCGCTGGACGCGCCGCGGCGCGTTCGCGATTCTGGCGCTCCTGCTGGCCGTCTGCGCGATTTTCGCGACGACCGTGGCGACCGTCAGCGCCCCTTCCCCCCTGCCGTTCGGGACCGAACGCACCGCACCGCTGCCCCTGAAGGCGCAGGTCAGCCGTCTCTCCCACCGGATCGAGCGCCTGTTCGGTCGCAACCCCGCGCCCGCGCACAAGCCCGGCGCGCCGCTGACCGTTGGCTTCTACACCTCCTGGACCGATGACAGCGCCGATACGCTGGCGCACCACTCCGGCGAGCTGGACTGGGTCGCGCCGACGCTGATGTCGATCGACCAGGCCGGCAATCTCCATGCCAACGACGACGCCCGGATGCGCCGCGTGCTGGCCGCCGCGATTCACCGCCCCCTGGTCGTGCCGGTGCTGCAGAACGCCAGCAACGGCACGTGGGACGGCGCAGGCACCGCCCGCGCGCTGGCCAATCCGGCCCGCCGCGCCGCGCTGGTGCAGGGCATCGACCAGTTTCTCGACAAGACCGGCGACGGCGGCGTGATGGTCGACTTCGAGAACATGCCGGAAGGCAGCCTGGGGCTGCTCCGCCAGTTCGTGGCCGATCTGCACGCGCGGCTTGCACCGAAACACCGGGTGGTGTCGGTGACCATGCCGGTCGACGATCCGGCCTGGTCCGCGCGCGCTTTCGCGCAAGTGGCCGACAAGGTCGTGCTCATGGCCTATGACGAGCATTGGCAGGGTGGCGAACCTGGCCCGATCGCCTCGAACGGCTGGTTCACTGCCCGTCTTGCCGATTCGCTGAAGGGCGTGGCCGCCAGCAAGATCATCGTCGCGCTGGGCAACTATGCCTATGACTGGCACGAGGGCCATGCCGACAGCCTCACGGTCGAGGAAGCCTGGCTTTCCGCGCACGACAGCGGGGCAACGCCCACCTGGGACAAGGCAAGCGGAAACCCCGGCTTCGCCTACACCGACAATGGCGTGCGCCATGACGTGTGGCTGCTCGATGCCGCCGCGAGCTGGAACCAGATGCAGGTGCTTTCGCGCATGGGCATCAATTCGGTCGCGCTGTGGCGGCTGGGATCGGAAGATCCGGGATTCTGGAACACGCTCAAGAGCTGGAACGCCGGCGCCCGGGCGGGGCGTGCGGCCGGCGCGCGGCCCGACCTTGGCCACATCAGCGAATCGACCAATGCCGATGTCGAGGACAATGGCGAAATCCTGCGCATCGACGCGACGCCGACGCCCGGCCAGCGCGCCGTGTCGTTCGATCCGCGCTCGAACCTGATCACCGGCGAACAGTATGTAACGCTGCCCACGCCCTATGTCGTGCGCCGCACCGGCGACCGGCCCAAGCTGGTGGCGCTGACCTTCGACGACGGCCCCGATCCGGTCTGGACGCCGCAGATCCTCTCCGTGCTGGAACAGTACCATGTGCCCGGCACGTTCTTCGTGATCGGCGAAAACGGCGTGGGCAACCGGGGGCTGCTGCGCCGCCTTGTTGCCGAAGGCAACGAGATCGGCAACCACAGCTACACCCATCCGAACATGGCGGACGAGAGCGATACCGGCATCAAGCTGGAGCTCAACGCCACGCAGCGGCTGATCGAAGCCTATACCGGCCGTTCCACCCGCCTGTTCCGCGCGCCCTATTTCGGCGATGCCGAACCGACCACGACCGATGAACTGGGGCCGGCGCTGGTGGCGCAGCAACAGGGCTATACCATCGTCGGCCTCCACGCCGATCCGGGTGACTGGGTCAAGGGCCGCAGCGCCGACGAGATCGTGCAGCGCACGCTCGATGCCGTGCGCAACGGCAACGGCGATCGTTCCGCCAACGTGATCCTGCTACACGATGGCGGCGGCAACCGGGCGGAAACGGTGAAGGCCCTGCCGCGCATCATCGCCACCCTTCAGGCGGAAGGGTATCGTTTCGTGCCGGTATCGACGCTGGCCGGCCTGACCCGCGACGACGTGATGCCGCAGGTTTCCGGGCTGGATCTGCTGGCCGTGCGCGCCGAC
The DNA here is from genome assembly GCA_001725355.1 of Novosphingobium sp. SCN 66-18. Taxonomy (GTDB): domain Bacteria; phylum Pseudomonadota; class Alphaproteobacteria; order Sphingomonadales; family Sphingomonadaceae; genus Novosphingobium. Next base: position 107,866 of record MEGD01000027.1, read on the forward strand.
GTGGCGATCTTCTCGAGCCTGGCGGCGGCGATCGACGGTCTGGACTGGATATTCTTCTTCGCCATCGCGCTCGGCATGGCGCGGGCGATCAGCATGACCGCGCTGGCCCTTTTCCCCGAACGCCGCCTGGGCCTGTCGCGCGATTCCACCTATCGCCCGCTGGTGAGCGTGATCATCCCCGCCTACAACGAGGAGCGGGTGATCGAGACGTCGGTCCACCGTATCCTCGCCAGCGACTATCCGCACATGGAAGTGATCGTGGCGGACGACGGATCGAAGGATCGCACCAGCCCGATCGTGGCCGCCGCCTTCGGCAACGAGCCGCGCGTGCGGCTGATGACGATGGCCAACGGCGGCAAGGCCTCGGCGCTCAACCGGGCACTGGCGCAGGCCAGCGGCGAGATCATCGTCGCGCTCGACGCCGATACGCAATTCGAGCCGCAGACGATCAGCAAACTGGTGCGCTGGTTCGAACTCGATCGCATCGGCGCGGTCGCCGGCAATGCCAAGGTCGGCAACCGGGTGAACATCGTCACGCGCTGGCAGGCCGTGGAATACGTCACCGCGCAGAACATCGAACGCCGCGCGCTGACCCGGTTCGACGCAATCATGGTGGTGCCCGGCGCGGTCGGCGCCTGGCGGCGCAGCGCGCTGGAGGACGTCGGCGGCTATCCCGAAGATACGCTGGCCGAGGACCAGGACCTGACCATCGCCATCCAGCGCAAGGGCTGGAAGATCGCCTATGACGAGGACGCGGTGGCGTGGACCGAAGCGCCCGAAACGCTGCGCGCGCTGGGCAAGCAGCGTTTCCGCTGGGCGTTCGGCACGCTCCAGTGCCTGTGGAAGCACCGCGCCATCCTGCGCGAGCGGCACCCCAGCGGCCTTGCCTTCGTGGGCATGCCGCAGGCCTGGCTGTTCCAGATCCTGTTCGCGCTGATTTCGCCGCTGATCGATCTGGCGCTCGGTATCTCGATCGTGGGAACGATCGTGCGCGTGATGCAGCACGGCTGGGACCAGACGCAGACCGACGTGTTGCGCATGGGCATCTACTGGATCGGCTTTACCACCGTGGACCTGCTGTGCGGCTGGATCGCCTATCGCCTCGACGTGCGCGAAAAGCGGTTCCCGGCACTGCTGCTGCTGACGCAACGCTTCGTCTATCGCCAGTTGATGTATGGCGTGGTGATCCGCGCGGTGGGCGCGGCCACCGCCGGCCTCGGCATCGGCTGGGGCAAGCTGGAAAGGACCGGCCGCGTCAGCGTCACCCCGTCCGCCACCGCTGCAGCTCCCGCCCCCGCCGCTCCGCCCGAAGCGCCTTCAGCGCGGGAGCCGCAGGGTAGCCACGAGCCCGCGCTCACCTGACAGCACCAGTTGGCCGCCATGGAGCCGCGCGACCGCAGCGACCATGGCGAGCCCCAGCCCGCCCCCGGTGCGCGTGCGCGCGTTGTCCAGCCGCACAAACCGTTCGACCACGCGCGCCCGGTCCTGTTCCGGAATGCCGGGACCATCGTCGCTGACCACCACCTCACCCCATCCTTCCGCCGCACGCGTGGCGACGGTGATCGTGGTGCCGCCGTATTTCAGCGCATTGTCGATCAGATTGGCGAGCGCGCGCGACAGGAATTCGCGATCGGCCGGCACGATCACGCTGCGCGCATCGGCACACAGCGTCACGCCCGATTGTTCCGCCAGCGGCTCGTAGAGTTCGACGAGATCCTCGGCCACGGCAGCCAGATCGAGCGGCGCGCGGCGATCCTGAATGGCGCCGCCTTCCAGCCGGCTGATCTCCAGCGCGTTTTCCAGCATGGACCGCAGAGCGTCGGCATCCGCGCGCGCGGCCTGAAGCGCATCCGCCGCGCCGGGTTCGTCAACGCGCGCCAGGGCCGTGTCGATCGCCGCCGACAGCCGGGTGACGGGTGAGCGCAGGTCGTGCGCCAGCGCCCCGGAAATGGCGCTGAGCTGCGAAACCAGTTCGTCGATCCGTTCGGCCATCAGGTTCATCTGCAGGCGCAGGTGATCGAAGCCGTCGCCGGTATCGCGCATCGACAGCCGCGCGCCGAAATTGCCGGAAGCCAGTTCCGCCGCCGTGTCGGCGATTTCGTGCGTGCGCTGGCTGATCACGAAACCGAGCAGCAGGGCGCTCACGGTGGCAAGGGCTACGGCGATGACGACGGTAAGGCCGATTGCCGCCGCAAAGGCCAGCGTGAAGCGCCGCTCGACCGCGCCGAGCACACCGACGACCAGCGTATCGCCGCCAGGGAGGCTGCTGGCGATAGCCATCCCCTCCGTTTCGGGCAGGCTGGGGCCGCGATGGATGTGCACGATGTGCGGCTGCGCCGATACCGAAATCGAGGGCACGCGCGACAGGTTGTTGAGGATCGTCGGCCCGTGTCCGGAAAGCGCGATGAATACGGTAGGATCGGCCGCGCTGCCCCGCTTGGCGTTGATGAAATTGGCCAGTTCGTCGCGGCCGCCGTCGTAATAGGCCGTCAGCAGGTCATCGCGCAGGTCGGTCACCTGCCGCACGCGGTCGCTGCGCACCACTTCCAGCATTTCGGTGCGCAGGAAGAAGATCGCCGCCATGCTGGACAGGAGTTGCAGCACGAACACCGCGGCAACCAGCCGCATCATGGTTGGAGAAGGGCGCCGCCGGGCCGACATCGGTTCCGCTCAGTCCAGCGCCAGCCGGTATCCCGCCCCGCGCACGGTGTGGAACAGCGGCTGCTCCTCCCCGTCGTCGATCTTGCGTCGAAGCCGGCTGATATGCACGTCGATGACGTTGGTGCCGGGGTCGAAGTGATAGTCCCACACCGCCTCCAGCAGCATGGTCCGCGTCACCACCTCGCCCTGATGCAGCAGCATGTATTCCAGCAGGCGGAATTCGCGCGGCTGCAGCGCGATCTTGCGCGTTCCCCGGCGCACCTGCCGGGTGAGCCGGTCCAGTTCGAGATCGCTGCACCGCAATGTCGTTTCCTGCGCCGGCTTCTGCGCCGTTCCGCCGCCACGGCGGATCAGCGCCTGCACGCGCGCCAGCAGTTCGGCGAAGGAAAACGGTTTGCCAAGGTAGTCGTCCGCGCCCGCTGTCAGCCCCGCGATCCGGTCGTCGGTGCTGCCCAGCGCCGACAGGATGATCACCGGCGTCCGCACTTCGGCCGCACGCAGCGCCTTTAGCACGGAAAGGCCATCCATCCCCGGCAGCATCCGGTCCAGCACCACCACGTCAAACTGGCTGTCGGTGGCCAGGAACAGGCCATCGCGCCCGGTCGTGGCGCGATCGACCGTGAAACCTTCCTCGTCCAGCCCCCGCGCGATGTAATCGCCGATCTGGGGATCGTCTTCGACCAGCAGGATACGTCCAGCCACAAACCCGTTCCATGACAGTTGATGACAGCGTGTTAATGCTTTCCCCACGCGCGGGATAGAGGGCAGCGGGTATTCGGAGCAAATGGCCGATAGCTCTTTGGGTCGCAAATTGCTGGGCTGGGCAGCCGTCCTCCCCATCGTCGCGGTAGCGGCGATCGGGGCGGGCGGTTGCTTCCTGCGCGATCCGACGCGCTTTCAACCCGCCGCGCGATCCGTCACCGGCCGCCCGGTCGCGGTTTATTTCGCCGGAACGGCCGGGCTGCTGCCGCTTGGCGACGAGCCCGACATAGCAACGGCCCTGCGACGCCAGGGCGTGCCCGTGCTGCGAGTGGATACCCCCTCCCTGTTCGTGGGCGACAAGGACCGGGCCTATGTCGATCAACTGGTGGATGACAGCATTCGCGAGGCGCTTTCGGCCAGCGGCGCCGAGCACGTCGCGCTGATCGGCTTCGCATTCGGCGCGGACATTCTCGACACCGGGCTGGGCGCGGTTCCGCCCGATCTGCGGCATCGCGTTTCGTCCGTGGTGCTGATCCGCCCCGATCCCACGGTCCATTTCCACGCGGGGCCGGCGTGGCTGCGGCTGCACGACCTGCCCGACAGCGATCCGCATCGCACCCTGCGCCTGCTGCGTGGTCTCAGCGTCACCTGCATTCAGGCGGATAGCGACAACCTGTGCGCCTCGCCGGGACTGGAAGGCATGCGGCGCGTGTCGTTAGCCGGCCCCCGCCCGACATTCTGGCAGAAGCGCGATCTCGCCGCGGCGGCCACGCATGCGGTCCTGTATCCGGCAGGGGTGATGCAATGAGGGGCGACCTTGCCCCGCGACGATCAGAACGGATGGCCGCCGCCGGCACCACCCGGTATGCGGCCGCCAGGGCCTCGTCCGGGCGCGGGCGCGGAATTTTCCTGCGCCGGAACGCCGGGCACGGTGGCGGAGCCACCTCCCGGCGGAGAGAGAGCGCCGACATAGCCGTACGCCTGCGGCGCGGGCGGCCCCATCAATCCGCGTGACGGTATCTGCGGCCCCGTCTTTTCTTCGTCGTCATCGCGGGGGCCGATCAGTTCGCCCTTCGGCACCGCGGCCGCCGATGCGAGAACTTCGGGAGTCATTTCCGCCGGAACGGTGGGCGATGCCTCGAGCGGAATAACGTCTTCTTCCGGCAGCACTGCCTGCGCGGTGACGGGACGCGAAGGAGTTGCTGCAGCGGCAGCCAGTTTCGCCTGAGGCGCTGTGGGAGCGGCCGGCTTGCCATTAGCCGTGTCCGCCGGCACAGCCGGCGCGAGTGCCATCGGAGCGCCGCGTTCACCCGCCGGAATGCCCTGCGGATCGGCACCCATGCCGATCATCGCCACGGCCGCTATTCCGGCGGCCAGCGCTCCGATGCCGCCGCCAGCCGCCAGCCGCCGCCAGACATACTGGCGTGCTCGCTGGGACGGAGCCGACGCAGCCACCTGCGCCGCGACCGGCCGCACCGCCACGCCAGTGGATGCCGCCTGCGGCGCGGCAGCCTGAGGCAGCAGCGGCACCTCCCGCACGATCCGCGCCATCAGGTCAGCGGGAACAGCCGGCGCGGATAGCTGGTCCAGCGCGCGGTCCAGCGCCGCCTCGCGCGCAGCGGGCGCGATCGGGATCACCCGCCTCATGCCCGCAGTTCCATGCCATAGGCCACGACCGGTTCGCGCGCGCGCAGATCGGCAACGCCCACGTTGCGCGCTTCCAGCAGTTCGCGCAAGTGACGCCGAGCCCTGAACAGAAGCGATTCCATGGCCTTTATGTTAAGTTCCAGAACTTCGGCGGCAAGCGCGTTTGTGAAGCCCTCGTAATAGCACAGCACAAGCGCGGCCCGATACCGTTCGGGCAGGTCCGCCAGGGCCCCGGCAACCGCCGCCCGCGCCTGATCCGCCTCGATCGTGGCGTCGGCAAGCGGCATGGGATCGGCACGTTCCGGCAGATCGGGCGTGATCACCACGCGAAAACGGCGCTTCCGGTCGAAGCACAGGTTCATCGCGACGCGATGGAGCCAGCCCACCAGCCCCGCCCCGCTCGATTGCCATCGCGGGGCCTGCTGCCACAGGCGCGTGAAGCATTCCTGCACCACGTCTTCGGCTTCGTGCCCATCGCCCAGCATGCGCATGGCCACGCGATACAGCGCGGGGGTATGCCGTTCGACCAGCACGGAAAACGCGGCGATCACGCCACGTCCCACTTCACCCATCAACGACAGGTCATCGAACGCCGACCACAGCATGGGGACGTCGGGCGCAAGCGAGGGATGGTCGGTCGCGAATGCCCCGTCCGCTCCGGAATCGCCTAGGAAAGTCACACCGACTGTCGCCTCCACGCGCCGTTCCGTCATCGGGAACCCACGGCCCGGCTCTTGCTGGCGGTCCAACCCTGAACGGCAAATTTACCGACGTTGCGCAACGAAATATTTCATCGCGCCCGGCGCGAAGGGTTTGAGAGGCTGGGCCGTTTTAATCACCGGAACCACCGTGGCCTCCTACCCTCGAAGTTCGATGCCGCGTTGTTTCCGCCCTGTCGAGAACACCGCCGGCATCAGTCGAGCTTGCGGGTCGCACCACAAAACCGGGCCTGCGATTCGGTCGCAGGCCCCATTTCACGGATCACGTCCCCCCATGCATCGTCACCGCACGCCCCGTTTCTTCGCTGCCGTTTCGCTCGGTTCGCTGACCTTCGCGCTCGGCGCGCAGGTTGCCCTGGCCGACACCACGGTCGGCGGCAACAGCACCACCCCCGTTCTCACCTCGACAGGCGGCAATGTCACCGTCGCCAGCGGCGGCACGATCACGCTGGTCAACGGCAGCGCCGTCACGGTCGATTCCTCCAACACCGCCACCGTCGCTTCGGGTGGCACGATCGCCATGGGCGCGGGCAACGGCGCGACCGGGATCACCGTCAACCCCGGCACCACCACCACGATATCGAACGCCGGCGCGATCAACGTCACCGAGAATTACACCGCCCCCTTCATCACCAACAACGGCGTCAACATCGCCGATGGCCCGATCGCGGCCGCATCGAACCGGTACGGCATCCACGCGGTATCGGGCGGCACGGTGACCGGATCGGTCACCAACTCCGGCACGATCTCCGTCGAAGGGCTCAATTCCGCCGGCATCGCGCTCGATTCGACGCTCAACGGCAATCTCGGCAATACCGGCACGATCTCGGTAAAGGGCGATAACAGCGCCGGCATCCGCACTTCCGCGGTAACCGGCAATGTCACCGTGGGCGGAACCGTCACGGCGATCGGCCAGGGCGCGCAGGCGCTGGTCACCAGCGGCGATATCGGCGGCACGCTGAAGATCAACGGCACCCTGGGGCAAGCCACCACCTACACCGCCGACGACGGCACCTCGCAGGTTCTTTCGCGCACCGCGCTGCAAAGCGGGGCAGCCGCGGTGGAAGTGGACGGAAACGTCGCGGGCGGGATCCTGATCGCGGCTCCCAATTCCAGCACGTCGACCGAAACCACCGGTTCGATCCAGTCCTACGGCAGCAGCCCCGGGCTCCAGATCGGCGGCGCGAACAACATCGCGATCGGCACCGTGGCCAGCAACGATGGCACCTATTCGGTGGCGGTGGACGGCAGCGTGACCGCCAATGCCTATTACAGCTCGACCAACGCCTATGGCATCGTGGTCGGTGGCAAGGGCGGCAACGTGAACCTGGCCGGCGGCATCGGCATCAACGGCAACGTCACCGCGACGACCAACGATGCCAACGCCACCGCCATTCTCATCAACCAGGGCTCCACGGTTCCCACGCTCTACGTCAGCGGCACGGTCAAGGCCGCCAGCACATCGCTGGGCATCAGCGCCTACGCGATCCGCGACCTGTCGGGCACGCTGACGACGGTGAACAACACCGGCTTCATCACGTCCAACCAGGGCAGCCAGTCCGGGGCGATCGATCTTTCCGCCAATACCAGCGGCGTCACCGTCAAGCAGTACCTCAACGCGACCGATGCGGCCTCGCAAAAGACCGACAAGGCCGCGGCAGGCTACAACGTCGATACCGCCACGGTCTATGCGGCGATCACCGGCAACATCTACACGGGCAGCGGCAACGACACGCTGGACGTCGAAACCGGCAAGATCACCGGCAACACGTTCCTGGGCGCCGGCAACGATACCGTGATCATGGCCGACGATTCCAAGTATATCGGCAACATCGATTTCGGAACGGGCACCGCCACGATGACGATGGGCGGCAATTCGCGCTTCACCGGCACGCTGATCTTCAACGACCAGCCGGCCACGCTGACGCTCAACGACAGCTCGATCTGGCGGGGCACCGTCACCGGCGGTTCGCAGGCCACGGTCAACGTCAACTCGGGCCTGTTCGCCGCCAACGCGACCGGCAACATCGCGGTCAACACGCTGAACGTGGGCGCGAACGGCACGCTGGGCGTCTATGTCGACGGCACCACCGGCACGAGTTCAACCTTCGTCACCAATACGGCGACGTTCGCCAGCGGATCGAAGATCACCGCATCGCTCACGTCCATCGCCAAGGCGGAAGGCACATATACGGTGCTGACGTCCAACGGCCTTACGGGCGCGTCGAACCTGAGCGCCAGCAATCTGGCCCTGCCGGTCCTCTACGCCGGCACGCTGGCCACGCAGGGCAACAACCTGCAACTCACCATCGCCCGCAAGACCGCCGCGCAACTGGGGCTGACCGCCGCGCAAGGCGCCATCTACAACCCGATCATCGCGCAGGCCCAGGCGCTGACGGCCGCCGGCGGCACCCCTTCCGCGCTCGAAACCGACCTGCTGCAGGTGGCGGACGCGCCCACGCTGCAAGCGCAGTTCAACCAGCTGATGCCCGATTATGCCGGGGGCGTGTTCGATTTCGTGACGCGCGGCTCCCGTCTTGCCGCGCAGCACGTGCAGGACGATTCCTCGCTGTTCACGATCAGCAACGTGGGCGGCTGGTTCGAGCCGATCTATTTCCACGGCGGCAAGCAGACGACCGGAACCGCCGGCTTCTCCGACCACGGCTTCGGCCTTTCCGGCGGGCTTGAACGCGTGACGGGCATCGGCAACGTCGGCCTTTCGCTTACCTGGATCAGCGGCAAGGTGAACACCAGCAGCTACCAGTCGGTGAAGACCAGCAATCTCGAGGTCGGCGGCTTCTGGCGCATGGCCAAGGGGCCGTTCTATGCCTTCGCCCGCGTGGGCGCGAGCCGCCTTTCGGCAACCTCCGCGCGCACGTTCACCGGCGCCGTCGACAGCACCAGCTTCAACTATACCGCGGCGGGCAAGTGGAAGGGCTGGATGATCACCGGATCGGGCGGCGCATCCTATGGCTTCGACGTGGGCGGCAACTTCCAGCTGCGCCCCAAGGCGATCGTCGAATACTATCGCCTGCACGAAAACGCCTATGACGAAACCGGCAGCGCACCGATCATCCTGGAGGTGGCCGGCCGCAACAGCAGCGCGCTGACCGGCACGACCACGCTGGTCGCCAGCTGGAGCAGCGGCCCCAGCTCCTATGAAGGCCGCCCGTTCACCGTCGAAGTCGAAGGCGGCCGGCGCAACCAGCTTTCGGGCCATCTCGGCACCACGCTCGCCAACTTCACCGACGGCAACCAGTTCGCGCTGACGCCCGACAGCCTGAAGTCGGCCTGGCTGGGCAAGGTCAGCATCCTGCAGGGCGGCCTGGACTATACCTGGCGCCTGACCGGCGGGGCCGAACGGGCGCAGGGCGTGGTCGACTACTCGATCCGCGCCTCGCTCAGCATCGCGCTCTGACGCGGGCGTAGAGCCATCGGGAAGGGGTCTGGGGCCACGTGCTCCAGGCCCCTTTCCTTTTGCATCGGCCGCGCTTCAGCCCGCCGCGAAGAGATGGCGATACTGGTGCGGCTGGCAGCGAAGATACTGGTCCGCCGCATGGACCGAGGCGCCAAGATGGGCCGCCGCGTGCCAGGGCCAGCGCGGGTCGTAGAGCACGGTGCGCGCCAGCGCGACGAGGTCCGCATCGCCCGAAGCGACGATCTGTTCAGCCTGCTCGAACCCGGTGATGAGCCCGACCGCGACCACGGGAATGGAGACCGCCTGCTTCACCGCGCGCGCCAGCGGCACCTGATATCCCGGAGCCACGGGAATCGCCTGGCGCGGATCGAGCCCGCCGCTGGACACGTGGATCGCGGCCGCGCCCCGGCGCTCCAGTTCGCGCGCGAAGGCGACGGTCTGCTCCGCATCCCAGCCGCCGTCCACCCAGTCGGTTCCGGAAACCCGGACCGTTACCGGGCGATCCGCCGGGAAGGCGGCGCGCACGGCATCGAACACTTCCAGCGGGAACCGCATCCGGTTCTCCAGGCTGCCGCCATAGGCATCGTCCCGCCGGTTCGAAAGCGGCGACAGGAACTGGTGCAGCAGATAGCCGTGCGCGCCGTGAATCTGCACGGCATCGATACCGATCCGCGCCGCGCGCCGCGCCGCTTCGGCAAAGGCATCGCGGATGCGGTCCATCCCTGCGCGGTCGAGCGCCAGCGGCGGGTTTTCCCCGGCGGCGAACGGAACGGCGGAAGGCGCCTCGGTCTGCCAGCCGTTGTCCGCGTCCGGCGCGATCTGGCCCTTGCCCAGCCACGGCTTGTCGGTCGAAGCCTTGCGCCCGGCATGCCCCAGCTGGATGGCGACGGGCATCGGCGAATGGCGGCGCAGGCTTTCCACCACACGGGCCATCGCCGCCTCGGTACGGTCATCCCACAGGCCGACGTCGGCATAGCTGATCCGCCCTTCCGGCAGCACCGCGGTCGCCTCGATCGTCAGCACCGCCGCGCCCGACTGGGCAAGGTTGCCAAGGTGCATCAGGTGCCAGTCGGTCATCTCGCCATCGACGGCAGAATACTGGCACATCGGCGCGATCACGATGCGGTTGGAAAGCGAAAGCCCTCCGATATCAAGCGGTTCGAACAACGTGGGGTGCGCCATGCGCCTGTCTCCTGTTCCGGGCAGCATGGCCCGATCGCGCGAAGATAGGAAGCTGCTCCGGGATTGCACCCGCTGCCTGCGCGCAATTCCGCTTGCCGGCGCAAAAGGTTTCCTCTGCCGCGGGATCGGCCCCGCGCCCGCCCCGATCAATCGACCGGAACAACGTCCACGGCAACGGTCATGTTCTGGCTTCCGCCGCCCAGAAACACGCCGTCGATCGGGGCGACATCGGCATAGTCGCGCCCCATCGCGGTGAAGATGTGATCGGTGCCCGCGAAAATCGCGTTGGTGGGATCGAAGCCGACCCAGCCCAATTCGTCGCCGCACCACAGGTTGACCCAGGCGTGCATCGCGTCGGCGCCAACCAGCCGGGGTTTGCCCGGCGGCGGCAGCGTGCGCAGGTAACCGCTGACATAGGCCGCCGGAATGCCGTGCGCGCGCGCCGCCACGATCATGATGTGGGCGAAGTCCTGGCACACGCCGCGGCGCAGGCGGAACGCCACGTCGGGCGGCGTATCCGCCACCGTGGCGCTGCCATCGTACTTGAACTCGCCATGGATCGCTTCCATCAGCGCCCGCCCGGCGGCCAGCGTGGGCGTTCCGGGGGTGAAGAACCGCGTCGCCCAGCCCGCGATCTCGGGCGAAATCTGCGCCACCGTGGAGCCATAGAGATAACCGGCGGGGCTGGTGGACGACAGATCGCGCCGTACCAGCGTGCGTTCGCGCACTTGCGCCACGGTCGGGCTGACCGCCATGTCGAGCGAAAAGCACGGCGGCGCCACTTCCACGCGGAACCGGGCCTCGATCGACAGCTTCTTCAGCGGCGCATCGATCGACAGGCGCGCGCGGTTGACCACCCACGGCCCGCTTTCCTGCTGGATCGCGGACGGCGCCGGATCGATCTTCAGCGTATAATCGCGCAGGATCTGGCCGGGCCACGACGCCGGCTTGAGGCGCAGGTTGAAGCGCGCCAGACGCACGCCGCCCGCGTATTGCACGGTGGTGAGATGCCGGACGTCGTAGATCATCGCCGAACCATCATACCAGCAGATTGCTGCGCACCACGGGTTCGGACCGTTCGAACTGCAGGAAGTATCGCGCTGAAATCGCTTCGGACAGAGTCAGCAGGCGCCGTTCCGTCTCGCCCAGCAGGCTGTCATCGACGGCATCGATCGTCAGGCTGAGGAACGGCGCGAGCGCGGCACGCGTTTCGCGCAAGGGCGCTTCGGGCAGGTTGTCCTCACCCAGCGCCGGCAGGGCGGTGACGTGCGCGGCCAGCGTCTGCAACTGGAACACCAGCGACCGCGGATTTTCCGCATCGAGCAGCAACAGGTCCAGCACCGGATCACGCAAGGGCACGCTGAGATAGCGCGAACGGTAAGTGATCTGGCTGTCGCACAAGTCCAGCAAGGCGCCCAGCGCATCGGCTTCGGGCAGCACGCCAAGCTGGCGGGTCATCCGGCAGACCGCCAGCGCGCGTTCCAGCCGCCGGCCGATGTCGAGGAAGCGCCAGGCCGGCCCGCGCACCATGTCCTCCGCGCCCAGCCCCGCCAGCGCGCCGAACCGTTCAACCAGTTCGCGCGCCACGCGCAGCAGCGCGCCCGGCCGGTGCGAATCCAGCTTGGGCATCGGCCGGCTGGCGATGCGCCAGAAATCGGGCGCGAACCGGTCGCGCAGCGAAAGGCCGACACTGCGGATATTGCCCAAGAGCGTGCTGACGCTGCCCGGCAGCCCGCCATCGCCCAGCGCGATGCGGCAGGCCTCGTGCGCGGACAGCTTCTGGTCCTTCGCCCGGATCGCGCCCCACAGGAACAGCAGTTCCACCAGCTTTTCGCGCACGGCGGGGTTGATGCCCCCGCCCGCATCGACCTCGATCGAACTGCCCAGGATCGAACGGACGATCCGCACCGTCATTTCCGCGCGCTCGCAATAGCGGCCGAACCAGAACAGGTTGTCCGCCGCCTGGCTGGCCAGGATGCCGCCGCCGCGCCGGATCGCCGGGGCATCACCCAGGGTGGTCGAGCCATAGTCCGGCACCGCCGCCGCATCGACCACGCAGACGTCGGCCGAGAGATCGCCTTCGCCCATGAGCGAGGTGAGCAGCCCGCCCGAGGAGGCCAGCCGCGCGAATCCGCCGGGCATGACGGTCCATTCGCCATCCGGCCCGCGTGCCACGAACGCGCGCAGCGTGAACGGACGCGGCTCGAACCGATCCCCCACCAGCGCGGGCGTGGTGGAAAGATGGACGATTTCCTGCCCGCAGTAGTCCATCGGACGCCGCTGCATCGCATCGAACAGCAGCTCGCGCGCGGAAGGGGAAAGGCTTGCCCCGGCCACGCCGCGCACGTCCTCCAGTCCCTCGACCGGCTGGCCGAACGCCGGCGTGATGACGAACTCGTCGAACCGGGCGCGCACGATATCGGCTTCCACCGGTTGCCCGCACCACCATGTCGCGATGTTCGGCAGCAGCGGTTCCTCGCCCAGCAGGGTGCGGCACAGGCGCGGCATGAACGCGGCGAAGGCCGGCGCCTCCAGCAATTCCACGCCCGGCCAGTTGGCCATTTCCAACCCGCCCGAAGCCCAGGCATCGAACATGTCGGGCACGCCGATGGTGGACCGCGCATCGAAGCTCAGCGGATCGAGCGCATTGGTGTCGATCCAGCGCCAGACCGCATCGATCCGCTTCGGCCCGGCGATCGTGCGAATGTAGAGCCGGTCGTCGATCACCGCCAGATCGCGCCCTTCCACCAGCGGAAAGCCCAGATAGCGCGCGAGGTGGGCCTGTTCCGGATAGCTCTGGTTGAACCGGCCCGGCGTGAGCAGCGCGATGCGCGGGCTTTCCCGCTGGCAATCGCGAGCGATTCCCGCGCGCAGATCGCCGAAGAAGCGCGCGACGCGCCGGGCGTTGATTTCCGACAGCAGCGTGCCGGTGCCGCGCGACAGGGCCAGGCGGTTCTCCAGCGCATAGCCGATGCCGTTGGCCAGCCGCAGCCGGTCCCCCAGCACGCGCCACTGCCCGCGCGGCCCCCGCGCCAGATCGACCGCATAGACATGCAGGAAGTGATCGGCGCGCGGCTTCAGCCCCACCATGTTGCGCGCGAAATAGCGGCTGCCCGCGATCACGGCGGCGGGCAGGAAACCATCGTCCACCAACCGCTGCGGGCCATAGATGTCCGCCACAAGCTGTTCTAGCAGGCGCGCGCGCTGGATCAGCCCGCGTTCCACCTCCGCCCATTCCTGCGCGCCGATCAGCAGCGGCATCGGCGTCAGCGGCCATTCGCGCTCCTCGTCATCGCCGGCGATGCGGAAGCTCATCCCCATGTCCTGGATCTGGCGCGCGACCAATTCCTGCACCGAAAGGCCCGATTCCGCCGCCAGCGAGGACAGGCCGTTGGCCATGGCCACCCACTTTTCCGCCACATCGCCCGAGGCATGGCGAAACAGGTCGCCCGCATCGACGTCGACCGGATAGTCCTGCAACCGGTTCGTGGCCGGGGCGGGCGGCGCTGCGTTCTCGACCAGCGCCATCAGATCAGATGCGCGGGACGCCTGAGATCGAGCGACATCGGAAACTCCCCTGCTGCTTCCTCGGCCGGAATGGCCTGGCTGCCCGGCGAATGGCCGTGATCCTGGAAGCGCGCCTTGCGTCGGGCTTCCGCCTCATAACCGTTGACGGGCACGGTATCATAGTTCCGCCCGCCCGGATGCGCCACATGATAGACGCATCCCCCCAGCGAACGGCCGTTCCAGGTATCGAGGATGTCGAATGTCAGCGGCGCGTGCGCCGGCATCATCGGGTGCAGGCAGTTGGCGGGGAACCACGCCTTGTAGCGCACCCCGGCCACGGCCTCGCCCGGCACGCCGGTCGGCTGCAAGGGCAGTCGGCGTCCGTTGCAGGCGATCACGTGCCGGCCCGGCACCAGCCCGCTGGCGCGGATCTGCAACCGTTCGGTGGAGCTGTCGACATAGCGCACCGTGCCGCCGATCGCGCCGGTTTCGCCCAGCACGTTCCACGGTTCCAGCGCGTGCGCCACTTCAAGCTGCACGCCGCCGCCCTCGACCGCGCCGTGCACCGGAAAGCGGAACTGGCGCTGCGCCTCGAACCACACCGGATCGAAATCGTACCCGGCGCCGCGCAGATCGGCCAGTACGTCGAGGAAATCGGCCCAGACGTAATGCGGCAGCATGAAGCGATCGTGCAGCTGCGTGCCCCAGCGCACCAGCGGCCCGTCCTGCGGCTGCTTCCAGAACCAGGCGGTCAGCGCCCGCAGCAGCAATTGCTGGGCCAGGCTCATCCGGGCGTCGGGCGGCATCTCGAACCCGCGGAATTCGACAAGGCCCAGCCGGCCGGTCGGGCCATCGGGCGAAAACAGCTTGTCGATGCAGATTTCGGTGCGGTGGGTATTGCCCGTCACGTCGACCAGCAGGTTGCGGAACAGCCGGTCCACCACCCAGGCCGGCGGTGGCGGCTGGTCCGGCCCGTGATTCGGATTGGGCACCTGCGCCAGCGCGATCTCCAGTTCGTAGAGCGCATCGTGCCGCGCTTCGTCGATGCGCGGGGCCTGGCACGTCGGGCCGATGAACATGCCTGAAAACAGGTAGCTGAGCGCGGGATGGCGCTGCCAGTAGAGCACGAAGCTCTTGAGCAGGTCCGGCCGGCGGATGAACGGCGAATCGAGCAGGGTCGGCCCGCCGAGCACGATGTGGTTGCCGCCGCCGGTGCCGACGGAGCGGCCATCGACCATGAACTTGTCCGCCGTCAGCCCCACTTCGCGCGCGCATTCGTACAGCGCTTCGGTGATCTCCACCGCTTCGCGCCACGATTTCGCCGGCTGGATATTCACTTCGATCACGCCGGGATCGGGCGTGACCTTCAGCACCGTGAGGCGCGGATCGGGCGGCGGGGGATAGCCTTCGATCCGGATCGGCACGCGCGTTTCCTCGGCGACCTGCTCCACCGCCGCGATCAGGTCGAGGTAGTCGTCCAGCGCTTCCACCGGCGGCAGGAACACGGACAGATAGCCGTCCTTCGGCTCCACCGTCAGCGCGGTGCGGACGGCGCCTTCGATCGCGACCTGCTCGATCCGGCGCTGCGCCGTGCCCGCCGGGCCTTCGACGGCGATGCTGGCCTGTTCGGCGGCCGCTTCCATCGGCGTCGCGGCATCGCGCACCTGATGGCCGCGCTCCGCCACTTGCGCACGGAAATCGGCCAACGGCTCGCGCGGCTCGGCAGTATCGCGCGGGTGGATATAGGGATAGTCGGACGGCGGCACGAAGGGCAGCGATCCCAGCGGCAGGCGATAGCCCAGCGCGCTGTCGCCCGGCACCGCGTAGAGCGCGCCGCGCCGCACTTTCCAGCGTTCGCTTTGCCAGCGCGTAACCCGCGATTTGGTCAGCCCACGCTGGAACGTGCGCATGAAGCGCTGGCGGACTTCGGGATCGTCCAGCTGCGGATCGGTGGGGCTGGTGTTGGCGGGAAGCTCCGCCTCCTTCACGATCCATTCCACCGCGTCTTCATAGACCGGCTGGACGAAGTCTTCCTCCACCCCCAGGTTGCGGGCGGCGGTGGTCAGGAACACCTCGGCCATCGCGGCATCGGGCTGCGGCCTATCGGCATCCGTATCGACCACCTGCTCCCGCGGCGGCCTTTCCCCGGCGATCAGCGACGGATCGCGCCAGATCGGCACGCCATCGGCGCGCCAGTAGATCGCGTAGCCCCAGCGCGGCAGGCTTTCGCCAGGATACCACTTGCCCTGCCCGTGGTGGAGCAGCGATCCCGGTGCGAACCGTTCGCGCAAAAGACGGATCAGCTTGTCGGCATAGGCGGCCTTGGTCGGGCCGACCGCCGCGCTGTTCCATTCGGGCGCCTCGAAATCGTCGTCGGCGATGAAGGTCGGCTCGCCGCCGATGGTGAGCCGCACGTCGCCCGCCGCCAGATCGGCATCCACCTTGTCGCCCAGCGCGAGCAGGGCATCCCAGCGCGCCTCGGTGAACGGCTTGGTGATCCGCACCGCTTCCTGGATGCGCGAGACTTCCATCTCGAACCGGAAGTCCGAATGGACCGGTTCCAGCACCACGCCTTCGATCGGCGCGGCGGAACGATAGTGCGGCGTGGCGCAGAGCGGGATATGGCCTTCGCCCGCGAACAGGCCCCAGGTGGCATCCAGCCCGATCCAGCCGGCGCCCGGCACATAGACTTCCGCCCAGGCGTGCAGGTCGCAGATGTCCTGCGACACGCCCTTCGGCCCGTCGACCGCGACCACGTCGGGCGTCAGCTGGATCGAATAGCCCGAAACGAAGCGCGCCGCGAACCCCAGCGTGCGCAGCAATTGCACCAGCAACCACGCCGAATCGCGGCACGATCCGGTGCCGATCTCCAGCGTTTCCTCCGGCGCCTGCACGCCCGGCTCCATGCGGATGACATAGCCGACGGTCTGGTTGACCGCCTGGTTGATCTCCACGAGAAAATCGATCGTGCGGCCCTGATGCCCCCGGAAACGGTCAGCCAGCGCCGCAAACAGCGCGCCTTGCGGCTCGGTCTCGAAATAGGCGGCAAGGTCCGACGCCAGCGCCGGGGCATAGGCGAACGGGTATTCCTCGGCGTATTCCTCGACGAAGAAATCGAACGGGTTGACCACCGCCAGTTCGGCCAGCAGGTCCACCTCGATCTGGAAATGGTCCACCGGCTCGGGAAACACGATCCGCGCCTGCCAGTTGCCCAGCGGGTCCTGCTGCCAGTTCAGGAAGTGGTTGGCCGGGCTGATCTTCAGCGAATAGTTGGGCACCGCCGTGCGGCTGTGCGGCGCCGGTCGCAGGCGGATGACCTGCGGCCCCAGCATGACCGGCTTGTTGTAGGAATAGCGCGTGAGGTGATGGAGACCCGCCTTGATCATGGTTCGGGACAGTGCGCCAAACAATGCTGCACCGCAACACGTAATGCCGCCGTCACGGGCAAAAATCGGGCGGTTGGGTCCTTTGCAGACGGTGGCGCGCTGCCCCCCCCCAACCCCTCCCGCTTGCCCTCCCGCTTGCGGGAGGGGAGCGAGACTTGCGTCGCCGCAGGCGGCGTTAGTCGCAGCGGGGTGGGCGTCCCATGCGCTGCCTTCCCCCCCGCCTCAGGCCGAGAGAGCTTGCGCTTCCGCCATGCGCGCCGCGAACCAGGGCCGCATCCGCTCGATCGCGTCGATCACCCGGTCGGTCGATACCGCGAAGCTGATGCGAATGAAGCGGTGCCCTTCCACCGGATCGAAATCGATGCCCGGCGCGGTCGCGACGCCGGTTTCCTCCAGCAGGCGGATACAGAAGGCCAGGCTGTCGTCGGTCAGGTGGCCGATGTCGGCATAGATGTAGAACGCGCCGTCGGGCGGGGCGATGCGGCCCAGCCCCATGCCCGGCAGCGCCGCCAGCAGCAGATCGCGGTTGCGCGCATAGGTGGCGACATGGCCTTCGAGTTCGTCGCGGCAATCGAACGCGATCAGCCCGGCGTGCTGCGCCAGCACCGGCGGCGTCAGGAACAGGTTGCCCATCCGCGCCCGCGCCTGCTCCACCAGCGCGGCGGGCACGACCACCCAGCCCAGCCGCCAGCCGGCCATGCTGAAATACTTGGAGAAGCTGTTGACCACGATCGCCTGGCGATCTTCGGCCAGCATCGACACCGCCGGCGCGCCATAGGTGATGCCATGGTAGATCTCGTCCGAGATCACGCGGATGCCCTTGCGGCGGCACACCTCGGCGATCGCCGCCAGCTCGGCCGGTTCGATCACCGTGCCGGTGGGGTTGGCGGGGCTGGCCAGGATCAAGCCGTCGGGCGCCGGCTCCAGCGCGTCGAGCGCGGCGGCGGTCACCTGATAGCGCTCCGCCTCGCCACAGGGCAGTTCCACCGGCTCCATGTGCAACGCGCGCAGGTTGTTGCGATAGGCGACATAGCCGGGCCGCGCGATGGCGACGCGCGCGCCGGGATCGAACAGCAGCGACAGCGCCAGTACCAGCCCCGGAGACGCCCCGCAGGTCAGCACGATCTGTTCGGGATCGATCACCGCACCGCAGGTTTCCCCGTAGTGCCGGGCGATCCGCGCTTTCAGCTTCGGGCTTTCCCAGTAGCCCATGGGATCGGTATCAAGCACATGGTGCGCGGCGGCGATCGCGGCGGCGGGCGCGCCGGTGGAAGGCTGGCCGAACTCCATGTGAATGACGGAGCGCCCCTCCGTGCCCAGGCGGTGGGCGATGCGGCTGACGGCAATGGCGTGAAAAGGCTCTAGGCGGGCGGTCATGCCCTGCCGATTAGCACGGGCTTCCGCATCACAGAAGACCCGCGGCCCGGGCAAGATCTTCGGGCCGGTCCACATCCAGCTCGGCGCCCGGCGGCAGCGGCAGGCAAGGCGCGTCCACCAGCAGCGCGCCCGCGCCCCGGTCCCCGGAGAGGGCCTCCAGCGCGCCGAAGTGCCTCGCGCCGAACAGAGCCGGCGGCATGCGTTGCCCCTCCGCGCTGCTGGCGATGCGGTCCCCGTCGAATGCCCCCACCAGCGCCGCGACGTGCGCGGCCGGCACCAGCGGCATGTCCGCCAGCGCGATCAATACGCCCCGTGCGCCCGCCGCTCGCGCCGCCGCCACGCCGGGCAAGGTCCGGCGTATCCTCGCGGACGACGGCCAGGCGGTGCGCGAACGGCAATCCGTTCAGCATCGCAGCGGCATGAAAGGCCAGCGGGCGGCCGCCCAGATCGGCACCCAGCTTGGGTCCACCGAACCTTTCGCCCCGCCCCGCCGCCAGCAGGAGGACCGCTATCCCCGAAAAATCCGGTTCAGCCACGCGGTGCGGCGGGCAGGTCTGCGGTGCGTGGCTGCGTCCGACCGGCAGTCCATTCGGCGCTTCCGGCGCAGGCCTGATAGTCCTGCACCACCTCGCCCAGGATCGACAGTGCGAGCGTCGCCGGATCGCGCGTCGACGGGATCAGGCCGATCGAGCCGCGCAAGGCATCGATCCGCGATTCCGGCACGCCCGCCGCGCGCAGCATGTCCACGCGCGCGCGGTGCGTCCGCCGGCTGCCGATGGCGCCGTGATAGAAGGCGGGTGCGGCCAGCGCGCGCGGCAGCAGGGCCTCTTCCCAGTCGTGGTCGTGGAACAGGAAGACGATTGCCGTCCACGCATCGCTCGCGAAAGCTACCTCGGCCGTGCGCGAGGCCATCGCATGAACCGCCATCGCCCCGGCGGCTTCCCGCATCAGCGGATCGCGTTCGGGCGCATGCACGATGACCTCGATGCCGAACGCCATGGCCAGCCGGGCGAGCGCAGCAAGGTCTTCGCCCTGCCCCACCGCCACCAGCCGCAGTGGCGGCACGTAGTGCTGCACGAACGCGTCCCCGCTCCATCCTGCCGGGGCATCGGTCACGGCAGGCGCGGCCCCCGCGACGCCGAGCGCGAGCGCCATCGGTTCGCGTCGGGCCAGCGCCCCCAGCACGGCCACGATCGATCGCGCATCGCGGCAGGGGGTGAACAACAGGTCGATGCCCCCGCCGCAAGGCAGGCGAATATCGATATAGGGCGATCCGGAACCGTAGCGGATAACCCGCCCCTCGCCGCGCGCCAGCACGTCCAGCGCCTCGGCGATCACCGCGGCCTCTATGCAACCGCCCGAGAACGAACCAGCGTGGCGGCCATCGGCCAGCACCGCCATTTGCGTGCCGATCGCGCGCGAAGACGTGCCCTCGATGCCGGCCAGCGTCACCAGCACGCCATCGATTCCGTCTGCCGCGCCGCGCACCAGCAGGCGCAGGATGTCGATGGGGGAGGGAGCGATCATCGGATCTGCCTACCACATTCCCGCGCCCGGGTCACTTGGTCTCGCCCGGATAGAGCAGGCCGAGCGAGGCGGGCGCCCGGCACTTGCGGATCGCATCGGCGGCATGGCGGGCGCGTTCGGCGGTCAGCGAGGCCGAATCCATCACCAGCGGCCGTTCGCGCGTCACTTCCGCGCCCGTGAACGGCCGGGTCCCCGGCGGCACGCTGCCCGCGCCGATCACGAAGACCACGTAGTTCATCATGTCCGCCAGTTCCGCGTTATCCTTGATCCGGCTGTGCGCGATATTGGGCAGGCGCAGCAGATAGGCGCGTGATTGCGGCGTGCACATGAACCAGCCGACGCGGCCGAACAGTTCGGGCAGCGGCGCGGGCGCGGACTTGCCCTGCACCCCATGGCAGCCGGCGCAATGCTCGACATAGTCCGACCGCGCCAGTTCCGGATCGACCATCACCTCCGCCGGGGTGAATTGGGCCGGGCTGGGCTGGGCCGGCTTCGCGCGCACGTCCGCGCGCCCGACGACACAGGCCAGCGCGATCAGCGCCAGGCAGAAAACGGGCCAGGAACGAAACGCCATGCCGCCAATATCCCTCTGCGCGGTCCGTTCGCGCAATCGCCCCGTCAGGCCGGACCGACGAGCACGGCGGTCGAGCAGTGGTATTCCATGCTGCTCGTGCCGAAGCACCAGATCACGTCGTTGTTGAGCTGCGGCACGTAGAGCTGCGTCTCGCGATCGGTATTGTTGCAATCGCACTGCATGCAGTACGCCTTGCCGCAGCAATCGCGATAGGCGATCAGGTAGGACTTGCCGTCATCGGGATTGACGCAGGTGCCCACCCACGAAACCGGCGAAGGCTCCGCGCCGGGCGGGCAGGTGTGGATGCCGCCGCCGCAGCAGGTGCAGAGCGAACCGTCGATCGCGCAATAGCGCCAGTAATCGCACTTGGTGTTGTCCTTGCTCTGCGCCACGCGTGCGAAAGCGGTCTTGCCTTCGCCCGACCGGTCAGGCTTGGCCGCTTCGGCCCGGCTGACCGGCAGCAGCGGAAACACCGGGGCGGCGACCAGCGCCGCACCCAGCCGCGCCAGGATGCCACGGCGCGAGGTGCCGCCCGCGAAACGGCGAAGCAGCGTTTCGCCCATGGCGTCCGCATCGAACTTCTTCATGACCATGCCCCCTTGAAATTGTCCGCGCAGGCCAGCCGTGCCACAGCCATCACGCCACTTCCGCCTTCAGGCTTCCGATATAGTCCTGCACCGACCGAACGCCCATCTCGTGCGCGATCACCAGGCTTTCCAGGTGTTCGCGGCTGTTGACCAGCCCCTTGGACAGCACCGTGCCATCGGCATCGAGCAGCACCGCGTAAGGCAGCTTGCCCACCTCGAACGCCTGCCCCACGTCCGGCCCGTTGATGAACTGGTACGATCCGATGCCGTGCTGTTCGATCATCCCGCGCTGCACCGCCGGATCGTCGTCTCCCACGAAGATCAGCTGCACGCGCTCGTCCCGCGCGAACGACTTGGCCATAGGGATCAGCCCCTTGCACAGCGGGCAGGCGGCAGACACGAACATCAGCAGGCGCAGCGCCGAACCGGGGGCGGCGCCACCGACGGTCACCGCCGCGCCTTCGAGCGTGCGCGCCGGGATGGCGGGCGATCGCGCGCCCACCGAAGGCCCGCCCGCCGTGGTCAAAGCCCCGGCTGGCGCCACGCGCATGTGCAGCACGCCCACCTGCCGCGCCAGCGCCAGCACGGCGACGACCAGAGCGAGGATCACGCCCCACGAAAGGACCTGCGAAACGATAAGCGCCGTCAGCATGGGCTCACCTCCGTTTGATTCCAGCGTTGACTCTGGCCGCGACGGGCGAGACGGCCAGCGCGGCGATGGCGTTGAACAGCAGATAGAGAACGAACAGGCTGACCCCGCCGACAATCGCGGTGGCCAGCTCGAAGCCGGCGGACGGCAACGCAGCGGGCAGCCGCAACGCCACGAGCGCCATCAGCGCGATGTTGCGCACCACCAGCGGCCAGCCCAGCATCTGGCGCAGCTGTGACCGGCCGCAGCCGCAGTCGATCGAGCGCCGTCCGCGCGCGATGTTTACCGCCATCGCCACCGCGAACAGCCCCAGCAGGACCAGCGCGGGCACCACGGCCAAGGGCGGTCCGCCGGCCAGCAGCGCCAGCCCGAGCACCAGTTCGCCCCAGGGCAGCACCGCCGCCACCGGCGCCACCAGCGCATCGGGCAGCAGCCGGTAGTTGGCGATAACGCCCGGCAGCACATCGCGATGGAGCAGCTTCGACAGCCCTGCGTGAACGAAGACCAGCCCCACTCCGAACGCTCCGGCCAGCCCCATCACCCGCAGGCCCGTCATGCCCAGGCCCGAAACCGCAAGATCGGCGGCGACAGCGCTCACCGCGCTTCCACCACCGTGATCACGCCGCTGCCGGCACGGTCAAGCTTGAGCGTTTCGTCCCAGGTCTTCACGTCGACCACATGGACCGTACCACCCTCGCCGCCGGAATACATCAGCTTGGGCGCAGCCTCCTGCGTCACCTCGATCGTGGTAGCCGGATCGGTGATCGGCACGCGCTTCACCACTTTCTTCGCCGCGAGATCGACGTCCCAGATTTCGGTGCCACCGGCCTTGTGCGTCCAGTATTCGCCCGGATGCATCAGCACGAAGAGATGGCCGGACGCGCGGTGAAGCGCCATCGGCTGCCCCCCGCCGGGATACCAGTTGACGTCGAGCGGCTTGGTGTCGCCCGCGCGCAGCCCGGCCGCCACCTGGATCGAGAACGGTTCGGAAACCGTCGGCGCCGCCGCCATCTTCGCGGTATAGATCTTGCCGGTGTAGGACAGGAACACCGCCTGCTGCTTCGTCTTGTCGTAGATCAGGTTGTCGAAGATCGGATCGTCGGTCGCCGAAAAGAACGGAGCCGAATGGGTGATCGCGGGCTTCGCGGCACCCGCCGTGACCGTGGCCAGCGAACCATCGGCGCAGAGCGCGGAGAAGCCGGCGCCGGGATTGGGGATAAGGCTGGCGCAGCCGGGCAGCTCGATCGCGCGCAGGAACTTGCGCTTTTCCAGATCGACCACGCTGACCGACGACGCGGGGCTGAAGTTATAGACGAAACCCAGCTTGCCGTCGTCGCTCAGGATGAAGTCCTGCTTGCGGCCACCGATCAGCAGGCGGCCGGGAATCGGGATTTCGGCCTGCAGCTTGAGGTTGGTCGAATCATAGACGGTGACCATGTCCTGCCGCGTGCCGCGATTGCCCTTGCTCCAGATCGTTTCGGCCACGTAATAGAACTTGCCCGCCGGATCGATCGCCATGTCCGCCAGAAGCGCCGTCTGCACCAGACCCAGCATCTTGCCGTTGCCGGTGTCGTAGATCGCGGTGCCGGGGAACACGAAACCCCGGTTCACGAAAATCCAGCCCGGCTTGGGCGGCGTGATCGCGGCGACGTCCGACTCTTCGGGCTCCGTGGGATTGGCGGTGTCGGCCAAGGCCTGCGGCGCGTCGATCACCGACAGCGCGAGGCATGCGGCAAGCGTCGGGATGGCGGAAAGCATGCGGCTGGCAATGGATTTCATCTGACCTTGACCCCCTTCGGTTGCGACGGCCGATGCGGCGCCTTCACCATGCGCCTTGCCCCCACAAGATAGCATGGCGCTGCGTCGTCGGGTGAAGGTTTGACGCCCGTCCAGTTTTAGTCAAGCGCCTATAGGGGCTGGCGCGCCACCCTTTTCAGGACTCGCACCGGTCGCCCCCGCAAATCCGGCGCGGACCGCCCAGCCAACCGAGACCAGCCCTCCCGTCAGGGCCAGCGCCACGCCGATCAGCAACCCCTCGCGCCCGAACAGCGCCATCATCGCCGTTCCCAGCAACGGCCCGGCGATCAGCCCAAGACTGTGCGTGCAGGCCACGAACACGCGAAAGCGCGAATCCCGGCTCGTCGCCGTCGCCAGCCCCGAACAGCGGATGATGATCGCGGTGGAACCGATGTTGAGCAGCACGATCGACGCGACATAGGCGCCGTCCGCCCCCGGCACCGTCAGCACCACCGGCGAAGTGAGCGCCAGCCCCGACAGCAGGGCGGTGACCGGCAACGGCACCAGCAGCCGCTCGCGCATCACCGCCGCCGCGGTCAGCGCGCCGACGACGGAGCCGATCGCCACGGCCTGCCCGATTGTGCGATCGGCGATACCCGCGCGCGTGGCCAGCGCGGCCGAGAAGCTCCACACCAGCATCGTCGAACAGATGAACCAGAAGGTTGCCGCCGCCAGCGCCCAGCCGGCGACCGGCACCGCGCTCCTTCCCGCAGCGATGCCAGACGGGCTATCGATCATCGATGCCGACCGCACGAACGGCACCAGCACCGCCAGCGCAAGCGCCGGCACCAGCGCCATCGCCATCAACGCGGTTTCCGCGCCCGTCGCCAACATCAGTTCGGGCAAGGCCAGCGAAACCAGCGTCGAGAGGATAAGCTGTGTCAGATAGACCGCGCCATAGGCCTTGCTGGGCCGGCGCGCGGCATAGGCGGCCATGGTGGCGGCATAGATCACGCCCATCGCCAGTCCATAACCGGTCCGGTACGCGAGAACGGTCGCCAGGCTGCCGGCCAGCGCCGTCGCCACGCTGCACAGGAATGCCAACACGGCCGCCGCCAGAACGCTTCCCCGGGGCAGGACCGGCCCCAGCCACCAGACCGTCAGCGCGCCCAGCGCGGAGCCGGCCTGGGTAAAGCCCACGACCAGCCCGTGCGCCTCCAGCGGCACGGGCCGCGCATCGCTCAACACCGTCAGGTAGATCGGATCGATTCCGGGTTGCAGGCATCCCAGCGCGGCCGCCAGCGACGCCGCCCCAAAGCCCCTCCCGATGATCGCCCTGTTCCGCATCCGGCACACTCACAGCCCTGGGGTCAGGACCCTTCTGTGCCGCGTGCTGCTTCGCGCGCCTTACCGAAGGCCGGAAATCTGTTCCGGCGTTATCGTTCTGGCGAGATCGACCAGCGCGCGGGCGGCTATGGTCCGGAACGCCATCATCTTCGCAGCCCACGGTTTTTCATATCCGAGGAATGGCGTAGAGCCTTCCATCGACGCGCTGATATAAAGCGCCACCGTGTGCACCTGATCGGGCGACAGCCGGGGATTGAGCAGCGCCACGTATTCCCCGATGAAATCGTGGACCCCCTGGTAAAAGGCCCGGACCCGATCCGCGATGAATTCGTTCTGGTTGGCCAGCGCCCACAGTTCGGTGAACAGCCGCGTGGTGCGCTTGCCGGCTATATCATCCAGGCAAATCTCGATCAGCAGGCGCAGCCTTTCCTCCGCCGGCAGGTCGGGCTGGCGGACGCGGTTCTCCAGCAGCTTGTCATAGCTTTCCAGCAACTCGTCGAGCAGGATCTGGATCAGCATTTCCTTGCGCGGGAAATGGTAGCTGACGTTGCCCACCTTCATCCCGCATTCGGCGGCGATACGGCGGATCGTGAACGCGCCCGCGCCTTCGTCGATCAGCACGGTCAACGCGGCCTTGAGAATGGCGTCGACCGTCTCGGTCCCGCGCGTGTAGGTTCCCGGCCGCGTGGCTATCATGTGGGCGACATCGCTTGCCATTGCACCCGGCCTAACACTCCTGAACGTGGGTCGCCAGCCCGACTGCCCCGCCCAACCCTTTTTATCCCGCGCGCGCAACGGCGCTTGACGGATACTTGATGCCTGTCCAATATTTAAGGCGTTTTCAAGCCGGTTTCTTGAAACCGGACAACAAAGGTTTCCATCCCGCCAGCGTTCCGCGTTACGGAATATCCGTTTGGCAATGGTGCATCCCATGCGCCTGGCCTAACAGGTGGGCGGGATGAGAATATCCGCGCGATCAAGCATGAAGGACTGCCGATGGCCATTTCGCTGACCGTCAACCGCAAGAAGCGCGTCGTCGACGCGGATGCCGACAAGCCGCTGCTGTGGGTTCTGCGCGAAGACCTGAACCTGCCCGGCACCAAGTTCGGCTGCGGTGCGGGCCTGTGCGGCGCCTGCACGGTGCTGCTGGACGGCAACGCCGTGCGATCGTGCCAGACGCCGATCGCCGATGCGGCGGGCAAGCAGATCACCACGATCGAGGACGTGGCCTCGCTTCCGGTGGGCAAGAAGGTGGTCGATGCGTGGGTCGACCTCGACGTGCCGCAATGCGGCTATTGCCAGGCCGGGCAGATCATGTCCGCCACCGCGCTGCTGACGCAGACGCCCAGGCCCTCGGCCGAGGACATCGAGGGCGGCATGAGCGGCAACATCTGCCGCTGCGCCACCTACCTGCGCATCCAGAAGGCGATCCGCAAGGCGGCGGGAGTGGCGGCATGAGCATCGTGAAGGATCGAGAAGCCGCCGGCGCGGCCCTGAGCCGCCGGTCGTTGAGCCGCCGCTCGTTCCTGGCCGCCTCGCTCGCGGGCGGGGCCGTGCTGACCTTCGACGCCCGGATCGCGCTGGCGCAGGCGACGGGTGCGGCGGGCGAACCCGTCGTGCTCACGGCCTTCATCCGCATCAACGCGGACAACAGCGTGACCATCGGCGCCAAGAATCCCGAGATCGGCCAGGGCGTGAAGACCATGCTGCCGATGCTGATCGCCGAGGAACTCGACGTGGCGTGGAACCAGGTCCGCATCGAGCAGACCGACGCCGACGACAAGCGCTATGGCCTTCAGGTCGCCGGCGGCAGCACCGCGACGCCGAACAACTGGCTTCCCATGCGCCAGGCCGGCGCGGCAGCGCGCGCCATGCTGGTGGCGGCGGCGGCGAAGCAGTGGGGCGTCGCCCCGGCGTCGCTTTCGACCGAAGCGGGCAAGGTGATCGACAAGGCCGGTGGGCGCAGCGTGCCTTATGCCGCGCTGGCGCGCGAGGCCGCCGGCATGCCCGTGCCCGATCTCGCCACGGTGCCGCTCAAGCCGGCGGGTGCATTCCATATCATCGGCCAGCCGATGCAGGGCGTGGACACGCCCAGGATCGTCAAGGGCACGCCCCTGTTCGGGATCGATACGCACCTGCCCGGCA
This sequence comes from Novosphingobium sp. SCN 66-18, assembly GCA_001725355.1. GTDB lineage: Bacteria > Pseudomonadota > Alphaproteobacteria > Sphingomonadales > Sphingomonadaceae > Novosphingobium. The sequence goes on from MEGD01000027.1 coordinate 135,031, forward strand.
TGCTCCACGCCGCGCTGGTCAAGTGCCCGGCGTTCGGGGGCACCATCGCCCGGATCGACGATGCGGCCGTGCGCGGGATTGCGGGCGTGGTCGCCGTGGTGCCGGTCAACAGCGGCCTTGTTCCGCCGGGGCAGCAGGATGCCGTCGCGATCGTCGCCGACAGCTGGTGGAAAGCCAGCAAGGCGCGCGAAAAGCTGGTGGTGGCGTGGGACGATGCCGCGCAGAAGGAATTCTCGACCGCCGGCTATGCGAAGCAGGCGGGCGAAGCGTTGGGTGCCGCGCCGCAGACCGATCTGTTCAAGGCCGGCGATGCGGACAAGGCGCTGGCCGGGGCGGCGAAGACGGTGAGCGCCGACTATTCCTACCCCTTCCTCGCCCACGCCACGCTGGAGCCGCAGAACTGCACCGCGCTGTGGACGACAGATGGCAAGCTGGAACTGTGGGCGCCCACGCAGAACCCGGGCTCGGGCCGCAAGGAAGTGGCCGCCATGCTCGGCATCGCGCCTGAAGCGATGACCATCCACATGACGCGGATCGGCGGCGGTTTCGGCCGCCGGCTGATGAGCGACTACATGGTTCTGGCAGCGCAGGTGGCCAAGGGCGTGCCCGGCCGGCCGGTCAAGCTGCTGTGGGACCGCACGGACGACCTGCGGCACGACTATTATCGCCCCGCTGGCTGGCACCGCTTCACCGCCGGCCTCGATGCCAAGGGCGCTCTGATCGCGTTCAAGGACCACTTCATCACCTTCGGCGCGGACGGAAAGCCGATCCGCGCGGCGGAAATGAGCTCGACCGAATTTCCCGCTCCGGTCGTGCCCGATGCCCACCTGGGCGCGACCTATCTCAAGACCAACCTGCCGACGGGCTGGCTGCGCGCGCCGACCTCCAATGCCATGGCCTTCGTGTACCAGGGCTTCCTCGACGAGGTGGCCGAGGCCGCTGGCGTCGACCTGCCCGAGCTGATGCGCCGCACGCTGGGCGAACCGCGCGAACTGCCGACCGAGCGCAAGGGGCTGGTGTTCCACACCGGCCGCGCGCGCAGCGTGATCGACGCTGTGTGCAAGGCCGCCGGCTGGACCGGGCGCACAGGCCCCGCCAAGGGCGCGGGCGATGCGGTCAAGGGGCGCGGCTTCGGCTTCTATTTCAGCCATCGCGGCTATTTCGCGGAAGTCGTCGACGTCACGGTTTCGGGCGGAACCGCGGTGAAAGTCGACAAGATCTGGATGGCGGGCGACATCGGCAGCCAGATCATCAATCCGCTCAATGCCGAGCACCAGTCGCAGGGTGCGGCGATCGACGGCATCGCGCAGGCGCTGGTATGGCAGCCGGTGGTGCAGGAGGCGGGCGCGATCACGGCCGACAACTTCGGCGATTTCCCGCTGCTGCGCATCGATGCCGTGCCGCGCGATGTCGCGATCACCTGGGTGAAAAGCGATTTCCCGCCCACCGGGCTGGGCGAACCGGCCCTGCCGCCGGTCATTCCGGCGATCGCCAACGCCATCCGCGCCGCCACCGGCAAACGGCTGCGATCCCTGCCGTTGCAATTGACCTGATCGCGGCCCGAACGCTGCCCGTGAGGACAGCTTCCAACGTCCAAAAAGGCGTGTGATTCCAACCGGATCACACGCCTTTTTTCGCATCTGCAAAAAAGATGGGCGGCGCTGCAACAAAGGCGTTGACCAATCTTGGACAACCGTCAAGCTTACCCCTGTGACCCGCGCTCGAATCGCGCTGCTTACGGTCCAATCAGGGGGATTTCGCGAGCATGGCCTACCCGGATACCGAGTCCCGTCCACACGACGCGAAGGATGCCGCCGCCAGCCCATCCTGGCGGGCCGCGCTGACGGCTCGCCTTTCGTTGCGCCCGTTGCTGCTGGCAGGCCTGTGCACTGCGACGGCCGTCGTCGCGCAGGCCGGCGGCATGGCGGGCGGGGCGGACAAGCCGGAGAGCGAGGAAGGCATCCCGGTCACCGACAGCCTGACCAAGGAAAAGTGCGGCGCCTGCCACACCGCCGACGCCAAGGGCAATCTTTCGCGCATTTCCTGGCTGCGCACCACGCCGGAAGGCTGGGCGCAGGCGATCAAGCGCATGGTCAAGCTGAACGGCTTGCAGATCACCCCCGAGGAATCGCGGCAGGTGGTCCGCTATCTTTCGAGCAGCCACGGGCTTGCCCCGGAGGAAGCAAGGCCGGTGATGTACCTCGTGGAGCATCGCATCCAGGACGAGACCAACATCCCCAGCGAATCGCTGCGCGGCGCCTGCGCCACTTGCCACGCCTTTGCCCAGCCGCTTTCCTGGCGCCGGTCGGGCAGCGAATGGAAGCTGCTGCAGGATTTCCACGTCGCGCTCTATTCGCAGGCCGACGTACAGTATCGCCGCCCCGCCACGGACGAACCCGGCGCGGTCTTCGGCCAGCCGACGCCGATCGTGACCAAGCCCGGCGCGACACCGGTGACGCAGGGACAGATCGCGTTGGATTACACACGCAAGGTCGCCCCGCTGCACACGCCCGAATGGACGCAGTGGAAGTCCCGGATGCAGGATCCGCGCCTGGCCGGCAAATGGCTGGTCAGCGCCTCGGCCCCCGGTAAGGGCCGGTTCGTCGGCACGATGACCATCGGCGCCACGGCCGACAGCGACGAATTCAAGACCGGCATCGCGCTGCGGTCGCTGACCGACGGATCGACGCTGAGCCGCACCGGCAACGGCATCGTCTATGCCGGCTACAGCTGGCGCGGACGCTCCGCACCGTCCGCGCAGCCTTCCGCGCCCGATGCGCTCGACAATCCGACGCGCGAGACCATGTGGTTCTCGCCCGATCGCAAGAATGCCGAAGGTCGCTGGTTCTGGGGGGAATATCAGGAATTCGGTTTCGACGTGAAGCTGGTACGCGCCGACGGCAGCCCGACGATCGGCGCTGTCTGGCCGAACGCGATCAAGGCCGGCACCAGGGGGGTGGACGTCCACATTTTCGGCGATAGCCTGCCGGCTGCGCCGACTGCGAAGGATATCGACCTTGGCGCCGGGCTAGCGGTGACCAGGGTCGTCACCGCGAGCCCCACCGAAATCGTCGTATCTGTCGATGCCGCCCCCGGCGCTGTCGCCGGCGTGCATGATGTTTCGGTGGGGAGCGCGGTGCTCGCTTCGGCCCTGCCGGTCTATCGCAAGATCGATTACCTGAAGGTCACGCCCGACACCAACCTGTCGCGGCTGGGCGGTGCGCACTTCGCCAAGGGATACGCCCAGTTCGATGCCGTGGGCTTCGACAACGGCCCGGATGGCAAGCCCAACACCGCCGACGACGTGAACATCGGCCCCGTCGCGGCAGACTGGAGCATCCAGGAATTCCAGTCGGTCTGGTACGATGACGACAAGGCCTATGTCGGATCGATCAGCCAGAAGGCGCTGTTCACGCCGAACGTGGATGGCCCCAACCCGCAACGCAGCGGCAACCGCAACAACTATGGCGAAGTCTGGGTCGTGGCCACGGCGAAGGCCGAAAAGGACACGCAGGGCAAGCCGCTGACGGCCAAGTCCTACCTTGTCGTCACCGTTCCCGCCTACAAGCGCTGGGATCAGCCGGAGGTTTCGCAATGACGACCATGCTGGCCCACCGCTACCGGCGCGGCGAACTGCACGAATTCCGCTCGTCCGACACGGACTTCATGTACCTGGTTTCGGCCGGCGCGATCTTCGCGCTGGACGAAGGCACCCGCGCCGTGCTCGATCTGCTCGGCGAAGGCGAGATGAGCCACGAGGAGCTGGCCACGGCGCTGGCCGGCGCGGGCCATTCCCCGGCCGACGCCGAAGACCTGATCCGCGAATTGCGGCAGGTCCGCGCGATCCATTCGGAACAGGTCACCACCGCGCCCGCGCCGTCCGCGCCGCCGGCGGACTACCCCCTGCAGGCGCTGGTGCTCAACGTCACCAACCAGTGCAACCTGGCCTGCACCTATTGCTACGAATTCGGCGCGGACAAGATCGCCACGCCCGCCGGCAAGCCGAAGTACATGGCGCTGGAAACCGCGAAGTCCTCGGTCGATTTCCTGCTGGCCGGATCGGGCAACCGCGAAGCGGTGCACATCACCTTCTTCGGCGGCGAAACGCTGATGAACTTCCGCCTGCTGCGCGATGTGGTCGGCTATGCCAACGAGCAGGCGGCGGCGCAGGGGCGCAAGATCACCTTCAGCCTGACCACCAACGCCACGCTGCTGACCGACGAGATCATCGATTTCCTCTCGGACAACGCGATCGGCGTCACCGTCAGCATGGACGGCCCGGCGGAGATGCAGGATGCCCGCCGCGTCTACAAGAGCGGCAAGGGCAGCTACGCGGTGATCGAGCCGCGCCTGCGCAAGCTGATCGCCCGCCACAAGACCCGCGCGATTACCGCCCGCGTCACCCTGACGGCAGGGGTCACCGACGTGATCCGCATCTACCGCCATCTCAAGGACGACATCGGCTTCCACGAAGTGGGCTTCGCGCCGGTGACGACCGCGGGCGAGGAGCGCGAATACTCGCTCAACGGCGATGACATGACCGGCGTCCTCGCCGGTTTCCACGCCCTTGCCGACGAGTGGCTGGACTATGCGCTGCACGGGCGGATGCATGGCTTCACCAACGTCAGCGAAACCATCGGCGAACTGATCCAGGGCACCAACAAGTCGCACCCGTGCGGCGCGGGGCTGGGTCTGCTGGGCGTGAGCCCGTCGGGCGACCTTTCGCCCTGCCACCGCTTCACCGATGCCGATACGCATACCCTGGGCCACATCTCCACGGGGATCGATCAGGGCAAGCGCGAGGACTTCCTCTCGCGCGGGCACGTCCAGGCGAAATACGAATGCCAATCGTGCTGGGCGCGCCCGCTCTGCGCCGGCGGATGCCATCACGAGGCCTTCGTCCGCTATGGCGATACCGGCCACGCCAACCTGCACTACTGCGACTGGATCCGCGAATGGACCGATACCTGCCTGAAGATCTACGGCACGCTGGCCGTGCGCAACCCCGGCTTCCTCGAACGCTTCGCTGAACGAAAGGGCTTGTCATGAAGCATCTCAAGCCGATCAATAAGAAGGCCCAGAAGATCGAAGAGACCATCACTTCGGTCGAAGAAGACGTCGTCGCGCTGCAGCAGCAGCCGCGTCCGCACGTGCCGATGGGGTGCACCCTGTCGTTCTCGCCGGGGTGGGAAGTCGATGCCGGAGGCGGCACGGCGGGCCTGTGCCAGCCGGTCGAGCGCGACATCTACGATTGCTACGTCACCTGCTTCTGGCCGGTGCAGGTGCCCGACCACGTCAACTATTCGCCGGACTGGGCGAGCAATTGCGCGGCGGCAACGAAGGACTGGCGCAATCTCGATCTCGTCTTCCCGTGAGCGGGCGCGCCCGCGCCTGCCACGCCGAACCCTGACCATCCGGGGCGGACCTGCCGCGTTCCTGCGGCGCGCCCCTTCGAGGAAGAGAAGCACGATGAAGCAGCTTCGTTCCCTGCTCCGCCTGAAAGCTCTGGTGGCGCCGGCACTCGTTACGGCGCTGGCCGCCACGGTGCCCGCCCATGCCGGTACGATGATGATCGGCACGTATCCGGACAAGCTGTTCACGATCGACGACACCAACGGCGCGATCACCGACCGCATCCAGCTGCAGGCGGGCCTGCCCACCTCGCTGCGCCTGTCCAACGACAAGTCGAAGATCTACGTCACCACGATCACCACCAGCGGGATCGTGGTGCTGGACAGCGCCACGCGGCGCATCCTCAACCAGTTCAGCCTGAACACGCCCACCACCAAGTACCGCTTCATGGGCGGCGTTCCCGATCCGACGGGCCGCTGGTACTACACCCAGCTCATCCGCTTCGACAAGGAACCGGACCGCTACAAGGTGAGCAAGCCGCTCTACGCTGTGATCGATCTTCAGCAGAAGAAGGTCGCGCGGACGGTGGAGATCGATCCGCAGGACGATACGCTCGGCGGCTTCCGCCCCACCTTCGCGCTCTCGCCCGACGGCAAGACACTGTACAAGTTCGGCGACAAGGTGCTGGTGATCGATACGGCGACGCTGAAGGTCAGCGACCGGCTGGACCTTGCCAAGCCGGAAACCACGGGCATGGAGAACGTGGCGTTCGGCGGCGGCGTGGAAGCGTTGCAGAATCCCAACGAGTTCGTCTCGCTGTTCAACGCGTCCGACCCCTATGTCCACGCCAAGATGTTCGGCATCGGGCGCTTCAACCTGACCAACCGCACGTTCGATTTCACCCCGATCGGCCCGGTGCCCACCGGCATGGCCGGGCTGGAAGTGACGCCCGACGGAAAGGATGGCTATACCGTCGTCACCAACGGCACGCTCGGCAACAAGCGCTGCGAATTCTGGCACTTCGACATGGCCACCAACAAGGTGATGGAGAAGGCGGAATTCCACTGCCGTTCGCGCTTCTCGTTCGGCATCTCGGCCGACGGGCAGAAGCTGTACATCCACGGCGCCAGCTATGACATAGAGGTGTACGACGCCAAGACGCTCAAGTACGAACGCACCTGGGATCTCGGCGCCGATGCCACCATGGCCGGCCTGCTCCATCTGAAATAGCGGGACGACGATGACAGGACGCCCATGACCGGACCACAGCCAGCGGTGCTATTGCGGGGCGGCGGCGTTTCCGTCGCAACCTGCGCACACCTGCTGGCGCAAGACGGGTTTTGCCTGACGGGGGCGGCGGTCGAACCGCGCGCCCCCGTTCCCGTGATCATGCTGAGCGATCCGGCGCTGGCGCTGCTGCGCGACATCTTCGGCCAGCCGCGCCTGTTCGCCGCCCTGCCCCGCATCGAACGGCGCGTGGTTTCGTGGGGTGGCAGCGTGTCCGCGCCTCTGCCGCATGGCGCGGCGGTGGTGACCGGCGCGCAGATCGAGGCCGAACTGGGCCGGCCGGCACTGCCCGCCGCGTTCCCGTCGGCGGCTAGCGAGGCCGCCCAGCCCTTCACCATCCACGGCGCGCCGCCGTTTCCCCAGCCGGCGCTGCGCCGCTTCGGCACGCGCGAGGCCGTGGCCGCGCCGGTCACGCTGCGCGCGGGCACCGATCGGGCGACCTGCCATGTCGAAGCCACGCCCGAAGGCTGGCTGTTCCTGATTCCGCAAGGGGCGGACGCCGCCTGGCTGCTGGGCGTGGGCTGTTCGCCGGAAGCCTTGCTCGCGCAAAGCCGCCTGGTCGCGCCGGTCATCGACACGCTGGGGACGGCAGGCGCGCGCTTCGAAACCGCGCCGCGCCTGCTCGATCAGCTGGCCGGGCCGGACTGGATCGCCTGCGGCACGGCGGCGATCGCCTTCGATCCGATCTGCGGTGACGGCACCGCGCAGGCCGCGCGCGAGGCCATCCTCGCGGCGGCGGTGCTGGCAGCGATCCGCGACGGGGGTGACCGCGAGGCGCTGCTCGCGCACTACCGGGCCATGCTGATCGCTTCGATGCGGCGGCACCTGCAGGTCAGCCTGCCGTTCTACCGCTCAGGGGGCGACACGCCCTGGTGGCGCGAACAGACGGAGGCGCTGGCGCAAGGCCATGCCTGGTGCACCGGCCAGCTGGCGCGCGTGCCCGAACCGCGCTTCGTGCTGCGCGGCAACCGCCTGTTCGCGCGGGAGGCTGCCGCCTGAACCCGCCCCAAGCCTCGAATTCGGCCCCGATGCCAGCTGCACCACCGCCGCCCGTGGCCGACTGGCGCACCTATCGCCGGCTGCTGCCCTATGTGCGCCCCTATCTGCGGCCGCTGCTGGGGGTGCTGCTGGTCAGCCTGCTCTCGACCGGGGTGGGCCTGGCGCAGCCCTATCTGTCCAAGCTGATGATCGACGAGGCGCTGCTGCGCCGGAACATGGACGCGCTGCTCGCGGTGTCGGGCGCGATGATCGTGGTGACGCTGGCCGGCTTCGCGCTCAACATCCTCGCCAGCTATCGCTACGTCGCGCTTTCGGCGGCGATGCTCTACGACATCCGCGTGGCGCTGCTGCGCCACCTGCAGACGCTCAGCCCGCGTTTCTATGGCGGTTTCCGGCTGGGCGACCTGATGTCGCGCATCAACAGCGACGTCAGCGACGTGCAGCGTGCGGCGGGCGACACGCTGCTTTCGGTGCTGAGCAACGTGCTGTTCTTCATCGGCTGCGTGGCGATGATGGTGTGGCTCGACTGGCGGCTGTTCCTGATCGGCACGGTGCTGGTGCCAGTGGCGGTCATGGTCTTCCTCCACTTCCAGAAAAAGGTCACCGCGCTCACCCGCGAAATGCGCGAGCGCGGGGCGGACCTCGGCAGCCTGCTGGTCGATACCGTGATGGGCATGCGCGTGATCGCCGCGCTGGGCGCGGAAGCGCACGAGGTAGACCGCTTCGGCGCCCGCAACGGCGCGTTCGTGCGCGCGATGCTGAAGATGCAGGTCGCGTCGTTCATGACCGGGGCGCTGCCCGGCACGCTGCTCACCGCCTCGACTTCGGTGGTGATCCTCTACGGCGGCACGCGGATCATCCACGGCGAGATGACGATCGGCGCGCTCGTCGCCTTCATGGCCTATCACATGCGGCTGTTCGGGCCGATCCAGGCGCTGCTGGGGCTGTCTTCGGGCCTTGCCTCCACCCGCGTCTCGCTCGCGCGGATCTTCGAGCTGTTCGATACCCCGGCGGAGGTGACAGAACCGGCCGATGCGCGCCCGCTCGGCCCGGTGCGGCAGGGCATCCGCTTCGAGCGCGTCTCGTTCCGCCATGATCGCGAACCGGTGCTGGCGGGCGTGGACCTGTTCATTCCCGCCGGCAGCTTCTGCGCGATCCTGGGCGAAAGCGGCGCGGGCAAATCGACCATGGCCGACCTGATGGTCCGCTTCCTCGATCCGCAGCAGGGCCGCATCCTGATCGACGGGCACGACCTGCGGCAGACGCGCCTTGCCGATCTGCGGCATGAGGTGCTGCTGGTCGATCAGGCGCCGTATCTGTTCAACGACACCATCGCCGGCAACATCGCCTTCGCCATGGACGGCGTGCCCCGCGCGCGCATCGCGCAGGCCGCCGCCGCCGCCGGGCTGGAGCCGCTGCTGCGCCGCCTGCCGCAAGGGCTGGATACCCGCACCGGCGAGCGCGGCATGGCGCTGTCGGCCGGCGAGCGGCAGCGCATCGCGCTGGCCCGCGCGCTGCTGCGCGAGCCCTCGGTGCTGATCCTCGACGAACCGACCGCCGCGCTGGACGAAGGAACCGAACAGCGCGTGGCTGACGGGCTGCGCTCCGCGCTGCCGCAGGCGACGATCGTGGTCATCACGCACAAGCCGGCGCTGGCCCGGCGTGCCGACCTCATCGTCACGCTGGACCATGGCCACGCCACCGTGGCCGCGAACGAGCCGGCTTTTGCCTGATAGCCCTGCCCCGCCAGCCGGAAGCGGCCGCGGTGTGCGCGTCGCCGTGATCGACAGCGGCGTCCACCCCGATCATCCGCATATCGACGGCGCGAAGCTGCTGCCGGGCGTGGCCATCGCGTCGGACGGCACTCTGTCCGACGCAGCCGACGCCACGCTCGACCGCCTCGGCCACGGCACGGCGGTTACCGCCGCCATCCAGGAAAAGGCGCCGGACGCATTGATCCTGCCGGTGCGGGTGTTCCACGACGCGCTGAAGACCAGCGCCCGCGCGCTGGCGCTGGCGATCGACTGGAGCATCGAACAGGGCGCGGACGTGATCAACCTGAGCCTCGGCACGACCAACGCCGCGCATCGGGAGGGATTCGCCGCCGTCGCCGCCCGCGCGGCGGAAGCCGGCGCGCTGATCGTCGCCGCGCGCGAGGCCGATGGCACGCCCTGCTGGCCGGGCGCGCTCGATGCGGACAACGTGCTGGGCGTGGGGCTGGACTGGGACTGTCCGCGCGAGACCTGGCGCGTACGCGGTGGCGTGCTGTTCGCCTCGGGCTATCCGCGCCCGATCCCCGGCGTTCCGCCCCGCCGCAATCTCTACGGCATCAGCTTCGCCACCGCGCAGGCCAGCGGCTTCGCGGCGCGGGCCGGCGCCGGCCTGCCGCCTGACGGCCATCGCGCCGAACGGCTGCGCGCGCTGTTGTTGTCCGGAGCGGAACTTCCCGCCTGACCGGCGCATCGCGCCACCTGCCCGACATCGCACGCCGATCAAAAAATCCCCCCCGCGACCGGAGTCGCGGAGGGATCATCATGCGCCGCTATGCTGCGATCAGTATTTCACGCCGGCGCGCAGGCCGAAGAACTGCGGCCGGATCGTGAAGTTACGCGACGATCCGGAGCAGAACGTGATCGAACAGAAGGTGTTCGTGGTCAGCGTGCCGCGCTTGTCGAACGCGTTCTGGATGAACACGTCGAAGCTCCAGTTGTTGATCTTGAGGCCACCGGAGAAATCGAAGCTGACAAACCCCGGAGTGCTGCAGGATTTTCCGGCAGCGGTCTGCGAAGCGGCAAGCGCCAAGGTGGTGCAGGTCAGAAGGTTGTTCTGCTCGACGTTCAGGTCCTGCGTCGCCGAGGTCTGATACAACGCCGCGCCCTGCAGATAGACCGCATAGTCACCGACTGTGGTGTCATAGCGGATCGAGGTCGTCCCCTTGAACTGCGGCTGACGCGGCAGCCGGGTACCGTCTGCGGCAGCGACCGCGGAGGTCGAGGTGCCGTTCACGACGACCCTCGAACCGGTCGGGCAAGAGGCCAGCTGCACGATCGACAAGGCGGCACGGTCCGCCACGAAGTTGCAGAAGTTACCGGTCAGCTTGCCGTCGTTGTAAGCACCCGAGGTCGAGATGGTGACCTTGCCGAGCTTGAGATCGGCATCGTATTCCACGCCCTTGACCTGGGCCGTGCCGGCGTTGCCGGTGTAGCCCGCGCCCTGCGCGCCGGCGACGACCACGCCGTACTGGATGTTGTCCCAGTTTTCGAGGTAGATCGCGGCGTTGAAGCGGAAGATGTTGTTCCACGTCGTCTTGACGCCCAGTTCGAAGTTGGTGAGCGTTTCCGACTTGAACGCCGGCGCGGCGACCGTCACTTGCGGCAGCCCGCCCGAAGCGCGGATGCGCAGCGGCCGGTTGTAGCCGCCCGGCCGGAAGCCGGTGGAATAGTTGAAATAGATCATCTTGGTTGGCGTGACCTGCCAGTCGAGCGCCACCTTGTGCGTTTCTCCCTGCTCCTTGTACCGGCCGTAGCCGTCCGCCGCGAGCGGGTTCTGGTTGGAACAGGCGAGCCGCTCGGCCGGCAGGGGCACGGTACAACCCACACCGAGCGCCGAAGCGGTAACGCCGGAGAAGCCCTTGATCTTGTAGTCGGTCCAGAAGTAGCGGATGCCGCCGGTCAGCTTCAGGTTCTCGAAGATCTTGTAGTGACCCTCGGCGAAGATCGCCTCGTCGTGGTAGCTCTGGTTGTTCTCGGTGATGTAGAAGCCATCGCCCTTCACCGCGGCGGACGGGCTGACGACCATCGTGCCGCCTGCCGCGGTCGGGATGCCGAAGCCCGCCAGAGTCGTGGTATTGCCGCCGCCGGAGCTGTACGCGCCGGCCTTGGTGTAGCCCGCGATCTGGTCGAGACCGTGGATCGCGTAGTAGTTGTTGTTTTCCTGCTGTTGCGACTGGTAGAAACCGCCGATCGTCAGATCGAAGGGCCAGCTCTTCGGCGTCGAGATGCGCAGTTCCTGCGTGAACTTGTTGCGGTTGTTATCCTGGTGATAGTACTGCGTCGGGTTGATCAGCGTCGAACACTTGAGCGTCAAGCCCGATCCGGTACATCCCGCCTTGTCGAAGAACTGCAGATAGTTTTCATATCCGCCGCCGAAACCGTCATAAGTCACGGTGTAATAAGTGTAATCGTTACGCAGCTTGGTGTTGCGGCGGAAGATGCCCGTCGCAGAGACGACGTCGAAGTCGCCGATGTGGCCGTGGATGCTCAACTGGGCCTGCACCCACTTGTCGTCCTGCCGCGTGAGGTCGTAATCGTGGACCTGCAAATCGCCGACGCGCGGATCGTAACCGAAATAGCCGTAGGCGATCTGCCTTTGCGCCGTGACCTGCGGATTGACCTCCCAGCCGGGCGCCGGTTCCCACAGCAGCGACAGGCGACCGCCATATTCGTAGATCGGGTTGTAGTCCTTCTTGGCGATCGCGGCGTTGTTGAGCGTGTAGCTGGTGAGCGGATTGTTGTCCCCCAGTTCCAGCGTCGAAGACCGCCCGTCGTTGAACTTGCCGTTGTTGGGCGTGTTATCGACATAACCGCCATCGCGCCGGTAGTAGGCCATTGCGCGCACCGCCACCGTTTCGGTGACGGGCAGGTTGACGTAGCCCTGGATCTGGCCGCCAAAGGCACCCTTGCCGTACTTGTTGACTTCGGATTCCGCGCCGAACTCGAACTTGCCCAGCTTGGGCTTGTTGGTGATGATGCGGATCGTGCCGGCCAGCGATCCCGCGCCATACAAGGTACCCTGCGGACCGGACAGCGCCTCGACGCGTTCCAGATCGTAGGCATGGATATCGGGCGAGCCGGTGCCCGTGATCGGAATATCGTCAATGTAATAGCCGGCCGAGGCGTAGTTGCCGCCGGCGGGGACGATCCCGCGGAAATAGATGGTCTGGCGGCCAGGCCCGAGGCCCGCGAACGAGACCGAGGGCAGCAGCGTGGCGAAATCACTCAGGCCCTTGACCTGCCGCTGTCCCAGCGTGTCGGCGCTGAGCGCCTGCATGGAGATCGGCACCTTCTGGATGCTCTGCGCGCTCCGGGTGGCGGTCACGATGATTTCGCCAAGGCCCTCGCCAGCCGCGGGCGCGGCATCCGCCGGCTGTTCGGCGGGGGCGGCCTGATCTTCCGCGAAGGCGGTGCCCGGCAGCGCCAGTCCGGTCAGGAATGTCGACGCGCCCAGCATTCCCATGATCTTGAGCGAGCGCGACTTGCATGCAGTTTTCATAAGCCCCCCTTTTGACGTTCGCGCCTTTCATCCTTTCCCAAGGATCGTGCGGCCCGGTTTCCGGGTCTCGCCACCAGTGCCCGCCGCCTTGCCCAGCGGAAATTGTGCAATCGCGAACAGTCCTGCGCTCGCATACGCACAACCCTTCCGGCCCCGCGAAGCAGATGCCTCGCGGATCGCCGCCACAGCGTGGCGACGGCAGGTTCAAAATCTCAAATGCCCCGGACTTTCGCGCCCTAAACCGAAGTTAGTACGCCTGTCCGAAATCGATAGTGCCAGCGATTGGACAGGTGTCAACTTCCTTGTTGCAAAAGCACGGAGGTGCATATTGACTCGACAAATATCCTTTCCGTCGGCACAAATTTCGCAGTTGCAAAACACGGGCAAGGCACGGGATCGACACATGGCGGGCAGCATGACGGCCAGTCGCGAAGAGACGGCGAACGAGGCGCTGGAGCGTGCCGTACGGCTGCTCGACGCCGAACCGGAAGCAGCGCTGACGCTGGCCGACGCGGTGCTGAAGAACGCGCCGGGGCTGCCGCCGGCGGAAATGATCGCGTGCCAGGCCCTGCGCCGGCTGGGTCGCGCCGCGGCGGCCCTGCCGCGACTCGCCGCGCTGGCCCGCAGGCATCCCGGCGCGCCCCCGGTGCTGTGGGAATGGGCGCAGGCGGCCAGCGAAGCGGGTGATGTCCGTCAGGCAATCGCCGCGCTCGAAAGCCTCACCCGGCAGCAACCCGGCGTGGCGAGCGGCTGGTTCCTGCTGGCGGGTGAACTGCGCAAGGACGGCCGCCACGAAGATGGCTGGCGTGCCGATCTTTCCGGCATCCACGCCGCTTCGCGCGATCCCGAACTGGTCCAGGCGGCGATGGCGATGAACGAAGGGCAGCTCGACGCCGCCGCCGCCACCCTGAAGGCACGACTGGAACGGTTGCCTGACGATCCCGTGGGCACCCGCCTGCTGGGCGAGGTGGCATGGCGGCGCGCGGACATGGCCGAAGCGATGACGCTCGTCCGGCGCGCGCTGGACCTTGCCCCCGGCTTCGATCTGGCCCGTGATTTCCTGATCCGCCTGCTGCTGCAGACCAACCGCCTGCCCGAAGCGCTCGAGCACGCCGAAGTGCTGGCGCGCTCGCCGGTGAACAATCCGGGGCACGACCTGATCATGGCCTCGGTGCTGGTGCGGCTGGGCGATCAGGAACGGGCACGGGCGCTTTACGAAAAGCTGCTGGCGCAAAAGGCGGACCAGCCGCAGGTCTGGCAGAACCTGGGCCATGTGTTGAAAACGCTGGGCGAACAGGCCGAAGCGGTGCACGCTTACCGCCAGGCCGTGGCGCACCTGCCAACGATGGGCGAGGCGTGGTGGAGCCTCGCCAATCTCAAGACCGTCAAGTTCGGCGCGGACGACATCGCGGCGATGGAGCAGGCGCTGGCCACGCTGGAGCCGGACGCGGCGGACCGGCAGGAAGACGTGTTCCACCTGCACTTCTCGCTGGGGAAGGCCTACGAGGACGCGAAGGACTATCCCGCCTCGTTCCGCCACTATGACCGGGGCAACCGCCTGCGCCGCACGATGGTGCGGCATGACGCGGACCAGTTTTCAGCGGAAGTGGCCGCGACGCGCGAGACGTTCACCAGCACCTTCATCGCCGCGATGGGCGAAGGCGGCTGTCCCGCGCCCGATCCGATCTTCGTCGTCGGCCTGCCCCGCTCCGGCTCGACGCTGGTGGAGCAGATCCTTTCCAGCCACAGCCAGGTGGAAGGGACGATGGAACTGGCGGAGATGATGATCATCGCCAGCCGCCTGCAAGCGCGCGTGGACGAGGGCGAGTTTCCCGATTTCCGCGCGATGGTCTCCTCGCTGACGCCGGCGGACCGGCTGCGGCTGGGCGAGGAATATATCGAGCGCACCCGCATCCATCGCCAGACCGGCAAGCCGCTGTTCATCGACAAGATGCCCAACAACTGGCAGCACGTCGGCCTGATCCGGCTGATCCTGCCCAACGCCAAGATCGTCGATGCGCGCCGCCATCCGATGGCCTGCTGCTTTTCCGGCTGGAAGCAGCATTTCGCGCGCGGGCAGACGTTCACGTATGATCTTGGCGACATCGGCCGGTACTATGCCGATTACGTCGCGCTGATGGCCGCGTTCGACCGCGAAGCGCCCGGCGTAGTACACCGCGTGATCTACGAGAGGATGGTGGCCGATACCGAGGCCGAAGTCCGCCGCCTGCTCGATCACCTCGGGCTGCCGTTCGAGGACTCATGCCTCTCGTTCTGGGAAACCCGGCGGGCGGTGCGCACGGCGAGTTCCGAACAGGTGCGCCAGCCCATCTTCACCGACGCGGTGGAGCACTGGGCGAACTACGCGGAATGGCTGGACCCGCTGCGCGCCGCGCTCGGCCCGGTGATCGACGCCTATCCGGACGCTCCTGCCAGCTAACCCACGGGCATGTTGTCGATCAGCCGCGCCTTGCCGATCCGCGCGGCCACCAGCAGGCGGGCGGGCCGTCCGGTCAGGGCCGCCACGTCTTCCAGCGTCGCCGCATCGCGCAGGTCGGCATAATCGATCGAGGCGAAGCCGGAAGCGAGAATTTCGGCACGCAACGCAGCGAGCGCACCCTCTACCCCGGCGCCGCCTTCGATCACGGCGATCGCCTTGCGCATCGCCCGCGCAAGGCCTGCCGCCTGGGTCCGTTCCGCGCGCGTGAGATACTGGTTGCGGCTGCTCATGGCGAGCCCATCGTCCTCGCGCACCGTGGGCACGCCGATGATGGCGTCGGCATAGGGCTGCGTCATATCGAGATCGCGCGCCATGCGGCGGATGATGGCGAGCTGCTGCCAGTCCTTCTCGCCGAACAGCGCGACATCCGGCCGCACCTGGTTGAACAGCTTGCACACCACCGTCGCCACGCCATCGAAATGCCCCGGCCGCGCCGCGCCGCAAAGCACCGCGTCCAGCCCGGAAACCGAGACATTGGTGGCATAGCCGTCGGGATAGACCTGATCGACCGTGGGCGCCCACAGCAGGGCCACCCCTTCCGCCTCCAGCAGCGCCGCATCCTGGGCCATGCGGCGCGGATAGGCATCGAGATCCTCGTTCGGGCCGAACTGGCGCGGATTGACGAAGATCGACACGGCCACGTGGTCGGCGCGGCGCCGCGCCTCGCGCACCAGCGTCAGGTGCCCTTCGTGCAATGCCCCCATGGTGGGGACGATCGCGAGGGTTTTTCCCCCGTTTTTGAGCAGGTCCACCGCTTCGCGCAGGGTATCGAGCCTAGAGATGGTTTGCACCGGGCCTGCCTCTCCTTTAATTCACGGCAAGGGACGAAGCGGGGTTCCTACCCCCCGTCCCCCTCCGGCGGCAAGCACTGCCGGACCTGTCGGCAACACAAGCAGCGAGTTCATTCCTTGTCCATCGGAGCACCGCCACCCGCACCGCAGCAGCCCGCAGGTCCGCACCGGATCGTCTTCGCCAACGAGAAGGGCGGCACCGGCAAGTCCACAACCGCCGTGCACGTGGCGGTCGCGCTCGCCTATCAGGGCGCCCGCGTGGCGGCGATCGACCTCGATGCGCGGCAGCGCACGCTGCACCGCTATCTGGAAAATCGCGCGGAAACGCAGAAGCGCCGGCAGATCGACCTGCCGACGGCGACGTTCGCGGTCTATGGCGGGGACAATGTCGACGAGCTTGAAGCGCTGACCGAACAGCTTTCCGCCGGGCACGATTTCATCGTGTTCGACACCCCGGGGCGTGACGATCCGCTGGCCCGCCACGTCGCCACCCGTGCCGACACGCTGGTCACGCCGCTCAACGACAGCTTCGTGGACTTCGACCTGATCGGGCAGGTGGACGCGGAAACCTTCAAGGTCCGCCGCCTATCGTTCTATGCCGAGCTGATCTGGGAAGCCCGCAAGAAGCGCGCGATGACCACGATTCGCGAGGCGCGGCGCGAAATGGACTGGGTGGTCGTGCGCAACCGCACCCAGCATATCGAGGCGCGCAACCAGCGCCGCATCGATCAGGCGCTGGTCGAACTGTCCAAGCGCGTCGGCTTCCGCATCGCCAGCGGCCTGTCCGAACGCGTGATCTATCGCGAACTGTTCCCGTCGGGCCTGACGCTGCTCGACAAGGGCCATCTCGGCGAACTCGGCACCAGCCACCTTGTGGCGCGGCAGGAGCTGCGCTCGCTGGTCGCGGGCCTCAACCTGCCGATGCCCACCGGCGCGCTCGGCGCTCATGCGGGGACGCTGGAAAGCGCCGCATGATCAAGCTGATCTGGCTTGTGTTCCTGGCCAGTGTCGCCGTGCGATTGCTTGCCGGGCGCTGGCCATGGGAACTGTGGCGCGACAGCGAGCGCGCCGGCGCCGAAAGCCGTGCGCGCACGCTGCTGGGGGTGCCCCCGCAAGCCTCGCGGGACGACATCGTGGAGGCTCATCGCCGCCGGATCGCGCAGGTCCATCCGGATCGTGGCGGCTCGTCGGAAGCGGTCCACGAAGCCAATGCCGCGCGCGATCTCCTGCTCGGGCGGCTGGCGGAGCGGCGGTGACACCGCCCGTGCGGCCGCCGCGTCGACGGGGCGGCGGATCATGACGCACCGCTTTCATCCCTCCATCCTGCGCGAATACGACATTCGCGGCGTGGTCGGGCAGACGCTGGGCGAAGCCGACGCCCGCGCGATCGGGCAGACGTTCGGAACCCGTGCCCGGGCCGAAGCCGAAGCGCCGCGCATCGTGGTGGGCCGCGATGGCCGGCTGAGTTCGCCGGCGCTGGAGCAGGCGCTGGTCGAAGGGCTGCGCTCCACCGGCGTCGATGTCGTGCGGATCGGCCTGTGCCCCACCCCGATGCTCTACTTCGCCGAAGCCACGCTGGAAGGCGTTACCGGCGGCATCCAGGTGACCGGCAGCCACAATCCCGCCGACCAGAACGGTTTCAAGTTCGTGCTGCGGGGTCGCCCGTTCTTCGGCCAAGCCATCGCGGAGCTCGCTGCCATGGCGCAGGCGGGGAACCATGCCGCCGGCACGGGGCAGGTCGCCGACGCCGCAGTGATCGACAGCTACGTCGACAGGCTGCTCGCGCCCCTCGACGGGATCGATCCCGCCGTGCTCGGCGGGTTGCGGATCGCCTGGGATGCCGGCAACGGCGCCGCCGGCCCCGTGGTCGACAGGCTGGTGGCGCGGATGCCCGGCTTTCATGTCCGCCTGCACACGGCGGTGGACGGCCGCTTTCCCCATCACCATCCGGACCCGACCGTGGAAGCCAATCTGGCCGACCTGCGCGATGCCGTGGCGGCACACGCATTGCAGTTCGGCGTGGCCTTCGACGGGGACGGCGACCGGATCGGCGCGGTCGACAGCATGGGCCGCGTGATCTGGGGCGATCAGCTGATGATGATTTTCGCCGAGGACGTGCTGCAAGCGCGCCCCGGCGCGGCGATCGTGGCCGACGTGAAAGCCAGCAACCATCTGTTTTCCCGCATCCGCGCGCTGGGCGGACAGGCCCATATGTGGAAGACCGGCCACAGCCTGATCAAATCCCGCATGGCCGAGATCGGCGCACCGCTGGGCGGCGAGATGACGGGGCATATCTGCTTTGCCGATAGCTACTTCGGCTTCGACGACGCGCTCTATGCCGCGATCCGACTGATCGTCGCCACCGTGCGGCTGGGCCGGTCGGTCACGGCGCTCCGCAGCGCGATGCCCGAATCGGTCAACACGCCCGAACTGCGCTTTCCCGTGGCGGAGGAGCGCAAGTTCGCGGTGATCGCGGATGTGATGGAGCGCCTGCGCCAGAGCGGCGCAACGGTCGAGACCATCGACGGGGCGCGCGTGACCACGCCCGACGGCTGGTGGCTGCTGCGCGCATCCAACACGCAGGCCGCACTGACCGCGCGCGCCGAAAGCGACGATGCGGATGGCCTGGCGCGGTTGCTGGACGCGATCGACGCGCAGCTTGCCGCATCGGGCGTCGCGCGCGAAGCGGGGCTCCCTTGATCGAAACAAGTCCGGAAAGGGGCGCCTCCGCGGGCGGAAGCGCCCCACCGGGGCCAACACCAGGATGGAGGCTAGGCTCCGGCAATACCGCCCAGACCCGCAATGTTCCAATTCGAGACACTATAGAGCTTTCCCGCGCGCAGGTCAGTCCCGAAATTTCAGCGGGCTACGCCTTTTTGGCCCGTTCCGGACAAATTGTGCGATATTTCAACGATGAATAGAGGCGCGATTCCCCCCGAAATCAGCGCTTGGTTCGCCACGCGACACTGGCGCGTCCGGCGGCACCAGTGCGAGATGCTCTCCGCCGACGACTCGCGGCGGCACGCCCTGCTCGTGGCCGATACTGGCGCGGGCAAGACTCTGGCGGGTTTCCTTCCGACACTCGCGGCATTCGCGCCATCGCGGCTGGGTGGAATGCCTCCTCCCGACGGTCTCCACACGCTCTATGTCTCGCCGCTGAAGGCGCTGGCGCATGACGTTCAGCGCAATCTCATGGCGCCGGTGGAAGCGATCGGTCTGCCGATCCGCATCGAAACCCGCAGCGGCGATACGCCATCGGAGCGCAAGGCCCGCCAGCGTGCCCGTCCACCGCACGTGCTGCTGACCACGCCCGAATCGCTATCGCTGCTGCTGAGCTATCCCGAAGCGCAGACGATGTTCGCCGGCCTGCAACGCATCGTCATCGACGAAATCCATGCCTTTGCCGCGGGCAAACGCGGCGATCTGCTAGCGCTCGCGCTGACGCGGCTGCAGGCAATCGCGCCGCAGCTGCGCCGCAGCGCGCTTTCAGCCACCGTAGCCGACCCGGACGCCTACCGGCGGTGGCTGGCGCCCGGCGGCGATGCGGCGGCGGTCACGCTGGTCGAGGGGGAACCCGGCGCACCGCCGGAAGTCGATATCCTGCTACCGGTGGAGCAGCGCGTCCCCTGGGGCGGGCATGCGGCTGCCTGGGCGGTGCCGCAGCTTCTGGACGCGATCCGCGCCAACCGGACCACGCTGGTCTTCACCAACACGCGCTTCCTGGCCGAATTCATCTTCGAGAAGCTGTGGGACGCGAACGAGGATCACCTGCCGATCGGCATTCACCACGGCTCGCTGTCGAAGGAGGCGCGGCGCAAGGTGGAAGGCGCGATGGCGCGCGGGGAACTGCGCGCGCTGGTCGCCACGGCCAGTCTCGACCTTGGCGTCGACTGGGGCGATGTCGATCTCGTCGTGCAGATGGGCGCACCCAAGGGATCGTCACGGCTGATGCAGCGGATCGGGCGCGCCAACCATCGGCTCGATCAGCCAAGCCGCGCGCTGCTGGTGCCGGGCAACCGTTTCGAATTCCTGGAAGCGACCGCCGCGCAGGACGCGGTGCGCGAAGGCCAGCGCGATGGCGAGGACTTTCGGGCGGGCGGTCTCGACGTGCTGGCGCAGCACGTGATGGCCTGCGCCTGCGCCGGGCCGTTCGACGAGGGCGCGCTGCTGGCCGAAGTGCGCTCGTCCGCTGCCTATGCCTGGATCGACGAGGCGATCTGGAAGCGCGTGCTCGGCTTCGTGGCCACCGGCGGCTACGCCCTGCGCGCCTACGACCGGTTCCGCCGGATCGTTCCGGAGCCGGACGGAACCTGGCGGCTCGCCCATCCCGAACAGGCCGCCCGGTTCCGCATCAACGCCGGGATCATCGTCGATTCCGAAATGCTGGAGGTGCGCTTCCGCAACGGGCGTTCGCTCGGGCGGGTGGAGGAAGGCTTCGGCGCGACGCTCAGCCCCGGCGACACGTTTCGCTTCGCCGGGATGGACCTCGAAGTGGAAAGCGTGCGCGATCTGGATTTGATCGTGCGCGCGGCAAAGGCATCGGGCCGCATCCCCAGTTACATGGGCGCGCGGATGCCGCTCACCACCCACCTTTCGGACCGGGTGCGCGCGATGATCGTCGATCGGGCAGGATGGGCGCGTTTTCCGGACGACGTGCGCGAATGGCTGGAAATGCAGGACTGGCGCAGCCGCCTGCCCGGCCCGGGCGACCTGCTGGTCGAAAGCTTCCCCCACGCCGGCCGGCACTACACCGCCTATTACACGTTCGAAGGCTGGAACGCGAACCAGTCGCTGGGCATGCTGATCACGCGGCGCATGGAGGACCAGGGGCTCGGGCCGATGGGCTTCGTCGCCAACGACTATTCGCTGGCGGTCTGGGGCTTGCGGCCGGTGGACGATCCGGCCAGCCTGCTTTCGCCCGACATCCTTTCGCACGAATTCGTCGAATGGGTGCAGAATTCCTACATGCTGCGGCGCGCGTTCCGCGAGGTGGCGGTGATTTCGGGGCTGGTCGAGCGGCAGCAGCCCGGTCAGGGGCGGTCGGGGCGCAAGAGCGGTCGGCAGGTCACGTTCTCGACCGACCTGATCTACGACGTGCTGTGCAAGTACGAGCCGGATCACGTGCTGATCCAGGCCGCCTGGGCCGACGCACGGGCGCGACTGACCGACGTGGGCCGGCTTGCCGATCTGCTGGAACGCGCCTCCGGGCAGCTCGTCCATGTCCGGCTCGATCGGGTCAGCCCGATGGCGGTGCCGGTAATGGTGATGATCGGTCGCGAGAGCCTGCCCGCCGGCGCGGCCGACGACGAATTGCTGATCGAAGCCGAAACGCTGGCCGCCACCGCGATGCGGCCGGTCTGACACGCTGCGAACGTAGAGAGTTTCCCACCCCCAGCCCCTCCCGCAAGCGGGAGGGGAGCGAGACTTGCGCCGCCTTAGGCGGCGTTAGTCGCAGCGGGGTGGGCTTTCCGCGCGCCCCCGTTTGCCCGCGATCCAACCCCCAAAAGCAAAGGGGGACGGATTGCTCCGTCCCCCCTCGTTCGTTCACGCAAGGGGCGCGATGCTTATTCGCCGGCCTTCTGGAAGGTGGCGAAGTTCTCGTTGCCGACGAAGCCGAACTTCGTGACCTTCGAATCCGTGATGATCTTGAGGATCCGGTTCGCGACCTCATAGCTGGCGTATTCTTCCGGCTGGAACTGCAGTTCCGGTTCCGGATTCATCGCCTTGGTGGCCGACAGCAGCGAAACGAGCTGGCCTTCCGTGGTCGGCGCGCCGTTCCAGAGGATCTGGCCGGCGGTCGTGAGAACGAGCTTGTTCTTGACCGGATCGACCGTCTGGTTCGGGTTCGGCGGGCTTGCCTGCGGGAGGTTGATGTTGACCGCGTGGGTGGCCACGGGGATGGTGATGATGAACATGATGAGGAGAACGAGCATGACGTCGATCAACGGCGTCGTGTTCATTTCCATCATCGGCGAGCCATCATCCTTGCCGCCGCTCATTGCCATAAGGAGTTACTCCTGTTCGCTCTCTGACCCGGTGTAGCCGTTAGCTGACGGGTGTCAGCCGTTCGGATCGACCGGGGTCGAGATGAAGCCGACCTTGGGATAGCCCGCGGCCTGCACGTTGTAGATCGCACCGGCGATGCACTTCCACGGAACGTTGACGTCGCCGCGAATGTGCACTTCGGGGATCTTTTCCGGGTCCATGTTGGCGGCGCCGCCTTCACGCTTCACGATCGCGTCAAGGCGATCGAAAGCCTGCTTGTACAGCTCCTGGTTGTCCACCGGCGTGATATTGTTGAAATAGACGCGGCACTGGCCGTTACGCGTCGAACCCTCGTAGCCAGGCTCCTTGGGGCTGCGCCCCGCGGCATCCGTGGAGACGACCGAGAGCATCAGGTTTTCGACCTTGTTCTGCGATTCCTCGGAGACAAGGATCGGAACCTTCAGCTTTTCGACCGTCTGGATCGCGACTGGCACCGCGATGAGGAAGATGATCAGCAGCACGAGCATCACGTCCACGAGCGGCGTGGTGTTGATGTCCGACATCGGGCGCTCTTCGCCGCCGCCACCTACAGACATTGCCATTGGTTACATCCTATCCGATTTGAGCCACGGGAGGGCCGGAGGTTCGGTTCGCGGCTTCCCGCCAACCTGGGCCTCCGGCAAGACCCGTGTTCCGGACAGGACCGGCGGCGAACCGCCGGTCCCGGCTTTCGATTACTTCTTGACCGGAGCCGCAGCGGCCGGAGCGGCCGGCTTGGCAGCGGGAGCGGCCGGAAGAGCCGGCTTCACAACGCCCTTCGAAGCGAGGTTCGCGAGAACGTCGGTGCTGAAACCGGTCAGCAGTTCGGCGATGCGCTTGTTGCGGCTCTGCAGGTAGTTGTAGGCAAGCACGGCCGGAACGGCGACGAGCAGACCCAGCGCGGTCATGATCAGAGCTTCACCGACCGGACCCGCGACCTTGTCGATCGAGGCCGAACCGGCGAGACCGATCGCGATCAGGGCGCGATAGATGCCGACGACGGTACCGAACAGACCGATGAACGGCGCGGTAGCACCCACGGTCGCGAGGAACGGCAGGCCGCCAGCAAGCTTGGCGTTGATCGTGGCTTCCGAACGGGCAAGCGAACCGTGCAGCCAGTCGTGGGCTTCGGTGGCGTCCATCTTCGAAACCTGTTCGTCGGCGGCGATACCGTCGTCGACGACCTGGCGCCAGGCCGAGTTCTTCTCGAGCTTGGTGGCGCCTTCCTTCAGCGAGGCGGCGCGCCAGAAACCGGCGATGCTCTTGTACTGGCCCAGGATCTTCTGCTGTTCGAAGAACTTGGTGAACAGGATGAAGAACGAACCGAACGACATAATGCCGAGGATCACGACGGTGGCGTAGGAAATGAAACCGCCGGCCTGAAGGGCTTCGACGAAGCCGAACTTGTTCTGCGGCGCGGCATCGGTGGCCGCAGCGGCGAGAGTCTGGATAAACATTCGGGTCTTCCTCTCAAAATCAAGTCAAAGTGCGAAAAGCTGATGATCGCGGAGAACGCTATTTCAAAACTTCCCCGAGGTCTGCCGGATCAATCCTTCGGGATGACCCAGCGGATCGAGCTTGCGTAGCTACCCGTGGTCGGATTGCCCTCGCCATCGGTGGCCGGAGTGAAGCGCGCGCGACGACGGACGTTCGCGCAGGTCGCATCGTCCAGATCGGGGCTGCCGCTCGACTTGGTGATCTGACAATCGACCACCTTGCCGTCGGTACCGATGGTGACACGGAAGCCCGTGACGCCTTCGCGTTCTTCACGCAGCGCGCGCGAAGGATAGTCGTTCGACGTCGCCCAGTTCGCCGGGCTACCCTTCGGCGAAGCGCCCTTGGGCTGGAACTTCGGCGGCGGCGGCGGCGGCGGCGCGGCGGGAGCCGGCGGCAGCACGACAGGCGCAGGCGCAACGACCGGCGGCGGCGTGGTAACGGCCTGAACCTGCGGAGCCGGCGCGTTGAAGCTGATCGGCGGCGGCGGAGCCACGATCGGCGGCGGCGGCGTATCCTGCTTCGGCGGCGGAGGCGGCGGTTCCTCCGGCGGCTTGTCTTCCTCGATCTTGACCGCCGAGGTCACCTCTTTCACCTTCTTGAACGCCGAGTACGCCAGCCCGCTCACCAGCGCATAGCCAACGACGACATGAAGGATCGCGACGATGATGAGCGCGGTGATCTTGTTACCGCTCATCTGTTGGTCAGCGTATGCCATTCAGCTCCAATACTCCATGATCGTCCACTCCGGTCCCGAACCGACGCACCCCCCGGTGCACCGATTCCGGCCAAAGCAGAGCCTTCGGACAGAATCACCGTTCCATCCGACTGGCCAAACCAATAGAATTCAATCCACCCTGCCGGCAACCCGGTTACCGCCGACATCGGGCGCAAGGAGCCCGGCGGCGGCATCTCGGACTTGTGTTTTCAGCATTGCCCGAACGGGGCGAGCTTTAACGCCGAAGGCAAAGGCGCGCAAATGCTTTTCCGGTTAAGGTTCGATTCACGGTTGCACTGTCTGAAAATCCGGAAAAAACCGACGTACCCGATCACAGCGGAAGGACCGCCCATGCCCCCTATCCCGTTCCGCGTCCCAGCGCTCGCCACGGCCCTCGCGCTGGCCGGCCTGACCAGCCCTGCCTGGTCGCAAACCCCGGCTCAACCCGCGATTCGCACCGCCTTTCCGGTCACGGCGACGTATGCGGACCTCGCCGATCTGGCGGTGCCGGCGCGCATCGTCGCGCGCGCGGAAGTGACGAAGATGGCGCCCCTTAAACCCGAACAGGCACCCGACGTGGCGCCCGGCCACGTCCGCGTCTATCTCGAAGCCCGCACCACCGCCGTCCTGATTGGGTCCGATCTGGGCGAATCGCTGCGGTTTCTGGCCGACGTCCCGCTCGATGCGCTGGGGAAAGCGCCCAAGCTCCGGAAAACGCAGGTCCTTCTCTTCGCGCAGGCGGTGCCCGGCCGGCCCGGCGAGCTGCGGCTCGTCGCGCCCGATGCGATCATCCCGGCCACGCCCGAGGTCGAGGCCACCACCCGGTCGATCCTGACCGCGCTCGTCGCGCCAGACGCCCCGCCGACGATCACCCGGCTACGCGAGGCGCTGCACGTATCCGGCAATCTGGTTGGCGAAGGCGAAACGCAGCTTTTCCTCGCCACGGCGAACGGCGCGCCGGTTTCCATCTCGATCCTGCGCCGCCCCGGCGAACCGACGCGCTGGGGCGTCAGCTTCACCGAAATCGTGGATCAATCCGCACGCCCGCCGGCGAAGGATACCCTCGCCTGGTACCGGCTCGCCTGTTTCCTCCCCCCCGCGCTGCCGCCACAGGCCAACCTTTCCGGATCGCCGGCAGACCGGCGCGCGGCCGCGGAGGACTATGCGCTGGTGCTGTCGGACCTTGGCCCCTGCACGCGCAGCCGCCAACCCGCTGGTTAAGGCCCGGGTGAGGGCTTGCCGGCCCCGTCGGCGCGGCTACAAGGCGGCCATGCCTTACGATCGCGACACGCCGTTCCGCCACTCCTTCCGCGTCCGCTACGCCGAATGCGACCCGCAGGGCGTCGTCTTCAATTCACGCTATCTTGAATACGCGGATGTCCTGATAAGCGAATTCTGGCGGGCGCTGGGCGTCAAGAGCGTCGGCGAAGGGTCGTTCGAAGTGCACGTGGCGCGGGCGATCGTCGATTACCGCGCGCCGATCCGCCCCGACGAACTGATCGAAGGGCGCATCTGGCCCGGGCGTTTCGGCAACAGCAGCATGGTCACGCATATCGAACTGCACGGAACCGGCGAAGACGCCAGCCTGCGTTCGGCGATCGAACTGGTGCAGGTCCACGTCGATCTCGAAACCGGCCAGTCGCAGCGCATTCCGGACGCCGTCCGCGCCCTGTTCGGCGTTGCGGAATTTGTCCACCCCGCCTAGGGCGCGAGCCGAAACCTGACGATGGGGATACCATGAGCGAACCCTTGCGCATCGCGCTTGCCGGACTGGGCACTGTCGGCGGCGGGGTAATCCGGCTGATCGAGACCAACGCGGAGATCATCGCGCGCCGCGCCGGGCGCCCCATCGTGATCACCGCCGTCAGCGCGCGCAACCGCGGCAAGGACCGGGGTGTCGATCTTTCCGGCTATCACTGGGAAGACGACATGGTGATCCTGGGCGAACGGCCCGATGTGGACGTGGTGGTCGAACTGGTCGGCGGGGCGGATGGCCCGGCGCTGGCGCTGGCGCGCACCACGTTCGAAGCGGGCAAGGCGCTGGTCACCGCGAACAAGGCGATGATCGCGCACCACGGCATCGAACTGGCGACGCGCGCCGAAGCCGCGAAAGCCGCGCTGAAGTTCGAGGCGGCCGTCGCCGGCGGCATCCCGGTGATCAAGGGACTGAAGGAAGGCGCCGCCGCCAACGCGATCCAGCGCGTCTATGGCATTCTCAACGGCACCTGCAACTACATCCTCTCGACCATGGAGGACACCGGGCGCGACTTTGCCGACGTGCTCGCCGAAGCGCAGGCCAAGGGCTATGCCGAAGCCGATCCCACGTTCGACATCGACGGCATCGACGCCGCGCACAAGCTGTCGATCCTGGCCAGCGTCGCGTTCGGCACCGCGATCGATTTCCAGTCGGTCATCGCCACCGGCATCCGTCGCGTGCTGGCGGCGGACATCGCGCAGGCCGATGCGCTGGGATACTATATCCGCCTGATCGGCATGGCCGAAACAGACGTGGACGCCGAGGGCAACCGCCGCCTGTTCCAGCGCGTGCATCCCCACCTTGTCCACCGCGATCATCCGCTGGCCCATGTCGATGGCGCGACCAATGCCGTCGTGGTCGAGGGCAACTTCGCGGGGCCGCTGCTGTTCCAGGGCGCGGGCGCGGGCGATGGTCCGACCGCCAGCGCCGTCGTCGCCGATCTCATCGACATCGCGCGCGGAGACATCGGCGCGCCGTTCTCGATTCCCGTGGCCGAGCTGGACCCCGCCACCCCGGCCGCCAGCGGCCATCGTAGCGGCCGCGCCTATCTGCGCTTCACCGTGGCCGACCGGCCCGGCGTGCTGGCCGAAATCACCGCAGCGATGCGCGATGCCGGCGTCTCCATCGAAAGCATGATCCAGAAAGGGCGCGGCGTGGCCGGCGACGCGCCGGGCGCCGGGCAGGTCCTGGTCGCGATGGTCACCCACGAAGGGCCGGAAAGCGGGATTGCCGAAGCGCTGCGCCTGCTCGAAGGTTCGCCCAGCCTGGCCGAAGCCCCGCTGGTCATGCACATTCTCGGCGAATAACCGCCTCAGGCCAGCACTTTCAGGGCGCCGGGATCTCGCCGTTGGCGATCTTCTCGGCGTCGGACCCCTTCGGCGGTTCGGGCAGTGCCGTGATGTCGAAGTAATAGACCGGCGCGGGCACCTTGCCCACGCGGATGCACCCGCGCGAGCAATCCGGCAATCCGCTGACGTTGGGTGCGCGCGGCAGGCCATCGTTGGTGGAACGCGCGGTATCCGTCTGGTCGCGGTTGGGCAGGCGCTCCTTCTCGTTACGTTCGGCATCGCCGCACACGACGATCTGGCCCGGAATGCGCGAGCGGGGGCGACACTCGGGACGGCGCAGATCAACCTGCTCCTTCTGCGTATCGATCGCCTGTTGAACCCGCCTGTCGGCTTCGGAAGCGGCGTTCTGCGCAAGAACCGGCGAAGAAAAAGCAATCGGCAGTGCCAATATGGGCAGGAACAGCAAAGCTATTCTCGACAAGACCTGTCCCTCGCGTCTAGGGCCATCGCATTCGCCTGCGCAGCCTGAATCAGGAGTTAACGTGAGCAGCCAATCTACCGCAAAGCCCGCCCCCTCCAAGGTACTAGATCGCGTTCTTGTCCTGGAAATGGTCCGCGTGACCGAAGCCGCCGCGATCGGCGCCGCCAAGCTGATCGGCCGGGGCGATGAAAAGGCTGCCGACGCCGCCGCCGTGGAAGCCATGCGCGTCGCGTTCAACGAACTCTACATGGACGGCACCGTCGTGATCGGCGAGGGCGAGCGCGACGAGGCGCCGATGCTCTACATCGGCGAAAAAGTTGGCGCCGCGCCCGACAAGGGGCCGAAGATCGACATCGCGCTCGATCCGCTGGAAGGCACGACGATCACCGCCAAGGCCGGCCCCAACGCGCTGGCCGTGCTGGCCGCCGCCGAGGAAGGCGGCCTGCTCAACGCGCCCGACGTCTATATGGAAAAGCTCGCCGTGGGGCCGGGCTATGCCGAAGGCATCATCGATCTGGCCAAGAGCGTGAGCGAGAACGTGAAGGCGGTGGCCGACGCCAAGGGCGTGGCGCCGTGCGACATCACGGTCTGCGTGCTCGATCGCCCGCGCCATGCCGATATCATCGCCGAACTGCGCGGCCTGGGCTGCGGCATCCACCTGATTCCCGATGGGGACGTGGCCGGCGTGATCGCGGTGACCAACGAGGACACCGGGATCGACCTGTACATGGGCACCGGCGGCGCGCCCGAAGGCGTGCTGGCGGCAGCCGCGCTCCGCTGCGTCGGCGGCCAGTTCAAGGGCCGCCTGCTGTTCCGCAACGAGGACGAGAAGGCCCGCGCCCGCAAATGGGGCATCGAGGATCTGAACAAGATCTACGATCTCAAGGAACTGGCCAAGGGCGATTGCATCTTCGCGGCGACCGGCGTGACCGACGGATCGCTGCTGAAGGGCGTGAAAGTCCGCAAGGACGGCGTAATGACCACCGACAGCGTGGTGATGCGCGCCGCGTCGGGCACCGTGCGCTGGGTGCGCGGCGAGCACCGCAACAAGCACTGATCGCCGCTTTCATCGGTTCTTGCACCCTTTGTCCGTCTGGGCCACCGTGACGGGCAAAGGGAGAGAGCCTGCATGAACGGCGCGATGGAATTCGAGGCGGCGCTCGCCGCCGCAAACCTGCCCGGCGCGGTGGCGCTGGTCACCGACAGCACCGGAACCCGCTACCTGCGCGCCTTCGGCATGGCCGACGCGGTGGCCGGCGTGCCGATGCGGGAAGACACGCTCTTCCAGATCGCCTCGATGACCAAGGCGCTCACCTCCACCGCCGCGCTGCAACTGGTCGAACGCGGCCAGCTAGACCTCGATGCGCCGATCGGCGCGATCCTGCCCGATCTGGCTGACCTGCCGGTGCTGGAAGGCTTCGACCCGGACGGCCAGCCCGTGCTGCGCGCGGCGCGGACGCCGGTCACGCTGCGCCACCTGCTGCTCCACACCGCCGGCTGCGGCTATACCTTCATGGACGAAACCCTGCTGCGCTGCGCCAAGGCCGGCCCGAAGACCGCGCCCGGCAGCCGCGAAAGCCTGCGCCTGCCGCTGCTGTTCGATCCCGGCACGCAATGGCAGTACGGGACCGGCACCGACTGGGTAGGCCTTGCCGTAGAGGCGGCTTCGGGCATGGCGCTGCAGGACTGGTTCGATCGCGAACTGACCGGCCCGCTGGGCATGAGCGCCACGCGCTTTCACGCCGATCTTCCCGCCAATGCATCGCAGGTCCATGCCCGCGACAACGCGAGCGGGTTCGTGACGGTGCCGATGGTGCTGGGCGCGGGCAGCTACCAGAGCGGCGGCGGCGGCCTTTCCTCGACGGCACCCGACTATGCGCGGTTCCTGCGCATGGTGCTGCGCGGGGGAGAGCTGGACGGCGTGCGCGTGGTCTCGCCGGAAACGGCGCGGCTGATGCGCGCGGACGCGCTGCCCGCGTCGCTATCCGCCGGGGTGCTGACCAGCGCCCTGCCCCAGCTCGCCACGGCCTTCGATCCGCTGCCCGGGCAGCGCGGCGGCTGGACGCTCGGCGGTTTCCTGGTGAACACCGAGACGGGGCCGGCGGGCCGTTCGCCCGGCAGCCTGCACTGGGCCGGCATCCTCAACTGCTATTACTGGATCGATCCCGCGCGCGACATGGCCGGCGTGATCCTGGCCCAGCTGGCGCCGTTCGCCGATCCCGGCGCGCTCTCCGCCTTTGCCGCGCTGGAACGGATGGCCTGCGCGCAATAGGCGCCCCAGGACCGCACGCGCACGTCCCGCACGAAAAAGCCCCGCCGGATCGCTCCGGCGGGGCTTTTCTGGTCGGGCCTGCAAAGGCGCGAAGGCTTACGCCTCGTCGCCTTCGATCAGGTATTCGCCGGCGTCCGCGTCGGTGCCGTGGGTTTCACCCTCGACCGCCGCCAGCGGATCGTTGCCGATCGCCGCTTCGGGACCCTGCGCCAGTTCGGCGGCATGTTCCTCGGCCGCCGTTTCCGGCGCGATCAGCGATTCCTGCAGCTTGCGATACGACGCGCGGAGCGCGGCATCGCGGCTGGAAGCGGCCACGCGCAGGCGGTTCATGCCCGCACCGGTGCCGGCGGGGATGAGACGGCCGACGATGACGTTTTCCTTCAGACCGATCAGGCTGTCGCGCTTTCCTTCGACCGCCGCCTGCGTCAGCACGCGGGTGGTTTCCTGGAACGACGCGGCAGAGATGAACGAGCGCGTCTGCAGGCTGGCCTTGGTGATGCCCAGCAGCACCGGCTTGCCTTCGGCCGGGCGCAGGCCCGCTTCCAGCTTGCCGTTGACTTCGTTCATCTCTTCGAGATCGACCTGCTCGCCCGGCAGCAGGGTGGTATCGCCGCCATCGGTGATTTCCACCTTCTGCAGCATCTGGCGAACGATCACCTCGATGTGCTTGTCGTTGATCTTCACGCCCTGCAAGCGGTAGACTTCCTGGATTTCCGCGACGAGGTATTCCGCCAGCGCCTCGACACCGAGGACTTCCAGAATGTCGTGCGGGTCCGGCGAACCGGAGATCAGGTTGTCGCCCTTCTTGACGTAGTCGCCTTCCTGAACGTCGATCACGCGGCTCTTGGGCACCAGGTACTCGACCGGTTCACCCTCTTCCGGGATGATCGCGATCTTGCGCTTGGCCTTGTAGTCGCGGACGAATTCGATCCGGCCCGCGATCTTGGCGATGATCGAGTTGTCCTTGGGCTTGCGCGCCTCGAACAGCTCGGCCACGCGCGGCAGACCGCCCGTGATGTCGCGGGTCTTGGCGGCTTCGCGGCTGGCGCGGGCGAGAATGTCGCCGGCGTTGACCTCCTGGCCGTCCTCCACCGAGAGCGTCGTGCCCACCGCGAGCATGTAGCGCGCGGTTTCGCCCGAGTTCTCGTCCAGCAGGGTCAGGCGCGGACGGAGATCGTCCTTCTTGGCCCGCCCGCCGGCGCGGTTCTCGGTCACCACGCGCTGCGCGATGCCGGTCGCTTCGTCGACCTGCTCGGTCAGCGTGCGGCCGTCGATCAGGTCCTGATAGCGCACGATACCCGGCTTTTCGGTGATGACCGGCGTGGTGAACGGGTCCCATTCGGCCAGGCGATCGCCCTGGCTGATGATCGCGCCGTTCTCGTGCAGCAGGTGCGTACCATAGGGCACGCGGTGCATGGCGCGCTCGCGGCCCTCGGTGTCCATCACCACGATTTCGCCGTTGCGGGCCAGCGACAGGCGGCGGCCACGGCTGTCCGTGATCGTCGGGATGTCGCGGTACTGCACGGTACCGTCGCAGATCGCCTCGAGGTGCGACTGTTCGTTGAGCTGCGCCGCACCACCGATGTGGAAGGTACGCATGGTCAGCTGCGTGCCCGGCTCGCCGATCGACTGCGCGGCGATGACGCCCACCGCCTCGCCGATGTTGACCGGCGTACCGCGTGCGAGGTCACGGCCATAGCACTTGCCGCACACGCCCTGCTGCGCTTCGCAGATCAGCGGCGAACGGATGCGCGCGGACTGGACGCCCGCCGCCTCGATCTTCGCCACCGCCGGCTCGTCCAGCAGCGTGCCCTTCTCGACGATGACGGAACCCGTCTTCGCCTCGATCAGGTCTTCGGCCAGCGTGCGGCCGAGGATGCGTTCGCCCAGCGAGGCGATCGTCGTACCGCCCTGCACGATCGCGCGCATTTCCAGCGCCCGTTCGGTTCCGCAATCGTCGATGATCACCACGCAGTCCTGCGACACGTCGACCAGACGGCGGGTCAGGTAGCCCGAGTTCGCCGTCTTGAGCGCGGTGTCGGCCAGACCCTTGCGGGCGCCGTGCGTCGAGTTGAAGTATTCAAGGACGGTCAGGCCTTCCTTGAAGTTCGAGATGATCGGCGTTTCGATGATCTCGCCCGAAGGCTTGGCCATCAGGCCGCGCATGCCCGCGAGCTGCTTCATCTGCGTCGGCGAACCACGCGCGCCGGAGTGCGACATCATGTAGATCGAGTTGACCGGCTTTTCGCGGCCGTGCTCGTCCACCGGGGTCGCGCGGATTTCGTCCATCATGGCGTTCGCCACCTGGTCGCCGCAACGGCTCCAGGCGTCGATCACCTTGTTGTACTTTTCCTGCTGCGTGATCAGGCCGTCCTGGTACTGCTGCTCGTAATCGGCCACCAGTTCCTTGGTTTCGTTGACCAGCGCATCCTTGCTGTCGGGGATGATCATGTCGTCCTTGCCGAACGAGATGCCCGCCTTGAACGCGTTGCGGAAGCCGAGGCTCATGATCGCGTCGGCGAACAGCACGGTCTCCTTCTGGCCGGTGTGGCGATAGACCTGGTCGATGACGTCCGCGATTTCCTTCTTGGTGAGCAGGCGGTTGACCAGCTCGAAGGGAACCGTGTGGCTCTTGGGCAGGCATTCGCCGATCAGCATGCGGCCCGGCGTGGTCTCGTACCGCTTGAGGTACTGCTGACCGCTCTCGTCCGTCTGCGGCACGCGCGCGATGATCTTGGAGTGCATGGTCACGGCACCGGCGTGCAGCGCCTGATGCACTTCGGCCATGTCGGCCAGCATCATGCCTTCGCCGGGCTCGCCCTTGCGGTCCATCGACAGGTAATAGAGGCCCAGCACCATGTCCTGCGACGGCACGATGATCGGCTTGCCGTTGGCGGGGCTGAGGATGTTGTTGGTCGACATCATCAGCACGCGCGCTTCCAGCTGGGCTTCCAGCGAAAGCGGCACGTGGACGGCCATCTGGTCACCGTCGAAGTCGGCGTTGAAGGCCGAGCA
This sequence comes from Novosphingobium sp. SCN 66-18, assembly GCA_001725355.1. Lineage (GTDB taxonomy): Bacteria > Pseudomonadota > Alphaproteobacteria > Sphingomonadales > Sphingomonadaceae > Novosphingobium. The sequence continues at coordinate 168,280 of MEGD01000027.1, forward strand.
GACGAGCGGGTGCAGCTGGATCGCCTTGCCTTCGATCAGCACCGGCTCGAACGCCTGGATGCCCAGGCGGTGCAGCGTCGGCGCGCGGTTCAGCATGACCGGGTGTTCGCGGATCACCTCGTCCAGGATGTCCCAGACTTCCTTGCGTTCCTTCTCGACCCACTTCTTCGCCTGCTTCAGGGTCATGGAAAGACCCTTGGCGTCGAGGCGCGCGTAGATGAACGGCTTGAACAGTTCGAGCGCCATCTTCTTGGGCAGCCCGCACTGGTGCAGCTT
>MEGD01000028.1 GCA_001725355.1 Novosphingobium sp. SCN 66-18
CAGGAAAGGACGCGCCATGGCGACGATTCAGATCAAGGCCGGCAACCCTGTCGTCATCATCGTTGACGACGATGCCCTCGTTCGCCGGTCGCTGGAATCGCTGTTCCGTTCGGTCGATTTTGCGGTCCTTGCCTTTGGCTCTGCCCATGATCTGCTCGATGCCGATTTGCCTGACGCGCCGGCTTGTCTCGTCATCGATGTGCGGATGCCGCAGATGGGCGGTTTCGAATGCCATGGGCAGCTTCTCGACAGGGGCATCGACATCCCTGCCATTTTCCTCACCGGGCATGGAGACATACCGATGACGGTGAAGGCGATGAAGGCCGGCGCCGTCGATTTCCTGACCAAGCCTTACCGTGAGCAGGACATACTGGAGGCGGTCTACGCGGGCCTCTCGTCAGCCACGGTTAAACGGAGCGCGGACGAGCAGACGAAAGCCCTTCGCGAACGCTATGCCTTGCTGACGAGGCGTGAGCGGCAAGTCATGGATGGGGTGGTTCGGGGGCTGTTGAACAAGCAGATCGCGGGGAAAATCGGGATCAGCGAGATCACCGTGAAGTTGCACCGCTCCAGCATGATGCGCAAGATGGAAATGCGCACAGTGCCCGATCTGGTGCGGGCAGCCGATGCAATCGCAACACAATTTGCATCCGACGGCTCAAAAATACCGGCTTAAACTACCGTATGGTTACAGCGTGGCAGCCGCCCATATATCCGGTCCATCAGGCTTTCTGAGGGAGCAGGCAGGGCCGGAAAACATGCGCTTGAGAAATAAAGTCATAGCCGTCATCGACGATGATGCGCGTGTTCGGGCATCCACGGCCAGCCTGCTGCGGTCGTTGGGCTATGTCGCTATGGCCTATGCCTCGGTTGCGGACTTCCTCGGATCGGCCGAGACGGCGGTCGATTGCATTCTGACCGATTTGCAGATGCCTGGGCTGACCGGACTGGACCTCGGCGCTGCCCTTCTGGCGCGTGGATCCTCGGTGCCCGTGATCCTGATGACGGCATTTCCATCGCCGGGCGTGCGGGCCAAGGCGCGGATGCTGAAGATGGCAGGTTTTCTGGAGAAACCACTGCACCCCGATCGGCTTCTCGCCGTTCTTCGGCAGGCGCTTCCCGCATAAGCCGCTCCGCAGGTCATACCCGCGCGGGCAGGGTTAGGGAAACCCGCGTCCCGCCCTCCGGATGGTTCGTCAGCGTTATCTGCCCGTCGTGAAGCTCCACGATGGACCTGCATATCGACAGGCCCAGCCCCATGCCGACGGGTTTCGTCGTAAAAAAGGGTTCAAAGAGCTTCTCGCGTGTTGATGCGGGCAAGCCTGGTCCGGTATCGCGCACGATGATGCCGGCCTGGTCCCCGGCGAGGCTGAGGTCGATCTCGATCAGCTTTTCCTCGCGCGACGGAATTTCCATGGCTTGAAGCGCATTGGCGATGATATTGAGCAGCAGGTGCTTCAGGAGCACCCGGTCCCCCAAGATCATCACGTCCGGGGCACAGTGGGAAAAGCTGATTCTCGCACCCTGGGCTTCCACGTCCCGCGAAGCGAACGACACGGTATTGCGGATCAGCGTATGCAGGTTCACCGGCGCATTTTCGGTCTGCGAGTTGCCGACCAGATTCCGGACGCGCTGCATGACCTCGTGAACGTTGAGCACCGCGTCATGCAGACCGGCAAGCGCCTGCCGGGCCTCGTCCAGATCCGGCACATCGCGTTCAATCCAGCGTTGCGCTGAAAACGCGAATCCCTGAACCGCGGTCAAAGGCTGATTGATCTCGTGCGCGATCATCGCCGACATTGCTCCGAGCGCAGCGCTGCGCTGCACCTTGTCCAGTTCCGATCGCGTACGTTCGACCGTCATTTCGAGCCGCTTGCGCTGGCGAATGTCGAGGATGCTTCCGGGCACGCGATCAAGCCCGCGCTCCGGCGACAGGCTGAAGGCGACGAAGATGTCGATCGGCTCCCCGTTTGCGGCGCGAACCTGTGTTTCCGCCTGAAACATGTCGCGCCGCTCGTCGATCGCGAGGATGCACTCGCGGAAGCTGGCATCGCTTTCGGGCAGAAAATCGCTCAGATGCTCGAAGAAGGCCTGCTTGGACGGCACGCCCATGAGATCGAGGGCTGTTTCGTTCACATCGGTAATGCGCACGAGCGAGCGCGCCGAGACGACAAAATCGGGATTCTCGTCGAGGAACGCCGGCAGGTCCTCGACCCCGGCCGCTCGCACCGCGGCGATCGCGGCGGCCACGGGGCGAAAGTCATGTTCCCAAATCGCGACGGCCAGCGAATTGAGCGTATCCTCATGACGGCGCTCGCCACGAATTGCCCGATCGTCCACCGCCCGCCGATGCAGCAGGAGGCCGGTCGTTACCGCATTCGCGCCCAGGCTGATGACCATGCGCAATGTCGCATCGGCGTGAGCGGCCATGCCATGGACGAAGGCGAAGCTCGCGATGGTGAATAGCGCGCAAAGGGCCGACCATCCGAAAATGTAGGTTCGCGCCGCCCGATTGCATGCGACAAGCAGGACCAGCACGTAAAGAGTGGCGAAGGCGCTTCCAAAGTCGGTGAAGGTGTCCGCACAGAAGATTGCCACGGCGAGAAGGGCCGCCGCAATCTGCCGCGTAACCGGCAGAGAACGGGAAACGCCTGTCCCGGCCACCATTGAAGCTGCCGGATCGGCTGCAAACGCCATCCTATGATGCAAACCGACTGACATCGTTGCATGATGGTTCAGTCGCCGGCTCGACGATAGCCCAAGGCGGGAGCCCATTTCACACCCAAAAGGGGGTATTCACCCCTCCTTGGCTCGCGCGTTGCCCGTCATGGCGATTTCCCGCCGCCATCCTGATGGAACGCGGGATCGATGCTCCCGGTCAGAGGGGCCGCTAACGGATCAGGGTTGAGCGGGTACGCGAATGTCGAATGCGTTCAGCGTAATCGCGACGAGGCAGTAATAGCCGACGAGGTAGAACAGTTCGGTCGCTCCTTCACGACCGAACACTTCCAAGGCGCGATCATAGAGGGCTTGCGGCAGCACACCGCCTTTGACGAGCGTCTGGGCAACCTCGAAGGCGACCTCCTCTTCATCATCGAGATCGTCCGGCCGATTGCCTGACGCTATCGCCTCCACCCGCGCCGCGCTCATCCCGTGAATGGCGGTCGCAACGGCGCCATGCGCGTAGATTTCGTATGCGGCGTCCAGCCGCCCGCCGGTCACCAGGATAGCAACCTGCCGGGCGCGGTCCGGGATCCTTCGTGCTTGCGTCATCGTTTGCGAGAGGTGCCAGATGCCCGATCCGATCTCAGGATCATGCAGCCACGCGTTCCAGGGGCCGAGTAATGCGCCATCGGCCCGCGTCGTCACGAAGTTCGAATACTTGGCGCTGACGCCTGCCTTCATGCTCTCGAAGAGCGGACGCTGGGTATCGGACAACTGGCCGGGAGACAGAGGGTCAAGACGCATATCGATCGCTCCTGCTTTCGTAGCGGTCTAGCCGCTCCTGCGGCGGGCGACAGCAGGCGCGCAAAGTTTGCGTCGAATTCGGCCGGTTCATGTTTGGCCTGTCCAAATCGCCATTCCGGCCCCCGGAGAACGTGCCGCCGTTTGAATTTGCGAGGAAAATGTGGCGGACAGGGTGGGATTCGAACCCACGGTGAGCTTGCACCCACGGCGGTTTTCAAGACCGCTGCCTTAAACCACTCGGCCACCTGTCCGCACCGGCGCGGCCCTTGGGCGCGCGGCGTGGAGGGGCGATAGCGGCGAACCGCTCCGTCGTGAAGAGGATTTGCGCCGCGGGGGATTCCCAATCGCGGCCCCCTGTGCGAGTGTCGGTCGGATGACGCTTCTTGCCGGTTTCCGATCATCGTGGCGCGTGACTGCGGCCGCGCTTGCCGCCCTTGCGCTGGGTGCGCCCGCCAGCGCGCAGAACAGCAGCGAGGAAGCGGGCTTCCAGGGCTACCTCCAGCTGCTCGCCGCCAAGGCGCGCGCCGAAGGGGTGCGCGAATCGACGATCAACAGCGTGCTGCCGGGGCTGACTTTCAATCCGCGCGTGATCGCGTTCGACCGGAGTCAGCCGGGCGGCGGCCCGTCCTCTTCGATTCCGGCGTTCGAACCCTATCGCCGCAAGCATGTCGACGCGGCGCGCATCGGCGGCGGCCGGCGGCAGTACGACGCGGTGGCGGGGCAGGCCGGCGCGCTCGAGCGGCGCTATGGCGTGCCGCTGCCGATCATCCTCGCCATCTGGGGGCACGAGAGCCATTATGGCGGCTATACCGGCGATTTCGATCTGGCGCGCTCGCTGGCGACGCTGGCCTACGAAGGGCGGCGGCGCGACCTGTTCACCGAGGAATTCATCGCCCTGCTCAAGATGATGGACCGGGGCGTGCCGCGCTCCAAGCTGGTCGGCAGCTGGGCCGGGGCCTTCGGCAACCCGCAGTTCCTGCCCAGCGTCTATCTGCGCGTGGCGCAGGATGCCGATGGTGACGGGCTGGCCGACATCTGGAGCAGCCGGGCCGATACGCTCGCGTCGATCGGCAACTATTTCCGCGATGCCGGATGGCGGCCAGGCGAGCCCTGGGGCATCGCCGTCAGCGTGCCGGACGGGCTTGACCGCGCCGCGCTGGGCACGGCGCTGGCCAGCCCGCGCTGCCCGCAGGTGTTCGCGCGGCACAGCCGCTGGAAGACCATGCGCGAATGGCGCGCGCTGGGGCTGGCGCCGAAATCGGGCGTCTGGCCGGGCGACGACGTGCTCGCCTCTCTGCTGGAACCGGACGGGAAGGGGAGAACCGCCTACCTGCTAACCGGAAATTATCGAGTTATCCTCGATTACAACTGCTCGAACTTTTACGCTCTGTCCGTAGGACTTCTTGCAGATGAGATCAGCCGTTAGCCGCTTCGCTTCCGCCACCGCGATCATTGCGGTGACGGCCCTTGCCTTTTCGGCGCCCTTGATAGGCGAGATGGCGCTGGCGAAAGGCCCGCCAGCAGCCGTTGAAGACCGCGCCGGCCCGGCGGGCGATTACCCGATGGTGCTGGGCGCGCCGTTCGTGGTCGATGGCGTGACCTACACGCCGGCCGACACGATGAACTACGACGCGGTCGGCTATGCCGGTCGCGACGACGGCGCTGGCATCAGCGGCGCGCACCGCACCCTGCCGCTGCCCAGCTACGTGGAAGTGACCGCGCTCGATTCGGGCAAGACCATCCTCGTCCGGCTTGAACGGCGCGGGCCGATGTCGGGCAAAATGCTGTTGGACCTCTCGCCCGCTGCGTGGACGCAACTGGGGCTAGTGCCGGGATCGCAGGCGCCGGTGCGCGTCCGCCGCGTCAATCCGATCGAGCCGGAACGCGCCTTGCTGCGGCAGGGCGAACAGGCCCCGGCCCGCATGGATACGCCGCCGGGCCTGCTCACCGCACTGCGCCGCAAACTGGGCACCGCGACCGGGGTGACGCTGGCGCCTGCGGGAGCTCCGGCCCCGGCGGCCACGCCACACCCCGCACCTCCCCCCGTCGCGCCGCCCAAGCCGGCGGCTTCCACGACGCCAAAGCCGACGCCACGCCCCGCTCCTTCCGCGCCGGTAACGGCGGCAACGCCCACGCCGAAGCCGGCACCAATCGCGAAACCGGCTCCGCGTCCGACGCCTGCGCCGCATCCTGTCGCCACGCCCGCTCCCCCGCCCACGCCGCGGCCGGCGCCCATGGCGACGCCTTCGCCCAAGCCCACGCCAAAGCCGTCTCCCAAGCCCGTTCCCGCCGCTGCGCGCCAGACTGCCGGCCTCTACGTTCAGGTCGGCGCGTTTTCCACGCGACCACGGGCCGAAACGGTCGCCAAGGCCGTCGGCGGAGGCGTGACGGCCGTTGGATCGCTGTGGCGCGTGCGCAGCGGCCCCTTCGCCACGCAGGCGGAAGCAGATGCGGCCTTGGCGAAAGCGCGTCGCTCCGGCTATGCGGATGCGCGGATTCTGCGCGCGCCCTGAAAGGGGCAGGGAATCCGCAAGCCTCCGGGGATGCCGATTGCCTGAACGCCCGACTCTTTTACCGCTGATGACGCTGATGGCGCTGGCCGTTGGCGCGGCGCCTTCGGCCGCCACGGTGCAGGCGCCGCCGGCCATGGCCATGCCGCAACTCGATGCGCCGACGGCTTTTATGATCGATGTCAGTTCCGGGCGCGTGCTGTTCGAACGCGACGCCCATCGGCGGTTCATTCCGGCCTCGCTGACCAAGATCATGACGAGCTATGTCGCCTTCGAACTCGTCGCGCAGGGCAAGCTCTCGCTCGATCGCAAGCTGCCCGTCCGCCATGAGACCTTCAAGCAATGGCGCGGCGTGGGCAGCACCATGTTCCTGGCCGACGGCGCGGAAGTGACCGTGGCGGACCTGCTGCGCGGCATCGTCACCGTCTCCGCCAACGATGCCTGCGTGGTGCTGGCGGAAGGCGTCGCCGGCAGCGTGCCCGCGTTCACCGCGATGATGAATGCCGAGGCGCGCAAGCTGGGCATGCGCGATACGCATTACAACACCCCCAACGGCTGGCCCGACGGGGGACAGACTTATGTCTCGGCAGCCGATCTCGCCACGCTGAGCCAGGCGCTGATCCTGCGTCATCCCCAGCTCTACCGCCGCTTCTATGGCCACGCGAAAATGGATTGGGATGGCATCGAGCAGGAAAACCACAACCCGCTTTACGGCTACACCGCCGGCGCGGACGGGGTGAAAACCGGCTTCACCAACGAGGCCGGCTACGGTTTCGTGGGGTCGGCCATCCGCAACGGCCGGCGCATCATCATGGTCGTCGGGGGCTATGACAAGCCGGCCCTGCGCGCGAAGCAGTCGCGCGATTTCATGGAATGGGGGTTCGCCGCCTGGCGGGATCGGCCGCTATACGGCCCCGGCGCGCTGGTGGGTGAAGCGCGCGTGCGAGGCGGCACAACCCGCGCGGTGCGGCTGATCGCGCCCCGGGCGCTGGCGATTTCGATGCCGGCGGGCGCGCGCGCGGGCTATACGCTCTCGATCCGGTACAAGGGGCCGCTGCGCGCCCCCATCGCCAAGGGGCAGGAAGTCGCCACGCTGATCGCCAAGGTTCCCGGCTTGCCCGATGAACGCCTGCCGCTGATCGCGGCGGATGCCGTGGGCACCGGCGGTCCGGTGGCGCGGATGCGCGATGGCCTGCTTTCGCTGGTCGGCCGATGACGCCGATAACGCCGATGACAGGGCGCTTCATCGCATTCGAGGGCGGCGAGGGGGCTGGGAAGTCCACGCAGGCCCATTTGCTGGCCGAGGCACTGCGCCGGCGCGGGGTGGAAGTGATCGTCACGCGCGAGCCCGGCGGTACCGCCGGCGCCGAAGCGATCCGCGCGCTGTTGCTGTCCACCGAGGGCGAGGGCTGGGGCGCCAGGGCCGAAGCGCTGCTGTTCGCCGCGGCGCGGGCCGATCATGTCGAACGGCTGATCCGTCCGGCACTGGCGCGTGGGGGCTGGGTGATCTGCGACCGGTTCCTCGACAGCAGCCGCGCCTACCAGGGCGGCGGTGGCGGCCTTTCGGATGACGACATTCGCACTCTGCACCGGATCGGCAGCGAGGGACTGCTCCCTGACCTCACGCTCCTGCTGGAACTGCCGGCGGATGAGGCGGAGAGAAGGCTGACCTTGCGCGACACGAATGGCGCGGATCGCATCGGCGGGCGCGCGGCTGCCTATCACGCGCGCGTGGCCGGCGCGTTCCGGCGGTTTGCCGAGGAAGAGCCGACCCGTTTTGTCCGGATCGACGCCGCCGGATCGCCCGAGGCGGTGCACGATCGCATCGTTGCCGCGCTCGATCGGTTGCCACGGTCATGACGCCGCCACCCAGCGGGCCGATGGTCGGCCATGAGGAGCCGTGGCGCACGTGGCGCACGGCCATGGCCGGGCACCGGATGCACCATGCCTGGCTGCTCGCCGGTCGCGAGGGGCTGGGCAAGGCCGGCTTCGCGCGGATGGCCGCGGCGGAACTCGTGGCGGAACGGGGAATCCCCCAGCCTCCGCCGGATTCCCATCCCGATATTCTCACGCTGTCGCCCCTGCCGGCCAACGATGACGAGGCGAAAAAGAAGGCCGACGGCAAGCCCTATCTCACCAAGCGGAACATTTCCGTCGACCAGGTGCGCGAGATGCAGCGGCGCCTTGTCACCCGCCCCACGCTGGGCGCGCGGCGAGCGGTGATCATCGACGCCGCGGACCAGCTGGAAAAGAGCGCGGTCAATGCCCTGCTGAAAAGTCTTGAGGAGCCGCCGCAAGGCACGTTCTTCCTGCTGGTGGTGCATGGGTTGGGCCGCCTGCTGCCGACGATCCGTTCGCGCTGCCTTGTCATGCGGTTCCACCCGCTCGACCGGGACCAGCTTTCGCAAGCGGTCGATGCGGCAATGCCGGGGCTGGACAGCGCGACGCGCGCGGCCGCGATCGCGGTTGCCGGAGGATCACCGGGTGCGGCCATCGCGTTCGCGGAGCAGGATCTGGGCAAGGTGCACGGCCTGTTCCGAAAGCTCGTTGCGCAGGGCGATGCCGATTTCGCCCTGCGCGGAGCGCTGAGCGGCGCGATGGGGCAGCGGCCCGACCGGGAACGCCAGCTCGCGGCGATAGAATGCGCGCGCATGGTGCTGGTCGACCATATGCACGAGGTGGATGACGCTTACAGGCTGCGCATCGCCGATACCCATGCCGCGCTCGTCCGCCTCGCCGGACAGGCGCCCACCTATAACTTCGACCCGGCCTTGCTGATGATGGAAATCGGCGGGTTGCTGGCATCGGTCGCGCGCACTAGGGAAGGGGCGCATTAAGCGCATGTCTCCAGAGTGAAAGCGACCGGCCCGATGGGCGAACCTTACTACGTTACCACTGCCATCAGCTATCCCAACGGCAAGCCGCACATCGGCCATGCCTATGAGGCGATTGCCGCCGACGTCATCACGCGCTTCCAGAAATCGATGGGCCGTGACGCGCGGCTGCAGACCGGAACGGACGAGCACGGCCTCAAGATGGCGCAGAAGGCGCGCGAATTGGGGGTGACGCCGAAGCAACTCAGCGATGAAATGTCGCAATATTTCATTGATATGTGCGATGCCTTGAATGTCGATTATGATCGTTTTCAGCGCACCACCGAACCGGGTCATCACCTTGCCACGCAGGAACTGTGGCGGCGCATGGAAGCCAATGGCGACCTGTATCTGAGCCGCTACGAAGGCTGGTACTCGATCCGCGACGAAGCCTATTACGACGAGAGCGAACTCGTGGCCGGGGAAGGGGGCGAGAAGCTCTCCCCGCAGGGAACGCCGGTCGAATGGACGGTCGAGGAAAGCTGGTTCTTCCGTCTTTCCGCCTATGGCGAGAAACTGCTGGCGCACTATCGCGACAATCCCGATTTCATCCGGCCCGAAAGCCGCCGCAACGAGATGATCGCCTTCGTCAGCCAGGGCTTGCGCGATTTGTCGGTCTCGCGCACCAGCTTCGACTGGGGCGTCAAAGTGCCCGGCAGCGAAAACCACGTGATGTACGTGTGGGTGGACGCGCTGACCAATTACCTGACCGGCCTTGGCTGGCCCGAGGAAACGGCGGAATACAAGGCCTACTGGCCGGCGGACCTGCACTTGATCGGCAAGGACATCGTGCGCTTCCACACGATCTACTGGCCGGCTTTCCTGATGAGCGCCGGCCTGCCGTTGCCCCGGCAGGTGTTCGGGCACGGTTTCCTGCTTAACCGGGGGCAGAAGGAATCGAAGTCGCTCGGTAACGTCACCGATCCGCTGGCGCTGGCCGCCCGCTTCGGCGTCGATCCGCTGCGCTATTTCTTCCTGCGCGAAGTCGCGTTCGGGCAGGACGGCAGCTATTCGTCCGAAGCTATCGTCACGCGCTGCAACGCCGAGCTGGCGAACAGCTACGGCAATCTCGTCCAGCGCGTTCTTTCCATGATCTTCAAGAACCTGGACGGCGAACTTGGTGCGTTTGCGAGCATCGAGGCCGACGACGCGCTGCTCGCTACCGTGGCGCTGGCCTGCCGCGACGAGCTGCCGTCCGCCTTCGCCGATCTCAACTTCTCGGCCGGGATCGACGCGTGGATGCGCGCGGTGTTCGCCTGCAACCAGTACATCGACGAACAGGCGCCTTGGACCCTGCGCAAGACCGATCCGGAGCGGATGCGCGCGGTGCTGCTGACGCTGTTCATGGCCATCCGCGATCTGACCATCGCGATCCTCCCGGTTGTTCCTGCCGCGGCGAACAAGGTGCTGGACCAGCTGGGCATTCCGCTGGGCGAACGCAACATCGCCAATCTCACCGATGCGGACTGGTACATGGCGCGCGTCGCCACCGGCGAACGCTTGGCGCAACCCGTTGGCGCGTTTCCGCGCCTCGAACTGCCGGACGATGCCGCAGGGGAAACGGACGCCTGATGCTGATCGATTCCCACTGTCATCTGAACTACAAGGGCCTTGACGAGCACCAGGACGAGGTGCTGGCGCGCGCGCGCGAAACCGGGGTGCGGGGCTTTCTGAACATCGCCACGCGCGAGCGCGAATGGGCCGACATCATCGCCACAGCGCATCGCGAACCGGACGTCTGGGCTACGGTGGGCATTCACCCGCACGAAGCCGATGCCCATGCCGACCTGGGCGAAAGCGTGCTGCTCGAGGCGACGCGCGACAGCCGGGTCATCGGCATCGGCGAAACCGGGCTGGACTACTTCTATGATCATTCGGATCGCGCCGTGCAGCAGGACCTGTTCCGCGCGCACATCCGTGTGGCACGCGAAACCGGGCTGCCGGTGGTGATCCACACGCGCGATGCCGAGGAGGATACCGCCCGCATCCTGACCGAGGAAATGGGGAAGGGGGCCTTCCCCGCGCTGATCCATTGCTTCACGGCCTCGGCCGATCTTGCCCGGACCGCGCTCGACCTTGGACTGACGATTTCGCTTTCCGGAATCGTGACGTTCAAGAATGCCAAGGACTTGCAAGCGATCGCGGCGGAACTTCCTGAAGATCGCCTGCTGGTCGAAACCGACGCTCCGTTTCTGGCTCCCGTGCCGCATCGCGGCAAGACCTGCGAGCCGGCCTTCGTGTCCGATACCTGTGCGTTCGTGGCCGAATTGCGTGGCATCAGCAGCGAGCGTCTGGCCGGCGTGACCGGGGAAAACTTCTTCCGGCTGTTCGGCAAGGCCAGCCTGTGAAAGTGGCCCGGTGAAACTGACCGTACTCGGGTCCGGCACGTCGACCGGCGTACCGCGCATCGGCAACGACTGGGGCGAATGCGATCCCGACGAGCCGCGCAACCGCCGCACGCGCGTGGCGATTGTGGTCGAAGGCGCCGATGGTTCGCGCCTGCTGGTCGATACACCGACGGACTTGCGCCAGCAATTGCTGGCCACCGGAATTGACCGGCTCGACGGCGTGTTGTGGACGCACGATCACGCAGATCACACGCATGGCATCGACGATCTGCGACCGCTGCGCATGGGCCGGGGCGGCCCGTTGCCGGGCTATGCGGCCGAGGAGACCGTCCGCCGCCTGCGCCAGCGCTTCGGCTATGTCTTCGCCGGGCAGCACGGCTATCACACGATCTGCAATCTCGATAATCTCGACCGCGTGCGCATGATCGCCGGCATCGGCATCAGCCATTGCCAGATGCCGCACGGCCCCGCGCAATCCACCGCGTTTCGCTTCGATCAAGACGGAAAATCAATAGGTTACGCAACGGATTTCAGCGAGATAAATACAGATATGGTGGCGCTGTTCGATCGTGTGGACGTGCTGGTTGTCGATGCCTTGCGCCGGCAGCCGCATCCCACGCACGCGCATCTGGCCATGGCGCTCGAACTGGTCGAGGCGTGCCGCGCCGGGCGCGCCGTCCTGACGCATCTCGACAAGAGCATGGATTACCGTACGCTTTGCGACGAGACGCCGCCGCATGTCGATCCCGGTTATGACGGGATGGAGATCGAACTCTAGGACCGAAAGGATCGCCGCGATGACCGATCAATGGATCAGCATTATCGGAATCCTGGCCGCGCTGGTCCTGGTGCTTTCCAATCGTCGGCTGACACGATTGCCGCTGGGAACGAAAGCTTGGATGGCCTTGGCATGGGTCGCCATCATCGCTGTCGCGGCGCTGGCGTTCAGCTGGTTGAGGTAATCGGGGCGCCCTTCCGCTTCGATACTAGTTTACATAATACTTATTATCGCACTTTGCGAGGTGATGCGGCGGGGGATGCCAATCGCTCCCCCCGTGCCTCAGTTTCCGAGAATTCCCTTGAGCAACGAACCGGCCGTTCCGGCGGGATTGGCGCGCAGCCGGCCTTCCTCGCTGCCGATGTACTTGAAGATGCCGTTCAGCGCTTGGTCGGTCACCGAATTGCCCAGCTTGTCGCGCGTGATGCCGGCGGCCGAAATCAGGCTGGAGCGGCGCGAGAGGTTGTCGAGCTGGTTGAACGCCCCGACCTTGCCGAGCGCGGCGTTGATCAGTGGGCGCATCTTGCCGGTCAGTTCGGCACCGGCGCTGCGCCGCAGGTACTGGCTGGCCCCGTCGTTCTGCGAAACGATGCCGGGAACGTCGTTGAGCGACAGGCGGCTGATCGCGGCACGGAAAATGGGCTTGGCTTCCTTGGCGGCAAGACCGGCCGCATCATTGAGTTTGCGGGTGATGCCGTCGGTTAGCCCCAACCGGTCTCCTGCGCCCAGCACCGATCCCAGCGCGCCGCCAAGGCCGCCCGCGCTGCCCACCAATGGCAGCAGGATGCGCACCGCGCTGTCGTTGTAGAACGCGCCGGGCAAGGCCAGCTTGTCGAGCGCGCTGTCGGAGGCATTGCCGAGAATGCCGGTCAGGCCGCTGCCGAGGACCCGCGCCTGCGCGGTTGCACCGAACAGGGGCGCCACGGCCATGGACGCCATGCCCGCCAGAACCATGCGCCGCTGCTGATCGTGTTCCGCCATGGTCGAACGTCCTTTCCCGAAATGCTCCCCGACGGTTTCACATGCGCCGGATCGGATCAAGGGAGCGGTGCGCAAGATTGCTCCATTCCGCCGCAAATCCGATGACTGACGCACTGCCGGTGACATCGCCGTTGCGCTGGCATAGGGAGCAAGTCGCCCTTCCCCGGCCAGGACGATTCCCCGTGACGACGCCAGCATCCACTCAACTGCCCGCCGACGCGATTTCCCGCATTCTGGCGATCATGGCGCGGTTGCGCGATCCGCAATCGGGCTGCGAATGGGACCGAGCGCAGACTTTCGCCACGATCTTCCCCTACACGATCGAGGAGGCCTACGAAGTGGCCGACGCGATCGCGCGCGGCGACATGGCGGCGCTCCGCGAGGAACTGGGCGATCTGCTGTTCCAGGTCGTGTTCCACAGCCGCATGGCTGAGGAAGCCGGCCTGTTCGCCTTCGCCGACGTCGCCAACGCGATTTCGGACAAGATGGAGAAGCGACATCCGCATATCTTCGGGGATGCCAGCAATGGGGACGGCGATCCGGACCAGTCCCGCGAGGAACGATGGGAAGCGCTCAAGGCGGATGAACGGGCCGCCAAGGGCGAACAAAGCGCCATGGACGGCGTGGCCGTTGCCCTCCCCGCGCTGATGCGTGCCGAGAAACTCCAGAAGCGGGCCGCGAGGCAGGGCTTCGACTGGCCCGACACCGCCGGTCCGGTAGCCAAGCTGGCCGAGGAAGCGGCCGAACTCGAAGCGGCGCGAAACGAAGCGGAAAGGCTGGAAGAAGCGGGCGACCTGCTGTTCGCCGCGGTCAACGTGATCAGAAGCCACGGCATTGCCCCCGAAGATGCCCTGCGGGCCGCCAACGCCAAGTTCGAGCGGCGGTTCCGGGCGATGGAAGCCATGGCAGGGGGCACCTTTGCCGGCCTGGCGCTGGATGGGCAGGAAGCGCTGTGGCAGGCGGTCAAGGCGTCAGAGGCTGTTGAAGCGCCCTAATTCGCGCGGCGTCAGCCGCACTTTCAGGCGCACCTGCGGCTCGCCCGCCGCGCTTTCGACCTCGCGTTCCGACAGAACCTCGCCGTGGGCATGGAGCCACGCCAGCTTCTGGCCGTCGCCCATCGGAATGGACAACTCCAGCTCGGTCGCGCCGCCGGTCAGCATCGTGCCCAGGCGCGCCAGCAGGTCATCGACGCCCTCGCCCGTCATCGCGGAAAGCGGTACGACCGGCCGGTCCGGCACGTCGGCCGCGATGAGGTCCAGCCGCATCGCGCGCTCGTCTTCCGGGAGCAGGTCCCACTTGTTCCACGCCTCGATGATCGGAACGCTGGCACCGTCCTCCCCGATCACGCCGAGATCGGCGAGGACGTCCTCGACCTGCTTCTTCTGCGCGGCCGTGGCCGGATTGGCGATGTCGCGCACGTGGACGATGACGTCGGCCGCCGTCACTTCCTCCAGCGTGGCGCGGAACGCCGCGACAAGTTGGGTCGGCAGATCGGAAATGAAGCCTACGGTATCGGAAAGGATCGCCTTTTCAACACCCGGTAGGCGAATCGCCCGCATCGTGGGGTCCAGCGTGGCGAACAGGAGGTCTTCGGCCATCACCCCGGCGCCGGTCAGGCGGTTGAACAGCGTGGACTTGCCCGCGTTGGTATAGCCGACCAGCGCGATGATGGGCCAAGGCGCGCGCTGGCGCCGGTCGCGGTGGAGCCCGCGCGTGCGGCGGACCTGCTCCAGTTCGCGCCGAATGCGCGCCATGCGGTTGCGGATCAGGCGCCGGTCGGCCTCGATCTGGGTTTCGCCGGGGCCTCCCAGGAAGCCGAAGCCGCCGCGCTGGCGTTCAAGGTGGGTCCAGCTGCGCACGAGCCGCCCCGCCTGGTAATCGAGATGCGCGAGTTCGACCTGCAAGCGCCCTTCGGCGGTCGCCGCGCGTTCGCCGAAGATCTCCAGGATCAGGCCGGTGCGATCTATGACCTTGCGCTTGAGCTTGTCTTCGAGATTGCGCTGCTGGATCGCCGAAAGCGCGCCATCGACGATGACGAGTTCGGCATCGGACTGGTTGGCGGCAACCGCCATCCGTTCCACCTGCCCTTCCCCGAACAGGGTGGCGGGGCGCACCGCACGGATCGGCAGGACAAAGGCGTCCACCACCTCGATCCCGATCGCGAAGGCCAGCCCCTTCCCTTCTTCCAGGCGTGCCTCGGTATCGTCGCCCAGCCCGCCGCCGCGTTGCCGGATATCCGGCAGCACGACGAGCGCGCGGGCGCCGCGGGCCACTTCATTGCGCTGTTCTTCGGAGCGGTTCCCGAACTCGAACGAACTCATCAGGACGCGTCCGAAGCCATCTGTCAGGCGCTTTCGCCGTCCCAATCGCCGGTCAGGTCGACATGGCCTGCGGGCTGGATCGTGGAAACCGCGTGCTTGTAGGCAAGCTGGACGTAACCTTCGCGCTCCAGCAGCATGCAGAACAGGTCATAGGCCGCGACCTTGCCCTGCAGCATCACGCCGTTGACGAGGAACATCGTCACCTGCACCCCGGCATCGCGCACGCTCGACAGGAACACTTCCTGCAGCAGCCGCTTGCGGCCGCCTTCGTCATTCGCGCCCTGGAAGTGCGCCACGGAAAGCTGCTGGCCCGGCATGATCGTGGAAATCGCGTGCTTGTAGACAAGCTGCGATTGCCCATCCCGGCGGAGCAGGATGGAGAAATTGTCGAACCACGTCACGATGCCCTGCAGCTTGACGCCTTTAACCAGGAACATGGTGACGGGGATCTTATTCTTGCGCAGGTGGTTCAGGAAAAGGTCCTGAAGGTTCTGGCCCTTGGCCCCGCCGGCCGGAGAGGCAGCTTGGGGAGCGGGGACCGTTTCGGCTGCGGGTGCCGCTTCGGCCTTGGCGCGCGGACGTGCGGAAAGTGTCTTGCCGGTCATTCGTGTGACTCCTTCGTATTGGCGCGCCCTTTGTGGCGTCGCGATCTGGCGTGTTCGAAGCTCCGTCGCCGGAACCCGTTCAAGCCGGTTTCGATGACTCTCTTATTGCGGGAACCCCTGCGCGTAAACTTGGAAAATGCGCAAGAGTTCCGACAGAAAACGCAATTGCCCCCTCGCCGTCCGAAATCAGTCGTCGATTTCGTCTTCGCGCCGGTCGACCATACCCAGCAGCTTGAGCTTGCGGTGCAGCGCCGAACGCTCCATGCCGATGAAGTTCGCCGTTTTCGAGATGTTCCCCGAAAAGCGCCGGATCTGGACCTTGAGGTATTCGCGCTCGAAGTTCTCGCGCGCTTCGCGCAAGGGCACTCCCATCAGCGCCGGCGTACCCGCTTCCGCCCCCAGACGGCCGCTGACGATTTCGGACGGCAGCATGTCGGAATCGATCCGGCCCAGCCGGTCGCGCGGGGCCAGGATGACGGTCCGTTCCACGACATTGCGCAGTTCGCGCACGTTGCCGGGCCAGTCGTGGCTTTGCAGCGCGGCCATGGCCTCTGGCGATATGGCCGGCGGGGTAATTCCCTGCTCGGTGGCGTAGCGGGTGAAGAAATGGTCCACCAGCGCGGGAATATCGTCTCGCCGCTCCGCCAGCGAGGGAATCGTCACCGGCACGACATTGAGCCGGTAGTAAAGGTCCTCGCGAAAGCGCCGTTCGGCGATTTCCTTTTCCAGCGGACGTGAAGACGACGAGACCACGCGCACGTCCACGCGGATCTGGCGATGCCCGCCCACGCGCACGAACGATTGTTCGGTCAGCACGCGCAGGATGCGCGCCTGGCTGGAAGGCGGCATGTCCGCCACTTCATCGAGAAACAGCGTGCCGCCATCGGCCATTTCGAGCAGTCCGGCCCGCACCAGCTTGCCGTCGGCTTCTTCCCCGAACAGTTCCTGTTCGAACCGTTCGGGCGTGATCCGGGCGGAATTGACCGTGACGAACGCGCTCTGCGCGCGCGGGCTCCAGCTGTGAAGAAGGCGCGCGGCCACCTCCTTGCCCGATCCCGCCGGGCCGGAAATCAGCAAGCGGCTGCCGGTGTTGGCCACACGCTTCAGAGTGGCGCGCACCGCATTGATCGAGGAACTGTTGCCGGTGAACTCGTCAGCCGTCGCGAAACCGCTGCGCAGCCGCGCGTTCTCCCGGCGAAGTCTCTCGGTCTCGGTGGCGCGCTCGACCAGCAGCAGCAGGCGTTCCGCCTCGAACGGCTTTTCGATGAAGTCCATCGCGCCGCGGCTGATCGCGGATACCGCGGTATCGATGCCGCCATGGCCCGAGAAGATGATCACCGGCAGTTCCGGCTCGCGCTTCTTGATCTCGTCCAGCACTTCCAGCCCGTCCATCGGGCTGCCGTGCAGCCACACGTCAAGCAGGACGAGGCTGGGCCGGCGCTCGTCGATCGCGGCCAGCGCGGCGGTGCTGTCGGCTGCAAGGCGGCAGCCATAGCCTTCGTCGCTGAGGACGCCCGCGACGAGCTCGCGGATATCGCGTTCATCGTCAACGATCAGGATATCGAGTGCCATGTGCGGGTTCCGTAAATCGAGCAGGTTCCGTAAATCTTGATTTCACGCGCCGGTTCAGGAGACCGTGACGACGCCGGGTGGTTCCGTTGCCGGCGCCGCTTCGGATTGCGGCTCGCGCGCGAAGCGCATGGAGACGCACGTGCCACCTTCATCCGTCGACGAGAACGTCATTTCCCCGCCGTGTTCCTCGACGATCTTGTTCACGATCGCGAGCCCCAGGCCGGTGCCCTTCTCGCGCGTGGTCATATAGGGTTCCAGGATGCGCTCGCGCTCCGCCGGCAGGCCGATCCCGTTGTCGGAGACGGTGACGGTGACGGCGCTATCGGTGCTGGCAAGGTGCACGGCGATGCGCCCTCGGAAATCGACATCTTCCTTGCGCGCCCGGCTGTCGATCGCTTCCGCCGCGTTCTTGAGCACGTTGGTCATCGCCTGGCCGAACTGGTGCCGATCGCACTGGATAGCGGCCGAATCCCCGTCGGAACTGAAGCTGTAGGTAATCTCGGTATGCGCCACTTCCTGAAGGAACAGCGCCTGCCGTACGAGATCGCTCGCATCCTCGGCCCTGAACACGGGCTTGGGCAATCGCGCGAACGACGAGAATTCGTCGACCATCTTCCGCAGATCGCCCACTTGCCGGATGATGGTGCTGGTCAGTTCCTCGAACAGCTCCGGGTCGGTGGTGATTTGCCGTCCATAGCGGCGGCGCAGGCGTTCGGTGGCAAGCTGGATCGGCGTCAGCGGGTTCTTGATCTCGTGCGCGATCCGGCGCGCCACGTCGGACCAGGCCGCGCGCCGCTGGTCCAGCAACTGGCGGGTAATGTCCTCGAAGGTGATGACGTGGCCGTTGCGGTCGGCGGTGATTTTCACTGCCAGCGTCAGCAGATCGCCACCCTTGGCATACTGAACGATGCCCCCGTGCTGGCCGCTGGCGGCAAGCTGGGAGAATTGCGGGGCGATCCGGTCCAGCGGGCGGCCTAGCAGATCGGGCGCGCCCGCCGCCTGCAGGAGCTTTTGCGCGGAACTGTTCACGAGCTGGATGGTCCCGTCGGGTCCGACCGAAATAATGCCGGCGGTAATCGATTCCAGCACCGCCTCGATGAAGGCGCGGCGCACCTCGAGCTGGCTGTTGGCGCTGACCAGCGCCTGCGTCTGTCCTTCAAGCTGCGCGGTCATGCGGTTGAACGCGCGCGCCAGCAGCGCGATTTCGTCGGTGCCACCGCGATGCGCCACGCGCATGGAGAAATTGCCGCTCCCCACCGTGCGCGCGGCCGACACCAGTTCCACCAGCGGAGAAACCTGCCGGTCGGCGAAGCGCAGCGCCACCCACACCGCCAGCCCCACGAGCGCCAGGCTGATCGTGAGCAGCGCGAGGTTGAATCGCAGTTGCAGCGCGCGGGCGCGGCCGCTGAGAATGTCGTAGGCCTTGAGTACGCTTTGCGCGCGCGCCCATTGGTTGAGCGCCAAGGTATCGGAATTGCGCGCGACATAAAGATAAATGCCCCGCACGGGATCGACCGTGGAGATCGCCTCGATCCGCTGGGCGGAAGCCTTGACCACCACGGCTTCGCCGGCATTGAGCCGCTTCATGTCATCGGGCGTGATCCGCTCGCGGCTCTCGTCGCTGTTGGGATCGACAATAGCGGCGGTGCGCAAATTGCCGTCCGGTCCCTTTTCGATCAGCGCGGATTCGTTCAGCTTGCGGCTTATCACCTGCCAGGAATACCCCTCGGCAAAGTCCTGGCTGGTGATAGGCGTCTGATTCAGATAGGCGCGCATGTCGCTGGCCATGGCCACGCTTTCGTTGCCGACATCGCGCAGCTTGTCCGCGTAGTATCCGCGCGCCAGACTGCTGGCGTTCTCCAGCATTCCGCGCGAGTTGTCTGAAAACCAGAACTCCACGCCCGACTGGAACAGCAGCGAGGCGAAGATCACGACCAGCAGGGTCGGGATCGCGGCGATCAGCGAAAACAGCCAGACAAGGCGGACGTGCAGGCGCCCGCTGGCGCCCAGACCACTCTGTTTGGCGCGGCGCAGCGCGATCCGGCGGCCTACGAGGACGATCAGCGCCATGGCCGGAACCAGCGTGCCGATCAGGAGCGTGGAGGTCAGCCGGGATGGCAGCAGCTGGTTGCTGGCCGTATTGGCGCTGACCGCCATCCAGCTTACCGCCAGCATGGCGACAAGCGCGGTCGTGGCGACGAGTTCCAGCAGGAAGAACACGTTGGCGCGCCGCAGGCCGATCAGCAAGCGCCGCCACCAGCGCGGCGAGCGGTTCACGCCAGCTTTGCCTTCACCAACCATAGTTGCTCATATACAACACCGCTGTTGCACAAGCGCAAGCAAATTCTGCCGTTCGGTGGAAAGTGGAATGATCCGGAAAATCAGACGCGCTGGATCGCCTCGTCAGGATGGATGCCCAGTTCGGCCAATCGCTTGCGCAGGGTGTTGCGATTGATCCCCAGCAAGTGGGCCGCGCGCAGCTGGTTTCCGCCGGTCTGCGACAAGGCATGGAGGAACAGCGGCTTCTCGAAAGCGGCCAGCGCCTCATCATAGAGAGCGCCGGCTGCGGGACGCGCCTGTTCCAGCCAGTGCGCCAGCGCTGAGGCGAAATCCGTCGCTCCGCCCTCGCCCGTCGTGCCGCCGCTGCCCGTGGCGTGCGCGCCGATGTCATCGACGGGCCGAGCGGATGCCGGACCGTCCTGGATCAGCAGGGGCTCGATCGCGCTGGCGTCAATCACTTCGTCGCGCGCCAGCAGCGCGAGGCGATAGATGAAGTTGCGCAGTTCACGCACGTTGCCGCGCCACGGTTGCTGGGCGAGCAGGGCCGCGCCGCCGGGCGAAAGCTGGCGGCGGGGCAGCCCCTCGGACGCGGCCTGGAACAGGAAATGCCGCGACAGCGCCTCGATATCGTCCGCCCGATCGCGCAAGGGGGGCAATTCGATCGGCACGACCGCAAGCCGGTAGTAAAGATCCTCGCGGAACTGCCCGGCCGCGATCATCGGCAGCAGATCCTTGTTGGTGGCCGCGATGATACGGCAATCAAGCGTGATTTCGTCACGCCCGCCGACGCGGCGGATCCGCCCGGACTGGAGTGCGCGCAGCAACCGGGTCTGTGCCTGCATCGGCATGTCGCCGATTTCGTCGAGGAACAGCGTGCCGCCGCTGGCCTGCTCGAACTTGCCGACATGGCGCGCCACCGCGCCCGTGAACGCGCCTTTTTCGTGGCCGAACAGTTCGCTTTCGATCAGTTCTCCGGGAATGGCGGCGGTGTTGACCGCCACGAACGGCCCGGCGGAACGATTGCCAAGCTGATGGACCGCTTCGGCCACCAGTTCCTTGCCGGTTCCGGACTCGCCCAGGATCAGGACGGTAAGATCGTTGCGCAGGACGCGCGTGATCATGCGATAGACTGCCTGCATGGCCTGGCTGCGCCCGACCAGCGGCAGCGCTTGTGGCACGTCTTCGTGCTCGTTCTCCGTTTCCGTGGTCGCTGCCGAGGCAAAAGCCTGGCGCACGGTGCGAACAAGTTCTTCAAGGTCGAAAGGCTTCGGGAAATATTCGAAGGCGCCGGTGTCGCTGGCACGCACGGCGGTATCCAGCGTGTTCTGGGCGGACAGGATGATGATCGGCAGGCGCGGATAGCCCTGCCGCACGCGCCCCAGCGTTTCGATGCCGTCGCCATCGGTCAGCATCACGTCGGTCAGCATCAGCCCATAGCGCTGGCCGGCCAGCAGCCGGTCGCGTTCGGCGATGCTGTCGCAGCGGTCGACGAGGAAACCCTCCGCTTCCAGCGCCGCGGTGATGACCAGGGCGATCGAGGCATCGTCCTCCACCAGCAGGACGTACTTCTTCATGCCTGTCCTCTCACCGTTCCCGCCACCGGCAGATGCAGGCGGAAATGCGTCCAGCCCCGTGCCTCGTCCCGATCATGGCTGATCCGCCCGTTCATTTCGCGCACCAGCTTCTGCACCAGCGCCAGTCCCAGCCCCTGCCCCTGCTTCTTGGCGGTGACGAACGGCTCGAAGATATGATCGCGCAGCGCGGGGTCTATGCCAGGCCCGTTGTCGCTCACGCGCAATTCGATCGGCAGGCGCAAGGGCTTGCCTTCCGGTCCCGTGTGCAACTGGATGCCGCTGGCGAAGCGGGTGCGCACCGCGATGCGGCAGTGCGCCTGCCCTTCGCACGCCTCACGCGCATTGGTCAGAAGATTCAGCAGGACCTGCACCAGCGCGTCGGGATTGGCCATAATCGGCGGCAGCGAGGGGTCGAACTCCTCTTCGATCACCACCCGGCCCGGATCGCTTGCCGCGATCACCGCCTGCGCGCGACGCACCGCTTCGTGCAGGTTGCACGGCACCGCCGGCTCCTGGCTGCGCCGAGAAAGCGACTGCATCTGGTCGATCAGTTTCGCAATGCGGTCGACTTCCGAGGTGATCAGTTCCGTCAGCGCACGATCGCCGCCTTCTACCTTGCGGTCGAGCAGCTGGGCCGCCCCGCGGATTCCCGCCAGCGGGTTCTTGATCTCGTGCGCCAGCACTTCGGGCGCGCGCAGCGTAACCCCGCCCTGGTCGCTCGCGCCACTGCCACTGCCGCCCAGAGCCTCCACCCCGATGGGTTCGTGCAGCACCAGCAATTGCCACCCGGGCGAATGCGCCACCGGCGCGGTCATGACGTCAAGCCTGCGCGCGGGCTGGTTGTTGATCCGCACTTGCGCGTCGCGGGCGGACAGCTGCGCCTCGCCTTCCGTCAGGCGGTTCATGATCAGTGGTTCGTCGAACTCGAACAGGCTCGACACGCGACGCCCCACGAGACGGCTCGCACCCTGCCCCGTCAACTGTTCGGCGGCGGGGTTGGCGGAGACAATCGACAGGTCGGGCGCGATCAGCAGAACCGCCATCGGCATGCTGCCGATCAGGCGCTTGGCATCCGGCCTGGCCGCGTCGGGCAGGCGCCAGTCCGCCGCCCCGGTCATGCCGCCGCGCGATGCTCCGCGGGCGCGTAGAAGCGTTCCAGGCTATCGAGCACTTCACGCGGGTCATCGATGAAGTTGACGCGGTTGCGGAACTCGGCCGATCCGGGCAGCCCCTTGGTGTACCAGCCAAGATGCTTTCGCGCCATTTTTACGCCGGTTTCCGTGCCGTAGTGATGGAGCATGGCCTGGTAGTGCTCCACGATCAGCCGATACTGTTCGTCGATCGATGGATCGGCCCGCAACTGGCCGGTCTGCAGCCAGTGCATCACCTGTCCCAGCAGCCACGGCTTGCCATAGGCGCCGCGCCCGATCATCACGCCGTCCGCGCCGCTCTGTTCCAGCGCGGTGGCCACGTCCTCGATGCCGCAGATGTCGCCGTTGACGATGACCGGCAACGAAACCGCGTCCTTGACCTTGCGCACGAAGGCCCAGTCCGCGCTGCCCTTGTACATCTGGTTGCGCGTGCGGCCGTGAACGGTGATCAGCTTGGCGCCGAGATCTTCGGCGATCCGCGCCAGTTCGGGCGCGTTGAGCGCGTTATGGTCCCAGCCCATGCGCATCTTGACGGTAACGGGCACGTCCACCGCCTTCACCGTCGCCTCGATCAGCGAAGCGGCGAGCGGCAGATCGCGCATCAGGGCCGAACCGGCATCGCCGTTGACCACCTTCTTCACCGGGCAGCCCATGTTGATGTCGATGATCGCGGCGCCACGGTCAGCGTTCAGTTTCGCCGCTTCCGCCATCTCGACGGGGTTGCAGCCGGCGAGCTGGAGCGAAACCGGCTCCTCCACGGCATCCCAGGCGGCCTTCTGCAGCGATTGCCGGGTCTCGCGGATCATCGCCGGGCTGGCGATCATCTCGGTGACGTTAAGGCCCGATCCGAAGCGCCGCACGAGCGTGCGAAAGGGCATGTCCGTAACTCCGGTCATCGGGGCCAGGATCACCGGACAATCGATACGCACCGGCCCGACCTGAAGCGGTGCAAGGCGCGGAGGATGCGGGAGCGTGCTCATCGTATGTACAAATCTGCCTAAAAAACAGGCAGCGCTTAGTCCATTGCGGGGCGCACGGCAAGGCTGATAGAGGCGCGCCCGCATGAACCACACGTTTCCAGATCCGGCCGGCAAGCGAGTCGCGGCCGTTGTCGTCGCGGCTGGCCAAGGTCTGCGCGCCGGTGGCTCCGTCCCCAAGCAGTTCGCGCAGTGGCGCGGCGCACCGCTTGTCCGCCATTCGGTGAAGCGGATGGCGGACGCGGGCATCGCTCCCATCGTCGTCGCCATTCCGGAGAACTGGCGCGCAACCGCCGAGCAGTCCCTCGCCGGGATTTCCGATGTCCGCCTTGTGGCGGGTGGCGCCACACGCCAGCTTTCCGTGCGCGCCGCGCTGGAAGCGCTCGAAGCCGACGCCCCCGACCTGGTGCTGATCCACGATGCGGCCCGCCCCGATCTGCCGGAAAGCGTGATCGCCGCACTGGTGGAAGCGCTGGCCCGGCATGAAGCGGCCATCCCGGTCCTTCCTGTCGTTGACAGCCTCGTCCGCGGCGGAGACGGCATGATGCTGGAACCGGCGCGGCGCGAAGGGCTTTATCGGGTGCAGACGCCCCAGGCGTTCCGATACCCGGAGATCCTGGCCGCGCACCGTGCCTGGCAGGGCGAAGCCGAAGCGGGCGATGACGCGCAGGTCGCCGTCGCTGCCGGGCACGCGGTCGCGCTGGTTCAGGGTGAGGAAAGGCTGCGCAAGGTCACATTCGCCAGTGACCTTCGAGAGAGCGACCTTCGAGAGAGTGACCTTCAGGAGAACGCGGTGACGATTCCTTTTCCTCGCACAGGTTCGGGCTTTGACGTCCATCGTCTCGTCCCCGGCGAGGAACTGTGGCTATGCGGGCTGCGCATCGATCACACCCACGGCCTGTCCGGGCACAGCGATGCCGACGTGGCGATCCATGCGCTGGTCGATGCGCTGCTTGGCAGCATTGCCGCCGGCGACATCGGCGACCATTTTCCGCCGTCCGACGCGCGCTGGAAAGGCGCTTCTTCCGACCGGTTCCTAGCGCACGCGGCCGAGCTTGTCGCGCAATCCGGCCATGCCATCGCGCATGTTGACGTCACGATCATCTGCGAGGCGCCCAAAATCGGCCCGCACAAGGCGGCGATGCGCGCAAGGCTGGCGGAGATTCTTGCGATTGACATTGGCCGGGTGAGCGTGAAGGCCACGACCACCGAACGGCTTGGCATGACCGGACGGGGTGAAGGCATCGCCGCACAAGCCGTCGCCACCGTCGTCCCGGTCCAGTGAAAGGAAACGCCATGCGTCCTGTCAGTTCTTCCACCAGAATCGCCGCGACGCTGGTCGCGGGTGCCGCGCTTGTTCTCCAGTCGCAGGCCGCTCTGGCGCAGAATTGCCTGACCGAACGGGAAGTGACGGGCCTTGTCACGTTCGCGCTGCCGACCGTGATGAACAGCGCGATCACCACCTGCCAGCCTCAGCTTTCCCCCAACGGCTATTTCGCCACGCAGGGCCGGTCGCTGGTGGCCCGCTATGCGGCGGGCAAGGCCGCCGCCTGGCCCACGGCCAAGGCCGCGCTGTTCAAGCTGGGCGGGGACAAGGGCGATGCCCAGACGCGCGATCTTCTCGCCAAAATGCCTGACGAGGCGCTTCAGCCCTTTGCGGAAGGCATGGTCGGCCAGCTGGTGGGCAGCGGGATCAAGCCCGACCAGTGCGTCGCCATCGAACGCGGCGCTCGTCTGCTCGCGCCGCTGCCGCCGGAAAACACCGCCGAACTGATCACCTTCATCCTGTCTGTCGCGGACAAGCCCAAGCCCGGCAAGACCCCCAAGCTGTTGATCTGCCCCGCGCAGAATTGACGCCGAAAGCCTGATTTCATGGACAATCTGCTTCCCGCCGACATCGCCGATCTGGCACGCCGCGTGATCGAGACCAATCTGGCCGCAGGCCGCAAGGTGGCCGTGGCCGAAAGCTGCACCGGCGGGCTGGTCGCTGCCGCGCTGACCGAGATTGCAGGAAGCTCGGCGGTGCTCGATCGCGGTTTCGTGACCTATTCCAACGAAGCCAAGAACGAAATGCTGGGCGTGGCCATGGACGTGATCGACACGTTCGGCGCGGTCTCGGTCGCCGTGGCCTGGTCGATGGCGCAGGGCGCGCTGAAGCATTCGGGTGCGGATGTAGCCGTGGCGATCACCGGCGTCGCCGGCCCGGACGGCGGATCGGCGCAGAAGCCGGTGGGCACGGTCGTGTTCGCCAAGGCCGAACGTGGCGAGGACCCGGAAGCGGTCAATGCCGAGATGAAGTTCTTCGAAGACGCGAAAACGCGCGCGGACGTGCGCCGTCAGGCAACGCTGGTCGCGCTGGATCTGCTGCTGCCGTAAAGCTTTTCCGCCCGTGCCTCGAACGCGGCGACCATCTTGCGGAAGGCACTGTCGAGGTACTGCCCGGCGAGCTTCTCGAAAATGACGTTGCGGAATGCGAAGTCGACCTGAAAATCGACGAAGCAGCCGCCTTCCCCGTCAGGCGCGAAGGCCCAGTCGTTCTCCAGCTTGCGCAACGGACCGTCGAGGTACTCAACCACGATTCCCCGCGGACGATCGAACCGCACGCGCGAGGTGAATTTTTCCTTCAGCGCGCTGAAGCCCACCAGCATGTCCGCGATCATTTCCGACTCGTTTTCCGAACGGATGCGCGTGGCGACGACCCACGGCAGGAATTCGGGATAGCGGCGCACATCCGCCACCAGATCGAACATCTGTTCGGGCGACCAGGGCAGGCGCCGCTTCTCGGCGATATGCGGCACGCCCGATCAGCCCTGCGCTGCGGCCTTCTGCGCGGCCTTGGCCAATTGCGCTTCGCGGGTAGCGCGCATTTCGCGGAAATCGTCACCGGCGTGATAACTGGACCGGGTCAACGGACTGGCGGCGACCTGCAGGAAGCCCTTCGCCCGCGCGATCGCGCCATAGGCCTCGAATGCCTTGGGCGTCACGAATTCGGCCACGCTGGCATGGCGCGGGGTGGGCTGGAGATACTGCCCCATCGTCAGGAAATCGATCTGCGCCGAACGCATGTCGTCCATCACCTGATGGACCTCGAGTCGCTCCTCGCCCAGCCCCAGCATGATGCCCGACTTGGTGAAGATGCGCGGATCGAGCCGCTTCACGTGCTCCAGCAGACGCAGCGAAGCGTAATAACGCGCGCCGGGCCGGATCGTGGGATACAGCCGGGGCACGGTTTCAAGGTTGTGGTTGTACACGTCCGGCCCGGCCGCGACGATCGATTCCACCGCGCTTTCCATCTTGTTGCGGAAATCGGGCGTCAGGATTTCGATGGTCGTCTTCGGCGTGGCGCGTCGCAGCGCCTCGATCACCTTGACGAACTGCGAAGCGCCGCCATCGGGCAGGTCGTCGCGATCGACCGAGGTGATGACGATATGTTCCAGCCCCATCTTCGCGGCCGCTTCGGCCACGTGCTCCGGCTCAAGCGGATCGACGGCGCGCGGCATGCCGGTCTTGACGTTGCAGAACGCACAGGCGCGCGTGCAGACGTCGCCCAGGATCATGACGGTCGCGTGCTTCTTGGTCCAGCATTCGCCGATGTTCGGGCAGGCCGCTTCCTCGCACACGGTGTTCAGCCGCAGGTCGCGCATCAGCTGGCGCGTTTCGCCGTAACCCCGGCTGGTCGGCGCTTTCACGCGGATCCAGTCCGGCTTGCGCTGACGTTCCGGGCGAGGCGATGAGGCTAGATCGTTCATGGCGTCCAGATAGGCGTATCTTCGGGCACTTGAAAGTGGCAATCGACCCGCGCATTAGCCTTCACCATGTCAGATGATTCATCGCCAGAGCTGGACAAGCTCATCGCCGGCTATCGCCGTTTCCGTGACCATGGATGGACGCCTCGCCTCGAACGCTGGCAACAGTTGAGCGAAGGGCAGGAGCCGCGCGTGATGATCATCGCCTGCTCCGACAGCCGCGTCGATCCCGCGCAGATCTTCGACACCGACCCCGGCGAAATGTTCGTGGTGCGCAACGTCGCGGCGATGGTGCCGCCGTTCGAAACGTCCCCTGGCCATCATGGCGTGTCCGCCGCACTGGAATTCGCGGTGCAGGTGCTGAAGGTGAAGGAAGTCGTGGTCATGGGCCACGGCATGTGCGGCGGCTGCAAGGCCGCGCTGACGCAGGAACTGCGTGGGACCGAGCCAGGCGAAGGCGGCTTCATCGCCGACTGGATCGCCCTGCTGGACGAGGCGCGCGAACCCGTGGCCGAAGCGCACGGCACGACCGGCCGCACGGCCGAGCGGGCGATGGAGCAGGCCGGCGTCAAGGCCAGCCTCAAGAATCTGCGCACTTTCCCGTGCATCCAGCGCAAGGAAGCCAAGGGCGAACTCGTCCTGCGCGGCGCTTTCTTCGCGATTTCCGACGGCGTTCTTCACCTGCTGGATGAAGCCAGCGGCGATTTCCATCCTGTCGGATAGACCCTGTCCGCGTGAGGGACGCGAAAAAGGGGGCGACCACCGCAGTGGCCGCCCCCTTTTCACATCATCTAGCGCCAGGGGTTACTTGGCGGCCTTGGTGGTCGCGTAAACCGTCCACAGCTTGGCCAGCGGCGCGCGCACGGCACCGGTGATCTGGGCGAAGGTGGCCTTGGCTTCCTCGTACTTGCCTTCATCGCACTGGGCGATGCCCAGGCGGGTCAGCGCGCGATCCTTGTCGATGTTGCCCTTCTGGATCGCCAGCTTGTAGAGATCCTCGGCCTTGGCTGCATCGCCATAGGACAGGTAGGCGTCGGCCGTTGCCAGCGCACCCTTGCCATCGGCGCCGGCGCGGGCATCACGTTCCAGGCCGGGCAGCGAGGCCTTGTCCGCCGCGATGCGGCCCTTGGCCTGCGAGATCGCGTCCGCCACGAACTGGTCGTTCGCGCGCAGCACGCCGGCGGCGACGCCGGCTTCCGCCACCTTCAGCACTTCGCCCGGCAGACGACGCGGGTCAGCCGCCTCGATATATTCGACGTATTCGCGTTCGAGATACTTGGGATCGCTCTGGAACGCCCCCGAACGCATCATCAGGCGGCCGAGATCGAGCGATTCCTGATTGGTGAACGTACCGAATTCGCGGGTCAGCTGGCCGGCGCCGAGCCAGTTGATCGGCGAGGGATCGTTCGCGACCATCATCGTCGACCATTCGATCGCCTGCGGCCCCAGCTTCGCCTTGTAGGCGATCAGGTTGGCGCGCTTGAACCAGTCGGCGGGAACGGTGCCACCGGCGGCCTTGCGCGTATCGACGGCGAGCTTGAGCGCCTGAAGGCCTTCGGCCGGCTTGCCCTGCTGCACGTAGGCATCAGCCAGAAGCTCCGCCGCCGTGTCCTCGCTGTAGTTCGCCTGCACGACCTTGGTCAGCGCATCGACAGCGACCGGCCAGTCCTTTTGCGTATAGGCGAAGTTGCCCAGATAGAACTGGTACTCGCTGACCTTGTCGGCAGGCACCAGTCCGCTGTCGAGCATGTTCTTGATGCCGCGTTCGCGCATCCCGATGTCGCCCAGCATGCCGCCGAGGTTCACCGCGAACTGGCCGGCCGTCATCCGGTCGGTGGGGTTCTTGATCGCGGCTTCCGCGGCTGCCAGCTGTGCCGGAGCGCCGGCAAGCTGCGTCTTGATATCGGCGTCCGAAGCGCCCTTCGCCTTGGCGGCGGCCGCATCGCCCAGAACCTTCTGCAAAGGCCCGGCAACGGCGACGAATTCCTTGGAGAAGGCGCCGGCCTTGGCCGCTTCCTTTTCCTTGGCGACGGCGGCTGTCGCGCCCAGCGTCGCTCCACCCGCGACAAGGCCGGTTGCCAGCGCGGTCGCCAGCGCCATGCGGGCTGCACCACCCTTGGCAAACTTCCCGAAAGAAACCCGCATCATGCATTCTCCTGTTCGACCCGGAAACCCGAAGGCAAGCGTTGTGAAATCGCTTTTGCACCCTGCCCCGGCCGGCGTTCGTTGACTTGTGGCCGGCTCCGCTAGTGGCGCGGAATCATGACCTTTGCAACCGCTCCGGCGATACCTTTTGCGCAGTGAACCGCGATTGAACGGCGCTTCGTCCCGCAACACGGTCAACCTGTCGCATGTGTGGAAAACTACCCCCGTAACGGCCCGAAATTCCCCGCGTTGCTGGCCATTCCCGCCCGATTGTCCTAGGGCCGGTCATCAATTCCCACAACCAGAGCGAAATAGCCACCGACGTGAGCGACGACACCACCATCATCGATCCCCCTGCCCCCGCGACGGATCCCGAACTCCAGCGGATCGACATCGTCGATGAAATGAAGACCAGCTATCTCGATTACGCGATGAGCGTGATCGTCAGCCGTGCGTTGCCCGACGTGCGCGACGGCCTGAAGCCGGTCCACCGCCGCATTCTTTTCGCCAGCCAGGAAGGCGGCTTCGTCGCCGGGCGGCCCTATCGCAAATCGGCCAAGATCGTCGGCGACGTGATGGGCAACTATCACCCGCACGGCGACAGCGCGATCTACGACGCGCTGGCCCGCATGACGCAGAACTGGTCGATGCGGCTGCCGCTGATCGACGGCCAGGGCAACTTCGGTTCGATGGACCCCGATCCGCCGGCCTCGATGCGCTACACCGAGGCGAGGCTGGCGCGCGTGGCCAATTCGCTGCTCGACGATCTCGACAAGGATACCGTCGATTTCACCGACAACTACGACGGTTCGCGTCAGGAACCCTCGGTCCTGCCCGCGCGCTTCCCCAACCTGCTGGTCAACGGCGCGGGCGGCATCGCGGTCGGCATGGCCACCAACATTCCGCCGCACAACCTGGGCGAGGTGATCGACGGCTGCCTGGCCTACATGGACAACCCGCTGATCACGATCGACGAACTGATCGAGATCATTCCGGGGCCGGACTTCCCCACCGCGCCGCTGATCCTGGGCGCCGCCGGCGCGCGCAAGGCCTATCACGAAGGCCGTGGCTCGATCATCATGCGCGCCTGCCACAAGATCGAGGAAGGCCGGGGCGACCGGCGCTCGATCGTGCTGACCTCGATTCCCTACCAGGTCGGTAAATCCGGTCTAGTCGAGAAGATCGCCGAGGCCGCCAAGGACAAGCGGATCGAGGGCATCTCGGACATCCGCGACGAATCCAACCGCGAAGGCGTGCGCGTGGTCATCGACCTCAAGCGCGACGCCACGCCGGAAGTGGTTCTCAACCAGCTCTGGCGCAACACGCCGGCGCAATCGAACTTCCCGGCCAACATGCTCGCCATCCGCGGCGGCCGCCCGGAAATCCTCAGCCTCAAGGACATCATCGAATCCTTCGTGCGCTTCCGCGAGGAAGTCATCACGCGGCGCACCAAGTTCGAACTGAACAAGGCGCGGGACCGGGCGCATATCCTGCTCGGCCTCGTCATCGCGGTCACCAATCTCGATGAAGTCGTGCGGATCATCCGGGGATCGGCCAACCCTGCGCTGGCGCGTGAAACGCTGCTCGCCCGCGAATGGCCGATGGGCGAGATCGCGTCCTATATCCGCCTGGTCGAAGCGATCGAGGACGATGCAAGCATCGGCGGCGAAAGCTATCGCCTGTCCGAAACGCAGGTCCGCGCCATTCTCGACCTTCGCCTGCACCGCCTGACCGCACTCGGCCGCGACGAGATCGGCGGCGAACTGGAAGTGCTGGCCAAGGCGATCGAGGAGTTCCTCTCGATCCTGGCCGACCGCGTGAAGCTTTATGGCGTGATGCGCCAGGAACTGATCGAGGTCCGCGATGCCTATGCCACGCCGCGCGTCTCGCTGATCGCGCCGGCCGCGGACGGGATCGACGACGAGGACCTGATCGAGCGCGAGGACATGGTCGTCACGATCACGCTCGATGGCTACATCAAGCGCACCCCGCTCTCCACCTTCCGCGCGCAGAACCGTGGCGGCAAGGGCCGCTCCGGCATGGCAACCAAGGAAGAGGATGCCGTGGCGAACATGTTCGTCACCAGCACCCACACGCCGGTGCTGTTCTTCTCCACCGCCGGCAAGGTCTACCGCCTCAAGGTGTGGCGCCTGCCCGAAGGCGGCCCGGCCACGCGCGGCCGCCCGGTGGTCAACCTGCTGCCCGCGCTCGACCAGGGCGAGACCATCGCGGCCGTGCTGCCGCTGCCCGAGGACGAGGGCGAATGGAGCAAGCTCCACGTCATGTTCGCCACGGCGAAGGGCAACGTGCGCCGCAACGCCATGGATCTTTTCGCCAACATCCCGTCGAACGGGAAATACGCGATGAAGTTCGAGGAAGAGAGCGAGGACCGCCTGATCGGCGTCGCGCTGCTGTCCGAAGGCGATGACGTGCTGCTGGCGAGCCGGCAGGGCAAGGCGATCCGCTTCCCGGCGGACGACGTGCGCGAATTCCAGAGCCGCACCTCCACCGGCGTGCGCGGCATGACGCTGAAGGAAGGCGACGAGGTCATCTCGCTATCGATCCTCCACCGCGTTGGCGTCAAGGATCAGGACGAGCGCGAGGACTATCTCCGCTTCGCCCCGTGGAAGGCGGAGAAGGAAGGCGAACCGCAGATGGCGGCGGAGCGCTATGCCGAACTGGCGGAGAAGGAACAGTTCATCCTCACCGTCTGCGCCAACGGCTATGGCAAGCTCTCCTCCGCCTACGAATACCGGCGCACCGGCCGTGGCGGACAGGGCATCACCAATATCGACAACATCGGCCGCAACGGCCCGGTGGTGGCGAGCTTCCCCGCGGTGCAGGCCGACCAGCTGATGCTCGTCACCGATCAGGCCAAGCTGATCCGCCTGCCGCTCGATTCGCTGCGCGTGATCGGGCGCGGCAGCGCGGGCGTGCGGCTGTTCCATGTCGCCGATGACGAACATGTGGTCAGCGCGGTGCGTCTGGCCGAGGAAGAGGGCGAAGCGGCCGAACAGGCTGCCGACGGCGAGGCGCCGTCCGAGGCATGACCCCTGCCGTCGCCTACAAGGTGCTCACAGCGCCGCAGATGGCGGAACTGGAGCACGCCGGTGTATTCAGGGGCGCGCCGGTCGACCTCGCCGATGGCTACATCCATCTGTCGACCGAGGCGCAGCTTGCCGAAACGATCGACAAGCACTTCGCCGGGCAGGACGGCCTGCACATCGTCGCGGTCGATCTGGATGCGCTGGGTGACGCGGTGAAGTGGGAGCCTTCGCGCGGGGGACAATTGTTCCCGCATATCTACGCCGATCTGCCGCTCGACGCGGCGATCGCCTATGGACCGCTGCGGCGCCACCCGGACGGCACGATCGCGCTGCCGGTGGCGGGATAAGGCATTGGAGCCCTACTCCGCGCTGAACTCCCCTTCCCGGCGTAGCGTGCCGATCACGCCGGTGCAGATCAGGAACTGGCCGAAGTAATAGAGCGGCCAGATCAGCAGGTGCGGCAGTGGGCTGGTGGCAAGCGGCCCCATGCGCGCGAAGATCAGCAGGTCCGATGCCACGAATAGCAGCGCACCCGCGCCCACGCGTCCGCGCGGAAAGGCGCTGAGCCATGCAGCCGCCGCCATCCCGCCCAGCGGCAGGGCATAGAGCGCGACCTGCATCGCCACCGCCCGGTCCGCCGGCAGCAGCCAGGCCAGCACCGGTACGCCGACGACCAGCGCGACCGCCAGCGCCTTGTCCCGCAGACTCACTGCACCGCCCCGCCCGTGCTGCAAGTAAAGCGCGATGGCGACGAGGTGGCCCGCGAAGAACGCCGCCGCGCCGGCGGCGAACGCCACTTCCAGCACCACGTCCCCCAGCGCGCCCAGCGCCATGACCAGCGCGATCCGGTGCGCCCCGCGCGAAGGGTGGTGCAGCCAGGCATAGACCGCGAGCAGGCCCACGCCCGCGCCCTTCCACGCGATCTGGTACAGCCCCGGCACCGCGCCGCCGGCGATGACCCCATAGCTGATGCCGAAAACCAGGCTGGCGAGCAGCCAGGGCCGCCGCTCGGCCAATGCGCGACCTGTCATACCGTCCTTCCCGCGTGATGGCCGCGCACCTTGGGGTTGTCCGCGCCGCAAGGCAATGCCAATGCGCGGGACATGACGCATCAGGTTCACATCATCGGCGGCGGCATGGCCGGCAGCGAAGCGGCATGGCAGCTCGCCCGGCGCGGCGTGCGGGTACGCCTTTCGGAAATGCGCGGCGCCAATCTACCCGGTGGGGGCGACACCACGGCGGCGCACCAGGGCACGGGCCTGGCCGAACTGGTCTGCTCCAACAGCTTCCGGTCGGACGATCACGAAAAGAACGCGGTCGGCCTGCTGCACGAGGAAATGCGCCGCTGTGACAGCCTGCTGATGGCGGCGGCGGAAAAGGCGCGCGTGCCCGCCGGCTCCGCGCTCGCCGTGGACCGCGACGTGTTCTCGGCGGCGGTGGAGCAGGCGCTGGCGGCGCTGCCCAACCTGGAGATCGTGCGCGAACGGGTGGACGTGCTGCCGGCGCAGGGGCCGGTGATCGTCGCCACCGGCCCGCTCACCGCGCCAGCGCTGGCCGAGAGCATCGGCGGCGCGACCGGGGCGGACGCGCTCGCCTTCTTCGACGCCATCGCCCCCATCGTCCACCGCGACAGCATCGACATGGACGTGTGCTGGATGGCGAGCCGCTGGGACCGGGGCGAAACCAAGGACTACATCAACTGCCCGATGAACCGCGACCAATACCGCGCGTTCCGGCAGGGCCTGCTCGATGGCGACAAGACCGCGTTCAAGGAATGGGAAGCAAACACGCCCTATTTCGATGGCTGCATGCCGATCGAGGTGATGGCCGAACGGGGCGAGGACACGCTGCGCTTCGGGCCGATGAAGCCGGTGGGGCTGGACAACCCGCACAGCGCCACGCCCGAATTTCCGCGCGGGCGCTGGCCCTATGCCGTGGTGCAGTTGCGGCAGGACAACAAGCTCGGCACGCTGTGGAACATGGTGGGCTTCCAGACCAAGCTGAAGCACGCCGAACAAGTGCGGCTGTTCCGCACCATTCCCGGCCTGGAAAACGCCGAATTCGCGCGGCTGGGCGGGCTGCACCGCAACACCTTCCTCAATTCCCCCACGCTGCTGGACCGGGAACTGCGCCTGAAAAGCCGCCCGCACATCCGCTTCGCCGGGCAGATCACCGGCTGCGAAGGCTATGTCGAAAGCGCCTCGGTCGGCCTGCTCGCCGGGCTGATGACCGCCCACGAACTCGCCGGCCGCCCCTGGACCCCGCCCCCCCGCACCACCGCGCTGGGCGCGCTGCTCGCCCACATCACCGGCGACGCCGAGGCGGAAAGCTACCAGCCGATGAACGTGAACTTCGGCCTGTTCCCGCCGGTGGACGCCAGCGTGAAGAAGAAAGAGCGCAAGGAGGCGTACACGGCGCGGGCGAAGCGGGACTTGGGGGAGTGGTTGTTGGCGGGGGTGTGAGGGGTGGGATGTGGGGTTGGAGTAGCGGGTTACGCGAAGACCGGCGATCAAAATTAACAATCATCGCCCGTGTTGCCGCGCAATGGTTTCACTCGGCCCGCACGGCAAGCCGCTTGTTATTCAATCCACCAGCAGGAAAACCCAAAAGTTGCAAGAAATGACGAAACCGCTGGGCTGGCTTTTGCACAACGATCCAGCCTTATTGCCTTTAAAGCAGATACTCCATGCCTTGTTTCACGGTAATGCTCCCCGCACTCTAAAAACATCTCCTTCAAATATCGCTTTCCACCAACGCCTTCATGGCAATATTTGTAATTATCTAAATTAAATTTTGATATAATATATTGTTCATCTGCTAAAATTATATTCTCAGTCATGATATCACAAACAAGAATATGAATTTTATCTTTTTCAGCTCCCGCATTTATTAAAGAAGATCTAATATAGTCACTTATAACTTGAGATGATTCCTGTCTTTTTTCACGATCCACCCAAACAACAAAAGCATCCGCGTTAGAATCTCGGGCTTTGAAAAATGTGACTATTTGCTGAGCTAGCGCAGCCATTGTCCAAGATACACCATTGCTTACTGGTATAACCTCAACATAATGAAAATTATTGTTTAAGAATAGTTGCTCCATACTACCTTCAACAAAGGCTAATATGTTAGGATAGTGCATTTGATGCATAATAATACCCCAACCCAAAACCCGTTTCATTTATCTGCTCTTCAACTTTTTCAGGCTTAGATAATCGACCCGCTTTTGTCTCTCCCCCTTTAAATTGAAACAGAATTATTTCTTTAGGGGAACATTGATTAATGATACTTTCACTGTGCGTAGAAAGTATAAAATGTCCAGGATGGTCCGATATCATCGAATCCCTAATCAAGCTTATCATCATTTTTTGCATTTTTGGGTGAAGAAAATTCTCAGGCTCTTCAATCGACCTTGCAGCCCCCGCAGAAATAATAAGGCAAACGAAAGAAAGCCACTTAAGTGTTCCATCGCTTAGACCCTGCAATGGAACTCGAAGCGTTGAATCTCCAAAACTAACCAAAATAGTGGATATGTATTTCCCGGTATGAGGGTCGGCAGCAGTAGTTATATCCGATAACTCGGGGAGAACGAGGCGCGTCCACTCAATGATTGTGTCCAAATCTTCGCTCGAAAAGCGTCGGGCCGCCGCCCTGACCGTGATTCGCCCCCTTCTTGCTTGATCGAGGTGATACAGCGTCGCCGACAATCCCGACCCGTCTGGCATGATGACCGGCGCGGTTGTAATGTCGCTTGGCTCTCGAGCCAGCGACGGCGTGAGGTTGAACGTCCTGCCCCGCGAAAGGGACTCGCGAATCGCATCAAGGGCGGGGAGCATCGTACGTGCCCCCAAGATGCTTTGATCGGGTCCCGTCACCGGTAGTTCTATCTCGCCTCCATCCATCGATGTCGGTCGTGATAAGGAGCGCAATCGAGATCGATATCGAAACGGGTTCTTTACGCCGCGTGACTTGAGGCGCGAGCCAATTTCAACCTCCGGTTCAATCTCCTCCGACGGTGTGCGGCGACGAATTTCTAATGTTCCGACAGTGTTATTCACGTGTACAGCGTAATGCTTCCAAAATAGACTCTTTAGCTTAATCTTTTCGGATGCAACATAAAGCGCAGAATGGGTCCGACTGTATCGGATATCTAGATCATAGTCGTACCGAAATAGTGTTAAACCGGCGTCAGCACCGACAAAGTTTTCGAGGTCAGCCAATCCAGACACGTGAATCTGAACACGAGGAATTCTGCTTTTCAGGCTTTCTTGACTGAAAACGCGAGCGATCCCGCCAGAATTAGAAGTCGCAGCGGCCAAGCCCCTGGTAAGGAATACGGAGAGAAAATCTAGTAAGTCGATGAAATTTGTCTTTCCCGCTCCATTGGGGCCGACGAGCACGTTAAGACCTTCTTCTAATTTAATCTCAAACCCTTTAAGAGATCGAAAGCCATCCACCACATATTTTGTGTAATAGTGAGGCTTGAGGGAAAATTCCTCGTCCTTGTCTCGACCGCCCTGCACCGTCCAACCTCCTTGCAAGACGCCTTGTCTCCCCCATCTTTCGATGAGCGACAAGGGCAATTGTAGCACTTGCCTCACCGACACGCGCAATCCTGCCTCTTCTTCACCTTCGGCTTCGTCGTCGCGAATTCCGTGCGGGTGAGGGATTGGTCGCCGTTGGCGTCGGCGGTCTTGAAGCGGTCGGAGGTCTTGACCGCCCATTCCTTGCAGCCGCGCAGGTTGTTGCCGTCCACGTCGAGTTTGCGGAAATCGCGGACGCGGGGGGCCAGCATCTCGTTGCGGGTGATGCGGCCGTCGCGGTCGCGGTCGAGGCGGTCGAAGCGCTGCTGTTCGCGGGTCTGCTCGGTCGCCTGCGGCAGCGCGGGGCCTTGCAGCCCTTCCCCGTCGGCATCGGGCAGCTCGTCCGCCTCGGCCGTGGGGGTATCGAGCGCGAGCCGGGGCGCGGGCGGCGCGCCGGCTTGGGTCGCGCGGCCTTGCCACCAGAACAGGCCGGCGGCCACCAGCAACAAGGCTCCCAAGGCACCCAGCACGATCCGGTTCACCGCGCGCTTCCTCCGATCCGGAGCAAAGCTATCGCGCGGGCGGCCCGTGCGGCAGGGCGAGTTGGGACCGATTTGGCGGGGAGTTGTTCGCGCTGAGGCGCAGAGGCGCGGAGGAGGTCGCGTCTTGGGTAAATTCTCCGCGTACTCTGCGGTCTCTGCGCGAACCCGTTTTTATCGCGCAGAGATCGCAGAGGGCGCAGAGATGCTTTGCCGGAGGCGCAGCCTCGCGTCAGGCGTGCATCTGCGGCTTTCAGATGTGTTTGGAGGCCTTCGGCCGGGAATTCTTTGCGCCTCTGCGCGAACCAATCGGTGCGCGAACCGGTCAGCGGCCGGTCAGGCCCAGCCTCAGCGCCGCGCCGAAGCCGCGCAGGCCGGTATCGGGGAGGCCCCTCGCCTGCCGTCTTGCCATGCCGGCGAGGATGGCGAGCGGGCGCATCGGGCGGGGCAGCGGAGGCATCGGCGCGGCGGGATCGGGATCGAGCCACTGCGCCACCGCCGCGCGGATTGGGCCGGGATCGTTCACGCCCGACAGGCGCCCGAGCGCCACGAACGCCTCAATCCGGGCGCTGGCCAGTTCCGCGCCGCCATCCTCGCCAACGTGGCGCGCCTCATAGCCATCGACGAGCGCGCCCAGCGCGGGGCGCTCGGCATCCCAGACCTGCAGGCCGGCCAGCAGCGGTTCGCCCCGTGGCCACTGCGCGGCCTCCTGCGCCATGCGATCGCGCCACCACGCCAGCCGCAACTGGATCATCAGCGCATCGCGCCCCGGCTTCGCGGTATCGGCCAGGCGCTGTTCGAACGCGAACAGGCCGATCCACGCCGGCCGCGCCGCCGCCGGGGCATAGGCGACGGCAAACCGCTCAAGCGGGGCAAGCTGGTCGGCCAGTTCCATCGGAAATCAGGGTCTTTCGGCTAAGGCGGGCGCTGCCGTGCGGAAACCGCAGCGCCCCCTTGCCCTCAGCGATAGCAGACCTTCTTCACCGCCTCGACGATCTTGTTGGCGTCGATCAGCGCCGCCTTTTCGAGATTGGCGGCATAGGGCAGCGGCACGTCCTCGTTGGCGACGCGCAGGACCGGGGCATCGAGATTGTCGAAGCCTTCCTCCATGCAGATCGCGATGATTTCCGACGCGATCGAGCAGACAGGGAAACCTTCCTCGGCCACGACGAGGCGGTTGGTCTTGGCGAGCGAGGCCAGCACCGTTTCCTTGTCGAGCGGGCGCAGCGTGCGCAGGTCCACCACTTCGGCGTCGATGCCCTCGTCGGCGAGCTTTGCCGCCGCTTCGAGCGCATAGCCGACGCCGATGGAATAGGACACGATCGTCACGTCGCTGCCTTCGCGCACCACGCGGGCCTTGCCGATCGGCAGGACGAAATCGTCCAGCTGCGGCACGTCGAAGGTGCGGCCATAGACCAGCTCGTTTTCGAGGAACACCACCGGGTCCTCGCTGCGGATCGCGGCCTTCATCAGCCCCTTGGCGTCGGCCGCGTCATAAGGCGCGATCACGACGAGGCCGGGGACGGCGGCGTACCACGGGCCGTAGTTCTGCGAATGCTGCGCGCCGACGCGGCTCGCCGCGCCGTTGGGGCCGCGGAACACGATCGGGCAGCGCATCTGGCCGCCGGACATGTAGTTCGTCTTGGCGGCGGAATTGATGATGTGGTCGATCGCCTGCATGGCGAAGTTGAACGTCATGAATTCCACGATGGGGCGCAGGCCCCCCATCGCCGCACCGGTACCGATGCCGGCAAAGCCGTATTCGGTGATCGGCGTATCGATCACGCGCTGGGGGCCGAATTCGTCGAGCAACCCCTGCGTGACCTTGTAGGCGCCCTGGTACTCCGCCACTTCCTCGCCCATCACGAAAACGCGGCTGTCGGCGCGCATTTCCTCGGCCATGGCATCGCGCAGCGCTTCGCGGACGGTGGTGGGAACCATAGCGGTACCGGCGGGCACTTCGGGATCGGCGGCGGGCTTGGCCGCGACGGGCGCCGCGACCGGGGCAGGAGCTGGCGCCGGGGCGGGCGTTGCGGCTGGAGCCGGCGCGGGCGCGGCGGCAGGCGCCGGCGCGGCATCCTCGCCCTCACCCTGCAGCAGCGCGATCACGGTGCCGACCTTCACGCCCTCGGTCCCTTCGGGAACCACGATCTGGCCGACGGTGCCTTCGTCCACCGCCTCGAATTCCATCGTCGCCTTGTCGGTCTCGATCTCGGCGAGGATATCGCCGGACTTCACTTCATCGCCTTCCTTGACCAGCCACTTGGCCAGCGTGCCCTCTTCCATCGTCGGCGAGAGCGCGGGCATCTTCAGTTCGATCGCCATGTCAGTACTGCTCCACCACCACGTCGGTATACAGTTCGGCCAATGCCGGCTCGGGCGAGCTTTCGGCAAAATCGGCGGCTTCTGCCACGACCTGGCGGATTTTCTTGTCGATGTCCTTGATCCGGTCCTCGGCCACGCCGCGCTGGAGCAGCTCGGTCTTCGCGGCCTCGATCGGATCGTGCTTCTCGCGCATTTCCTGCACTTCCTCGCGGCTGCGGTACTTGGCCGGGTCCGACATCGAGTGCCCGCGATAGCGGTAGGTCTTGAGTTCGAGCAGCACCGGCCCGTTTCCGCCGCGCACGAATTCCAGCGCCACTTCGGCGGCCTGGCGCACTTCCAGAACGTCCATGCCGTTCACGTCGATGCCGGGGATGCGGAAGGCGGTGCCGCGACGGTAGAAATGCGTTTCGGCCGAACCGCGCCTTACCGCCGTGCCCATGGCATAGCCGTTGTTTTCCACCACGAACACGATCGGCAGCTTCCACAGCGCCGCCATGTTGAAGGTTTCATAGACCTGGCCCTGGTTGGCCGCGCCATCGCCGAAGTACGCCATGCACACGCCGCCATCGTTGCGGTACTTGTGCGCGAAGGCGAGACCCGCGCCGAGCGGCACCTGCGCGCCGACGATGCCATGGCCGCCGTAGAACTTGTGGTCGGTGCTGAACATGTGCATCGACCCGCCCTTGCCGCGCGAGATGCCCGCGCCGCGCCCGGTCAGTTCGGCCATGATCACCTTGGGATCGATGCCATAGGCCAGCATGTGCCCGTGATCGCGATAGCCGGTGATGACGCTGTCATGCCCCTCGCTGAGCGCGGACTGGAGCCCGACCGCGACGGCTTCCTGGCCGATGTAGAGGTGGCAGAAGCCGCCGATCAGGCCCAGGCCATAAAGCTGGCCGGCCTTTTCCTCGAAACGTCGGATCAGCACCATCTGTTCGTAGAAGTGCAGCAATTCGTCATCGCTGGCTTCGAAGCGGCGGTTGTTGGCGTGGGCCTGCTGCAGGCTGCGCAGCGCGAACGTGGCCTCGTCGAGCGGTTCGTCCGCCGCCGAAGCGATCACCGGCTCCGCGGCAGCGGGCGGCGTGGCCTTGGCTGCGCGGCGGCGCATTGCTGCGGGTTTGGTGGCGGGAGCGGCAGGTTTGGCGGCGCGGGGCCTGGCGGACTTGGCCAAGTCGATGATCCTTTTTCTGGCAGCCTCGGCTTCGATCGTGCGAAGCTTGGGTTGCGTATGAGCCAGTTGCGAGGATTCCGCAACGTCCAACCGGCCTGCTCGCGCTGCCGGATAGCTATTCACACCCATTTGGTTATTATCGCATGAAGTGCAATTCAATTTGGCGTTTCGAGGGAGTGGGGACACGCTGAACGAATGACGGCGCACCCGCAACATCCGAATCATCGTCACAGGGCCGCGGATGCGGATGGAAATCGTCATGCGCCCGGAATGGAGGCAGGGCGGGGGAGGCAGCGGGAGGACGGAATTGCGAACCGTCAAAACGTTTCAGGCCGACCAGGATAACCTGGCCGGCCTGAACATTTCCGCCCTTTCGGGGGAATGGCGCGCCCGGAACGATTCGAACGTCCGACCCTCAGATTCGTAGTCCATATTGGATGCTTCCGGATGCGTCCGTGTATGTCTATGTTTCAATAGTTTATCTCTTACCAAAGTCCGGTATGTTCTTCATATGTTCGATAGTATTTGCCCTCAAATGTTACCTAAGGTAACAGGTGGCGGAAGCTCCGGGCAAGGATTTCACCGATGGCAACCAAGCTGACCGATGCCAAACTCCAGGGACTCAAAGCGCCTGAGAAAGGCCAGGCCGAGCACAGCGACAGCGGGACTGCGTGTTCGGATCGGAGCTTCTGGTGCAAAGACGTTCATTCTCCGCAAACGCGTCGGGGAACGAATCCACAATATCACTGTCGGTCGCTACGGCCCTCGCTTTGGGCTAGCCGATGCCCGCAAGAAAGCGCGCTCGCTGATAAGCGATCTCGAGGCGGGCAAGGCAGCGCCTGCCCCCGCCCGGGTCTCCAGCACGAAAGCTGGCACGATCCGTTCGATGATGCCTGCATATCTTCGCAGCAAGGAAAAGCTCCGCTCCGCTCACGATCTCAAGAGCGTCGTCAACAAGTACATCCTGCCGGGGCTTGGAGACCGCTTCGCTGACAGCATTACCCGTGGTGAGATCAGCACTTTCATCGCAGAGATTGCCGAGACCCGCCCGACGCGCGCGCGAAACGTCCTTGCCCAACTGTCGGCATTTTACAGCTGGGCGCTACCGCAGCTCGACAACCTCGCCGCCAATCCCTGCCGCGATGCCGGTCGACCACCCAAGCCAGTAGCGCGCGATCGCGTGCTGACCGATCCCGAAATAGCTGGTCTCTGGAGGGTAGCAGACGGCGAGGCCCTGCCCTGGGGCCCGGCGCTCAAATTGTTGATGCTGACGGGGACCCGGCGCAGCGAGGTCTTTGAAGCCGACAGATCCGAAATCGATATCAAGGCCAAAGAATGGACCATTCCGGCCGAGAGAGCAAAGAATGGCCTTCCCCATATCGTACCGCTGTCGGCCGAGGCGCTGGCCGTCATTAAGGCCATCCCGGCAAGCGACGATAGCCCGAAGCTGTTTCCAGCGATGGGAAATCCGGAGAATGGCGCCAGCGGACACAGCAGAGCTCTAGCCAGGTTTCGCAAGTCACTCAACGAGACGTTGAAGCGCGAGCTTGCCGAGCGGTGGACGCTCCATGACTGCACAGCGACATCGCAGTTGAAGGGTCAGCGACATCGTAGATGACGTGTGGGGGGAAGCGGAGGCCGGGCGTAGCCCGGACGTAGCTTCCCCCCACA
>MEGD01000029.1 GCA_001725355.1 Novosphingobium sp. SCN 66-18
CGTGCTGACCATGGCCAGCGACCAGGGCCTGACCGATGCGGGCCTCAAGATCCGCACCATGCGCCTGCCCGACGTGTTCCAGGACCAGGACAACCCCGATAAACAGTACGACGAAGCCGGCCTCAACGCCCCACAGATCGTCGACACCGTCCTCACCGCCCTCCGACACAACTCTACCGGCGTTGCGCAAAACACGCTCGAAGCCAGGGCTTGAGGAAACGGGGGAAATAGCGCGAGGGGCATACCCCTCGCGCTCCCCGTCATTGTCTGGTTTCACCAATACCCGAGCTTGACCTGCTCGATGACATCCCAGCGGCTGTCGGCTTTGCGAAAGACATAGGCGCCCATTTCACCGTTCGGCGAGGCATAGGACACGAACGCAAAGTCTTTCGAATAGGCCGGTCCATTCACATGCATCGCGCAATCCTGACCGCGCGCCGCGCCATAGAGTCGGGGTGTTCCGGCTTGGATGTCGCGCCAGTTCAGGGCGATGGCTTGGGCCGCACGACGGGCCTCCGCGTTCTTCACGGCTTGCGCGGTAAGCGTGGCTGGCGGGCCAGCTTCTGCCTCCGGCTTCACGATAGCCGTTGGGCCGCCAACGGCCACGCACGGACTTCCCGCCAGAGGCAATTGTCGCGCAACGACGGCGTCCACGAGATCATCGCCCGTCTTGGGTGTCGCCGTGCAGGCCGTCAGGAGCCCAACGCAGAGAATAATCCACCGCATCGCGCGGGCATAGCATCCGGGCCGGCGTCCACAAATATGGTGCTTGCCAAGCTCAAGGGGGGCCGGGGCAGCGCGCGCGGCAGATCCTCCAGCGTTCCCTTGCGGATCTTCACCGCAGGTCCGGCGGCGTCGCCTCGCTCTTCAGCAGGGCGATGGCTTCGGCCAGCGGCACCACCTTCTGCTGCTGTTCGCCCAGCGTGCGGATGGCGACGGTGCCTTCCTCGGCCTCGCGCTTGCCCACGACGAGCAGGTACGGGACCTTCTGCAGCGAGTGTTCGCGCACCTTGTAGTTGATCTTCTCGTTGCGCAGGTCGGTTTCGGCGCGGATGCCGGCGGCCTGCAGCTGCGCCAGCGCATCGCGCGCATAGTCGTCGGCTTCCGAGACGATCGTGGCGACCACGGCCTGCACCGGGGCGAGCCACGCCGGCAGGCGGCCGGCGAAGTGTTCGATCAGGATGCCGATGAAGCGTTCGTAGGAGCCGAAGATCGCGCGGTGCAGCATGACCGGGCGGTGCTTCTCGCCGTCCTCGGCGATGTAGCTCGCGTCCAGCCGTTCGGGCAGCACGCGGTCGGACTGGATCGTGCCGACCTGCCAGGTGCGGCCGATCGCGTCGGTCAGGTGCCATTCCAGCTTGGGCGCATAGAACGCGCCTTCGCCGGGCAGTTCCTCCCAGCCATATTCCTCGGTGGCGAGGCCCGTGCGCACGACCGCGTCGCGCAGCTCGCTTTCGGCCTTGTCCCACATTGCCTCGGTGCCGAAGCGCTTTTCCGGGCGCAGCGCCAGCTTGATCGAATAGGTGAAGCCGAAGTCCTTGTAGATGCGGTCGGCCAGCGCGCAGAACGCGCCGACTTCGTCGACGATCTGGTCCTCGCGGCAGAAGATGTGGGCATCGTCCTGCGTGAACTGGCGCACGCGCATCAGCCCGTGCAGC
Organism: Novosphingobium sp. SCN 66-18; assembly: GCA_001725355.1. Classification (GTDB taxonomy): domain Bacteria; phylum Pseudomonadota; class Alphaproteobacteria; order Sphingomonadales; family Sphingomonadaceae; genus Novosphingobium. The sequence goes on from MEGD01000029.1 coordinate 1,659, forward strand.
GCGCCGTGCGGTTCGTTGCGGTGGCAGCAGCCGTTCTCGTAGAGCCGCAAGGGGAGATCGCGGTAGGACTTGATGCCCTGGCGGAAGATGAGCACGTGCGCCGGACAGTTCATCGGCTTGAGCGCCATCCAGTCGGCCTCGCCCGAGATCACCGGGCCCTCGTCCTCGGTGTTGGGCACCTCGTCGGGGATGACGAACATGTTCTCGCGATACTTGCCCCAGTGGCCCGACTGTTCCCACTGGCGCGCGTCCATCACCTGCGGGGTCTTGACCTCGCGATAGCCGGCGGCGTCGATCGCCCGGCGCATGTAGGCTTCGAGCTCGCGCCACACGCGGAAGCCCTTGGGGTGCCAGAACACGCTGCCGTGCGCTTCCTGCTGGAGATGGAACAGGTCCATTTCCCCGCCCAGCTTGCGGTGATCGCGCTTGGCCGCCTCTTCCAGCCGGAGCAGGTGGGCATCAAGCTGCTTCTTGTTGAGCCAGCCGGTGCCGTAGATGCGGCTCAGCATCGCGTTCTTCTGGTCGCCGCGCCAGTAGGCGCCGGACACGCGCGTCAGCTTGAACGCCTGCGGATCAAGCTTGCCGGTAGAGGCGAGGTGCGGCCCCCGGCACATGTCGAGCCAGTCGTCCCCGGACCAATAGACCGTCAGCGGTTCGTCGCCCGGCAGCTCGGCGGCCCATTCGGCCTTGAACGTCTCGCCCTGCTGCTTCCAGCGGCTGATGAGCTGTTCGCGGCTCCACACCTCGCGGCGCAGCGGCTTGTCGGCGGCGATCAGCGCGCGCATCTTCGCCTCGATCGCGGGCAGGTCCTCGTCGGTGAAGGGCCGGTCTTTTGGCGCGAAGTCGTAGTAGAAACCGTCGTCGGTCGCCGGGCCGAAGGTGATCTGCGTGCCCGGAAACAGCGCCTGCACCGCTTCCGCCAGCAGGTGCGCGTAATCGTGCCGGACCAGTTCGAGCGCGTCCGCCTCGTCCTTCGCGGTGACGAGCGCGAGCCGCGCGTCGGCTTCCAGCGGGCGCGTGATGTCGCGCAGCTCGCCGTCGACGCGCGCGGCCAGCGCAGCCTTGGCCAGGCCCGGCCCGATCGCGGCGGCGATGTCCGCCGGGGTGGTGCCCGGCGCCACTTCGCGCACGGAACCGTCGGGCAGGGTGATCTTCAGAAGCTCGGACATGGGCACTCTCTGGCTGTCAGCGTCTGGCGCTTTGGCACAAGGCCGCGCGCGCCGGAAGGGGCGGCGTCAGGAACTTTAGGCCGGTCCGGGAGGAGACGCCATCCGCCCGAACCGGGCGGCGGCATCGCTGCGGCGTCAGGCGCGCAGGCGAAACCGCCCCCGGTTGCCCGGGGTGGTGGTAGTCGTGGTGATGGCGCGAAGCGTCGTCATGCGCGGCTTCTTAGCGGGCCGCGGCCGCAAAGTCATGCGCCGAATTGACGACGGGCGCGTTCGCGCGGCGCTCGAGCCAGCGGGCCAGCAGCCACCCGGCAGTGACGCAGACGAACGGCATCACCGGATAGTGGAAGCGCGACTGGCCGGAGAATACCATCGCGATCGCGCTGGGATAGAGCGCGATGCCATAGGGCAGCACCCACCAGTCGATCGGGCGCCGCCCTGTCGCCAGGCGGCGGCGCAGTTCGATCACGGCCCCGGCGGCGAACAGGCCGAGCAGGGCGAAGTACCACAGCTGGTTGGCGGCGCGGAGCGCGAGGAAGGCCAGCGGCGCGCGCGCCCAGGCCTTCGATCCGGTCTCGTAGGCCCACAGCCCTTCGCCGTCCGGCCCCCACAGCTTCGCCAGCTTGCGCGGCATCAGCGTGACGAAGGCGGCGGGATGGGCCTTGATCCATGCCATGCCCAGCCGCTTGGCCTCGGCGTCATAGGCGGTTTCGGACAGGTCGGTGCGCGCGTCGAGCGCCTTCACCACCGGGTCTTCGGGTGTGAACCCGCCGCGCGCGCTATCGTTGTTGCCGGTCAGCAGGGTAATGCCGCCGTTGGTGGAGATCGCTACCCATTCGCCCAGCACGCGGTGGTTGCGCACCGTCCACGGCGCGACCACGGCGGCGGCCAGCGCGATCACCAGCGCCGCCTGCGCCATGGCGGCGGGCAGGCGCTTCCAGAAGCCCGGTTCGCGCCACAGCGCGATGGCGAAGACCAGCGGCACGACGACCAGCGTCTGCGCCTTGACCAGCGTCGCCACGCCGAACACCAGCCCCGCCGCGACCAGCGCCAGCCGCGTCCGCGCGATCAGCAGGCGGCAGCCGGCCAGCAGCAGCATGGTGTAGAACACCTCGGTCAGCGCCAGCGGCACGTAGAACGCGCTGTTGGGGTACAGCGCCAGCAGCAGCAGCGCGGCACGGCCTGCCAGTTCCGAACCCGATATACGCCGGCCAAGGTCGAGCGTGAGCCAGGCGGTCACGGCGGCGCAGGCGAGGTTGAAGAGTCCGACGGTCCAGATCGAGGTGCCGAACGCGCGGAACGCCAGCGACAGCGTCAGCGGCCAGCCCACCGGCCAGTAGGCGGTCGGTTCGCCATGATCGCCGAGGTAGCCGAGCCCGCGCGCCAGCATGTCGGCGCGCGAATAGTACCAGGCCGCGTCCGATGTGGGCTCCACCGCCAGCAGGATCAGCAGGGCGCGCGGCACCAGGAACAGAGCGAGGAGCAGCACCAGCGCCGCGCGGCTTTCCGCGAAGCGCCGCAGCGCGATGGTGCGGGATTCGGTCATGCCATGGCGCTAGCAGGGCCGGGTTAAGATGGCGTTGTGGGACCTTTCCGGCTAACCCTGCAGGCGATGATCGAGGATACCGCTCCGCTCGCCAGGGTCGATGGCCCGGAAGGCCGCCGCATCGCCTGCCGCTTCCTGCCCGGCGCCGAGCCGGCGCTGGTGTTCCTGCCGGGCTATATGTCGGACATGGCCGGCGGCAAGGCGCAGGCGGTCATGGCCTGGGCGCGCGGGGCGGGGCGGGCCTGCCTGCTGCTCGACTATTCGGGCTGCGGTGAAAGCGAGGGCGATTTCGCCGATGGCACGCTGTCGCGCTGGCGGGACGAGGTGGTGGCGCTGATCCGCGCGCACGCGATCGGCCGCGCCGTGGTGATCGGGTCCAGCATGGGCGGCTGGCTGATGCTGCTGGTGGCCCAGGCGCTGCCGGGCACGGTCGAGGCGCTGGTCGGCATCGCCGCCGCGCCGGACTTCACCGACTGGGGATACGATGCCGCGCAGAAGGCGGAGCTGGCCGCCGGGCGCCCGGTGTTCGAGGACAATCCCTATGGCCCCGAACCCACGCCGACTCATCCCGCGTTCTGGGCCGACGGGCAGGCGCGGCGGATGCTGAACGGCACCATCGCCTTTGATGGCGCGGTGCGCCTGCTGCACGGCCAGCGCGATCCCGACGTGCCGTGGGAACTTTCGCTGAAGCTGGCGGCGGCCTTGCGTTCAGCCGACGTGCAGGTGCATCTCATCAAGGACGGCGACCACCGCCTGTCGCGCCCCGCCGATATCGCGATCCTGCTGGATACGCTGTCGGCACTGGGGGCGGGCGTGGCGGAAGCCCCCTGAAGGAAGCGCGATGCTGGTCCTGCCGATCCTGATGTTCACCCCGCAGATTGTTCCCGCTTCTGCCAGGCTTCATATGCCAGTCACCGCGCTGATGCAGATCGGCCCCAACCCCTCGCCCCAGGAAGGCGCCGCCTTGCCGATTCCCCGCCGTCACCGCCCCGCCGATTCCGCGCCTTCGCCCGCACCCGCCAGCCCGCCGCAACCGCGCGCGCCGGACCGGCTGTCGGTCTGCCTCGCCAAGGCGCTGCACGATCCGGCGATGGGGCTGGCCGAAGCGCGCGGCTGGCTGGCGGAAGGGCAGAACCCGGAACAGCGCGTGCGCGCCAACCAGTGCCTTGGCATCATCCTGACCCAGCAGGGGCAGTTCGACGCGGCGGAGCAGGCCTTCGCCGATGCCATCGCCGGTGTGCCCATGCTGCAGGAAGTGGCGGCGGTGCCTCTGATGGCGATGGCGGGCAACGCCGCGCTGGCCGGCGGGCATCCCGATCGCGCGCTGGTGTGGCTGGACAAGGCGGTGGCGGTGCGCGGCTATGCCGACAACGCCGCGCTGGGCGATATCCAGACCGACCGCGCGCGGGCGCTGGTCGCGCTCGACCGCCCGGCCGAAGCGGCGACCGCGCTGGACGAGGCGCACCGGCTGGCCCCCGACCTGGCCGAGGGCTGGCTGCTGTCCGCCACGCTGGCCCGCCGCAACAAGGACATGCCGCGTGCGCAGCGCGATATCGAGGTGGCCGCGCATCTCGACGCGACCGACCCCGCCATCGGCCTGGAGGCCGGCGTGATCGCGGTTCTCGACGGCCGCGACGAGGCCGCGCGCAAGAGCTGGGAATCGGTGGTGCGCACCGCGCCCGACAGCGATGAAGCCAAGACGGCGAAAGGTTACCTTGAACAACTGGGACCAGCGCCCACATCAGGAGCCACGCCTTCCGCCAGCCCCCCTTCCGGGGCGACGCAGCCGGAGAAGAAACCGTCATGAAGCTGTCCGTCCTCGATCTCGTGCCCGTGGTCGAGGGCGGAACGGTAGGCCAGGCGCTCGCCGAGGCGGCCCTGCTCGCGCAAGTGGCCGAGCGCTGCGGCTATCAGCGCTACTGGGTGGCCGAGCATCACGGCATGGAAGGGATCGCCGGCGCGGCCGTTGCGGTCACGCTCGCGCATGTGGGCCACCATACCTCCACGATCCGGCTGGGCGCGGGCGGGATCATGCTGCCCAACCACAACCCGCTGGTGATCGCCGAACAGTTCGGCACGCTGGATGCGCTCTATCCGGGGCGGATCGACCTGGGCCTGGGGCGCGCGCCAGGCGCGGACCAGCGCATCGTGCGCGCTTTGCGCAAGGAAGTGAATCGCGCGGCGGAGGACTTCCCGCAGGACGTGGTGGAATTGCAGGCCCAGTTCGCCGGTGACCGCCAGGTGCCGCTGCAGGCCACGCCCGGCGCGGGGGCAAAGCCGCAATTGTGGATTCTGGGGTCCAGCCTGTTCGGCGCGCAACTCGCGGCGGCGCTGGGGCTGCCCTATGCCTTCGCCTCGCACTTCGCGCCCGACCATCTCGACGCGGCCTTGTCGCTCTATCGCGATCGTTTCCAGCCTTCGGATGCACTTGCCAAGCCGTATGTCATGGCTGCGATCAACGTGATCGCCGCCGATACCGACGACGAGGCGGCGCTGCTGGCGTCGTCGATGGACCAGTCGTTCGTGCGGCTGCGCAGCGGCAATCCGGGCAAGCTGCCGCCGCCCGTGCCCGGCTACCGCGATACGCTGCCCGCCCCCGCGCTCGCCATGCTGGAGCACATGCGGCAGGTCAGCGCGATCGGCAGCGTCGCCACCGTGCGCCAGCGACTGGCCGCGTTCCAGCAGCGGACGCGGGCGGACGAACTGATCGTGTCCGGCTCCACCTTCGATCCGGCCTTGCGCCGCCGCTCGCTCGAACTGACGATGCAGGCGGCCGAAAGTTTGGCAGAACCGGCCTGACCGGTATCAGGCGAAACCATCGGCCTTGCCCTGCGGCGCTGGTCGGAGTAGCATCGGTATTATTCGTTCAACGAACGGATATAAAATTATAATGCGGTATAATGATTTTACGCCGCCACTCGCGGGATGACAGCAATGGCCACCAAGTCCGCCCCTGACGCTTCCTCTCCTTCCGCCGCGACCGGCGGCCCGCTTGAAAGCGCGCTGTCCGCCCGCTTCGTGGCCTCGTTGCTACCCGGCGAGATCGGCGATTTCGATGGCGCCCGGCTGGCGGAAGCGGTCCGTTTCACATTGGCGACGGCCAGCCGGCGCCCCGGCGCCGAACCGGCGGTGGCGATCGAAAGCGTGGGCGGCACATCGGGCGAACGGCACCTGCGGATTGCCGTGATCAACGACGACATGCCGTTCCTGGTCGATTCGATCAGCGCGACGATCACCGCGCAGGGGCTGACGATCGACCGGCTGGTCCATCCCGTGGTCGCGGTGCGCCGCGATCCCGAGGGAACGCTGCTGGCGCTGCCCGAAGGCGAGGCGGTGGGCGAACGGCGCGAATCGGTGATCTACCTCGAAACCGAACGCGCAGACGCGCGCCAGCGCCGCGAACTGGCCGAAGCGCTGAAGGCGACGCTGGCCGATGTCCACGCCGCCGTGGCCGACTGGCCGCTGATGCAGGCGGCGATGCAGCGCGATGCGCGCGGGCTGCCCGATCAGGAAGGCGCGGCGCTGCTGCGCTGGCTGGCCGACGGGATGCTGACCCAGCTCGGCCATGTCGTGCGCCATCGCGATGGCACGCAGACCGCGCCGCTGGGCATCTGCCGCGCCAGCGCCGCCAAGCTGCTGGCGGATGCTTCCTATGACCGCGCCTTCGCGTGGTTCGACCGCGCCGGCCGCAAGGACGAGGATGCGGTGCGCGCGCCGCTGGTGGTCAAGGCCAACCGCATCGCCAACGTGCACCGCCGCGTGCCGCTGGACCTGTTCATCGTGCCGGAGGTCGAGGACGGCAAGGTTGTCGCGCTGTCGGTCCATGCCGGCGTCTGGACCAGCGCCGCGCTGGCGACGCCGCCCGATCGCGTGCCCCGGATGCGCAGCCAGCTGGCCGCGCTGACCGGGAAATTCGGCTTCGATCCCAGCGGCCATGCCGGCAAATCGCTGGTCCATGCGCTGACGGCGCTGCCGCACGATCTGCTCATCAGCTTTTCCGATACCGACATCGAACGCATCGCCACCGCGATGATGAGCCTGGTCGATCGGCCGCGTCCGCGGCTGGCGCTGGTCCGCGCGCCGCTCGCCCGCCACCTCTATGCCTTCGTGTGGCTGCCGCGCGATGCGCAGTCCACCGCGATGCGGATGCAGGTGCAGGATCTGCTGGAAGCGGCCGCCGGCGCGCAAGTGCTGGACTGGAGCCTGCAGGTCGAAGGCAGCACGCTCGCCCTGATCCGCTTCGTGCTCGACATCCGCGATGGCGATGCCGATCCCGACGAGGCCGCGCTCGATGCCGCGGTGCAGGCGCTGGTGCGCGGGTGGGAAGGCGCGGTCGAGGCCGAGCTGGCCAAGGGCGAGGAGCCATCGCGCGCCGCCGCCATCGCCGCGCGCTTCGCCGATGCCTTTCCCGTCGGCTATCGCGGCGCCTATGGCGCGGGCGAGGCGGCGCGCGACATCCGGGTGCTGCGCACGCTGGGCGGCGAGAACGCGCCGCGCCGCGCCGCGCGCCTCTATCGCCAGCCGGGCGAAAGCGGCGTGCGGCTCAAGCTCTACCAGCGCGAGGGCGCGATCATCCTGTCGGATGCGGTGCCGGTGCTGGAGAACTTCGGCTTCCGCGTGCTGGAGGAAATGCCGACCCCGCTCGACAAGGGCCGGCTGGGCTACATCCACGATTTCCTGGTCGCGCACCCGGCGGACGTGACGCCCGAGGCGCTGCTGGAGCGGGCCGAGGCCATCGAGACCTCGCTGGCGGGCGTGCTCAACGGCGCGGCCGAGGACGATGCGTTCAACCGGCTGATCGTCGCCACCGGGCTGTCCGCGCGCGAGGCGAACTGGCTGCGCGCCTGGTTCCGCTATCTGCGGCAGGGCGGCATGACCTTCGGCATCGCCACCGTGGTCGATGCGCTGAAGAACGCGCCCGACGTGACGCACGGGCTGATCGCGGCGTTCGTCGCGCGGCACGATCCCGCCTTTGCCGGTGATCGCGCGGCGGCGGCGGACGCGGCGGCCGAGCGCATCCGCACCGGCCTGGCCGGCGTGGCCGCGATCAACGACGATCGCCTGCTGCGCCAGTTCCGCGCGCTGGTCGACGCCATGCTGCGGACCAATGCCTTCGCCCCGGCGGCGGCCGAGGCGCTGGCGTTCAAGCTTGATTCGGCGCTGGTGCCGGGCCTGCCCAGGCCGGTGCCATGGCGCGAGATCTTCGTGTACAGCCCGCGCGTGGAAGGCATCCACTTGCGCGCCGGGCCGGTGGCGCGCGGCGGCCTGCGCTGGTCCGACCGGCGCGACGATTTCCGCACCGAAATCCTCGGGCTGATGAAGGCGCAGCGCGTGAAGAACGCGGTGATCGTGCCGACCGGGGCCAAGGGCGGGTTCTATCCCAAGCAATTGCCCGATCCCGCGCGCGATCGCGATGGCTGGCTGGCCGAAGGCAAGGCCAGCTACCAGGTGTTCATCCGCACCCTGCTCTCGCTTACCGACAACATCGTCGGCGGCAAGGTGGTCCATCCCAAGGGCGTGGTGATCCTCGACGGCGAAGACCCGTACTTCGTGGTCGCGGCGGACAAGGGCACGGCCACGTTCTCCGACGTCGCCAACGCCATCGCCGAATCGAAGGACTTCTGGCTCGACGATGCTTTCGCCAGCGGCGGGTCCAAGGGCTATGACCACAAGGCGATGGGCATCACCGCGCGCGGCGCGTGGCTTTCGGTGCAGCGCCATTTCCTGGAAATGGGCGTGGACGTGCAGGCCGATCCGGTCCGCGTGGTGGGTTGCGGCGACATGTCGGGCGACGTGTTCGGCAACGGCATGCTGCTGTCGAAGGCGCTCAAGCTGGTGGCGGCGTTCGACCATCGCCACGTGTTCCTCGATCCCGATCCCGATCCCGCGGCAAGCTGGGCCGAGCGGTCGCGCCTGTTCGCGCTGCCCCGGTCGAGCTGGGCGGACTATGACTCCGCGTTGATCTCGGAAGGCGGTGGCGTGTTCCCGCGCACGATGAAGGCGATCCCGCTTTCGCCCCAGGTGCGCGCGGCGCTGGGCGTGGAGGCCGAGGAACTCGATCCCGAGGCGCTGATCGCCGCGATCCTCAAGGCGCCGGCCGATCTGCTGTGGTTCGGCGGCATCGGCACCTATGTGAAGGCCGCGACCGAAAACAACGCCGACGTGGGCGATCACGCCAACGATGCGTTGCGCGTGAACGGCGCGGACCTGCGCGTGAAGGTGGTGGGCGAAGGCGCCAACCTGGGCACCACGCAGGCCGGGCGCATCGAGTTCGCGCTTCAGGGTGGCCGCATCAATACCGACTTCATCGACAATTCGGCCGGCGTCGATTGTTCGGACAACGAGGTCAACATCAAGATCGCGCTGGCTTCGGCCAAGCGCGCCGCGCGGCTGACCGAGGAGGAACGCGTCGCGTTGCTCTCCTCGATGACCGACGAGGTCGCGCATCTGGTGCTGGAGGACAACCGCCTGCAGGCGCTGGCGCTGTCGATCGCGCAGCGCGCAGGCGCGTCGGCCGTGCCTTCGTTCGCGCGGCTGATGGACGTGCTGGAGGAAGCCGGCGACCTGGATCGCAAGACCGAAGGGCTGGCCAGCGCCGAGGACTTCGCGCGGCGCGCCACCGGCGGGCAGGGGCTGACCCGGCCCGAACTCGCCGTGCTGCTGTCCAGCACCAAGCTCGCGCTCCAGCGCGCGCTGGAGGACAGCACCGTGGTCGATGACCCGGCGCTGGAAGACCAGCTTCTCGCCGCGTTCCCCACGCCGATGCGCGAGCGCTTCCGCGAGGACATCACCGGCCACCGCCTGCGGCGCGAGATCATCGCCACCAAGCTGGCCAACCGGCTGGTCAACCGGCTGGGTCCGGTCAACCCGTTCGAACTGGTCGAAGAGGAAGGCGTCACGCTGGCGCAGGTGGCCGCGGCTTTCGCCGCCGCCGAACGCCTGCTCGACCTGCCTGCCACCTGGGCGCTGCTGGACAGCGCGCCGATGGCGGAAGACGTGCGCCTGATGCTGTTCGAACGCGTGGCGCGGGCACTGCGCGGCCATGTTGCCGACCTGCTGCGCGCGGGCAAGGGCGAGGAACGGCCCGGCGTGCTGGTGGCGCGGCTGGCAGGCGGGGTGGAAGCGCTGACGCGCGATATCGCCGATCTGCTCCATGCCGAGGCGCGCGCGCAATCGCAGCGCATCGCGGCGGAACTGGCCGAAGCGGGGGCGCCCGCCGACGCGGCGGAGCGCGTGCGCCATCTGACCGACATGGACGGCGGGATCGGGCTTGCCGAACTGGCGGCGGACAGCGGGATCGACGCGGCCGCGCTGACCCGCGCCTTCACCGACCTGGGCGAGCGGCTGGGGCTGGACTGGGCGCAGCAGGCGGCCAGCCGCCTCAACCCTTCCGATCCGTGGGAGCGCCTGCTTGCCGCCGGGCTGGCCCGCGATTTCCAGCAGATGCGCCTCGACTTCCTGGCGCGCGCGGGCACTGCCGGTCCCGGCGCGGCCGTTGCGGAATGGGCCGGGCGCAATGCCGCGCCGGTTGCCAGTTTCCGGGCGCTCGTCGCCCGCGCGCAGGCCGCTCCGCTGGTCGGCGCAGCCATGCTGGCGCAGATCGCGGGGCAGGCACGGGGGCTGCTCGCGCGGTAGGCGCGCGGCGGTCCACGGCGACGGAAGACTGCGCAAATGGGGCCAAGTTTGCGCCGGAGTGGTTGACGCGGCCGGTCTTTTCCCCAAATCCCGCCTGGCAATCGGGAGGATTCGGATGGATCAGGCAGACGTCGTCATTGTTGGTGCGGGGCATGGCGGGGCGCAGGCCGCGATCGCGCTGCGCCAGAACGGGTTCGAAGGCACGATCCTGATGATCGGGCGCGAGCCCGAGCCGCCCTATGAGCGTCCGCCGCTGTCCAAGGAATACCTTGCCCGCGAAAAGACCTTCGAACGCCTCTATATCCGGCCGGCGCAGTTCTGGGACGACAAGGCCGTCACGCTGATGCTGGGCCACGAAGTGACGGCGGTCGATCCCGCCGCGAAAGTCCTGAAGCTCGCCTCTGGCGACGCGGTCGGCTACGGCACGCTGATCTGGGCGGCGGGCGGCGATCCGCGCCGCCTGTCGTGCAGCGGCGCCGATCTGGCGGGCGTCCACGCGGTTCGTACGCGCGAGGACGTGGACCGGCTGATGGGCGAACTCGATGCCGGCGCGCGCCGCGCGGTGGTGATCGGCGGCGGTTATATCGGGCTGGAAGCGGCGGCGGTGCTGACCAAGCTCGATTGCCATGTCACGTTGCTGGAAGCGCTGCCGCGCGTGCTGGCGCGCGTGGCGGGCGAGGCGCTTTCGGAATTCTACCAGAACGAACACCGTGCGCACGGCGTGGACCTGCGCACCGGCGTCGCGGTCGATTGCCTGGAAGGCGACGGGACCAAGGTGACCGGCGTAAAGCTGGCCGATGGCACGGTGCTGCCGGCGGACCTCGTCATCGTCGGTATCGGCATCATCCCCTCGGTCGGTCCGCTGTTGGCGGCGGGCGCGGCCGGCGGCAACGGCGTGGACGTCGATGAATTCTGCCGCACCTCGCTGCCCGATGTCTATGCGATCGGCGATTGCGCCGCCCACGCCAACGGTTTCGCCGAAGGCGCGGTGATCCGGCTCGAATCCGTGCAGAACGCCAACGACATGGCGACGACGGCGGTGAAGTCGATCCTTGGCGATCCGCAGCCCTACAAGGCGACGCCGTGGTTCTGGTCGAACCAGTACGACCTGCGGCTCCAGACCGTCGGCCTTTCCGCCGGGCACGATGCCACCGTGCTGCGCGGCGATCCCGCCACGCGCAGCTTCTCGGTGATCTATCTCAAGCAGGGCCGGATCGTCGCGCTCGATTGCGTGAACATGGTCAAGGACTACGTCCAGGGCCGCAAGCTGGTGGAAGCCCGCGCCGAAATCGCGCCCGAACGGCTGGCCGACGCCGGCACGCCGCTCAAGGAACTGGCATAACCGATACGAGGCGGTCGAGCGCCCAGCTCGCCGCCTCGGCCACCACCGGGTCGGGATCGTTGACCAGCGCGGCGACGGGTCCGAACAGGCCCGCGTCGCGGCTGTTGCCCGCCGCGATCAGGCAGTTGCGCACGAAGCGGTTGCGCCCGATGCGCTTGATCGGCGATCCGGCGAACAGGCGCCGGAACCCGGCATCGTCCAGCGCCAGCAGATCGGCGAGACGCGGCGCGGCCAGCTCGGCGCGCGGCAGAAACGCGCGGTTGGCCGACGCGGCCTGCGCGAAGCTGTTCCACGGGCAGACGGCCAGGCAATCGTCGCAGCCGTAGATGCGGTTGCCGATCCCTTCGCGCAAGTCGGGCGGGATCGGCCCCTTGTGCTCGATCGTCAGGTAGGACACGCAGCGCCGGGCATCGAGCCGGTAGGGCGCGGGGAAGGCCTGCGTCGGGCAGGCGTCCTGGCAGGCACGGCACGATCCGCAGCGGTCGGCGTGCGGCGCATCGGGCGGCAGGTCCAGCGTGGTGTAGATCGCGCCCAGGAACAGCCACGAGCCGTGGCTGCGGCTGACGAGGTTGGTGTGCTTGCCCTGCCAGCCGATGCCGGCGGCCTGGCCCAGCGGCTTTTCCATCACCGGCGCGGTATCGACGAAGACTTTCACTTCCGCGCCGGGAGCTTCGGCCACCAGCCAGCGCGCCAGCGCCTTCAGCGCCTTCTTCACCGTATCGTGGTAATCGCCGCCCTGCGCATAGACGGAGATGCGCGCGCGCTCCGGATGCTCCGCCAGCGCCAGCGGATCGGCCGCCGGGGCATAGCTCATCCCCAGCGCGATCACGCTGCGCGCCGCCGGCCACAGCGCTTGCGGGCCGCGCCGGTGATCGAGCCGGGTCTCCATCCATTCCATCGTGCCGTGGCAGCCATCGGCCAGCCATTGTTCCAGCCGGCGCGCGCGCAGCGGATCGTCGGTGGCCGGGGCGATGCCCGTTGCCGCGAAGCCGATGCGGGCGGCTTCGGCGCGCAGCCGTTGCGCCAGCAGGATTGCACCGGCGTTAACCATGCTTGCTGTCCCGCTCGTTCATCGCTTACCGTCTAGGCCGCGTCCCATGCGGATGGAGCTAGGCGAATGGCCCGTGGCGGGCAATGAGGTTGACGCCTCGGGCGTTGAACTGGCGATCGAGGCGCGCGGACTGGTCAAGCGGTTCGATGGCTTCACCGCCGTCGACGGCGTGGACATTTCCGTGCCGAAAGGCGCGATTTACGGCATTCTCGGCCCAAACGGCGCGGGCAAGACCACCACGCTGCGGATGCTGCTGGGCATCATCGATCCCGACGCCGGCTATCGCCGCGTGCTGGGCTGCGATCATCCCACCGATGCCGCACGGCGAATCGGCTATCTGCCCGAGGAGCGCGGCCTCTATCCCGCGATGAAGGCGACCGAGGCGATCGCCTTCCTGGCCTCGCTGCGCGGCGTGCCGCTGAAGGAAGGGCGCCGGCGCGGGCGCGAACTGCTGGAAGCGCACGGGCTGGGCTATGCCGCCGATCGAACGATCCGCCAGTTGTCCAAGGGCATGGCGCAGCAGGTGCAACTGTTGGGCACGCTGGTCCACGATCCCGATCTGGTGGTGTTCGACGAACCGTTCTCCGGCCTCGACGCGCTCAACCAGGGCAAGCTCGAACGCATGATGCGCGGACTGGCGGAACGCGGCAAGACGGTGATCTTCTCCACCCACGTGATCGCCCATGCCGAACGCCTGTGCGATCAGGTGGCGATCATCGCCGGCGGCAAGGTGCCGTTCGCGGGCCCGGTCGACGTCGCGCGCGACCGGCTGGCGCCGCAGGTGCGGCTGGAAACCCGCGCGCAGGACGGGCCGTGGCGCGCCGCGCTGCCGGCCGATGCGCGGCACGAAGGCGCGTTCTGGTATTTCACGCTGCCGGCCAGCGGCGTCGAACCGCTGCTGCGCGCGCTGATCGAAGGGGATGCGGGCATTCTCAGCCTGTCGATCGAGCGGGCCGGCCTGCACGATGCCTTCGTCGCGATTGCCGGCGAAGCCGCCGCGCGGGCGCTGGAACAGGACAAGGAAGAGGAACGCCGCCGATGATGGCAGAAAAGGTGCGCGCGGCCTTCGTCGTCGCCCGTCGCGATTTTACCGCGGTGATCTTCTCCAAGACATTCCTGCTGTTCCTGCTGGGGCCGCTGTTCCCGATCGTGATCGGGGTCATGGCCGGCAGCATCGGCGCGCAAGTGCAGAAGGATCTCGATCGCCCCGAAATCGGCGTGGCGATGGAAGGCGTGCAGGGGCAGGCGCTGATCGCCGCGCGCAACGCGATGGTGGATCGCATGGCCGGCGGCGTGCCCGATTTCGTCGAGCTGAAGCGGCTGGCGCCGGGCGAGCGCTTCGATGGCCGCGCTGCGCTGCGCCAGGGGCCGGACCGGCTCGCGGCGGTGGTGACCGGCACGCTGGAACGCCCGGTGCTGACCGGCACGCCCGAACGGGTGGACATGTGGCAGGGCATCGTCTCCACCTTCGCGGCCCGCGCCCGCGAAGCCCATCCGGGCACGTTCCCGGCGGTGCAGGCCGAAGTCGTGGCGACCAGCGCCGACCAGACGCGCAACGGCCAGGTCGCGACCGCGCAGGCCGGGCAGACGCTGCTGTTCCTGCTGACGATGCTGTTGGCCGGCATGGTCCTGTCCAACCTGGTCGAGGAAAAGAGCAACAAGATCATCGAGGTGCTGGCGGCGGCGATCCCGATGGACGCGCTGTTCCTGGGCAAGCTGTTCGCCATGCTGGCGTTCAGCCTCGTCGGCATCGCGGTGTGGGGCATGGCCGGGGGCGTGCTGGTGCTGACGGGCGCGAAGCACCTGCCCCTGCTGGCGGCGCCGGCGGTCGGCTGGCCGCTGTTCCTGCTGCTGGGCTTCCTCTACTTCGCGATGGCCTATCTGCTGCTGGGATCGGTGTTCCTGACGATCGGCGGCATGGCGAGCACGGTGCGCGAGGTGCAGACGCTGTCGATGCCCGTCACGATGATGCAGCTCATGGTGTTCTTCTTCGCCAGCTATGCGCTGGCCCATCCCGGCAGCGCGATCGAATGGAGCGCGGTGGTCTTCCCGCTCAGTTCGCCCTTCGCCATGCTGGCGCGGGCGGCGCAGGGGCCGGCGCTGTGGCCGCATCTGGTGGCGCTGGCGTGTCAGGGCGCGTGGGTGCTGGCGATCGTGCGCATGGGGGCACGGCTGTTCCGGCGCAACGTGATGAAATCGGGCGGCGCGCGCAAGGGCGGCAGGCTGTTTTCCAGGCTGTTCGCGCGGGTTGCGACGAAGCGTGAGGCACCGGTGACGAACGCTTATTGACACAAGTGTAGGTTGCAGGGATAGTACCGTTGCGCAGAGTCCCGTCCGCAAGGGACCGCAACGGAGGATTGCCATGGCTACCCAGCTCGCGCCCGAAGCGCCGTTCACCTATCGCCGTTCGCCAACCGTGGAGGAGGCGCACCGCGAATGGCAGCGTCAGCATCCGCTGGAACGGCCGGTGCATACCCACCCCTGGGACGTCAGCCGCTCCGACATCTATGCCGAGGACCGCTGGCAGCCGATCTTCGCGGAAATGCGCGCGAAAGCCCCGGTCAACAAGGTAACCGGCACGCCCTATGGCGATTACTGGAACGTGGTGTCGCACAAGGCGATCAGCCACGTCGAATCGCTGCCGGAGCTGTTCTCCTCGTCGTGGCAGCACGGCGGCATCACCATTGGCGATCCGCCCGCCGACATCGATCCGGCGAAGCTTGCCGAACGGCAGATGCCGATGTTCATCGCCATGGACCGGCCGGAACACACCGGGCAGCGCCGCACCGTCGCGCCCGCGTTCACGCCAGCCGAAATGGTGCGCATGGAAACCGAGATTCGCCAGCGCACCGCCAGCGTGCTCGATACGCTGCCGATCGGCGAGAAATTCGACTGGGTGGACAAGGTCTCGATCGAGCTGACCACCGGCATGCTGGCGATCCTGTTCGGCTTCCCGTGGGAAGACCGCCGCTTGCTGACGTTCTGGTCGGACTGGGCGGGTGATCTCGAAATCGCGCTGGCGAAGGGCATGGAAGACATGCGCTTCGATATCCTGCGCGAGATGGCGCACTACTTCCAGCGCCTGTGGATGGAGCGCGTCAACGCCGAACCGACGCCCGACCTCATCTCGATGATGATCCATTCCGAGGCGATGAAGCACATGAGCCCGCAGGAGTTCATGGGCAATCTGGTGCTGCTGATCGTGGGTGGCAACGATACCACGCGCAACACCATGTCGGGCATCGTCCACGCGCTCGACCAGTTCCCCGATCAGCGCGATATCCTGGAAAAGGACCCGTCGATCATCCCCAACGCGGTGCAGGAATGCATCCGCTTCGTCACCCCGCTGGCGCACATGCGCCGCACCGCCACCGCCGATGCCGAACTGTTCGGGCACGAGGTGAAGGCGGGTGACAAGGTGGTGATGTGGTACATCTCCGCCAACCGCGACGAAACGGTGTTCGAGAACCCGGACAAGCTGATCGTCACGCGCGAGAACGCCCGCCGCCACCTGGCGTTCGGCTATGGCATCCACCGCTGCGTGGGTGCGCGCCTGGCCGAACTGCAACTGCGCATCCTGCTGGAGGAAATGCACAAGCGCCGCCTGCGCGTCCACGTTGCCGGCGCGGTCGAACGGGTGCGCGCGAACTTCGTCCACGGCTTCCGCCGCATGGAAGTGGAAGTCGAACGCTGGTGAAAGTGTGATCGCGCTCACGCGCGGTTCATCTGGAGCGGGTTAGAAGGCGTGCGTTCCGCCGGGACGCGCGCCTACCCTGCCCCCCCTCTGGTGCCCCCGGCGGAACGAGCTTTCCCAAAGCTGCGGAACCCAACCATGCCGCGTGATCCTGCCCGAGTCGCCCGCCGCCAGTTCCTGACCTTCCTGGGCGCGACGGCGGCCATGTCCGTCACCTCGGCCTGCAGCGCCGCCCCGGCGCGCTCCAAGGGCACCTTCCCGGTCCAGCACAGCGAAGCCGAATGGCGCCGGCTGCTGACGCCCGCCCAGTTCTACATCCTGCGGCAGGAAGGGACCGAGCGTCCGTTTACCTCGCCGCTGCTGGGCGAACACCGCCGCGGCACGTTCGTCTGCGCCGCCGATGGCAACCCGCTGTTCGCTTCCACCACCAAGTTCGATAGCGGCACGGGCTGGCCCAGCTTCTGGCGCCCCCTGCCGCGCGCCGTCGGAACCTCGGTCGACCGGTCGTTCGGCACGGTGCGGACGGAAGTGCACTGCCTGCGCTGCGGCGGGCATCTCGGCCATGTGTTCGAGGACGGACCGCCGCCGACCGGCCTGCGCTACTGCATGAACGGCGACGCGCTGCAATTCCGCCCGGCCTGACGCGCGGGTCTGAACGCGGGCCATCCTTTGCCAATGCGGAGCGCGGGAAAGCCCACCCCGCTGCGACTAGCGCCGCCGGTGGCGCCGCAAGTCTCGCTCCCCTCCCGCTTGCGGGAGGGGCTGGGGGTGGGCAGCGCCCCGGTCGTTCGCCAATGCTGTATCCGCCCTGAGAAACGCGACCGGAAAGCAGGCCTGGCACGTTAACCATGATAAGCTGTGCATGGTTTGGCGGCGTGGCCCGCCGTGCCTTTCGCGCCGCCGGCCGGTGTGGCAATCGCCGCTGCGATGCGCTTCCCCAAGCCTGCCCTGATCGCGTCCGTCCTGCTGGCATGCATGCTGCTGCCGCTGACCTGGCTTCACGGCCCGGCGCCGGTTCCGAACGATGATCCCGCCGTTGCGATCACCGATCTCATGCCATCGCTGCGGGCGGAGGACCGGGGGCGGATCGCGCGGGAGCTGGGGCCGTTCGCGCTGGCCGGTGCCTGGCAGCTCGCCAGCGACAACGCGCTGTTCGGCAACTATTCCGCGCTGGGCCAGTTCGCGGATGGCACGCTGATCGCCTTTGGCGACCGCAACGACGCGCTCTATTTCACGCCGCCCGACCGGCCCGGCCCGTGGCGCGCGGAAATGTACCGGCCGATCGAGGGCAGTTCGCGTCGCGGCTATATCGATGTCGATGCCGAATCGCTGTTCATCGATCCGGTGCGGCAGGACCTGTTCGTCGGCTACGAAGGGTCGCCCTACTACTACCACTTCAGCCGCACGCTTTCGTGGCGCGAGACGATTCCCGCGCCGGTACTGGACCGGTGGAACGGGAACCAGGGACCGGAAGCGATGGCGCGGCTTGCCGACGGGCGCGTGGTGGTGATCGGGGAGCTTTATGCGCGCTGGTTCAGCCGGCGGCTGCATCCGGCGCTGCTCTATCCGGGCATGCCCCGGCCGGGTGAAATGCCCGCCCTGTTCGAGGTGGCGATGCCCGAAGGCTTCCGGCCCACCGAGCTGGCGCTGTTGCCCGATGGCCGCCTGCTGGTGCTAGGGCGCAAGCTGACGCTGGCGGGCTTCCGCACGACGATCTCGATCGCCGATCCCGCCGCGATCCGCCCCGGCGGCGTGCTGCCGACGCGCGAACTGGCGCGAATCACCGATCCGCGCCTGCGCGAGAACTACGAAGGAATGACCGTGACGCGGGATGCCGATGGCGCGGTGGCGGTCTGGCTGATCGCCGACAGCAACCTGATGGTCTGGGCACAGCGGACACTGCTGCTCAAGCTGCGCCTGCGGCCCGGCCAGCGCCTATCGGGTTTGTGAGGAAGGCCGGGTATGGCAGCCGGACACGACAAGGGCCGGGCAAAAGCCCGGCCCGAGACGGAAGCATCGGCCGATTGCCCTTGCGGGCAGCCGTGATCAGGCGGCGACGGCCTTGACCAGCTCGCGCTTCACCTTGAGGGCGCGCGGGCTCAGCTTGGCGTCGGCCTGCTTCAGCAGCCAGTTGTCGAGGCCGCCGTTGTGCTCCACCGAACGCAGACCGTGCGTCGAGACGCGGAACTTGAAGCTGCGGTCCAGCTTCTCGCTCATCAGCGTCACGTTCTGCAGGTTGGGCAGGAACACGCGCTTGGTCTTGTTGTTGGCGTGGCTGACATTGTGGCCGATCTGGCGGCCCTTGCCGGTCAGTTCGCAGATACGCGACATGGGTAAAACTCGCTTCAAAAGTCGATATGTCTATCGGGAAGGCGCGGCAATTATCCATTTGCGGCGCGAAGTCAAGGATTCGCACGGCGATTCGATTTGCGCGACGTGCCGGGGCGGGTTAGCGCCGCCCGGATGACCCGCTGGCCGCTCCCCCCACCGATGCGCGAGGCGCTGGACGCCGCCCTGCGCGCGCGGGATGCGGGCGAGGTGCCGATCGGCGCGGTGGTCGTGCGCGATGGCGCGGTGATCGCCGCCGCGCACAACGCCCCGCGGACGCTGAACGATCCCACCGCCCATGCCGAAGTGCTGGCGATTCGCGAAGCGGCGCGCGTGCTGGGCCGCGAACGGCTCGATGGCTGCGACCTGTGGGTCACGCTGGAACCCTGCGCGATGTGCGCGGGCGCCATCGTCCACGCGCGAATCGACCGGGTCTATTACGCCGCGCCCGATCCCAAGGGGGGCTCGGTGGAGCACGGCGCGCGCGTGTTCGACCAGCCCGGCTGCCTGCACCGGCCGGAGGTCTATTCGGGCATGGGGGAAAGCGAGGCGGCCGACCTGCTGCGGGCGTTCTTCCGAGAGCGCCGCTAGCTGCCGCCGCGCCAGATTTTCAGAAGAGCGCGGTCGGGCAGGCCGGCATCGCGGCAGCGGACGGGGCGCAGCACGCGCGAATAGCAGATGCGCACTTCCTGCAGCCACCCTGCCCGATTCGCCTCTACGCGGATCGCCTGCGGGAACAGGCCCGGCGAGCGGGCGGCCAGCGCGCGGCGCAGATCACCGGCGTTGAGGCCGCCCCGGCGCGAAAGCGCGGCCATGTCGGGGAAGCGCACCGCGCCGTAGAGCCGCTGGGCGCTGGCGTAATAGGCGTCGGGGTCTGGCCAGGCGCAGGTGCCGTGCTTGGCCCATTCGTGCGCCAGCAGATTGGGCGAGGGCGTCATGCACAGGTTGCGGCGGACGGTCTGCGCGGTAAGCGGCGCGGGCCGCGCGCTGCACCATTGCGGCGGCGTGGCGCCATCGCTTTCGGGCCACAGGCCATGCACCACGAAGCCGAACCGCCCGAGTGATCCGCCGAGTGATCCCCCGGCCGATCCGTTCCCGCGTCCGCACTGCATCGCATGGCGCGAATCGGACTGGCGGGTGCGGCAGAATTCGGGCGACCAGGTCAGCGCCAGCGAATAACCGGTGACGGGCACGGCATTGGCCGGCGCGTCGGGCGCGGGGATCGTGGGCACGTCCACCTGCGCCGGCACGCTGCACTGGCCGGCCTGCGCGAATGAGGGCGTGCCGGCGCAGGCCACCAGCAGCGATAGCAGCAGGGCAGGGCGGCGCGGCGTGATCACCGGGTCAGTCCAGTTGCGTGAAATCGAGGCCGATGTCCGCCGCCGGCGCGCTCTGCGTCAGGCGGCCGACCGACACGTAATCCACGCCCGAAGCGGCGATGGCGGCGATGGTATCCAGCCGGACGCCGCCCGAGGCTTCGGTGGGCACGCGCCCGTCCACCAGCGCCACGGCTTCGCGCAGCAGGTCCGGCCCCATGTTGTCCAGCAGCAGGCGGGTGGCGCCGGCATCGAGCGCGGGGCCGATCTGGTCGATGCGGTCGACCTCGCAGATCACGTCCTTCACCCCGGCGGCCAGCGCGCGGCGCACCGCTTCGCCCACGCCGCCGGCGACGAGGACGTGGTTGTCCTTGATCATCGCCGCATCCCACAGGCCCAGGCGATGATTGCTCCCCCCGCCGCAGCGCACGGCGTATTTTTCGAGATGGCGCAGGCCGGGTATGGTCTTGCGCGTATCGAGCAGCACGGCGCGGGTATTGCCCATCGCGTCCACATACGTCCGCGTCAGCGTGGCCACGCCGGACAAGTGCTGCACGGTGTTGAGCGCGCCGCGCTCCGCCGTCAGCATGGCGCGGGCGTTGCCTTCCAGCCGCATCAGGGCGCTGCCGGGCGTGACGCGCGCGCCCTCCGCGACGAGAATCTCCACCGCCATCGCCGGATCGAGCGCGCGGAAGAACGCGACAGCGATCGGCAGGCCGCAAACGGTGATCGCATCGCGGCTTTCCATCACGCCCGAAAAGCGCGCTGTGGCCGGAATCACGCTTTCGCTGGTCACGTCATGCCCGCCGCCCGGCAGGCCGACGCCGAAATCCTCGTCCAGCGTGGCGGAAACGAAAGCGGTGAGGTCGAAACCGGGGATGTTGAAATCAGCCATGTGTCGCCATCCCCGCCATACCCTTCACCCTCGTTCGTCCTGAGCCTGTCGAAGGATGCGCGATGGCCTTGCCTCACGCTCCAAAGGTCACGCCGGGCGCTAGACTGGCGCGCGTCCTTCGACAAGCTCAGGACGAACGGAAATTGCGGCCCAATCGGAAAGGGCAGGCTGGCGGAGGGGGCCGGCCGACGCGCTCAATGCACGAAGCGCGCCACCACGTTGCGATAGGACCGGCTGACCTTCACTTCCGCCCCGCTTTCGAGCACGAGGAAGCATTCGCCGTTGGTATGCGGACGGACCTGCCGGACCTGATCGAGGTTGACGATCTTCGAGCGGTGGACGCGCTGGAACACGCGGGGGTCCAGCCGGCGTTCCAGATCCTTCATCGTTTCGCGCAGGATCAGCGAATTGTCGCCGGTATAGATGCACATGTAGTCGCCCGCCGCCTCGATCCGCTCGATCGTGTCGACATCGACGCGGAAGATCTGGCCGCGATCCTTGATGTTGATGAGCTTCTCGAACCGGCCCGCCGCCGGCTCGGCTTCCTCCGGCATGTCGGGCATCGCATCGGGCGCGACTTCGGCGAGCACGTTCTTGAGCTTTTCAGCTTCCTCCAGCCCGCGCTTTTCAGCGAGGCGGGTGCGCGCCCGATCGAGCGCATCGGCCAGGCGGTCTTCCTCCACCGGTTTCAGCAGGTAATCGACCGCGTTGGCCTCGAACGCGCGGATCGCGTGTTCGGAATAGGCGGTGACGAACACGAACAGCGGCGGATCGATCTCCATCACGCCCTTGACCACGCTGAACCCGTCGAAGCCGGGCATCTGGATGTCGCAGAACACCAGATCGGGCTTCTCGGTCTTGATCTTGCGGATCGCCTCGCGGCCGTTGGAGCAGGTATCGATCACTTCAACGTCGGGAAAGGCCTGCAGGCGCAGTTGCAGCCCCTGGATGGCCAGTTTCTCGTCATCGACGAGGATCGTGCGGATGGTCATGCGTAACCCTTGCTTGTCTTGGGGGAGCCGCGACAGGGGCGGTACGGCAGGGAGGGGATGGTCACCCGGCGGATGCCAGGCTGGCGGCCGAACCCGTACCTGGGCCAGCGGTCGGGCGTGCCTGCGGCACAGGCGTTTCCTTGGCCTCGTAGGGCAGCTCGATCACCACCGTCAGGCCGCCTTCGGGGCCGTTGGCGATGTCGAACCGCTGGTTTTCGCCATAGGCCTGGGCAAGCCGGTCACGAATGTTGGCAAGGCCAACGCCCGTGGAGACGTGGCCGCCGTTCCATACCGATGTCGTGTCGCCGCTGTCGCTTGTCACGCCGAACAATTTCGTGGGGTCGGTGCCCGGTTGCAAGCCCGGCCCGGTGTCCGACACGGTGACGCGAAGCGTGGGGCCGACGAGTTGCGCGGCGATGGTGATCTGCGCGCCTTCCTCCAGCGGGGAGACCGCATACTTGATCGCGTTTTCGACCAGCGGTTGCAGCAGCAGCGAAGGCAGCAGTGCGTTGCGGGCCTCGTCCTCGATGCGGAACTCGGTGCGCAGCCGCTCCTCGAACCGCATCCGTTCGATATCGAGATAGAGCTTCAGCGTCTCGGCCTCCTGCGCCACGGTGACGCGGCCGGTCGGTTCGTTGATCAGCGTGTAGCGCAGGAACGAGGACAGGCGGCTCAGCATCGCGTTGGCCGGCTCGGTCTGCTTGAGCAGGACCAGCGTGGAGATCGAATTCAGCGTGTTGAACAGGAAATGCGGGTTGAGCTGGTAGCGCAACATGGCGAGCTGCGCCGACGTCGCCTGGTTTTCCAGCCGCAGCAACTGGTCGTTCTGTTCTTCCACCTGGAGGAAGAAGTTGATCGCGTAATAGAGCGCGGACCACGCGCCGAGCAGCGTGAGATCGAGGTAGAACACGCCGACGAAGCGCTGGGCGAAGCCGGCCTCGCTGTTCGGGCGGTAGAGGCTCAGCACCCACGAATCGATGAAGGCATAGATGCCCACGGCGATGGCCAGCACCACGGCGGTCACGCCCCAGGTGATGATCGGGCGCCGGTTGATCAGCGCGCGGTAGATCACCGACAGGATCAGCGAGATCGAAAAGCCGGTGATCGTCACGATCAGCAGGATGACGAGATTGGACCATGGCTGCGCGTTGGCGATGATCGACATCGCGCGCAGCAGCATGGCGCCGCCCCAGCCAAGGAATTGCAGGCGCCAGAAGGCGCGGTTCTTGTTGCCGAAGAACGGCGTCGGTTGAAACGGCAGCACGGCCATGACGGCACTCTAGCGCCAAGCGCACGGTTGCGCAAAGCCGCCGGATGCGTAAGCTGTGGCGCGGGAGAAGAAGCCTATGACCGCCACCACCGATACCGCCGAACGCGCCCGCTTTCGCGCCATGCGCGAAGGCACCCAGGAGGACTGGGACATCATCGGGCGCGATTACTATGCCTTTGCCGATCACCTGCCCGACCGGGTGCTGACGCACCTGAGGCTGCTTGACGGGGATTTCGGCGGGTTTCCGATCGATCGCCTCCAGCACAGCCTGCAGACCGCCACCCGCGCGCATCGCGACGGGCGCGGCGAACGCTATGTCGTGATGGCGCTGCTGCACGACATCGGCGACACACTGGGCACCTACAACCATCCCGAGGTTGCCGCCGCGATCCTCAAGCCCTTCGTGTCCGAGGAGGAGCACTGGATCTGCCAGAACCACGGCGCGTTCCAGGGCTATTACTACTTCCACTACCTGGGGCTGGACCGGAACCTGCGCGAACGGTTCCGCGATCATCCGTGGTTCGATGCCTGCGCGGAATTCTGCGAAAAGTACGATCAGGCCGCGTTCGATCCGGACTATGACACGCTGCCGCTGTCGTTCTTCGAGCCGATGCTGCGCCGGGTTATGGCGAAGCCGCTGGCGAGCATGTACAAGAAGCCGGACTGAGGAGGCTGGACCGAGCGGGAACGGGCAACGCAGGGGCGGGCGCGGCCTCAGCCCTTGCGCGCCGCGTCGATCGCCTGTTGCAGCCGTTCCTTGCCCACCGCGCCCGACAGCAGCTCGTTGCCGATCACCCACGCCGGGGTGCCGTTGATGCCAAGCTGCCGCGCCAGGCCAAGGTTGCGCTGGATTTCCTGATCGACGCCGGCGTCGCGCGCGAAGCTGCGGGCCTTGGCCAGATCGACCCCGGCGGTGCCGGCGGCGGCGGCGATGCTGGCGTCGCCGGGGGCGTCGCCCGCGAACATCGCCTTGTGGAAGGCCGGGTACTTGCCCTGCGCGGCGGCGGCCAGCCCCATGCGCGCGGCCGGCTCGCTGGCGGGTGCTATGATCGGCAGTTCGCGCACCACCACTTTCAGGTCGGGGTTCGCGGCGATCAGCGCATCGACATCGCCTACGCTGCGCCGGCAATAGGTGCAGGCGAAATCGGTGAACTCGACCAGAGTCACCTTGCCTGCGGGATTGCCCATGACCGCGCCGGGGAACGGCGTTTCCAGCGCCCCGCGCATCGGCGCGATCCGGGCCTGCGCCTCGCGCTGCTGCAACCGGTCCATCGCCTCGGGCAGGATCTCGGGATGATCGAGGATATAGGCGCGCACCAGCTCTTCCATGGCGGCGCGCTGCTTCGCGCTGATTCCGGCGCTGGCCAGCGTCTCTTCAAGCTGGGCGTCGCTGCCGGCCTCCGCTTCGCTTGCGGTGCGATGGCGCTCGTACCACCAGCCAAGGCCGGTGCCGGCCACAAGCAGGGCGATGGCGAGAAGCCAGAACGGGCGAATGCGGGATAACGGGGAAGCCATGGACCTGCGCTACTTCTTCTTGCCCTGCCGCTCAATCATCGCCCGCGCCGAATAGGCGATATCCTGTGCGCGCAGCCAGTCGGCGGACCCTTTGGGCAGCGCCGCTTCGGCGGCTTCGGCATTGCGCATTGCCTCGGGCAGCTCAAGGTACATCAATTGCTGTTCCGCGCTGGCCAGCCGGGCGCGGGCGGTATCGCCCTTGGCTTCATAGACCACGCCAAGCTGGTACCAGGCGAACGGGTTCTCGCGATCGCGCGCGATCGAGGTGCGCAGGATCTTCTCCGCCTCGTCGAAATTGGCCTTGTTCTCGGTGGCGAGCAGGGCGTGGCCGAACGTCGTGGCGATCAGCGGTTCGTTGTTGGTCAGCGCGGTGGCGCGGCGCAGCGGTTCCAGCGCGTCGGCCGGATGCCCGGATTCGAGCAGGATCTGCCCTTCCAGTTCCAGCGCATAGGGATCGTTCGGTTGCTGCTTCAGGATCGCCTGGGTTTCGGCCAGCGCTTTGTCCATGAACGCCTCCTTGTGGTAGGCATAGGCACGGGCATAGTGGGCCGGCACGTCGTTGAGGTATTCCGGATAGGCGTTCAGCGTGGCCTGCGGTTCGGCCAGATAGCCATAGAGCTTGGCCTTCACGCGCAGGAAGCGCGCCTGCAGCACGGGGTCTTCGGGCTTGTTCCACGCCGGATCGTGCTCGTAGGTATCCTGCAGCGTGGTCAGGCGGTCCGCCGTCATGGGGTGCGAGGAATAGAACTCGCTGTCGGCGTTGCGGGTGAAGCCATAGCGGAACTCCTGGTTCTGCAGCTTCTTGAAGAAATCGATCGAGCCGCGCCCGGAAATGCCCGCTTTCGACAGGAACTGGGCGCCGGCCGCGTCTGCCGAGGATTCCTGCGCGCGGCTGAAGGCGAGGTACTTGCCCAGCGCCGCCTGCTGCCCGGCCATGAACACGCCCATCGCCGCGTCGCCCGCGCCGGCGGCGGCGGCGGCCGCGCCCAGCAGCAGGCTGAGGATGGTGATTCCCGTGGCCGGCCGCGCGCCCTCGTCGTTGCGGATGATGTGGCCGCCGGTGATGTGGCCCAGTTCGTGCGCGATCACGCCCTGCACTTCGCTGACGTGGTCGGCCGCGCCGATCAGCCCGCTGTGGACATAGACGGCCTGCCCGCCCGCGACGAAGGCGTTGATCGAACCGTCGTTGAGCAGCACGATATCGACGTTGCGGGGTTCGAGGCCGGCGGCCTTGATCAGCGGCGCGGAGATGTCGCGGAACAGCGCCTCGGTTTCGGCATCGCGCAGCACCGATTGCGCCGCCGCCGGCTGTACCGTGAGCGAAAGCGCGGCGAAACCGGCCGCGATGCGCCCAGCGATCGAGGCCGCCAGCGAGGTGGCGCGCGACGCTATCGTGCGAAGGGAGGCCATGCGCATCGTCACCATGCCAGCCTATCGCGCCGCCGCCTGAACCGCGCCTGAAGCGGGCGCGGTCACGCGTGCCAGGAACGGCAGGACCGCGTCGAGCACGCGGCGGTCGCGGTCGAACGGGCGGGCCAGCATCTTGATCGTGTCCTCGTGGCTGGCACCCTTCAGCAGGATGGCGTGGAGCGGTGCGCCGGCGGTGGTCATTGCGCGGGCAAGGGCGATCGCATTGCGCGGCTTGACCACGGTATCGGCGTCGCCCGTCACCAGCAGCAGCGGCGGCGAATCGGCGCGGGCGTGGGCCACGGGCTGGGTATCGCGCGGGTCGGGCGCCTGGCCGAAGCTGTGGATGGCGGCAGGCGTATCGAACGGATAGAAGTCGTAGGGGCCGGAAACGCCCACCGCGCCGCACAGCGCGTCGGCGGACAGGCCGCGCGCCGCCAGCCAGCGCCGGTCCAGCGCCAGCATCAGCGCGTTGTAGGCGCCGGCCGAATGCCCCATCACCACCACGCGCGAGGAATCGCCGCCGTGCGCTGCGGCATGGTCTGCCACCCAGCGCAGGGCCAGCGCGCCATCCTCCAGCATCCCGGGATAGCGGACCCGCGGATAGAGCCGGTAGCCGGCGAGCACCACGGCGTAGCCCTGCGGCGCCAGCGCGCGGGCGACGAAGCGGTAGTTCTGCGGATCGCCGCTGGCCCAGCTGCCGCCGTGGATGAACACGATGACGGGCAAGCGCCCCTGCGCGCCGCGTGGCACGAACATCTCGAGCTTCTGCGCGGGATCGGGGCCATAGCGTTCGCTGGCCGCCAGAACCACGTCGCCGCCGCCACGCAGCAGCCAGTCGGCATTGTCCAGCACGGCAACGGCGTTGGTCCGCAGCGCCAGGGCAAGCGCGGTGCCGCCGCCCGTCACGATCAACGCCAGCATGGCCAGGCTCCAGCCGAGCCAGCCCCATCCGGGAAATGCCACGCGCGTCCTTTCCTGCGTTCCACCCGCCATGAGCAGGTGGCTAGGCGGCGTGGACAAATTTCGCAACGCCTTCGGGGCTGGACCAAAAGCCGCCATTTCAGCGTCGGCTCGGCTCGAAATATAGCCGATATTCCTTCACCTCGCCTCCTCGAACTGGCGGCTTTTGCCTCCAGCTGTGGCGCTGCGGAATTTGTCCACGCCGCCTGGCAGGTCAAGGCGGCTTAACCAACCAGCCTGCGCGCGGCGCGTTCGAACAGGGGCTGGTCGCCGGTCACTTCACCCAGCAACGCGACCGCGCCGTCGTTCTGGCGGCGGACCATGACCAGCGCGAATTCCGGGCCTTCGGCGGCAAGATCGGCCAGCGGCCGGGCCGGCAGCGCGCGCAGGCCTTGCGCCAGCACTTCGGCGGCATCGGGCACGCGGGCCTTGCCGCTTTCCTCGCGCCGCAGCCGGCGTTCGGTGGACACCACGCCCTTCAGGCCGCCGGGCGCGCTGGCCAGGAAGCAGCCCAGTTCGCCGCGTTGCAGCCCGATGCGTTCGGCATGGCCCAGCACCGTTGCGTATTCGGTCAGGCGCGTCTTGTCGTATTCCGCGCCGAACACCAGCTTGACCAGCGGGATCAGCGGCGCGCGGGCCTGCATGGAAAGGCCGGCGTCGGCGATCATTTCGGCATAGTCTTCCGGCGCCTCGCGCGTGGCCAGCGCGAAATCCCAGGCGCGGCCGATCGCGGCATAGAGCGCGCCGCGCGTGCGGTCCTCGCTGGTGTGCGCGGCATGGGCGAGTTCACGCGCCGAAGCCAGCCAGTCGGCCAGGCCGAAATCGTCGCCGGTAGGGGCAGAGGGCGCAAGCAAGGCCTCATCGAGATCGGAGAGCACTTCCTCCAGCCCGGCAAGGTCCATGATGTCATCGTCGCCGGGAACGCCATTGGCGCCGAAACCGGGCATCGGCAGGTTCCCTGTCTCGTCCTCGTCCATGGAACCGGGGAAGGGCAGGATTTCCGCACCGATCGCGGCAAGGTCGAGTTCCTCCTCGTCCGCGCCGGACGGTAGCGCGCGGGGGCCATCGGCCCATACCCCGGCCCGGTCGGCCGGTTCCGGCGCATTCAGCGCATCAAGCATGCCCATGCCGCTTGGCCTTTGCGCCGGCACCGCGGCCAGCGCCTGACCGATCTGCAGCAGGAGATCGTCGGTGGTCTGCTGGTCGGCCAGTTCCTTCCAGTTGATGACCCCGTAGATGTAGTCGATCTTTTCGCCGTCGGACGAGAACGGCAGCAGGATGCCGCGATAGAGGATGTTGCGGCTGTCCTGATTGACGAATTCCGCCTCGAAGCCGATCGGGGCCTCGTTGGCGATGATCTGCATGTAGTGGTCGGTGATGCGCGAAAGCAGGGTGCGGCCGGGAACATCGCTGAGCCGTGCCGGCATCGCCCCTTCGCCGCATTCGCTGGCCAGCAGCGCGCCAAGCTGGACGATCGCGGGATCTTCATAGCCTTCGTCGAAATGCAGCAGGACCGAGCGATCGGCGAAATCGGGCAGGTTGCCGGCAAGCAGCGGTGCGACCGGCGGGAAGGGGCCGCCATCGAGCAGGCCGGTCCAGAAATTGTAGGCGCGGACCTGCAGGCGCCGTTCGTCCTGCCCGACGACCGGCGGCGGCGCTTCGACGATCGCGTCGTCGTCCAGAGAAATATAGTCAGGCGCGTTCATGCCGAAACCGTCGCCGCCCAACTCTCGCAATCCATCCATGAAAGGCGCCCTTGCCATCCGTTTGTGACCGTTCTGGCGCAACATGGTAAAGGTTTGTTTAAGTTGCGCCGGTGCGATCCACGCACGATCCCGCCGCCGGACGCGGGGCGGCCTTCAGCGCGCGGCGATGGCGGCGGCTTTCGCCAGCAGGCGTTCGGCTTGCGTCCGGTGCAGCAATTCCGCCATTTTCCCGTTTACGCGCAGCGCGCCCTTGCCGGCGTTGGCCGGGTCGGCGAAGGCGGCGACAATGGCCCGCGCTTCGGCAACGGCGTCATCATCGGGCGCGAACACGCGGTTGGCAGTGGCAAGTTGCGCGGGGTGAATCAGCGTCTTGCCGTCGAATCCCCCGTCGCGCGCCTGAACGCATTCGGCTTCGAGCCGGGCCGAATCGTCGATCGCGTTGCACACGCCGTCGAGAATGGCGAGGCCATGCGCGCGCGCCGCCAGCACGGCCAGCGTCAGCACCGGCACGAACACCGCGCGGCCCGGCAATTGCGCCATGCCGGTATCCTTGGCGAGGTCGTTGAGCCCCAGCACGAAGGCGGCCAGCCGGGTGGTGGCGGCGCAGGAGGCGATGCGTTCGAGCGCGAGCACCGCGCGCGGCGTCTCGATCATCACCCACAGCTTCACGCCGGGCGCATAGCCGGCCGCGTCCATCGCGCGCGAAAGCGCGATCACGTCGTCCGCGTCGTCCACCTTGGGGACCAGCACCGCTTCCACCGGCGCAGTGGCGAGCGCGACGAGATCGTCGTGCCCCCACGGAGTCGCCAGCGCGTTGATCCGCGCGATCAGGCGGCGTTGGCCGAAGCCGCCCGCCGCCAGTTCCTCCAGCAGCGTGGCGCGCGCCTCGGCCTTCATCTCGGGTGCGACGGCGTCTTCGAGATCGAGCGCGACCGCATCGGTATCGAGGCCGCGCGCCTTGTCGATGGCGCGGCGGTTGCTGGCCGGCATGTAGAGCAGCGAGCGCAGCGGACGGGCGTCGGGGGGCGTTTCAGGGTTTGGCATTGGCGGGTTCCTGCACGATGTCGAGCCGTCCTTCCTCGCGCGTGGGCATCGGCGCCAGCACGCGCAGCACCAGCGAAGCGAGCAGCCACGCCGCCGCCGCGTGCAGCGCCGCCTGCAGGCCGCCAAGGTCGGCCACGCTGCCCCAGGCCCAGGCGCCCAGCGCCATGCCGCCGAATGTCACCGCCTGGTAGATCGACAGGCAGCGGCCGAGAATCGTTTCAGGCGAGCGGAGCTGCATGGCGACGTTGAGGCTGGTCATCGCGGCGACCCAGCCCGAGCCGCCGAGAAAGGCGGTGACCATCGCGTGCGGGACCGAGGCGGTGAACGAGAGCGAGGCGAGCGCGGCGGCGAAGGCGAGCGTCGCCGCGGAGACCACGGCTTCCGCGCCATAGCGCCGCCGGGCCTTGCCCACCCACAGCGCAGTGACGATCGATCCCATGCCGAAGGCGCCGAGCATCAGGCCATAGTCCAGCTCGGTGCCGCGCAGCAGATCGCGCGCCACGGTGGGCATCAGCGCGGAAAAGCCGGCCGCGCCGAAGCCGAAGGCGAAGCCGCGCAGCAGCACCTTGCGGATCGGCGCCGAACGCGCGCAGAAATCGATGCCGACCTTGATCGAGGCGAACATCGGCTGGCGTTGCGGGGTGCGCGCGCGGTGCGGTCGCCACGTCCACAGCACCACGATCATGCCGACATAGCTGATCGCGTTGAGCGCGAAGGCCAGGTTCACGTTCCAGATCGAAATGAGCAACCCGCCCATCGCGGGGCCGACGCTGCGCGCGAGATTGAACGAGATGGCGTTGAGCGCGATCGCCTGCGGCAGATCGTCCTTGCCGACCTGGAGCCGCACCGAGGCCTGCCAGGCCGGGCCGTTGAGCGCGGTGCCCATGCCCACCATCAGCGTCAGCGCGAGCAGCGACCACGGGCCGACCATGCCGGCATAGCCCAGCGCGGCGAGCAGCGCCGATACCGCCAGCATCGCCGATTGCGCGGCCAGCATCACGCGGCGGCGGTCGAAGTTGTCGGCGATGGCCCCGGCGATCATGCCCAGCAGCATGATCGGGATCGTGGCCGAAGCCTGCACCAGCGCGACCATCACGTGGCTGCTGGTCAGGTCTGTCATCAGCCAGGCGGCGGCGACCGACTGGATGGTGGAGCCGACGTTGGAAAAGAGATTGGCGGTCCAGATCGATCGGAAAGCGGGATAGCGGAACGGCGCCAGTGCGCCGCCGCGGTGCATCGCTTTCAGCATCGACAGCTCTCCGTCACAGCAGATAGCGCATGCGGATTTCGGCCCGCACCTCGCCTTCGCCAAGGGTCAGGGCTGCCGCCGCGAACCGGGGCGGGCCGAACCGCACCGGCGCATCGCGCGAGAAGCCGAAGCCTTCCTTAGGCACCATCAGCACCTTGTCCAGCCTGCCGTTGCCGTTTTCGTCATGGAACAGGGCCACGGCATAGCGGCCCGGCGCGACATTGGCGAACGTGATCGCGGGATTGCCGGCCGGCACGGAAAGATGGCGTGCGTGCGGGTCTTTCTGGCAATCGGGAAACGTCGCCGGATCGGCGGTGATGCACGCCTGCACCAGCCCCCTGGTCGAACGCAGCCCGGTGACGCCCACGGTGAGCGACGCGTGCTCGGGCGCGACCGCGCCACCCAGCGCCATGGCGGCCGGCAGCAGGATGAGCGCCGGTTTCACAGCGTGCCCAGCCCCTTGTCGGTACCGCACAGCCTGTCCCAGAAGCGGAAGTAGAGTCCGTAGTTGCACCGGTATTGCTCGTGATGCCGTTGATGATGGCTTGCGGTTATCAGCCATTGGCCGACCCGGGAATGAACGAGCCAGCGCGGAAACATTTCCCAGCCCATGTGGTTGGTGACGCCCATCACCGTCATGACGAGGAGGACGATGCCCAGCACGCCCGCGTGGATCGGGATCACGAAGACCAGCGCCGGGATCAGCAGGCCGACCAGCGCCGCCTCCGCCGGGTGGAAGTTCATCGCCGCCCAGGCCGTCGGCGGGCGGCTGGCGTGGTGGATCGCGTGGACCGCCCGGAACACGCGCGGGCGGTGCATCCAGCGGTGGGTCCAGTAGAACCAGGTATCGTGCAGGACCAGGTAGAGCAGCAGCGAGACCGGCATCCACCACAGCGGCCAGGCGCGCGGATCGGTGTAGATGCGTGTCCAGCCGCGCGCCTGCCAGCCCCAGGCGACGATCCCGGCGGGAATGCCGTAGATCGCCGACGAGGCGAGGCTCCAGGCGATTTCCTTGCGGATCTGAGGGGTCAGCCCGCGATAGAGGCCGGGGCGCTTCCGGCCGGTGAGCGCGGCGAACAGGCCGCTGGTGAGGAGATAGCGCACCCCCACGATCAGCGTCATCGCCAGCGCGGAAAGCCCGATGCTGTTCATGAAGCTCCGCCTTTTGCGGACGAAGCCGGGACGGTCCAGCCCATTCCGTCGCACACCGGCGTTCCGTTGGCGGAAGGCGCGGAAGCGGATGGGGGCGTGCGACGAGTCATGCCTCTCCTATGCCAAGCGCCGGCACTGTGGGACAGTGCCGGCGTCGCATTATTGTATTTCCGCAATGTGTCGCGGGTTATCCGGCGCGGCGCACCCGATTGCGGTGCTGGCCGACATTGCCGGGGCCGCGCGGGCGGAACCGGCGCTGCTGGCCGTCGCGCTCCCCCGCACGTTCGCCTTCCGGACGGTCTGCGCGCTCGGTGTGCAGCGGATTGCGCACCGGACCCCGATCGTTCTGGCCGTCGCGGCGTTCCTGCCGCTGGCTCACGTCGCGCGGCTTGCCGTCGCGACCCTGCGCGCGGCCACCATGGGCCTGCTGGTCGCCACGGCCACCGCCAGTGCGCTGACCTCCGCTGCGCTGGGCACCACTGCGCTGCCCCCCGTTGCGCTGGCCGCCATCGCGGCGGTTGCCCTGCTGATGACGCGGAGCGTCGTCTTCCTGCGGCCGGCGTGCGGGCGCGGGCAGGCGGGCGGCTTCCTGCGTGAAGTTCTCGGGCAGGGCCTGCGGCATCAGCTTAACGCCGGTCAGCCGCTCGATGTCGCGCAGATAGGGCTTCTCATCGGGCGCGCAGAAGCTGATCGCCACGCCATCGGCGCCGGCGCGCGCGGTGCGGCCGATGCGGTGGACGTACTGTTCGGGCAC
Source organism: Novosphingobium sp. SCN 66-18 (assembly GCA_001725355.1). Classification (GTDB taxonomy): domain Bacteria; phylum Pseudomonadota; class Alphaproteobacteria; order Sphingomonadales; family Sphingomonadaceae; genus Novosphingobium. The sequence continues at coordinate 34,684 of MEGD01000029.1, forward strand.
GTTGGGCAGCTCGAAGTTGAACACGTGGCTCACCCCCGACACGTCGATGCCGCGCGCGGCGATGTCGGTGGCGACGAGGATCGGGCACGAACCCTGGCGGAAGGCTTCGAGCGCGGCGGTGCGCTGCGCCTGCGACTTGTTGCCGTGGATCGCGCGCGCTTCCACGCCGGCGCCGGCAAGGTGCCGCGCGACGCGGTCCGCGCCGTGCTTGGTGCGGGTGAAGACGAGCGCGCGATCGAGCGACTTGTCCGCCAGCATGGCGCGGATGCGCAGCGTCAGCAGCGCCTGCTTTTCGGCCTGGTTGATGAGCGTGACGAACTGGTCGACGCGTTCGGCGGTGGTCGATTGCGGCGCCACTTCCACGCGCACCGGATTGTTGATGAACTGCTTGCCCAGATCCTCGATCGACTTGGGCATCGTGGCCGAGAAGAACAGGCTCTGGCGCTGCTTGGGCAGCAGGTTGGCCACGCGGCGCAGCGCGTGGATGAAGCCGAGGTCCATCATCTGGTCGGCCTCGTCGAGCACGAAGATCTCGACCCGGCCCAGCGTGAGCGCGCGGTTGTCGATCAGGTCGAGCAGGCGGCCCGGCGTGGCGACGAGGATGTCGATGCCCGGCACCAGCCGGCGAGCCTGCTTGCCGATGGGCACGCCGCCGAACACGCAATCGACCGAGAGCTTCAGGTTCTTGGCGTAGCCCTTCATGTTGTCGGCGATCTGCGCGGCGAGTTCGCGGGTGGGCGAAAGCACCAGCATCCGGCACGAGGCGGGCTTGCGCGGCGTGGGATCGGCGGCGAGGCGGTGGAGCGAGGGCAGCGCGAACGCGGCGGTCTTGCCGGTGCCGGTCTGGGCGATGCCCAGCAGGTCGCGGCCTTCGAGCAGCGCCGGAATCGACTGGCGCTGGATAGGCGTGGGATCGTTGTAGCCTTTGCTTTCGAGCGCGCGGAGAATGGGCTCGGCAAGGCCGAGATCGCTAAAATAGGACATGAAAAAAATGCTTTCGTTGGCGCTCCGCGAAGAATCGCGGGCGCGGCAGGGGTCGTACCATGCGACCCATGCGTGAAAGGGGAAGCCGTGAAGGCAAGAGACCGTGGGGCCGGGCCGGATCGCGCCCTTCGCAAATGCCCTTGGCAAATGGAGGCGCAATCTCACGCTGACGCAGCTTGCGGCACGGGGCCGCCGGTCTTGCTGCGGCACACTTAGGCGCGATTGCTCCGAAAAGCAAGGAAATTGCGCAAAGGGTCTTGCCCGCCGCCGGACCGGGCGGCAACGTGCGCCGCTGAGCTGGACGGGGATTTCGATGCGGTATCATCAGTTTGCGGGTTCCATCATCGGCGCAGCGCTGGTTGTCGGCGCAGTGGGGAGCGGGTCGGCGCTGGCCGCGCCCGCCACGCCGTCGGAACAGCGGATGATCGCCACGGTCGATGCCGAACAGGCGCGCACGCTGGCGTTGCTCGAACGGATGGTGAACCAGAATTCGGGCAGCCGGAACCTCGAAGGCGTGCGCAAGGTGCGCGATATCGTCTCCCCCGAATTCACCGCACTGGGCTTTGCCGCGCGTTGGGTGCCGATGGAGCAGACCGGGCGCGCCGGGCACCTGATCCTGACGCACAAGGGCGCGAAGGGCACTAAGCGCCTGCTGCTGATCGGCCATCTCGATACCGTGTTCGAACCGGATTCGCCGTTCCAGACGTTCGCGCTGAAGGGCGACAAGGCCACCGGCCCCGGCGTGGCCGACGACAAGGGCGGCATGGCGGTGATGATCGCCGCGCTGCGCGCGATGCAGGCGGCGGGCACGCTCAAGGATGCCAATATCGAGGTGGTGCTGACCGGCGACGAGGAGGACGCGGGCGAGCCGACCACGGTGGCGCGCGCCGATCTGGTCGCGGCCGGCCGGCGCGCCGACGCGGCGCTCGATTTCGAGGGGCTGTCGCGGGAAGACGGCAAGGACATGGGATCGATCGCGCGGCGTTCGTCCAATTCGTGGACGCTGACCGTCACCGCGAAGTCGGGCCATTCGAGCGCGGTGTTCTCGCCCGCGATGGGCGATGGCGCGATCTATGCCGCCGCGCGCATCATCGCCGCGATCCGCGAGGAAGTGCCCGAGCCGAACCTGACGCTGAACGTCGGCCTGATCGCGGGCGGGGCCGAGGCCACGCTCGCGCCCGACGCGGCGCACGTTGCGGCGGCGGGCAAGACCAACATCGTGCCGGCCAGGGCGATCGCGCGCGGAGACCTGCGCTCGCTCAGCCCCGAGCAGGACCGGCGCGCGATGGAGCGGATGCGCGCGATCGTGGCGCGTACCTGGCCGGGCGCGCAGGCGGCGATCACGTTCGAGGAAGGCTATCCGCCGATGGCGCCGACGCCGGGCAACCAGGCGCTGCTGGCGCGGCTCAACGGCGTGAACGAAACGCTGGGCCTGCCGGCGATGGCTCCGCTCGATCCGCTGAAGCGCGGCGCGGGCGACATCTCGTTCGTGGCGGCCGATGTCGACGGGCTGGTCGGCCTCGGTCCCGCCAGCACCGGCGATCATTCGCCCGCCGAAACCACCGACGTGCCCAGCATCTGGCGGCAGGCCAAGCGCGCCGCGCTGCTGATGACGCGGCTTTCGCGCGAAAAGGCGGTGAAGCCGGCTGCGATCAAATGATCGCATCGGGGCTTGCGTCCACCGCGCGCGGGGCGTAACCGGCGTTCGTTACTTGGGGAGTAGCCACTGTGCCCGTCCTGTTGTGCAGGGCGTCGCGCGGTCCCTTGCCAACTGGCCCATGCCAGAAATGGCGCGTCAACATGCTTGGCCGAGAGGCCATGGCGCAGGCGGAGCAGCCCTTGCGGGGGCCTTCCGGGCGAGACCAATGGCACCATGCTTTCCGCTCAGGCCGGGCGGGAGGGCTCGGTGTCGTTGTCTCGATAAGCTGCCCGGCCCCGGAACCGTTCATGATCGAAGCCCTGACCACTTCCACCGCGATCGTCGCGCTCGCGGAAATCGGCGACAAGACCCAGCTTCTCGCCATCGTGCTCGCCACCCGCTTTCGCAAGCCCTGGCCGATCGTGCTGGGCATCCTCTGCGCCACGCTGGCGAACCACTTCCTCGCCGCGCTGGTCGGCGCCACCGCGGCGTCGCTGCTCGATGGCCTGTGGTTCCGCTATGCCATGGCGGCCGGGTTCATCGCCATGGGCCTGTGGACGCTGATCCCCGACAAGCTCGATGACGCGGAGGAGAAGCCGAGCCGCTTCGGCCCGTTCCTGACCACGCTGGTGGCGTTCTTCCTCGTCGAGATGGGCGACAAGACCCAGGTGGCGACGATCGCGCTGGGCGCGCGCTTCCACGATGCGCTGGCGGTGACGGCGGGCACCACGCTGGGGATGATGATCGCCAACGTGCCCGCGGTGTTCCTGGGCAGCGAACTGATCCGCCGCGTGCCGCTGGGCGTAGTGCGGATGGTGGCGGCCGTGCTGTTCATCGCCATCGGCGGCTGGCTGCTGGCGCAGACCGCCGGTCTGGTTTGATGGGCGGTCTGGTCTGACGGGCGGGCTGGTCTGACGGGATCGCGAAGGCGGCGGTTCAGCCTTCGCCCCAGCCGGCGCAGTGCGGGTCCAGCCCCACCACCTGCCGGCGCAGCGCCGCGCGGGCGAGCCGTTCGACTTCCGCCTTGCGCCGCGCCGCCGCCAGCGGGTGCGATGGCGCGGGGCGCAGGATCTCCGCGTCGTAGCCATCGGCCACGATCACGCCGCACCGTGCGGGCAGGAAATCCGGCCCTTCCAGGCAGGCGCGGTCAAGATGCGGCGCCAGCCCCCAGTAGAACCGGTCGCAATGGTCGAGATAGTCGGTCCACTTGCCGTCGCCCAGCAGGTCGGCGCGGCTGACCTTGATCTCCACGATCACCACATGGCCCTTCGCGTCGATCCCCATCAGGTCGGCGCGACGGCCCGAGCGCAGCGGCATTTCCGGCAGGCACCAGATGTCGTTGCGGGCGAACAGCCGCGCGATGCCACGGGCCACGGCCTGCGCCTCGCGCGGGGTAGTCCGTGCGCTTTCCGGCAGATCGGCGAGCGGGATGACGGGCGAATCGATCATGCCCGGCACCGTAAGAACAAAAATGGAACGGGTAAAGTGGCCGCGCGGTCAAACCGGATGGCGCACAGGCTGGGGCGCCACCAGGGCGAGCAGGCCCGCCCGCGCCGCGCGGAACTCGTCGTGCAAGGCCGCCGCCGCGCACGCCGGCGAGCGGCCGCGCGCGGAGACCGCCAGCAGCGCGGAAACCCCGGTCTCCAGAATCGCGGCCAGATCGTCGAGCCCCTGCTGAGCCAGCGCCAGTCGCCAGCCGCCAGCGTGGAAGATCGTCTCGGGAAAGGCTTCGATCGCCGCGGGCGAAGCCCCGGCATCCTCGGCAATGGCCCTGCCGGCCAGCGCGCCGACGATCGCGGCGGCTTCGTGCAGGGCGTGCCACGTGTCGGTGAGGGAAGCGGCATCGGACGGCGAATCCGCGATCGCCGCGCCCATCGCCGGCGCGCCATCGGGCGCCGCTGCGCCGCTGGCGGAATCCCATGCCATGCCGCGCGGGATACGCCTGCTGTCCCTACCAAATCGCTAAACCCGCCCGGGCGGGGAAATCCGGAGAGCAAACCGCAGGGCAAAAACCGCTGGCCAGCCGTGCGCCTCGCTGCTAGGCACCGCCGCCGTTGCACCCGTAGCTCAGCTGGATAGAGCGCTGCCCTCCGAAGGCTCACGTCAGAAGCGAGAGCAAGGATTTTATACTGGTTTTTCGGTGGTTTAGGAAGAGAAAAGAAAGGGCAAACAAAAAACTCACCAAAAACTCACGAGCCGAATTATTAGATTTGATTGCGGATTGACCTCCATCGGCACAACGCATACGGCTTCAAGCCATCAGCACCCGTAGCTCAGCTGGATAGAGCGCCGCCCTCCGAAGGCGGAGGCCACAGGTTCGAATCCTGTCGGGTGCGCCAATTTTCCTTTAAAAATCAATTATATAGAAGAAACACTCCTTCTTCCTTCAAGGCTTTGCGAATGCACAAACTCACCGGTTTGTGGCGCAGAGTTAGCAAAAGCCTTTGATTTTCTTTAAGAATCGTTGTCGTGGAAACTCACCACAATCACCTCAAACAAATGAGAAGGCATCCAACTAATCTTCGCCCAAGCGCGAGTACAGTCCTTCCGAGAGCCAGAGGCTTCCGGCTTTGCCGTGACGGGTATGAGGTTTGGAGAGAGGCTCCATGCCGCCCGTCATGGAGAATGACCATGAGCGAGAGTTTGATTTCGGGCGGCCAGAGCGTAGCGCGCGGCGGCTATAGGGTGGATGTCAGCCAAGGCCAGCGCGTCGGGCGGGTATCGTCGGAATGGTTTTCCCGGCCTGACGACGAGCGCTTCCTGTCGCTGTCGGATCTTCATGGCGCGGTCAAGGGCCGCGCCGAACACAGCCGGACGCGCACGCTGGAGAGCGCTGCGATCCGGGTCGAGGCTTCGCGCGACAACACAGAATCCCTGACGCTGATGCTACCCGGTTCAGACACGCCTATCGCGCCCACTCACTGGAGCTTCGGACAACTGGCCTCGCTGGTTGGCGCTCCCGCCACCTATCTGCGTCAGTTGCCCGCCGCCCTTGCCGGCATCAATCTTCAATATGGCCTGACCTCCCATCGCGCCGAGCAGGTGAAGACGCTGGAATCCGATGAAGGCAGGCTCGAACTACGCGCTGTCACCGGCCCGGACTATGGCCGTTATCTGAACAGTCAACCTGTCTCACCGACGGTTCACTGACCTTTCCATCCCACCGCTGAGCCCTGGAACGCCCTCATTTGGGCGATGCGTGTTACCGCGGAGATCATCGCTGCCATTGAGAACGGCCCCGGCGACTGGCGCGCACCGTGGCATCACCATGGCACCAGCGTCGCGCGTCCAACCAACGTCAGTTCGGCCAAGCGCTATCGCGGCATAAACACCGTGGCGCTGTGGGTCGCCGCGATGGCAGGCGGCTACAGTGACGGCCTTTGGGGCACCTATCGTCAGTGGTCCGAGGCCGGTGCGCAGGTTCGCAAGGGCGAGCATGCCACAACCGTGGTCTTCTGGAAGCAGATCGCCGCCGCTAGCGATGACGACCGCGATGATGACGACAACGGTCATCGCAAGATGTTCGCGCGCGCGTTTTCGGTGTTCAACCTGGCCCAGGTCGATGGCTATGAGTCGGCGCCGGTGACGATGCTCCCGGAGGCGGCGCGGCATGCCGAAGCGGAAGCCTTCATCACCAACCTTGGCATCAAGACCCTCTTTGGTGGTTCGGAGGCCTATTATCGCCCCTCGACGGACACGGTATGCATGCCGCCGTTCGAGTATTTCCGGGATGCCGCCTCATTCTACGGCGTGTGGCTCCACGAGAACGGGCACGCCTCAGGGGCGAAGCATCGCCTCGACCGTGACCTCTCTGGCCGCTTCGGTTCCGCCGCCTATGCGGCTGAGGAGTGCTGCGTGGAGATTCTGAGCGGCCTCGTGCTTGCCGATTTGGGCATCGCTCACCATCCGCGCCCAGATCATGCGGCGTACATTGCCTCCTGGATCGCCGTGCTGAAGAACGACCCGCGCGCCATCTTCACGGCTGCCAGCAAGGCGCAACAGGCGGCGGACTGGATGCACGCCCAGCAGCCAACCCCCGGGCCGGAGCCGGCTGCATCATCGCCGGACGATGGGCACGACGTTACTGATGGTGGCCGCACGCCGATGCTCCTCGCCGCGTAACAGCGCACGCACCTGGATGTGTTGGGCGAGGATATTCTCGCCCGCGCGCCGTGAACGCTCGTCATCCTCGCTGCGCTCGACCGGTATCGGCAAGGCTGCTTTTGCCAGCGCAACAGCCTCGCGCAGCTCTGCCAGCATTGCGCCCGCCCTGTTCGCCGTGGCGCGGCCCACGCCCGCCTCGCGCGCCAGGTTCGCGATCGACAGCCGACCGTCACTGGCGATCGCATCGCCGGTCACGAGGCGGGCAAGCGCCTCACGCAACCTGCGTTCGGTCTCGGCACTGACCGGCGTCATGGCACCGGCTCCGTCAAGGGCGCGATCACCCTGCTCATGCGGTGCCGATTCTCACGGATGGCGGTGCGCTGCGCCGCCGACAGCCGCTTGTTCTTCAACATCGCGTCGGCTTCATCGATGGCGGCCTGCCATGCTGGAACATGACGGCTCGTGATGCAGGAGTTCGGACAGCGATCCGGTGCGCAGTTCGATAGCCGCGGGGCGGCGCCTTCCTCGGAGCTCCTCAGGCACAGGGCGGTGGCGCGATCGAAGAAGCAGTCATTGAGAACGCCTACATGCAGTGTTCGCGCAAGATGGGCGAGCATCGCTTTCACCCGCTTCTCGTCGGCCACTATGCCGGGCAGATCGATTGCCGTTTCCACCCGCAGCATTTCTGCAGCGACGCGCCCGCCCGCAGGGCCTGCCAGCCTCTCGCCGCCACGATGTGCCTCATACTGGGCGACGATATCGTCGAGCTGGCCAAGCGCGCGTTCCTGCTCGACCTCCTGCCGGAACCCGGAGGCGGATGCGCCGGCATAGCCGTCGAACATGGCGACGGAGGCGTGCTTGTACTGGATCTTTCCGGCCACCACGCCGAACGGCCTGTTGGCGATGTACCAGGCAAGCGTGCGTCGGAACTGGCGCGTGTTGAAGACCCAGCTCTGACCATCGACGCGTGGAACGACTGGCGCATCGCCGGGACTATGCTGCGCGTCGAGATGTTCGCGATATCGATTGATCTGTTTCACGATATGCGAGAGCCCGCGCTCGATGGCGGTGCCCCGTTCGAGCACGACCCAGAGGCCGTCATGCTGGTGTGGCGCGCGATGGCGTGCGGCCAGGCGCTCCGCGACCTCCACAGCGCGTGCGACGGGCGCGATCGTCACCCACTCTTCGATCTCGCCGCGTGTCCCGCGTCCCTTATAGATGGTGCTCTGGACCGCGATGCGCTCGATCATTCCATCGGCGCTTTTGCCGCGCTTGATGCAATCTGGGCGCATCGCCTGGACCTCACCATCGCGCATGCCGGTCAGATAGGAGCACAGGATGTAGGCTGCCGTTTGCAGATGGCGTTCCTCCCGGATCAGGTCGAACGCGTCGAACCGCTCGCGCCACGGGCGTCCACTATCGGGATCGAGCGTGATCGTCGTGTCCATGCCGCCATATTCGACGCCGAGCTCCTCGATCGCGGCCAGTATAAGTTTCCTGACCCGCGGCTGGCTGAGCGTGGTGACGTGGATACCAGCTTGTATCGCGATCAACCGCATGTTCACGACGTCGCCGCCGTAGCGGCCCGATCGGGCGACGGCCCCACTCATACCGCCATGTCGCTGCGGTGTGTTCCAGATGGGAACGCCGCGACCGGCTGCCCGACGCGAAGCAGCCCACTTCGCCATCCTGCCCTCCAGATGGCCGCGTTTGGCACAGCTTGGTCGAGCAGCGTACGCGTGCTCGATCGCGTCCAGCTCAGCCCGCGCGGCGAAGATGTCGGCCGCAAAGACATCGATATATTTAAGCGACCAGCGTACGAGCGCGCCGATCACCGGCTCGGGGATGCGCGGCGTCACATTTTCATAGGCGCGCCCCTTGCAGCCAGCGACAGTGAAGATCGCCCGCCCGTGCCAAGGTACGAAGCCGAGCCCGCCATGGGTCAGGAAGGGCGCCAGGCGATGAAGCTGGACGATCGGTCTCAGGCATTCCGCTACTCGGCTCGGCTGCACGTTTCGCGCATTCTGCTCAGCGAGATATGCGTCGAGCATTGCCTGGTCGATGGCCCCGGCATCGAACCGCTCAGTCCGCTCGCGGACGAACGCCATGAACCGGCAGAGGGTCGCCAGCGCGGAGCGCGTCGAGAGTGGCCGTAGCCGGCCCGCCCGATCCGGGAGCAGCTCGTTCAGCCGCGCATAGATATATTCCTTGGCGGTCAGACGTTCGATGGGACAAGCGATCCCGCCGAAGTCGATGGTGCGGAACGCGTTGCGCGCGGTCATGTGGAAGATCGCAGGGTCGAGGTCCCAGACATCTTCGTGGAATCGGGATAGCGCTTCATGATCGACGCATTCCTTCAGCGCCATCGAGGCCAGCACCACATCATTGGCGGATCGTATTGCAGAGACGCCCGGTGCAAGGACAGGTTCGATCCCGCTCATCGGGCGCTCGCTTCCACCGGTAGATAGAGCAGCTCCGGCCCCGCTGATTCAGCCTCGACGCGTGCGGCCTCGACCAGCGCTGCAGGGAAGGCGGGCAGGATCTGGCCGGTAATCCGCCACCATGCCCGCCCGAACTTGCTCGTCCACTCGTCGGTATCCAGCGCCTCGCGCTGATCGGTCATGAAGGATTGGAAGGCGATGAGCGCAGGCAGCTTGCGGGCCGTGATCACGGCATTCTCGCATTCGAGGCACCCCCAGAAGGGCGTCGGACATGCCTCACCCGCCGAACCGAACGGGCTTTCGAAGAAGCTGCCGCAGCGGGCAAGCCAGAGATCCTCAACGGACGACGTCTTTGTCGCGGGTTTCATGCTCTGCCCGCGAGCGTCAGGCCGATCGTCATCGGTGATCGGCAACAGGATGGTTGGCTTCAACGCCATTTCGAGCGCATCGCCCAGGGCCTCGGCGATCGTCCGCTCATGGATCGGCCGAAGCGCCGGGATCTCGGCATAGTGCCGCGCCGCCACCGGTACCGAGTGCCCAACGGCGAAGTGCTCGAGCTGCCCTTCGGTTCGGCGATACCATTCGGCCTTGTTGGTCTTGCGAAGGCGCGACAGCGAGAGGTGCAGCGGCGCGCCCTCATCATCGAGCAAGTGGTGGTGACTGACAAAGACCTCCACCCCTTGGGGGCCCTCATCGCTCGGCAGTCGAAGCCCCGTGATGGTCCAGATCGCCCACAACCGATCGGTCGCCAGGTGTCCACGTGCCCGTTCGGTCAGCGCGATCGCCAGCCTGATCATTCCACCGGGCGTGCCGCTCGAGCCATCCCGCACGCGCAGCCGTTTCCACTCCGATCCACGCGCGCGACGCTTGTAATACTCGATCTCGACATAGCCCTTGGCGGGATTGCGCAGACAGTCCGCCTTCAGACGCAGCAGGCATTCCATCTCCATGCCCGTCTCGAGGGAGAGCCACACGATGAACGCGATGAGGTCGAGCCGGGTCAGATAGAAGCCGACATGCAGAGCCTCCATCCGGCTGTCGAGCTTGCGATACTGGGCGAGCTGGACGAAGCGCGCCACGTCCCTGCGACGCGTGCCGACCTGTCCCAACCGGACGATCTGATCGATCACTGCGATATAATGATCGTGGACGCGGCTGCCGATTTCGATACCCGCCGGTGTCGGCGGTAGCGCATCGCCCAGCGCTATCCGGCGTCGCGCGTCGTCAACCTGCACGCGCGCGGCATCGCGCAACCGGTCTGCGATACCGCTACTATAAGCATCGCGCGGTCGGCTAACACCGGCCTCGCCATGGCCGATGAACGTCAGGCGCGCGATCGTCTCTTGCGAGAGCGTGCCTGCTCGCGTCTCCGGCGCGAGGCGCAGGAGGCCGATCAGCGTTGCGAGAAGATGGCGCTGATGGAACCGCCCGCCACCATACCGCTCCAGCCAGAGCTCATATTTGTTGATCAGCGCCGTATCGATGTCACCGAGCTTTTCCACCGGCAGGCTATTTATATCAAGGAAGGCCCAGAACTGGCCCAGTTGTTGGACCTTCCGCCGTATCGAACGCGCGATGGGGCTGGGACCCATTCGACGCACATATTCCTCGAGCAACATCGCTATCTCGCCAGCCAGAGCCGGGCGGGACCAGTCGCCCAAGTCTACCAGCACCTGACTGCCGTCATCGCATCGAACAGAGAACCGGCGCGGGTCGAGCACCGTTGCGGCCGTGCCGGTCGCCGGCGTAGCTTCCGGGAACCGCGCATAGTGTCCGCGCTTCACGCTGCTTTATCCGGCGCGAGATCCAGTCCCCACTGATCGACCGCCGCATCGACGATCGCCTGGCTTTCGTCGAGATGATCCAGATAAATATAGGTACTCTCGATCCGGCTATGCCCCATTAGCCGCTGCAGCTTCAGCAGCGGATCGCCGATCAGCCGCCGATAGGCCGAGCCTGCCTTCCCGGCGCCTCCACCGACGACCCAGGTCACCTGCTCGCGCAGAAGGAGCGCAAGCATATGAACGGCGAAGCCGTGGCGCAGCATGTGCGGGGTCACGTCGATCTCGAGTCCGAACGCCTGACAACGGGCACTCGCCCGCATGAACACCGCCTCCCAGGCGGGCATGGTCATCGGTCGCCCGGTTTCGGTGAGCCACAAGGCGAGCGGTTCGAGCGTATTTGCGTCAACGAGCCTCGCGCGCTCCGCAGGAGACAGGCGATCGACGCTGACGGACATTTCCCGGTCGCCGTCGATGATACGGAGTGACCTCCGGCCTGCAGGCGTCGCGAGGATCGGTCGCACGATCGACCGTTTCGTGTCACCATCTCGCTGCCGGCACACGGCGTTTTCACGTTCGACGCGCGCATAATCGCCCAGTTGCTTCAACAACCGAACGGGCAGGCGGATTTCGCGGCCGCGTCCGCCTTTTGCTGTCGCTGCCGCGAGCCGGTAGGGCGTCGACCGGATCGACGGATCATCAAGACGCTGGCTCGGAAGTTCGCCCAGCAGCAGGCTGGACGCCTCCTGTAGCCGTAAACCCGTGGTGATGAGCAACTCGGCGAACAGCGCGTTGCGCTCGACATGGCGGCCGCGCCATTCCGGATCCTCACGCCCATCTGGCAGTCGCCCCCGCAGACCGACATCCCGGAACAGCATGTAGCGCTCGAGATCGACGAAGCGCATGTCGCCGCGGCGCGCTCCGGGTTCGCGCGCGCAGTTTGCTGATACAGCCTGAAGCGCCCCGTCCGGCACGGAGCGTATCCAGCTTTGGCGGTAGGTGAACGGCAGATCGACAATGAGCTTCTCGTCACGCGCCCAACGATAAAGCTTGTCGAGCGCCGCTACGGCGCGATTCCAGGACGCGGCCGAGATACGATAGGGCGGTTCCGAGAGCCGTCGGGCGCGATGGAAGGCGGCAACATCGTCGCGATCGGCCCGCCAGAGGGATTTTCCGTTCCGCTGCTCCGTCAGGAACCGCATCCAGACAATGATATCGCGCGCATAGGCGCGCAGGCTGTTGAGCGAACGCACGCCCATTGTCGGGCAGGAGCGGAAGAAGTTGTTGAGGTGATGATCATAGGTGCCGTCATCGCGCAGGATGAACGGCATTCCCTCGACCAGCCCGCACGTTTCCGCCGCCGCGACCTCCTCAGGTGACAGGCCGTGGACCACCCCGTCGATAATCGCGGTATGATGGAGGGAAGAGGGATCGGTGAAGAAGAGCTGGGGGATGGGAAGTCTCCGGGCGACGATGTTTTGCCGGGGTGGGCTCGAGCCCACCCCGGCAAAACATCGCATCCTCAACAAGAAGGCTGGCGATCATGGTCCTATCACTTCCGCATTGCATTGGTGAGACAGTCCCAAGAGTCGGGATAATGGCCGGGGATAATGGCCGCATCTGGGACCATGAACTGGTCGCGGCCGTCATGAAGATTGCCGGCAACGGCGTTTCGGACACGCGCTGGAAGGTGCCTGGTGTGCTCGACTGGGGCTCGATGCGGTACAACCCCTATGTCGACGTCACGCGGGAAGCGACCACGCTCTATGCGTCGGATCGCGATGTTTTCCTCTTCCTGGTTGACGACACCCATCCGATCGAAGCCGGCAAATTGCCCAATGGTGAGCCTGATCTCTTCTTCAGAGGCTTCTACTGTTGGAACTCGGAGGTCGGCTCCAAGACACTGGGAATAGCGACTTTTTACCTCCGCGCCGTGTGTATGAATCGCAACCTGTGGGGCGTTGAGAATTTCGAGGAGATCTCGATCCGGCACTCGAAGTTCGCGGCCAACCGTTTCGCCCATGAAGCCGCACCCGCCCTCGAAACCTTCGCCGACAGCTCGGCATTGAGCTTCATCGAAGGCATCAAGACAGCGCGCGGTCGCATCGTCGCGCGCACCGATGAAGATCGCGAGACCTTCCTGCGCAAAAACGGTTTCTCGAAGCCCGACACTGCGAAGATCATCCAGTCGGTGATCGCCGAGGAAGGGCATCCGCCCGCGAGCCTGTTCGACTTCGTGCAGGGTATCACCGCGCATGCCCGCGCGAAGTCCAATCAGGACAACCGGCTCGAGATCGAAGGCAAGGCGCGCAAGCTGTTCGCCAAAGCCAACTAAGGACCACCTCTCGAAGGACACGCCGTTCCGCTCCTCCGTGTCGCGCGTGTTCGCCGTCACGCCGGACATCGTCCGGCGCCCCAATCCCAACAACCGCGAGGCGGCTTCGACCCAGGTCGGAGCCGCCCTTTCGTTTCGAAAGGATCAGATCATGCACGCATCCGCCCAGACCAAACTGCATAGTTTCACCGTCGACGTCGAATTCTCGAGCGGCGGCCAGCCTTATGCGACCGAGACCTACAAGGTCGAAGCCAGCGACTGGTATCGCGCTCAGCGCGACGCGCTCGAAATGTCGATCTCCAGTCCCTACGACAACGTGCGCGTCCCCTATCTGACGCGGCGGGTGATCGCCCGATAGTTCCTGCTACTGCTCCCCCGTAACCTTACGAACGCGGTGGACCCGGAGGGAAGGGTGGCACGATGGTTGCCGGGCGGTGACCGGTTAAGCGTTGCTGGCGCAGAGTCTGCGAATTCTGTAGCCAGAATACTCTACAAATTGTTCACGCGCCACGATCTCCGAGATTCTCTCCATTTACGAATTACGCCAGGGCTTGTCTTGCGCTGGCAAGTAAATCACCTCGAGATTGAACCGATCTGATCGAAGCCGATATCTTCGGGCGACCAAATCTAGTATGATGAGTCGCGCTTTGGTGGGCGGGGGACACATCATGCGATATCGGCTCTGGCTTCTCGTTTTCGTCATTTTGGCCGGGATCGGCCTCGTCAAACCTGAACCCGCCAGAGCCTGGGGCCGATACGGGCATCTCACGGTCTGCGATCTTGCCTACCGCAATTTCACGCCCGCCACGCGAGTTGCCGTCAACGCGTTGCTCCAGTCGCGCAGCGGTGGGATCCTGGTCAAAGGCAGAGGCCGGATGGCGGACCGAAGATACACCTCCTTCAACCTCGGCTGCTTAGAGGAAGACGCGCTCCCGCGCCGCCACGCCGAAGATCATTTCATCAACGTGGCCCGCTCGGTGCTGGCCATCGACAGCGACCAATGTCCTGCCGGCGGCGAGTGCATTCTGGCCGGCATCGCGCGCGATCTAGCGATCCTCAAAGACACTTCGCGGCCGCGCGAGGAACGTGTCTTCGCGCTGATGGCGCTGGGCCATTGGTTGGGCGACATCCACCAGCCGCTGCACATCTCCTATGCCGATGATCGCGGCGGCAACGGGATCGAAGCGAAGCTGACCGGCAAATGCGGCACATCCTCCTACCGGGTGGAGAATCTCCACGCTGTGTGGGACAATTGTCTGCTGGAGGCCGGCTTGTTTGAGCGCGTCCGCAAGCGCGCGGACTTCAAGAAGAGCTGGGGCCCGAACACGATCACCTATCGCGCCGTCGATACGCTTCAGGCGAATACAACGCTCGCACAGGAGCAGGAAATGGTCATGGGCGAACCTTGGCAATGGGCGCAGGAATCCTACGCCATCACCCGAGACCCTGGCATATCCTATTGCGTGCTGTCCGGCGGGAGCTGCCGTTACTCGCCCAGCCAGGACATCCTGACATCGAGCGGTCCAAAACGCCTCCAGCCAGTCTCTCAAGCCTATCTCGCGGCCTACGCCCCCGTCGCGGAAACCCGGATCTGCCTGGCCGGCTTCCGCCTCGCCCATTTGATCAACAGCGCGCTCGATCCGTCCTATTCCGGCCCCGTCCGGGACTCGACGCAAGCGTCCTGATGGCAGTTGGTTCGGTCGAGGGCGAGCGCGCCCCATCCGCTATAGATCTCCCGGCGTTCACGGCCGAGCAGTTCGCCCTCGATAACCCGCCCGAATGCGACATGATCATGAAGGGCGGGATCACGTCGGGCGTCGTCTATCCCTACGCGGTTCTTCAGATCGCAACCAAGTATCGCCTCCGCTCGCTGGGTGGGACTTCGGCGGGTGCGATCGCGGCGGCATTCGCTGCCGCTGCAGAATATGCGCGGCTTAATGGACGGCCCGAAGGCTTTCTGACCCTGCAGAGCTACTGCGATGCCTTGCCCGAACGGCTGCTTTCGCTGTTCCAGCCAAGCGCGGAGCTTGTTCCAGCCGTTGACAGCATCAAGGCAGCCATCGCCGCCGGGGGCCTGCGTCCGATCGTCCGACGGGGCCTTCGGCAGGGTATCCTGCCGGCGCTTGGCGGAGGGATCGCGCTCGGGCTGCCCTCCTTCCTGCTCCAGTCCAGCCTCTATGCGACCGGTCTCGCGACTGTCCTTGGGTTTGCCGCTGCCGGTGCTTACGGCATTTATCGCTGGGGCAGGCGGGTCTTCGCCGATCCCGTGCTCGATGCCTTCGCCAAGCTTCCGGCGCATCATTACGGTTTCTGCACGGGTCTGACGCAGGGGGATCCGGCGACGCCGGCGCTGACGGACTGGATCTATCATGCGCTCCAGCACATCGCATTTGGCGATCCCAAACACAGCACGCCGCTCACCTTCGGCGATCTTCGCGGAACGGACCCTGGCAGGGCCGAGATTGATCTCAAGGTTGTCACGACCAACCTCTCGATGCGTCGCCCGCACACGCTGCCCCGTCTTGGCGTGCTCGCGGCCTTCCGGCCTGGCGACTGGGACAAGCTCTTCCCGGCGCCGGTCATGCAATATCTCTACGGTGGCGGTACGATCCAATCGGATCGCGAACCAGGTTCATGGCTGTTTCCGCTCGAGGACAAGCTTCCGGTGGTGATCGCCGTCCGCATGAGCCTGAGCTTTCCGCTACTGTTCACAGCCGTTCCGCTCCGCATCGAGGATACCGAGCTTCCCTCGATCATCAGGACGCTCGGTGGACAGCCGAGCAAGGAGCCGCGGATCAGGACGGTCCATTTCTCCGACGGCGGGATCAGCTCCAACTTCCCCATCCACATGTTCGATGCGCCGCTTCCGACGCGGCCGACCTTCGCCTTCAGCTTTGAGGAATTGCTCTCGGACGCGGGCGACGTCACTAGCCGTGTCGCGCTTCCGGAAACCGCGAGCGAAGGGATGGGCGTACAGATCCAGGAAGTGAAAAGCCCAACGGGCTTCGCCTGGCAAATCCTGAACTCCGCCAAGGACTGGCAGGACCAGCTCCTCTCGGAGATCACCGGACAACGCGAGCGCATCGCGCGCATCTTCCTAACCGACCGGGAGGGCGGGCTCAATCTCGATATGCCCCCCGCGGTGTCCCGCCAGCTCATGCGATGGGGTTATGAGGCGGGCTGCAAGTTTACCGACGGGCCCTTCGACTTCGACGAGCACAAATGGCGCCGGTTGCTCGTGCTGTACAAACATCTCGAGCAAAATCTCGAAGCCACCGACAGCATTTGGGAGGCCGGGTTCTCGGACTGGTACAAGGCCTATCTGCGCGAGGTGAAAAGCTACAGGAAGCTGACCCTGACCGACCGCCGTCAAATCGCTGCCGACATCCGCAAGCTGCTCGCGGCCCGCAAAAGCGGCGACGCCGCGGCGATCGCGAGGCTGGAAGAGAAGCTCCCCAAGCGCGCCGGCACCCTCAAGGTAGCCCCTAAATATTGAACCCTTTCGAGATGAGGAGTGGGACGTGAACAGCTTCTTCCATCGAGAAGACTATCGGCGCGAGTTTCCCCGCCGGGCCTATGCACGCCTCGATGACATCGAGCCGATCGTGCCGGGACCCGACGACGACCTGACCTTCGTTCTCGATGCGGTCGATGCGGACTGGAAGGGCTTCGGCGAGGAAGGGCCGTTCAATCTCGCCGATCCCAATCTCGAGGTCCGGATTGCGTCCTACTGGCGTGGTCGCTTCGGGCGCGATGGCGGCGAAGGGGACCGACCCGACGGCTATGAGGAAGTGCCGATCTACCGCCTCGAATTGTCTCTGTCGCCCGGCGCAACCTTCTTCGATGCGCTTCCCCGGGACGAGGAACTCTGGATCTCGCTCGAACTATCAGAGGTCGAAAGCGACACGCCGGTGGACGTCTATGGCGGCCTGTTCGCGCCGCCGGTTCGAGCCTATCTCCACACGGCGCGGGCCGTCGCGCCATCGGGGCCTCTCTCGACCTTGTTCGACATGAACACCTGGCCGGATGCCAGCGATGCCGACCTCATCTCGGCGCTTCATCCTCAATGCAACTTGGACGCTCTGGTCTGCTTTGATATCGGGCAGGGCTCAGCATCCGCGCTGGTTTGCCAATGTGGGCAGCCGATCTACTATTTCGACACCGGCTGCGGCTCGGGCCGCAACGCGCCGACCGCGCCGGCAAACATCGACTTCTGCACCTGCTCCGCACCAACGGTCGTTCTCTCGCATTGGGATACCGACCATTGGGCGGGGGCATCCGGGCATGCTGGATTGCAGGCGCGGCACTGGGTCGTTCCCCGCCAAACCATCTCGACGACCCACATGGCCTTTGCGAACGACATCCTCAAAGCTGGCGGCAATATTCATGTGGTGGGCCACGGTGCCGCGCCACTCACCTGGTCGAGCGGCACACAGGATTATGACCTTCAGCGCGCGACCGGAACGGGACGGAACGGTAGCGGCCTCGTCCTTATCGTCACCGATCGTGCCACTGGTCGGTCATGGGTGCTGACAGGGGATGCGGGGTACGATCTCATCGCCCAATCCGCGCCGGCCGATATCGCGGCCATGATCGTTCCCCATCATGGCGCCGATATGGGGGCGAACAGCATCCCCTTTCCCCGATCGTCGAACGCCTACGCCCGTCTCTTCTATTCCTTCGGTCCGGGAAACGGTCACGGGCCCAAGACGCCGCCGGTTCGTCATCCCGTCGCCGCAGCCGTGACGGCGCATGATAAACGGAACTGGGGGCACGGCTCCTGGACCCCGGCGACGGGAGGACACTCATTGGCCGGCGGTGACGCTTTGGCGACCGCGACGCACCTTGCCACCCATCTCGGCGGCGGTGCCGCCGGGTGGAACGGCCCGCCGACCTCTCTGGGCCATCTGTCATGCTGTTCAAATGCGATGCTGGTACCTCAGCGCTGAACCAAGGTAAGATCGAGCCGCTAGCCCATTTTCGGCGTTCCCTCGCAGACGCACATCGATGATCGCGGGACAGATTGCGTGCCGGTACTGGCGCCCGCGACAGTCGGGCATCTCGAAGAGAAGTGGGCCTGGTTTCGCTTGCCTGTGCTCGAAATTTGCGGGTGACGGGGACACTTCGTTACGCTGCCAGTCCAGGCTTCCGGCTGTCCGCCCGATGCGCCATCACAAACTCTCGAGCACCCCAGAATCTTCTCGAACCGACTGAGACAGAGGCCGAATCAACCTGTTACCGCAATGGACCGAAAAGGCAGACAAGCGCGGCCTGGATCCGCTCGGCATGCGGAATAGCGGCGTCCTGCTCTACCAATCCCTCCTGCCGGGCATCAGCAACTTCACGCTGCGCATGCGCTACTACGGCTACTATTGCTGGGTTAGCGGAATCTACGCACGGCGCGGTGTCACCAGCGACTTCGAAGCCTGGCGCATCTACGAGATGCACCGGCTGACGCAGCGCCAGTTCAAGTGGCAGCGCGGCTTTGCCAACATGCCCCGCTTCTACCGCGCAGCGCATCTTTTCTGCGAAGGCGAGGCCGCCGCATATTTTCAGAAGCGAACCGGTTGCGCCGTCCCGGCATTCCTGGAGGCCGGCTTCTACCTGTTCACCGGCTTCGCCAATTCACCAACGCGGATATGGCGCAACCACGCACCCCCCGAAGGCGTCACGTCCGAGCCGCGCGAGCGCGTGCTGGACCGAATATCATCGACCCCGCAAGCAGCAGTGCGGGAGGCGCGGCAAATCCGTGTCGAAGGCGACCATATCGGCTGCAAGCTGAGCGTCCTGCGCCGCCGGCCTGTCCTTCGCTTCGGAGCGACCGGCGAGGATGCGATGGCGCCGCTGCCGCCCCTCATCCTCCAGCACATCACGTCAGGCCTGTATTTCGACATCGTGGAAGGCGGCGGCACGATTTGGGCCGACGTCGGGCAGCGGTTCGAAGGCTATTGCCTGCGCTACCTTGCGGCCATGCTTCCCGAATATTCGGTGGAGCCCGAATATCGTTATGGGCCGAAGGGACGCGGCTTCGATGCGCCGGACACCCTTGTCTCGCAGGCAGATAACATTCGGCTCGTGGTCGAGTACAAGGCGAAGCGGATGCCGGTCGATGCACGCTTCTCTGGTGATCCGGTCGGAGATGTATCGACTGCGATGCGGAAATCGCCAAGAGCGTTTTCCAGGTCTGGAGATATTTGTTGCATGCGCGGCGCGGGCTTCTAGGCCAGCCGGTGGCTGGGGATTGCCTCGGCATGGTGGTGACCGCCGACCCCTGGCTGGTGATGGGGCAAAGGCTTCACACTGAAGTGATGGCAATGGCGAACGCGCTCGCGAACCAGAAGGACCCCGAAATGACCGAACAAGATCGGCGTCGCGTCCCGATCGTGCTGATCGACGACCTGGAATATATCCTCCAGCACAGCACAGCCGGCGAGCTCTTCGAGCGCCTTCGCAGCCTCACTCAAGATCCGACTGGATGGGAATGGTCCCTGACTCATGGTCTGGCTGAGGGGCCGACCAGTCCCTATCCGTTCGCCGACGACCTCCATCACATTCTTCCGCGGCTCTTCCCGCTCGATCGATGACGTCCCCGGGCGGAGAGTGAAACAAGGCGGAGGGCCCTTTAGGGCATCGCGGCCTCATCACGGTTCCGGGCGCGGGCCGCGCTTCCGTTCCCAAATGGAAGGACGGGGCACGAGCTGGGTAATCCGGCCGAGAACCTGGATTTGATCTCCCTCGATCCGGCCAGTTCGGAGGGAGGCTTTGTCCTTCTTGGCGACCCCATGCGATGCTATGATCGCCCCGACGAGCTGAACCGTTTGCGATGAGCGCGGCAGCTGGGGAGCTTCCAGATATGAAGAGGCCCGAGATGGACGAGGTGATGATCAGGGATGCGGCGCGAGCGCTGGCGCGCCGGCTCAAGACCCTGCTGGACGAAAGCATGGCGCCAGAAATCCGGCTCTCGCGCGAGGAGGCGTTGCTCGCACAGGGGTTCGCGGAAAGCGTGGCGGACCTGCTCACCGCCGAGCTCTCAAAGGGCTGACCGCGATAGATCAAGCATCATTATGTCCCGCAATTTCTGCTCCGCCGCTGGTGCAACGAGGCCGGCAAGCTCCAGAGCTTCAAGGTGGTGCGCGGGAAGGTGGTGTGTCGGCCGCAGGCTCCGGAATATACCGGCTATGAGTCCGCGCTTTACGCCGTGGTCGCGATCGCGCTCGGGATCGATGAAGACGATCTCGAGAAATGGCTGTTCGCTCCGATCGACAGCGACGCCGCATTTACCCTCGCCAAGATCGAGACGCGTGAACCGATCAACGGGGATGACAAGCATGCCTGGGCCTTCTTCCTGAACTCGCTGCGCGTGCGTCAGCCCGACGTGCTGGCTCATCTGCGCACCGAGGGCATGACGATGATGAAGTGCTTCCTCGCCGAGGGTGACGCAGCGCTGCCGGAAGGCTGGCCGTCCACCGAGCAATGGGTCGAAGACCATCATCCCGGCATGCTGGAAACCCAAAGCCTCATCTCATGGCTCTCCCGCATCGTGCTGCATGACGAAACGACCGAACGCTTCGAAAATCTCCATTGGTGGGTCAAGGAGTTCAAGCCCGAGGCACCCAAACAGCTCCTCTCCGACCTGCCGATCCACTGGGAGGGTGGCCTCTCCACCGGCACGTTCTTCATCCAGATGCCGATTGCGCCCGATCGGATTTTCTTTGGCACCGAGGATGCCGAGACCGAAGCCTATCTCTCCGAGATGTCCGGCGCAGAGCTGATCCGACGCGTCAATCGCGGGACCCTGGCGTCCTCGTCCAACCGCATCTGGGGGATCGACGCGCAAGGAGGCCGTGCGTGCGTTCATCGAAGACAATCTCGACATCGTCGGCGCCAATGTGGAGCCGTTCGACGCCATAGCCACGCGCTTCTGGGCGAAGAAAGCCGCGGAGGCAGAAAAGGATCACGGGGCGGGATAGCGGGTCGGGGCAGGGGCGGATGCCCGCAAGCGGGCACCGGGCTCTATCTCCGTTGGCGCTCCGACCAAGCCCCTCCGGGTCTTGGTTGCTGCGCAGTAACGATCCCGTCCGCAGGCGCTTGGGGCAGGGAGATGTTCCTCCAATCGCCGTTGGGTCAAAGGCACTGCCACCACAATGCAGGCTTCGCCTAAGGAATCGCGCTGACGCGCGATGGGGATCGTGGAGCCAGCAGACATGCCATCACCCCCTTCGCCGCCCTCGCAGGATCCGCGCGTTGCAGAACCGGTTTCGGACACAACGAGTTGCGTCGGGGCAAAGCTACGCTAGGCAAAAAGGGGCCGGCAAGGTTTGTCTGCTTGTCAGAGAAGCGCCAGCCCCGTTTTGCCAAGCTTCGCTAAGCCCCTCCCGTGCCTGTTGTGTCCAAGAGCCCGGTCCTGCGCCTTCGGACCTGCGAAGGCGGCTCCGGGTGCGATGACATGTCGGCCCGCCCACGCTCCCTCTTCCATTCAAACAGAACCGTCCGCTCGCGCGGCCGGTGCGTCTTTGTGTCTGTAGGGCCGCTGACGCGGCCGTTCGATGCTCAGGCTCACCAAGTACGATGAAATTATGTCAATAAATCAATGTGATGGAAGAAATGGAGGGGAGGGAGTAGGCTTCAGATGTGGCCGGGAAAGAGAAACGGACCACAGGACAGAGAAAGGATGAAATCATGAAGATCGGAAACTTCAAGTTTGACGAACGCGCCAGCGACATCATCGGCAAGATCGCCACCCGTGAGATGCGTTTTCCCTATCTCATCATGCGTCGCGTCGAGGATCGGCAGAGCGATAGCGCCCCCGTCTACGAGATTTACGAGACGAACCGGGCGGGCGATGAAATCCAGATTGGCGTCGTCTGGGAACGCAAGATGCGCGCGAACGACGAGGTGTTCCTGTCCGGCATGATCGACGATCCGAGTTTCCGCGAGCCGCTGCCCATCGCCCTGTTCGGGGACGAGACCAATGGCTTTGACGTCCAGTGGCGGCGCGAACGTGAGCGTGAGCAACAGGGCGGCGGCTTTGGCGGACGCGGCAACGGCGGGCGCGCGGGCGGCGGGTTCGGGGGACGGACGGGCGGCGGCTTTTCTGGCGGCAGCACCGCAGGACCGGACGGCGGTTATACCGGTGGCGGGCGCAGCCTTGACGACGAGGTGCCTTACTAAGGTTCACCAAGGCGGGCCGGGGGAGCGCTGGAACGCTTCCCCGGTCCTGAACCGTCATCCCGTCACAAGGAATGCATCCCATGAGCAAGCCAACAGCCTTGCACAGCGTTAGCAGCTTTGCCGACCTCCCGGAACTCTATGCCGAACTCACTGCCACGCCGGATTTCGTGGCATCCTTCGGTGATCCCATCCCGCTTTCCATAGTGGAGCCGGGCGACGAACCGGCCGAACATGCCATGCCCGATCCCATCGCGGCGCAGGCGGAATGCGGGGGCATCATCGCGGCCATTTTCGACCTTTTGGGCGATACGCGGCTGGACACGCTCGCCCCCGAATTGGCGTGGGGCTTCGTCAACAGCTTCCACTTTGTCGCGAACCGGCTTGAAGGCCGGGAGGATCGGCTTGCCGACACCTTGCGCGACATGGCCCGCCGTCTGGAGCCGGGCGAGGTGTTCACCAAGGAACTTGAGGACACCCAGCTTGAATGCCAGTCGGTCGCCGAACAGCGGGCCGCCATGGAAGCGATGCGCGACTATGCGGCCGCGATGTATCGAACCTATGCCGGTCGCCCATGGTCGCCCGCCAAGGGTTCGCGCGCGTCCCATGTCACCA
Source organism: Novosphingobium sp. SCN 66-18 (assembly GCA_001725355.1). Lineage (GTDB taxonomy): Bacteria > Pseudomonadota > Alphaproteobacteria > Sphingomonadales > Sphingomonadaceae > Novosphingobium. The sequence goes on from MEGD01000029.1 coordinate 57,751, forward strand.
CCGCCAGCCAGATTTCGGCGCTCGACTTCCTGCGTGCACGATCCGAACGGCGGCGCGACCGCTACGATCCGCAAGGCCCTGTCGTCGTCGTCTCCGGTCCGCAGGACTGGCACGATTGGCGCATCATCTGGGGCCGTCTCGACCAGATCAGAACGCGCATTCCGAACATGGTGCTTGTCACCACCGGGCAGCGCCTTGGGGTGGATGCAGCCGCCACCGCGTGGGCCGCGCAAAGGGGTGTCGTCTGCATCGCGTTCGGCCTCTATGGGAGCGGCAACGGCAAAGCCTTCCGCCGCAATCGCAACATTGCCGAGCTTAAGCCGGTCGAGGCGCTCTTGTGTGAAGGCTCGGGCATTCAGTCGAGCCTCTACGACCTGTTCAACCCGCAGCAGGGGCACCGTGTCCCGACCCATGTCTTCATGCGGGCGGATCAGGAACCCGCCGTGCCGATCAAGAAGAAGCGGCGCGTCATAGCAGCCTGATCAATCAAGCCACCAAAAGAGAAGCCGGGGCGGGCGACCGCTCCCGGCCCTTTGTCGTGCTTGTCGCACGGTCAAGGGAAACCCGAACGGTTTCCCCCACGTCGCTCCTTTTGCCGGGCGTGCCGCCCGCCAACGTCGCTCCCCTTTCCGCTAAGGATGCACGGTCTTGGAGGCATCCTCACCACCAGCGGGGGCAGCGGTCGCGCGCTTGCGGGGCGATCCGGCGGGCGCCTCACCCTGGACAGCGGGCGCTGCCAACCCCTTGAGCGCGGCAATGGCAGCGCCACCGCCGACCCGGATTGCCTGACCCAGCACATCGCGAAACTCGCGCTCGCTCAGCCGTTCGACCGGCAATTCCGTCACCAGCTTTCCATAATGCGCGCGCAATCCGCGCCGCACCGTCTCCGCTTCCCGCGCGAGACTATGCTGATCGGCTTCAATCTTCGCGAGCCGCTCACCTTCCGTCATCCTGGGCATTCGTTGAACTCCTTCGAAAGGGAGGTCTGCCCGCCGCCCTCGACTATCCATCAAGGACACCAGCTATGCAATGCTCTCCCCATCAGCGGCGCGGATTTGCCTTGGACCGGTTCCCGGCTGGGGAGGGCCGCCGCGATCCGAGTCGAGCAGGCGCAGCGGGCAAGCGCGCTGCGGAGGAGGGACGCACGCCGGAGGCGGTTGTAATGCACCCCACGCACCGGTGCTGCCGGCGCGAATCGCGTGGATTTCCGCCGTTTTTTGTCGGCACAGTGCGGCAGTCGGTTCGGCACTGATCGGCTGCCGCTGGCAGCCAGCCTGTGCGGTATCGCCGGCTAAGTAGCTGATCAAGCTCGGCACTATGTGGCTGCCACCGGCAGTTCTGATAAATTGTTGAGATCGCAGCGTAATTCGACTATAAGGACGTCGCTTCACCACGTTGCTGGCGTGTCGGACAAGGAGTCCGCCGCTTGGCACGCATTACAATCCGCATAGACGACGACCTCTATGCGCGCCTTACAGTACAGGCGCGTAATGCCGGTCTCGGCGCCGCGACCTATTGTCGCGACATCCTTGAGCGCTTCGAAGGCACCGACCCATCGGGCTATCATGCCCGGTTCGACGAGCTCCACGCGACCGCCATCCAGGCCTTCGCGATCCTCGCGACGTCGGTGGGTGAGCGTTCTCCCGACATCCTCCAGAAGGGGTTGGGCGAAGCCCGCCGCCTCCTCCGTGAAAGGGGACTGCTCGATCCCGAGCAGGATCGGCCATGAGCATCTTCCGCCACGATACGCTCGGCTCTTGGACGAGGGGCGGCCAGGCCATTGTCCATAACGTCCGTATGACTACCCAGGTCTTCTATCAGACCTTCCTGGCCGGGCTGGTAATCTGGATCGGTGGCACCGTCTGGTACGCGCTCGAAAAGTCGTCCGAATATGAGCGCTTCGTGATGCTGAAGGTCACGCAGGCCTACTTCATGGGCGACACGCTTCCCGGCAATGCCACCCCGATCTTGTTCAAGACGCCGGGCGGCAAGCAATACTGGACCACACCCAAAGGGCTGGTCAGTTCTGGCGTCGCGCACAAAACCCTCGCCGTTTTCGAGACCTATCTCCTCCGCGGCGCGCTGCTCTCCGGTCTGTTCGCGCTCGCCATGCTCGGGTGGGCCTGGTTCTATTTTACCCGCATGGGGAGGGGGCTCGGCTCCAATCAGTTCCTGCGCGGCGCGCGCTTCTGCACGGTGCGCCAGGTCCGCCGGGCACTGTGGCGCTATGCCAAGGGCAGCTTCGACATTGGCGGGGTCAATGTCCCCGACGCCTTCGAGCCGGAACACATCCTCATCTGTGGCGCCCCCGGTACCGGCAAGACCAACATCATCGTCAAGATGCTCGACGGCATTCGCAAGCGGAAGCGACGCGCGATCGTCTACGACACCGCCGGGACCTTCGTGGAGAAATTCTATCGGCCGGGGATCGACGTGCTGCTCAATCCTCTCGACGCCCGGGCCGACTGCTGGTCGCCCTGGGTCGATGTGCCGCGGGACTATCACTACGACCAGATCGCCGAGTCCACGATCCCCGACAAGGCTGGCGATCCCTTCTGGGCGAAGGCAGCGCGTGGCACGCTGGTCGCCGTCATGCGGAAGCTGGCGCGGCAGGAGCGTACCCTTGTCTCGATCCTGCTCGACACGCTGCTCCGCTCCAAATTGAAGGAGCTTGCCGCCTTTGCCGCCGGCACCGATGCGGCGGCCTTCATCTCGACCGAGGGTGAGCGCACCAGCGCCGGCATCCAGGCAGAGCTCGCCTCGGTGATGCGCAGCTTCTCCTATCTCGACGACACCGCCGATGGCTTTTCGATCCGCGACTGGGTCGCCAACGAGAAGGACGACAGCTGGCTCTTCATCACCGTCAAGGCGGACCAGCTTCCCTCGCTGCGCCCCCTGATCACGGTGTGGCTCGATATCGCGATCAGCGCGATCATGAGCATGACGCCCGATCGCAACCGACGCCTCTATTGCGTGATCGACGAGCTTCCCACGCTCCAGCGTCTGCCCTCGCTCGGCGACTTCCTCGCCCGCGCGCGGAAATATGGTGGCTGCGGCATCCTCGGCTTCCAGAGCTACCCGCAACTCGAAGCCACCTACGGCATCCAGGATGCCGCCGCGATCACCGGCTACTGCTCAACCTGGGTGGCGCTGCGCGCCAACGATACCCCCACCGCAAAGCATGTCAGCGAGAACCTCGGGCAGGTCGAACAGATCGAAGCCAATGAAGGCATGTCCTATGGCGTGAACGACATGCGCGACGGTGTGAACCTCTCACGCATGCAGGTGACCCGCCCATTGGTCATGCACACCGAGGTCACCAACCTGCCGAACCTCATGGGTTATTTGCGGTTCGGGCGCAGCCTGCCGGTGGTCCGCTTCGAGGACAGTTACAACAAGGTGGCATCCCTCGCTGACGCTTTCGAGGAGCGCCAAACCGCACCGGTGCGGATGGCTGTGCCGGAGCCCACAGTGTCCCCCGCGCCGGCATCGTCGCGAACACCGGCCGCGCCGGAGGCGCCTTCCGCGAAGCGACGTCGCGCGATCCAACCTGATCCCAGTGCTGCGCTACCACTTGTTGCGCCAGAAGAAGCGATGGATCCGGAAATCCCGCCAGCGAAAGACGAGCCTAGCCCACCTTCACCACGCACTGCGGAGAAAGGGGAAGCGACCGACCCGCCGCCTACACTCGAGCTGTTCGGCAAGCCGGCCGGCTTCCGCCTCAGCCAACACGGCCGCCATGAAGGCGCCCGCAACGCAGCGAGGCCGGCATGATCAACCCGATCCGGCTCAAGGGCAAACCCGCCAACATCGCACGCTATTATACGGTCGGCGATTATTACACTAAAGGACCCGAGGAGCAGTCCCAATGGGGCGGGAAGATCGCTGCCGAACTCGGCCTGGAGGGCGAGGTCGATCCCGGCACCTTCAAGGAATTGCTCGCCGGTAAGGTCGGCGAGCAGCAGCTTGGCCGTCGGCGCAAGGATGGCGAGATCCAGCATCATCCCGGATGGGACTTCGCCGTGAACGCGCCCAAATCGGTGTCGATCATGGCTCTGGTGGCGAATGACGAGCGGATCGTCGACGCCCATGAAGGGGCCGTCTCGGCGGCGCTCTCCTATCTGGAAGAACATGCGCTCATGCGCCATCGCGTGAACGGCGAAGTCACCGAGAGGACGACTGGGCGTCTGATCTGGGCGCGCTTCACCGAGCATGCGTCTCGCGAACTCGATCCGCACCTTCACACCCATGTCGTCGTCATGAACATCACCGATGAGCGGGATGGCGCTAGAAAGGTTAGCCTCGAAACCCGGGCCATGTTCGCCGAGCAGATGACGGCTGGGCAGGTCTATCGGAATGAGCTTGCCCACCTCTTGCGAGTGCGGGGCTACGACATTGAGTTCGATCCGCGCCGGGGCCTGTTCGAGATCCGGGGTGTGCCCAAGGGCCTGATCGCCGATATGTCCCAACGGGCCGAGCAGATCGATGCGCATGCGAAAGAGCATGGTCTGGGTGGGCAGGCGGGACGTCAGAAATCCTTCTACGTCACCCGCGGACCCAAGCAGAAAGTGTCGCTCGAAGGGCTTCACGAGCGGTGGCATGGGCGCATGGGACAACAGGCCGAAGCGGTGCGGCAAATCCGCGCCGACGCCGAGAAGATCGGTGAGCGCCAGGTGGACGTGGAGGCACCGACCGCAGCCCGGGCAATGCTGTTCGGTATCCGGCAATCGGAAGGCAAGGAGGCGGTCAACAATCTCGGCCGGCTGTTGCAGACAGCGCTTGCCTCTCATGTCGGCGAGGTTCGCCTGTCGGATGTGCGTCCCGTTGTTGAGGAGCATCAAGCTCGCGAGAAGCTGCTCGCAACGCACGAGCGAACGGGCGACGAGATCCACACGCGGGGCCGAACAACCCGCAAGACCGCTCGGCTTGAAATCGCGCTATCGGATCAGCTGGCGCTTGCGCTGAACGATGCCCGGCCGTTGGCGTCTGTCGAGGCGTTGCGCGACGCCGGGGTCGCCCGCGACCTCAAACCTGAACAGCGGACAGCGCTCCTCCATCTTGGCACATCCGAGCACCGGGTCGTCGCGGTGCATGGCGTTGCTGGCTCGGGCAAGTCGACGATCATCGGTGCGTTGCGTGAGGCCGTGGGGGACGGGGCGACGCTGATCGCCCTTGCTCCCACATCCTCTGCCGCCAGCGAACTGGGACTAAAGGCCAGTATCGAGTCGCGCACGGTGGCGAGCCTGCTTGCTACCGGGGGAGCGAATCTCGACGACAGCCATGTCCTTGTTGTCGACGAGGCGGGCCAGCTCGGCAACCGGCAAGCGATGCGGCTGCTCGAGATCAGCCGTGCCACCGGAGCGCGTCTGATCCTGCTCGGCGATACGCGGCAGACAGGAGCGATCGAGCAGGGCAAACCCTTCTGGTTGATGATGCGGCTCGGCATGCCAAAGGCCGAGCTCAAGGATCCCGTCCGTCAGGAGAACGAGGGGATCATGCAGGCGGTCCGGCTCGCCCGCCTTCAGAACTACGACGGATCGCTCAAGGCGCTCGAGTCGGTCACAAGTGGCGCGAACAGTGAGGACCTTGCCAAGGCGCTGGTCGCCGACTGGACGAGGTTGAGCCCCGAGCAGCGGGCCAAGACCAACATCCTCGTCCTCGAGAACGCGACCCGTCTGATTGTCAACACGCGGATCCGCGAGGTGCTGAAAACGGAGGGCGGGCTGGCTGCTGAAGAAGCTCGGCTGTCGATCCTGTCGCCGTCGGGCATGACGGACCAGGAGAAGCATTTCGCGCACTTCTATTCCCGAGGCCAAGTCGTCGTGTTCTCCCGCGACAACGCCGGTCTCGGCGTCGCCCAAGACGCCGAATACAAGGTGGTCGGGATCGGGCGGGACGCGCGCGGTCGCCAGACGGTCAATCTGGTCGACGAGCACGGCAGGACGATCCAGTGGGATCCTCGGCTCGGCCGCGCCTCTCAGATCAACGTGTTCAAGGAGGAGCGGCGGGACCTCGCCGCTGGGGACCGTATTCAGTGGCGCTTGGTCAGCAAGGAGCTTGGCCTCAAAAACGCCGAACGCGGCACGGTGGAACGCCTCGACGGCCCGGTTGCAACGATCCGATGGGATCGGGGCGGGCGAAGCCAAGAGATTGACCTGTCTCAGCACAAAACCTGGGACCACGGCTACGGCGAAACCGTCTACTCGGCTCAATCCAAGACCTACGATCGGGTCTATGTCCTGGCACCCGTCAACTCACCACTCGTGACGGGCCAGAACTACTACACAGCGATCACGCGGGCCCGCTTTGGAGCGCGGCTCTGGACGGAGGATCGGGAACGACTGGTCGATCGGCTCAGGACCCGATCGGGCGAGAAGACGTCCTCGCTTCAGGGATTGGACCGAATTGAGCGGGACAGCGTCAAGGGGCGTGCAGCCCAACATGGAGAGCGTTGGGACCGGCTTCGCGAGGAGCAACGCTCTCAGCGGGAGGCGCGAAAACGTCGACTGCAAGCCGATCAGGCGGAGCGGTCGGCACCTCCAAGAGACAGCCTTGCGGCTTATTTTGCCGATCGGGCGCAGGCTGCCGCGAGATCGCTGGATCTGTGGCTCTCCAGTCTGCTTGAACGCGCCCGCGGCGGCGTCGATCGTGTGGGAGACGGTCGAAACGCTCATCAAGCACAGGCTCCATTAACACCCCGGCCAGAACGAGCCCCATCGCACGGGGACGAGAATGGAGGTGGTCATGGCCGCTAACCGCTTGCGATTCGCGAGGCTGGTTCTGCCGGCGATTCTCACTCTATCCTTCCAACCGACCAGCGCGGCGGTGAGATCGCCTCCCGAGCACGAGGCCCGTCTCGGCGCATGTATTCGCGATGCCGCGGGCGGTCGTGTCTGGCTGGAAAAGACGCTGTGGGGCCTGCGCGACCAGGAGGGTGGCTGGGTCGGTGCGGAGGTACCGAACAGCAACGGTAGCCATGATCTTGGACCGCTCCAGGTTAACAGCTTTTGGGTACCGAAGCTCTCGAAACTGACCGGCCGTCCGCTGGCTCAGGTTCGCGAATGGCTGATAAACGATCCGTGTTTCAATGTGCAGGCCGCGCGCTGGATATTTCTTTCGGCCTTGTCGGTGACAGGCGCTTACTGGAAGGCGATAGGCGTGTATCATAGCCCAACACGCTGGCGGCAAAGGCAATACGTGGCGAGCGTCGCCGGGCACCTCCAGCGCCGGTACGGCTTACGGATCTTCCAGCAATGAGACGGAAGAAGGGGCTTCACGTACAGCCAATTAATTGCCGTATGGTATCGAAAATGGCAGTAGTTTGTTCATTCGTGTCCGCGCTGGATTCACTGCAGGATCAGTACATAATTGGCTATCGATTAACTTCTTGCTAGTCGGGGTAATGAAATTGTGCGCCGATTACCATCGGTAAGTGCTATTTTGGGCACGCGAGCGGGTGTTATCGGCACTGAAATTCCCAAAGCGGCACTATAGTACCTCCCCCCTTGCAGCGTGGAATCTTCTGGCTCAGCGTGAGCCTTTGGTGGGCAGGCCTCCAAGATTTGGAGCGAAGCGATGAACGATTCGACCTGAACTAAGGACCCTTGACGCAAGGTTATCCGCATCATTGCCATTGAACTTGGCGCTGCTGGGAACACAGAGGGTAAAATTCGTTGCCCTCGCCCATGTGCTGCAATCCCATGCTGTTCCCGGCTGATCGCTGCCATTGCCTCCATCCACCAGGGTTACGCGCCCTGCACGAGTGGACACTTCGCTACTGAAACAGCTCATGTCCGGTCTGCCAGACCGCCCCTTGCGGGTCCACAGGGGGCGTGCACACTATGATTTGAAGAGAATGACCCATGAACAATCCTGACCGTATCATACGCCTCAAAACCGTCCTTGCCCGTACCGGGCTGTCCCGCACGACGCTCTACCGCAAGAGGGGCGAAGGCCCTTCCCGCGCCAAGTTAAGACAAGCATCCACGGGGTCGGGTGGAGAGAGTCTGCCATCAATCGTTGGATCGCCGATCCGGCTGGCTATCGCGAGGAACAGGGCATTTGATCCAGGCGACGCGTCCTGCCTGCTCAGGGCCAGGGCGCGGCGATAATGGGCCTTCAATCAGGAAAATTTATCTGTCGGCCATGTTGCACTGGCCGGCTACGGCTTTTTGTCCGTTGCGTAGTAAGTCAAGATGGTCGGACCAGTGCTGCATCATCCGTATCCGCTCATCCTAATATTCGCCCCGCGCGTACGCGCGGCGAACCGCGTTATTGTCGCAGTGGGCAAGTTGGCGTTCGATCGCATCGGGATGCCATAGCCCTATCTCATTAAGTAGGGTTGCTGCCGTGGAGCGGAAGCCGTGGCCTGTCATCTTGTCCTTTGCGAAGCCCATGCCTCGCAAGGCGGCATTGATGGTGTTCTACGACATTGGTCGGTCCACCGAACGGAGCGACGGGAACACAAAGCGGCTATATTCTGTGTCATGCTCCACAGTGGCGATGAGAGCCAATGCCTGCCTAGAGAGGGGAACGGCGTGGACGCGGCGCATCTTGGTCTTGTGTGCCGGGATGGTCCACAATGCCCTGTCGAAATCGAAGTCGGCCCATTCGGCGTGGCGGAGCTCACCGGAGCGCACGAACACATGCGGCAGCAGTCGAAGGGCCGTCCTGGTACTAGGATGTCCCTCGAACGCTTCGATAGCGCGCAACAGGACGCCAACCCCCGTCTGAACTGGTGATGGCTGCGCGGTGGACCGGCTGGGGGGAGATCAGCGCGCCGCGGAGATCGGCTGCGACATCACGCTCGGCCCGCGCCGTGGCGATGGCGTAGCGAAAGATCTGACTACAGGTGCTACGAAGCCGCTTGGCGGCTTCGTAGCGGCCCTTGCCCTCCATCTTGCGCAGCATGATCAAGATCTTTTGCGCGAAGATGGATGCGATGGGGCGCTTGCTAAGCGATTTATTTATGAAATCGAGCAGCCAGCGCAGCTTCTTCACGGTGACGGAGGAGCGGCCTTCGCGCTCGACCTTCATGAGCCATTTTTCGGCAACCGCCTTGAAACTGTTTGCTAAGGCAATCGTGGCCGCGAGTCGATCGAGCTTCGCCTTCTCCGCAGGGTCTTCCCCCTTTGCCAGCACCCTGCGCGCGGCATCCCTTTGCGCGCGTGCGTCGGCAAGGCTGATGTTGGGATAGACCCCAAAGGCCAACGTCTTCTGCTTGCCCAGATAGCGGTAGTTCATGCGCCAGTAGAGCCCGCTATTGGGCGTCACATAGAGGAAACAAGCCATCGCTATCCGTAAGCTTGTACGGTTTGTTCTGGCCCTTGGCGTTTTTGATTGCAGCGGCGGTGAGTGCCATGATGGTATCTCCGTCTGAAGGAGAGACTCGATGCCAACAGATATACCGGCACGGCGCAAGGCGGCCCGAATGTGCTGTTCCTGTGGCACCACGTAAAGGGCCACCCAGCGGATAATGTGAGACGGAGCTGCTGGCACGGTGCGATCTTTTCCGGATCACCGCGCTATGTTGCATTTGCGTAATCTTCATGACAGCGGCCGGCTCACCGGGCCGCCGATGTTCAGAACAGCAGGCGCTCCACGCCCATGACGGTCTGCCGTGCGGCCACGGCATCCGCGCCGTTCCGCCGCACCTTGCGGGTTTCGGCCAGCGGCAGGACGATGCGCAGGCCCGCGGCCGGCGCCGGCGCGGCTCCATCCCACCGCGACACGATGTCCAGACCATCCGCGCTAGCCGTCACCGTCACGCGCCACAGCGGCGGACGGGAAGCATCGGGCCAGCCTTCGCCTTCGTCGTGGAAGCCTTCCCATTCCAGCGTTCCCGTGGCCGGGGGATAGAGCAGCACCGCCGGCTCCATCGGCCTCGGCGCGAAACCGCCGGGGGCGATGTCGAGGAACACGCCGCTGCCTTCGCGGGCCAGCATCGGCGGCAGCCCTTCCAGCGGCGCGGCAAGCACATGGGATTGGCCGCCCGTGTGCCGGCGGTCATCACGCAGGTCGAACCAGTCGGCGCCGGCCGGACAGTGCACCGTGCGCTTCAGGGCCCCCTTGTCCATCGCCGGGGCGACAAGGAGATCGGGGCCGAGCAGGTAGTCGTCGCCATCCGTCCATGCGGCCGGATCGGACGGGAAATCGTGCCACAACGGGCGCGGCACCGGCTCGTAGTGGGCATGATGGCGCCAGAGCAGATGGCCAAGCTGCGGGATCAGCGTCTGCCGCAGCGCCATCAGCCGCACGATCGCCGGGGTCGTTTCCGGGTACATCCACGGTTCGTTGACCGTGCGATCGGTGTTCCAGCTGTGGATCGAGAAGCGCGGCATGATAATGCCCGCCTGCACCCAGCGTAGCAGCAGTTCGGGTTCGGGCGCGGGGCCGGCGAAACCGCCGATGTCGTGCCCGTGGTTGGATACGCCCGACAACGCGAGGCCCAGGCCCATCTTCTGGTTGAAGCGCAGCGATTCCCAGCTGGTGTTGTTGTCGCCCGACCACGTCTGCGCATAGCGCTGCATGCCCGCCATGCCCGATCGCGTGACGACATAGGGGCGATGGTGTGGATCGTGCGCCCGTTGCGCCTGGCGCGAGGCCCGCATCATCAGCAGCGTCTGCACCGGCCGTTCGGCGGCGGCCGGGCGGGGCGCGCCGAAACCGTCGATCCGCGCGCGCCGGTCCCATATCTCGTATTCGTTGTTGTCGTTCCAGGTGGAGGCGATGCCGTAGTCGAGCAGTTGCGCCGTCACCTGCCCGCGCCACCATGCCGCCGCATCGGGATTGGTGAAATCGACATAGGCGCCCAGTTCGTCCCAGAACTGGCATTCGATCGGATCGCCATCGGCGTCCTTGACGAACCAGCCTTTCGCCGCAAGCTCGGCGTAGTGCGGGTGATCGCGCAGCAGCGCCGGCTTGATGTTGGGCACCAGCCGCACGCCTGCCTTGGCGAAGGCGCGCACGAAGCCTTTCGCGTCGGGGAACTTGTCGGTGTTCCAGTGGAACACATAGCGCTTGTCGCCGATCGAGGTGTAGCCCGACGACAGGTGGAACGAGGTGCAGCCGATGTCGTGCTCTTCCAGCTTCGCCAGGAATTGCCCCATTTGCCGCTGCGCGTCGGGCGCGTCGGTATAGGTCATCGTCGAACCCGAATAGCCGAGCGCCCAGCCGGGCATCAGCGCGGGGCGGCCGGTCAGCCAGGTGAAGCGCCGCGTCACCTCGGCCGCGTCTGGCCCGGCGACCATGTAGTAATCGAGATCGCCCGATTCCGCGCGCATCGTGCGGTAGGGGCCATGATAATTGTCGTATTCCTGCCCCAGATCGAACACCGGATCGGCGGTGGTATCATAGAACACGCCATGCGCGCTGCCATCATCGGCCACCACCAGCAGATAGGGGATGGCCTTGTAGAGCGGGTCCGAGGACCGCGCGTCATAGCCCATGGGGTCGAGATTGGTCAGCCGCAGGCGACGTCCGGCACGGTCCATCGGGCCGGACCGTTCGCCAAGGCCGTAATAGCGCTCGCCCGGCTGGCGCGCGACGTAGTGATAGGTCGCCTCGTCCCACCAGCCGAAATTGTAGGGCTGGGTCGGGCGATCGGCGCTGATGACGGTCCAGCCGGCCTCCGACTGCCGCGACCATGTGCAGAGAAAACCGCCGCGCGCGATGGCGAGCCGCAGCCGCGTCGTCTCTATGGTGATGTGGTCCGCATCCTCGCGCACCGTGAAGCCGGGCGTGGCGAAGCCCGAAACGTCCATGCGGTCGCGGCCCGGCTCGGCGATGTCGTCCTGCCCCGGCGCGATCGCCCAGCTTGGCGGGGAAGTGACGGTCCCTTGCGCCAGCAGCAGCACGCGCACGATGTCTTCCTCCAGCACGAAGACATGCGCCACCGCGCCGGTATCGGCGTGCAGCGTCACGCGCGCGCCGTCGCGCGCCGCGATCGAGAAGCGGGGAGGATGGGACAGGCGCGGCTTGGGCATCGATCAGGCCTTTGCGGGAAGGGTGAGGTGGCGGCGCAGCGCGATCAGCCAGACCGCGCCGATCAGGTCGAACAGGCCGAGGCAGGCGAACAGGGGCGCATAGCCGACCTTGTCCGCCAGTTGTCCGATCGCCAGCGAGAACAGCAGGCCGCCCGTCCACCCGGCCATGCCGACCAGGCCGTTGGCCTTGGCGACATCGGAGCGGGGAAAGACGTCGGCGGAAAGCGTGTTGATGAGAACCGAGATCATCTGGTGCGCGAAGCCGCCGACCGATAGCAGCGCGATGGCCAGCAGCGGATGCGCGACCAGACCGACCAGGCCCGGCCCGATCATCAGCACCGCGCCCAGGCAGATGCCGGCAATGCGCGATGCTTCCAGCGAAAGACCCCAGCGGCGCTGGAAAAATGGCGCCAGATAGCCGCCGATGATCCCGCCGGCATCGGCCGCCAGAAACGGCAGCCAGGCGAACAGCGCGATCTGCGTCAGGTCCATGTGGCGTTCGTGCGCCAGATAGAGCGGAATCCAGAAGCTGAAGGTCTGCCAGGCCGGCTCCGCCAGAAAGCGCGGCACCGCGATGGCCCAGAAGCGCGGCGCGCTGATGATGGCGCGGATCGTGGTGTTGCCCGCGTCCGCATCCACCGCGCGCTGTCCGTCCGCGATCAGGCGCCGTTCCTCGGCCGTGACGGTGCGCGATTGCGCCGGCGGCCGATAGAGACGCCACCACGCCAGCCCCCAGACCAGCCCGATCGCCCCTGTGACGAAGAAACCGGCCTGCCAGCCCCATTGCTTCGCGATCAGCGCCACCACCACGGGTGCGAGCGCGGCGCCGGCGGCGGTGCCGGCGTTGAACCAGCCGGTCGCGATCGAGCGTTCGCGATCGGGAAACCATTCGGCGATGGCTTTCATCCCCGCCGGGATCGTCGCCGCTTCCGCCATGCCCAGCAGGCCCCGGAACACCGCCAGCGAAAACCACCCGCGCGCGAAGGCATGGGCCATGTTGGCCAGCGACCAGGCGATGGCGAACAGGGCGAAGCCAGCGGTCAGACCGATTCGGTCGATAACCATTCCCGCAACCGGCTGCATCACCGTGTAGGCGATCTGGAAAGCGCCGACGATGTAGCTGTACTGCTGCGTCGAAATCGACAGTTCCTGCTGCAATTGCGGCGCCAGGACGCCCAGCGAATTGCGCGCGAGGTAGTTGATGACGGTGCCGACCATCACCAGCAGCAGGATGCGGACGCGAACGGCGCGCCAGTTGATCGTCATGGGCCTCTCCGGGATTTGCGGACGCGCATTTCTCCGCGCGCCCGCTTCGCGTCATCGCGGCAGTATCGGCATGCGTGTCACCAGTTCCACATGGTTCCGTCCGCAAGGCGCGCGACGGGCAGGTAGGCAGGCTTGTAAGGGTATTTTGCGGCGAGATCCTCGTCGATGTCGACGCCATGGCCTGGCGTTTCGCCGCACAGCAGGAAACCATCGGCGAAGGTATAGTCGTGCGGGAAGACCGCGTCGGTTTCCTCGGTGTGGCGCATGTATTCCTGGATGCCGAAGTTGGGCACCCAGGTGTCGAAGTGCAGCGCGGCGCCCATCGTCACCGGCGAAAGGTCGGTCGCACCGTGGCAACCGGTGCGGACCTGGTAAAGCGCGGCGAGATCGGCCAGCCGGCGCAGGTGCGTCACCCCGCCCGCGCCCACGATGGTCGCGCGGATGTAGTCGATCAGCTGGTTCTGGATCAGGTCGCGGGCGTCCCAGATCGTGTTGAAGATTTCACCGACGGCCAGCGGCGTGGTGGTGTGCTGGCGCACCAGCCGGAACGCTTCCTGGTTTTCCGCCGGGGTGCAGTCTTCGAGCCAGAACAGGCTGTAGGGCTCCAGCGCCTTGCCCAGCTGCGCCGCCTCCAGCGGCGTGTAGCGGTGGTGGCCATCGTGCAGCAGGTGGTAGTCGAAGCCATAGGTTTCGCGCAGCTTGTCGAACAGCTTCGGCACGTAGTTGAGCGCCTTGCGTGTGTCCCATCCGGTCACGGAGGGCAGCGCGGCGTCGGCCGGTTCGTAATAGAGCTTGCCGCGCCCCACGCCATAGGCGTCCTTGATCCCCGGCACGCCGGTTTGCGCGCGGATCGCCTTGTAGCCAAGGTCGATGTAGTGGCCGACGGCATCGACCGTTTCGGCGATGTCGGCGCCGTTGGCGTGGCCATAGACCATCACCCCATCGCGGCTGCGCCCGCCCAGCAGCTGGTAGAGCGGCATCCCCGCCATCTTGGCCTTGATGTCCCACAGTGCCACGTCCACCGCCGCGATCGCGCGCATCGTCACCGGTCCGCCGCGCCAGTAGGCGCCGCGATAGAGGTACTGCCAGATGTCCTCGATACGGCGCGGGTCCATGCCGATCAGGCACGGGATCACGTGGTCTTCCAGATAGGACACGACGGCCAGTTCGCGCCCGTTCAGCGTGGCATCGCCAATGCCGTACACGCCCTGGTCGGTCACGATCTTCAGCGTGACGAAGTTCCGCCCGGGGCAGGTAACAATCACCTTGGCGGCTTCAATTTTCATGGAATCCCTCGCGATATGGCGGCCATATTGGTATGACGACTTGACGGGTCGAATTTGGTCTGTCAAGTTTTTTGAAATTGGTAAAGCCACGGAGGCGGCATGAGTTCGACGGGATCGGCGCAGGAACGGCTTTATCAGGATTTGGCGCGCGCGTTGCTGGATGAACTGGCATCGGGCAAATACCCGGTGGGCGCACGCCTGCCGGCCGAGCGCGAACTGGCGGTGCGCTATAACGTGAGCCGGCCGACCGTGCGCGAGGCGATCATCGCGCTGGAAGTGCAGGGGCTGGTGGAAGTGCGCGTGGGCTCGGGCGCCTATGTCGTGCGGCTGCCCGGCGGCGATGACATGCCCGGCTTCAACGTCACCGCGTTCGAGCTGACCGAGGCGCGCCTGCTGGTGGAAGGCGAAACCGCCGCGCTGGCGGCCACCCAGATCACCGACGAGGAAATCGCCGAACTGGAAGAGCTGCTGCATGCCATCGCGCGCGAAAACCTCGATCCCGCCGGATCGGACAAGGCCGACCACAGTTTCCACGTCGCGATCGCCCGGGCCACGCGCAACAACGCCATGATCGAGATCGTCGAGCGGCTGTGGAACCAGCGCTACACCTCGCCCGAAGCGTCGCTGCTGCACGAAAAGGCGCGCACCGCGAACATCAAGCCGGTGGTCGATGAACATACCGCCGTGCTGGAGGCGTTGAAGCGCCACGATCCGTCCGCCGCGCGCGCGGCGATGCGCGCGCATTTGTCCGCCGTGCTGGAAAGCCTGCTGTTCGCCACCGAGGAACGCGCCGTGGCCGAAGCCCGCCGCGCGGTGCAGGCCAAGCGCGATCGCTACGCGCGCGCCACCGCCTGAAAATACTGGCTGAAGCCCAGAAAGACATAGCCGAACCCATGCCACGATCCCTTGAACTGCATCCCGATCGCCTGCTGCCGGCCGACCCTTCGGTCCGTGCCCTGGCGCGCGCCTTGTATGCCGATATCGCGGACCTGCCGATCGTCAGCCCGCACGGCCACACCGATCCCCGCTGGTTCGCGGACAACGCGCCGTTCGGCAACGCCACCAATCTGCTGCTGGTGCCCGATCACTACGTGTTCCGCATGCTTTATTCGCAGGGCGTCGCACTCGAGGATCTGGGCGTGCGCAATCCCGGCGTCGATCCGCGCGCGGCCTGGCGGCTGTTCGCCGAACGCTATTATCTGTTCCGGGGCACGCCATCGCGCATGTGGCTCGACTGGGTCTTTGCCGAGGCTTTCGGCATGGGCGTGCAACTGGAGGCCGAGACCGCCGACCTCTATTTCGACACGATCACCGAAATGCTCGCGACCGACAGCTTCCGCCCGCGCGCGCTGTTCGACCGCTATGGCATCGAAGTGATCGCCACGACCGAAAGCCCGCTCGATACGCTGGAGCACCATGCCGCGATCCGTGCGGAGAACGCGCGGGCAGGCGGCTGGCAGGGCCGGGTGATTACCGCCTATCGCCCGGACCCGGTGGTCGATCCCGAGTTCGAAGGCTTTTCCGCCAATCTCGATGCGCTGTCCGCGCTCACTGGCGAGGACTGCCGCACGTGGCGCGGCTATCTGGCCGCGCATCGCCAGCGCCGCGCCTTCTTCGCGCAGATGGGCGCCACCAGCACCGACCACGGCCATCCCACCGCGCAGACCGCCGATCTTTCCCCGGCCGAGGCCGAGGCGCTGTTCGGCAAGGTCTCGACCGGTGCATTCACCCCCGCCGAGGCGGAACTGTTCCGCGCCCAGATGCTGACCGAAATGGCGGCGATGAGCTGTGACGACGGGCTGGTCATGCAGATCCACCCCGGATCGTTCCGCAACCACAACGCGCCGCTTTTCGAACGCTTGGGCCGGGACAAGGGAGCCGACATCCCCACGCGCACCGACTATGTCCACGCGCTCAAGCCGCTGCTCGACCGCTTCGGCAACGCGCGCGATCTTTCGATCATCCTCTTCACGCTGGATGAAAGCGCCTACGCCCGCGAACTGGCGCCGCTGGCCGGGCACTATCCCTGCCTCCGGCTCGGCCCGGCGTGGTGGTTCCATGATAGCCCGGAAGGGATGCGCCGTTTCCGCCTGATGACCACGGAAACCGCCGGTTTCTACAACACCGTGGGCTTCAACGACGATACCCGCGCGTTCCTGTCGATCCCCGCGCGGCATGACGTTGCCCGGCGCATCGATTGCGGCTTCCTGGCGCAGCTTGTGGCGGAACATCGCATCGAGGACTGGGAAGCGGCGGAGCTTGCGCGCGATCTCACCTACAATCTCGCCAAGCGGGCCTACAAACTCTGACCTGACGGGATCGCTTGATGAGACTTTCCGCCGCTACCGCCAGCCGCCTGTCCGCCGATGTCGTCCGGCCCGGCTACGACCGCACTGTGCAGGCGGTGGGGATCGTCCACTTCGGCATCGGCGCGTTCCACCGCGCGCATCAGGCGTGGTACACCGACCTTGCCATGGGGCATGGCGATCGCGACTGGATGATTACCGGCGTGTCGCTGCGGTCGGCCGATGTCGCCACGCAGATGAACCCGCAGGACGGGCTTTACACGCTGAGCGAACGGTCCGCCGCGGGCATCGGGGTGCGACTGGTCGGATCGGTGCGGCGCGTGCTGGTGGCCAGCGAGCAACCGGAAGCGGTGATCGCCGAGCTGGCCGCGCCTTCCACGCGGATCGCCAGCTTCACCGTGACGGAGAAGGGCTATTGCCGCGCGGCGGACGGCTCGCTCGATTTCAGCCTCGCCCATTCGCAGAGCCTCTACTATTTCGTGACGCAGGGGCTGCGTCGCCGCCGCGATGCCGGATTGCCGGGGCTGACGCTGCTGTCGTGCGACAATCTTGCCGACAACGGGCGTCAGCTCGAGGTGCTCATGCAGGCCTATATCGCGCGGCACGAACCGGACCTGCTCGACTGGTTCGCGGACAACTGCGCGTGCCCGGCGACGATGATCGACCGGATCGTGCCGGCGACGACCGACGCCGACCGCAAGGCGGTGGCCGGGATTTCCGGGCTCGACGATGCCGCCGCCGTCGTCACCGAACCGTTCAGCCAGTGGGTCATCGAAGACCGCTTCGCCGGTCCGCGCCCGCGCTGGGACGCGGTGGGCGCGGAACTGGTGGCCGATGTCGCCCCCTACGAAACGGCCAAGCTGCGCATGCTCAACGGTGCGCATTCGGCGCTGGCCTATCGCGGGTTGCTGGCGGGGTATGGCTATGTCCACGAGGCGATCGCCGATCCCGACCTGCGTGCCATGGTCGAACGCCTGATGCGGGAGGAGGCCGCGCCCACGATCGCCGCCGCGCCGGGGCAGGACTTGCCGGCCTATGCCGCGGCGCTGGTCGAACGCTTCGCCAATCCCGCGCTCAACCACCGGCTGCTTCAGATCGCGATGGATGGCAGCCAGAAGATTCCGCAACGCTGGCTGGAAACGCTGGCTGCTAACCAGCGGCAGGGTCGGTCCTGCCCGGCGATCCTTTCCGCGATCAACGCCTGGATGAACCATGTGCGCGGCGACAATAGCGCCGCCTGGGGGCCGGTGGACGATCCGATGGCGGATCGCCTGCGCGCCGTGTGGCGGGCAGGCGATCGCTCCGCTGTCGCGCGGGCGCTGTTCGGCGCGGGCGGGCTGTTCGCGCAGACCTGGACCGCCACCGACAAGGATCTCGCGGCCCTTTCGTAGACGATCCCTTCCCGACCTCAGATCGCCAGCGGGCCGTGCGCGATATGCGGCAGCACGTGGCGCGCGAACAGGTCTGCTTCCTGTGCGTGCGGATAGCCCGAAAGGATGAAGGCCTCGATCCCTTCGGCCTGATAGGCGCGCAGCTTGGCCAGCACCTGATCGGGCGTGCCGACGATGGCGGCGCCGCAACCCGATCGCGCCCGGCCGATTCCGGTCCACAGGTTGTCCTCCACGAAGCCGTCGCCGCCGGCCGCGCCGCGCAGCTCGCTCTGGCGCTGGACGCCGTAGTTCGCGGCATCGAGCGACTTTTCGCGGATCGCCTTGCCGGCATCGTCATCCAGCTTCGAGAGCAGGCGATCGGCATAGGCGCGCGCCTCTTCCTCGGTCTCGCGCACGACGACGTGCGCGCGGTAGCCGAAGCGCAGGGTGCGCCCGAAACGGGTTGCGCGCGCTGTCATGTCGGCAATGGTTTCGCGCACCTTGTCCATGGTGTCGGGCCACATCAGATAGACGTCGCAGCCTTCGGCCGCACATTCGCGCGCATCTTCGCTCAGCCCGCCGAAATAGAAGGCCGGGCAGCGGCCGGAAAGCGTCGCGATGCGCGGCGGATCGAGCTTCAGCTTGTAGAACTCGCCGTCGAAATCCAGATGCTCCCCGTTCAGCAGGGTGCGGACGATCTTCATCACCTCGGTCGCGCGGCGATAGCGCGGACCCGAAGCCAGCGTTTCGCCGGGCATGTCGGACGAGATGATATTGACATTCAGCCGCCCGCCCGTGCCGGCCGCGTTGGGACCGAGGATGCGGTCGAGCGTGGCGATGCGGCGGGCAAGCTGCGGCGGCCAGTCCTCGCCGATCCGGGTCGCCCAGAGCAGCTTGATCTTGTGGACTTGCGTGGCCACCGCGGCGGCAAAGGCGGTCGTGTCCAGCCCGAGCTGATAGCCCGACGGCAGGAGGATGTTGTCGAAGCCGCCTTCTTCCGCGCGCAGCACGATGTTGCGGCAGTGTTCCCAGCTTGATTGCAGATAGGGATCGGGAACGCCCAGGAACTCGTAGTCATCATCGCAAAGCGCCGAAAACCAGGCGATTTCGCATTGCTGGGTCATTGTCTTGCCTCCTCAGCGCCGCCCTTCAGGGCAGTCTCTCTCCACGCGCGGCAACCAGCACCGCGTACCATTCCTCGCGCGTCCAGCGCACGTGCGCCGCCTGCGCTGCTTCCCTGATCCGGTCCGCCTGTTGCGATCCCACGATCGGCACGATTCCGGCGGGATGGGCCATCAACCAGGCAAAGGCCGCGACCGTGCGCGACACGCCCTGCGCCTTGGCGACCGTGTCGAGCGCGGCGGCGACGGCGTGCGCGCGTTCGTCGGCCGGCGCGGCCAGGCGTCCCCCGCCCAGTGGCGACCAGGCGAGCGGCACCAGCCCCATCGTCATCGCCTGATCCAGCTCGCCGTTCTCGAAGCAGGTAATGCGCAGCGGGCTGATCTCGGGCTGGGTCGCGACCAGCTTGTGGTCGAGGAAGTGCTGCAGCGCGGCGATCTGGTGGATCGTGAAATTCGATACGCCCAGCGTCCGGATCTTGCCCGCCGCCACGGCGTCGTCCAGCACCCGTGCCACTTCCTGCGGATGGGCGAGGATATCGGGCCGGTGGACCTGCCACAGATCGATCACGTCGGTGCGCAGGCGGCGCAGCGAGGCATCGATCGCCGCGTTCAGATAGGCCGCGCTCTGGTCATAGGGCAGCGGCGGGAGGATCCCGCCCTTGGTGGCGAGCACCATCCGCCCGCGCAGCGCGGGTTCTGCCGCCAGCACTTCGCCCAGCAGGGCTTCGGCATCGCCGAAGCCGCCGGTCCCATCGAAGCCATAGATGTCCGCCGTGTCCAACAGAGTGATGCCGGCATCGAGCGCGGCATGGACGAGCCGGGCGGCGTCGGTTGCGGTGCGGCCATCTTCGGCCAGCCGCCACATGCCCCATGCCAGCGGAGAGATGGAAAGGCCGCTGTCGCCCAGCGGGCGCGATGCGGCGGGAAGGGGAAGCTCGCTCATGCAGATGTCCTGGGTGCTGCTGCGTCGGGGATGCCGGGAACGAGCCGCGCCCGATCCTCCTCTCGGTATCGATTATGCGATATGACAACGTGAGACATATACAGGCGTACACGATCGTGCAAGGGCAGATTGCCGGGTGCCGTGATCGCTCGAACGAGAAACATGCGATTCCGGTTCAAGGTGGCGCCAGACCTAATCGATCTGGCGCCTTTACCGCCGGCGTGTCGGCCGCTCAGTTGAAAGTGACCTGACGTCCGCCGCGCAGGAACGCGATGGCGTTGCGGCGCAGATGATTGGAGCCGGGGTTGATGATCGGTTCGGGCGAATATTGCGCCAGATAGACGCGGCGCATGTTCGGCGTGGAGTTCGAACCTGTCGCATGAAGCGCCAGGCTGGAAAACGCCACCACGCTGCCCGCCGGCACCTCCAGCGTCACGCCTTCGGCATCGCCGGTATAGCCGACCAGGTCGTTGCTGCCCTCCTGGCGGATATGCGGCACGATGCCATCGCGCGTTTCCGGCGCCTGCGAGAACGGCAGGATGCGCACGGTGCCGTTGGCGACGGTGGTGTCGTCCAGCGTGCACCAGCAGGTGAGGTAGGGCTTGTGGTCCACCGGGCCACCGTTGCCCACGACATAGCCCGAATCCTGGTGCCAACTGAACGGCATGCCCTTGGATGCGCCTTTCACGACATATTGATCGTAGAAGAAGTAGGCATCGTCGCCCAGCGTCGCGCGACAGATGTCGGCCATGGTTTCGCTGAACAGCATGTCGCGCAGTTCGGGCTGCACGCGCTGGCATTCGCCGGCGAAATAGCGTTTGCCCTTGTGGCTGATGCCATCGACTTCGACGCCCAGCGCATCGAGCCGGGCATCCTCGCGTTCGATCACGCGGGCGCATTCGTTGCGCAGCAGGTCCAGCAGCGGTCCTTCCAGAACCCGCTCGAACACGGCGTATCCCTCGCGCTCGAACTGGGCGCGTTGCTCGGCAAACCTCATTGGACTCTCCCGATGTCATGTGGTTGCCCCGTTCGTAGAGCGGGATCGGCCATCGCATCCAATCAAATTGCGCTAGCTAATCATACGCCTATACTATGACCATGCGCATGCGACAGGTTGAGGCGTTCCGCGCCGTGATGATGAGCGGGGGCATTACCGCCGCCGCGCAGATGCTCAATGTCAGCCAGCCGTCGGTCAGCCGGCTGATCGCCGATCTGGAGCGGGCGGTCGGATTCCGCCTGTTCGACCGGCGCGGCGCGCGCGTGCATCCCACCGAGCAGGCGCAGATGCTGTTCGAGGCGGTGCGGCGCAGCTACACCGGTCTCGACCTGCTCGATCAGGCGGCGCGGCGCATTCGCGCGCATCCCGTCGGCACGGTGCGGATTGCCGCGCTGGCCGCGATCGCGATGTCGATCCTGCCGGCGGTGATCCAGCGCTTCCGCATCCTCTATCCCGACATCAAGGTCACGGTCGAATCGCTGGGGCAGCGCGGCATCGAGGAACGCGTGTTCCTGGGGCAGGCCGACCTTGGCGTGGGCGTGGACATTCCCCCGCGCGAGGGCATCCGCACGACCAGCGTGGCGCGGGCGGAATATGTCTGCATCCTCCCTTCCGGGCATCCGCTGGCGCAGCGCAGCAGCCTGGCCGTGGCGGATCTGGCGGGCGAGGAATTCATCGGCCCCATGCATGAGGCTGATGCCTTGTGGAACGGCATCGACGCGGCGCTCGCCTCTTCGGGCGTCGCGGTTTCCCGCCGGCTCGAGACGCAGCATTCGCAGATTCTCTATGCCTTTGTCGAAGCGGGCCTTGGCATTTCCATCGCCGAGCCGTTCAGCGCACCCCTGTTTCACCGGGTGGGGGTGGCGATCCGGCCGATCACGCCGCCGGTCTATCTCGATTTCGCCTTGCTCGAACCGGATATCGGGCCGACACCCGAGATCGTGAGCTGGCTGCATGTTGAAATCATGCGCGAAACGGCGGCCTGTCTCGATCATGTCTACAAGCTGATCGCCACAAGGCCATAGCATTTGGACATAGCATACCGATTTTTCTCGATTGGACTGCAATGACCAAATTGCGCACTCCATGACATAGACGGTCGACATGCACGCCATCCGACAACGGAGCGGGTGTCGATCTCCAGCCTGCGTCGCTTAACCGGGCGTGGTCCGCTGGATGACTGTTGGGGAGGATTGAGTATGCAAACGAAAGCGAAGCTGTGCCTTGCGTTGTCCACCGCGCTGGGCATGTCCCTGTTCGCCGCGCCGGCATTCGCGGCCGAGGCGCAGTCGCCGGCCGGTGAAGAGAACGGCGGCAGCAACAGCGGCGTCGGCACTGGCGAAATCATCGTTACCGCGCAGAAGCGCGCGCAGAACCTGCAGGACGTGCCGCTGGCGATCTCGGTGGTTTCGGGCGCGCAGCTCGAACGCGCCAACGTCAATTCGGCGGAGCAGCTGTTCCAGCGCGTGCCGACGCTGACGTTCCGCAAGGGCAACACCAACAAGGATTCGGCGCTGTCGATCCGCGGCGTTGGCACCATCTCGTTCGCTTCGGGCGTCGAGCCTTCGGTTTCGACCGTGATCGACGGCGTGGTCTTCGCGCGCACCGGCCAGCAGACCTCCGACTTCCTCGACGTCGAACGCATCGAAGTGCTGCGCGGCCCGCAGGGCAGTCTGTTCGGCAAGAACGCTTCGGCCGGCGTCATCAACATCATCACGCGCGATCCGCCGGAGGCGTTCGGCGGCTATCTGGATGCGGCCTGGTACGAAGGCAACGAATTCCGCGTGCGCGGCAGCGTCGGCGGGGCGCTGGGCGAAGGGCTGACCGCCTCGCTAACGGGCTTCTACGCCAAGTATGACGGCAACGGCGTGAACGTGTTCAACGGGCACAAGATCAACGGCTACGAACACTGGGGGCTGCGCGGAAAGGTCATCTATCAGCCCAACGACACGTTCAAGCTGACTGTGATCGGCGACTATGCGCAGAACAACGACAACGGCTATGCCGACAGCATCGGCCAGGTATTCCCCGGCGCCTATACCACGGGCGTGTTCATTCCATCGCTGGCGCCGCTGACGCTCAACGACCGCAACAAGGACATCGACAACGATCTCGATCCGCTGACCAGGGATCGCAACAGCGGCGTTTCCGCGCAGATGGACATCGATCTGGGCGGCGCCACGCTGACCTCGATCACCGCCTATCGCCACTGGTACAACTACCAGCAGCGCGATGGCGATTTCCGCTCGGATGCGCCGAAGTATGTCGCCGCCGGCGCCGCCGCGAGCGATGTGCTCTCGCACGACCGCGGCGATCTGAAGTTCGACCAATTCACGCAGGAACTGCGCGTTGCCTCGTCGGGCAAGCAGTTCCTCGAATACGTGGCCGGGCTCTATTACTACCACACCAAGGAAGTCGATTTCTTCAACCGCACGGTCAAGGCCTGCACGGCCTCGACGCTGGCGCCGGTGAATGGCCTGACGCCATGCGATGCAAGTTCGACCTACCTGACGCAGCAGGGCAACGCGGACTTCACCACCAAGCTCACCAGCTATTCGGCATTCGGCCAGGCGACGGCCAACTTCACGCCCACGTTCCGCGGCATCATCGGCTCACGCTATACGCATGACAAGGTGGCGTTCGACTTCAGCCGCCGTTCCACTTCCGCCACGGCCTTCCCCGGCGTGAACCCGGCCTTTGCCGCCACCGGATCCACCGCAAAGGATGGCTGGTCGGGCAATGTCGGCCTGCAGTACGATGTGGACAAGGATGTCATGGCCTATGGCACCTATACCCGCGGGTACAAGGGGCCGGCGATCAACGTGTTCTTCAACATGCTGGCGCGCGATACCGTGCCGATCGCTCCGGAAAAGTCCGATGCCTATGAAATCGGCCTCAAGACGCGGCTGTTCGATCGCCGCCTGACGTTCAACATCGCGGCGTTCTACGCCAAGTACAACAACTACCAGGCGAACTTCCTCGATCTGGTGGCGGGCCAGGTGGTCACGCGCCTGACCAACGCGGGCAGCGTTTCGACGCGCGGTGTGGAAGTCGATTTCAACGCTTCGCTGACCGACAACTTCTCGCTCAACGGCGGTTTCAACTACACCGACGCGCACATCAACAAGTTCAACTGCCCGACCGGCGCGGCAGTGACGTGCGCCGATGCCATCAACGGCAAGCCGCTGCCGTTCGCGCCGAAGTACAAGGGCACCGTCACCGCCGACTGGCGCCTGCCGCTGGGCCTGGAAGCGTTCAACGTCGATCTGAACACGTCGGTGGTCTATCAGAGCAAGACCAGTTTCGACATCAACCAGAACCCCTATGCCATCCAGACCGCCTATGCGCTGTGGGACCTGGGCGTGACGGTGCGGACAAAGGATGACAAGTACAGCGTCTCGTTCATCGCCAAGAACCTGACCGACAAGCACTTCGTCATCCAACGCATCCCGAACGGCACGGCGTTCATGCGCCAGATCACGCCGCGCGATGCGCAGCGCTATTTCGGCGTCTCGGCCCGCATGAACTTCTGATCGGGTCGCGGGGCCGCCCCGGTTTCAGGCCGGGGCGGCCACCCGTCGCGCAAAAGACCGCAACCTCGCGAAAGGCCCATGCAATGCGCGGGTTGATGCAGGACTGGCCGTTGACGGTCGACCGGATCGTCGACCACGCTGCCGACTGGGACGGGGATCGCCCCGTCGTCAGCCGCCAGGCCGACGGTTCTCTCGAACGTACCGACTATGCCGCGATCCGCGCGCGGGCACGGCGTTTGTCCGCCGCGCTGGCCGCGCTGGGCATCCGGCACGGTGACCGCGTCGCCACCATGGCCTGGAACAACGCGCGTCATCTCGAAGCGTGGTTCGCGATCATGGGCATGGGCGCGGTGTGCCACACGCTCAATCCGCGCCTGTTCGCCGACCAGCTCCGTTATATCGTTGGCCATGCGGATGACCGCGCGATCCTGGTCGATCCGTGTTTTCAGCCGCTTCTGGCCGAGATGATGGCTGGTACGGCTTTCAATGGTCCTATCATCGTGCTGGGCGATGCCGCCGCCGTCGATGCCGGGGTGCTGCCGGGAGCGGTCCCGGTCGAAGCCCTGATCGCGGAAACCCCGGGCGACGTGCGCTGGGGCGATTTCGGCGAAGAGGCCGCCTGCGCGCTCTGTTACACCAGCGGCACCACGGGCAACCCGAAGGGCGTGCTCTATTCGCACCGTTCGACAGTGCTGCACATGCTGCTGACCTTGCAGCCGGACGTCTTCGGCCTTTCGATCAGCGACGTGGCCATGCCGATCGTGCCGATGTACCACGCCAATGCCTGGGGCATGCCGTTGTCGACGGCCGCCGTGGGTTGCAAGCTGGTGCTGCCCGGCGCACAGCTTGACGGCGCGTCGCTTCACGCCCTGATCGAGAGCGAGGGCGTGACGTTCTCCGCCGCCGTGCCGACCGTGTGGCAAGGCCTGCTCCACCATCTCGATACCACCGGCGGCCGTCTGACCAGCCTGCGCCGGGTCATCATCGGCGGGGCCGCGCTGCCCGAAAGCCTGGTCCGCCGCCTGCGAGAACACGGGGTGGAGA
This sequence comes from Novosphingobium sp. SCN 66-18, assembly GCA_001725355.1. Classification (GTDB taxonomy): domain Bacteria; phylum Pseudomonadota; class Alphaproteobacteria; order Sphingomonadales; family Sphingomonadaceae; genus Novosphingobium. Next base: position 83,601 of record MEGD01000029.1, read on the forward strand.
CGGTGCAGGGCTGGGGCATGACCGAAACCTCGCCCATCGGCACGCACGGCAAGCTGACGCCGGAGGTCGCGGCGCTTCCTTTCGAGGAGCAGCTTCCGATCCGGCTTCGGCAGGGCCGCCCGCCCTTCGGCATCGAACTGAAGATCGTGGACGATGCGGGCGCGCGCCTGCCGCACGATGGGCTGACGCCGGGCAGGCTGCATGTGCGCGGCCCGACGGTCGCGTCCGGCTATCTCGGCGGGGCGGCGGGCGAGATACTGGACGGCGAGGGCTTCTTCGATACCGGCGACATCGCGACGATCGATGCGCAAGGCTACATGGCCATCGTCGATCGCGCCAAGGACGTGATCAAGTCCGGCGGCGAATGGATCAGCTCGATCGAGATCGAGAACATTGCCGCCGGTCACCCAAAGGTGGCGCATTGCGCGGTAATCGGCATCCCGCATCCGCGCTGGGACGAACGCCCGATGCTGGTCGCGGCGCTGCATCCCGGCGAAGAAGCGACGGCGGAAGACCTGCTCGCCACCTTGGAAGGGCGCATCGCCCGCTGGTGGATGCCGGATAACGTGGCCTTGATCGACGCGATGCCGCTGGGGGCGACGGGCAAGATCGACAAGAAGGCATTGCGCGCGCGCTTTGCCGCGATGACAGATAGCAAGAGGACTGCAAACCATGGCGCCTAAAGCGCTCGATACCGGCTTCGCGATCCGCCTCGGCGGAACCACCATCCTGTCGCACGCGGCAGGGGCGCCCTGCATCGCGGTGGGGCGGGGGCAGGCGCATGTGGCCGCGCGCCGGGGGCATTTCGATGTCTCGCAGAGCGATGTCGAACGGATCGTGCTGGCCCATGCCGAGGCCGATGGTGACCGCATTCGGCTGGCCGAGCACCCGGGAGGCCCCTGGCTGCTCGAACTCACCGTTTCCATCACCGGCGACGATGCCGTGGTCGCGCTTAAGGCGCTGGATCCCACGCTCAACCGGCTGTGGCTGCGCGTGCCGGCCGAGGCGGACGAACACGTCTGGGGCGGTGGCGAGCAGTTTTCCTATTTCGACCTGCGCGGCCGCCATTTCCCGCTGTGGAGTTCCGAACCCGGCGTCGGCCGCGATCCCGAAGCGAAGCTTTTCCAGCAGGTGGAGGCGCTCTCCAAGGGCGGCGGTGGCACCTATGCCCACACGAACTACCCGCAACCGACCTTCATCAGCTCGCGCCGCTATGCGCTGCACATCGACAGCTATGCCTACGCCGCGTTCGATTTTCGCGACGACGCCTTCCACGAGGTCGAGGTGTGGGAGATTCCCGCCCGGATCGAACTGTGGGTGCGGCCGCGCTTTGCCGGCATCGTCTCGGCGCTGGCGGATCGCTTTGGCAAGCAGCCGCCCTTGCCCGAATGGCTCTACAAGGGCGCGGTGATCGGGCTGAAGGACGGCGCGGAGAGCTTCGCGCGGCTCAAGCGCTTTGAGGAGGCCGGCGTTGCCGTCTCTGGCCTGTGGTGCGAGGACTGGGTGGGGCTGCGCATCACCAGTTTCGGCAACCGGCTGTTCTGGGACTGGAAGTGGAACGCCGAACGCTATCCCGACCTGCCCCGCTATATCGCCGAACTGCGCGAGCGCGACATTCGCTTCCTGGGCTATGTGAATCCCTACCTCGCGGTCGACGGGGAACTTTATGCCGAAGCGGCGGAGCAGGGCTATCTCGTCATGCGGCCCGATGCGGACGAGCCCTATGTCATCGACTTCGGCGAGTTCGAGTGCGGCCACGTCGATTTCACCAATCCGGCGGCGGCCGACTGGTTCGCCGATGTCGTGATCGGCCGCAACATGCTCGATTTCGGGCTGTCCGGCTGGATGGCCGATTTCGGCGAATACCTGCCCGTCGATGTCCGCCTGGCCAATGGCGAAAGCGGGATGACCGCGCACAACCGCTGGCCGGCGCTGTGGGGTGAGGTCAACGCGAAAGGCGTCGCCGGGCGCGGCAGGACCGGTGACGTGATGTTCTTCATGCGATCGGGCGCGGCGGGCGTGCAGCGGCATTGCCCGATGCTGTGGGCCGGTGATCAGGCGGTGGACTTCAGCCGGCACGACGGGATCGGCACGGTGATCTGCGCCGCGCTGTCCGCCGGCCTGACCGGCAACGCGCACCATCACAGCGACGCCGGCGGCTATACCAGCCTGTTCGACACCACGCGCACCCCGGAACTGGCGATGCGCTGGGCGGAAATGGCGGCCTTCACCGCGATGATCCGCACGCACGAAGGCAACCGGCCGCGCACCAATACCCAGTACGACGACACCCCCGAACTGCTCGCCCATTTCGCGCGGATGACGCGCATCTACGCGCATCTCGCGCCCTATCTGCGCAAGGTGTCGCACGAAGCGGCGGAAACCGGATTGCCGGTGCAGCGTCCGCTGTTCCTGCATTTCGAGGACGACCCGCAAACCTACGCCATCCAGACCGCCTATCTCCTCGGCCCCGATCTGCTGGTTGCGCCGGTGATCGAGCAGGGGCTGCAGGACCGGACCGCCTATCTGCCCGCCGGCACCGACTGGGTGCATGTGTGGAGTGGTGAACATCACGCCGGGGGAAGGGACGTGACCGTGCCCTCGCCCTTCGGCCAGCCGCCGGTATTCTATCGCGCGGGCGCGGCGGAGGCCGATCTGTTTGCCGCGCTCGCGATGCTCTGATCAAGTGGAGCTGTCGGGTGGCGTGGACAAATCCCGGCATGGCCGGAGCGGCAGCTATCTGGCATTTTTCCGTGGGAGCGGCCATTCCGGACACGACGCGGTTGCGGACTTTGAACCCAAGCAATCCCGCTCGTCCTGAGCTTGTCGAAGGACGCCCGCGGTGCTGGCCTTGT
>MEGD01000030.1 GCA_001725355.1 Novosphingobium sp. SCN 66-18
GCAGCGCAGGAAGGGCGGGGAAACCCTGCTGATCGCCAAGCGAGGCCGCTCGCGGCCGAGACGGTCCAGTCCTTGCGACAGGGGGCAGGAACAGGCCCCGAAAATCCGAACGAACAAACGCGGCGGCCCGGGCCGCCTCAACCTGGCTGAAGGACAGTCTGACGCCGTGACGCGCCCCAAGGCGCGGCGCGTCCGCACCGGCATGTCGCCGATCGCCGGCGACATGCCCGAACAAATAGCGCCGCAAGAATCTCGCGCGCGAGATCCTGCGTCATTTTCCCGCGCTGCGATTTCCGCGAGCGAGCTGCCCCCGCGCGCCTGGTCGAACCGACGGCCAAGCGCGCGGGGGGCTGATCCGCTATCCGGGCTTGCGGATCGCCAGAATAACGGTGTTCACGTTCGTTCCGGCGTGGGCGAAGGAGCCGGGGGGAAGATCGAACCATACCTGCCGACGCCAATTATCGAGTGGCTTCGCCTGCTCTATCAGGCGGTGCAAAGCCTTGTGGCGCTTGTCCTCGCCAAACTCGGCGCGGGCGCTCATGATCGCGACGAGAACGCCCCCGGGTTTTAGGAAATCATAGGCGTGGCGCACATGGTCGCAGTCGCGGCCCCTGTCGAACGGCGGATTCATCACAACGCAGTCGAACGGCTCGAAACGGGCAGGGTCCAGCCCAAGAAAGTTCCCCTCGATCACGTCCGAGAAGCGATGCACAACGCGCAGTTCATGGGCCAAGCCCGGCTGAATCTCGACGCAGGTTATATCCGCCCCGGCCTCGCGAGCGGGAAGGGCCAAAGCTGCGGTTCCGGCGCTGGGTTCTAGAACGCGCTGGCCGCGCTGAATGCAGGCCGTTTCGATCACGCGGGCGGCGACGCTGGGCGAAGTCATGAACGCGCCGAAGTTGTTGGCCGGGGTGATGTGGAAGGCCGGTGCATCGTCGGCCTCGGTTTCGTTATAGCCGTCGCCGATGGCCTCGCCGTAATACTCCGCCAGCAGCAGATTGACTTGCTGCAACAGGTCCTTGCGCTCGAACCAGATATGCAGATTGCCGTTCTTGAACACGCGAACGCGGAAATAATCGCCATGCACCACGTCCGGCAGATTGTCCCTGCGGCGCCCCGCATCGCTGACCAGACCGGCGATGCCCATGGCTTCGCTGACAGGCGGCTTTTCGTCCAGCTCGAGGAAAACCCGCTCCACGTCGCGCAGCACGTCGCGCCGCTCGTAGCGGTCCCATGATCCCCAATCGTTAAGCGCGCGCTCGATGATAAGGCGATGGCCGATCTTGAAACCGTCATGCGAGCGGAAACGCCGGTCCAGCTTGGCAAAGAGATTGACGATGCCGCGCAGGTAGATTTCGCGGCGATTGGTCCAGATATGGCCGAAAGTCGCCGCGCAGCTTTCGACGGTGAAGGCAGGCGGACTATCCCGCAAGCCGTCCTCAAACTCACGGCGCGCCTGCTCGTCAAGCAACTGGTCGAATTGAAGCTGCTTCATCAAGGTTGACCAGCAGCGCCGGTCAATCGCGACCGTGGCGACGCGCTCAAATTCCTCGCGCGCTGGCGTGCTGGTCACGCGCCCCGTTTCCCGGTCGCGCCGCTCGATTTCGCCGGATTGTAGAAATGCGGTAGTTAGCGCATCCTCCTGCCGATAGTCCCGACTGCCGATAAGGCCGATGCCGCCACCGATGCAAACATGCGCGACCTGCTTTGTCGTCGCGTGATACTGATCGTAAAGGCCAAGCCAAAGGGCAATGGCCTTATCCCTCCCCTCGCAAATGTTGGCGATGTCAGCGGGCAGCGCGAGTTCCTGTCCCATGCTCACGCCTCCCCGCCGAAAAGACTGGAAGCGAAGCCGAAGCCCTCGGCCCCGTCCTCGATGGTGGTTACGAGGCCGTCAAAATCTTCCTCCGGCCCCAACAGGTCAGCCAGCATGATCGTTTGTTCAACGCTGATCCCGTAATGAAAATAGAAATTGAGGAAGTAATCTATGCGGTCGTCCGCCCCTTCCTCTTGGTAGCGGGCAAGATCAATCGTGCGCTCGGCGTTGATCCGCTCGATGGTGGCTGCGTCGATATTGTGCAGGGGGTTATTCAGTTTCGGCATGTGCTCTTTCCCTTCTGGATGGAGCCGAAGGCGATGGCGTCCATCGACTTCTGCCTGAGCGGCGAGCCGGGTCGGGGAATGGCGCAATGAGGGCTGATCGCGGGGGAGGGGGATCACGGGGCAGGAACAGGCCCCGGAAACGAACACTCAACGCGGCGGCCGCGGCCGCCTCAACTGTGAGATTGATGCCTATAGGGCACGCCGATGCGGCTTTCGGCGTTAGCCCGCCGACGCAGCGTTGCGGCGATATGGAGCTCGGCGGCAGCGCGATCGGGGAAGGACAGGCGCTTGCCCTGCCCGTGGGCTCCGATGCGGCCCCAGCGAAGATCCACGATGAACATGCCGAAAAGGTCCACGGTCATGTCGATGCGGTAGCGGCGCCGAATATTGCGCGCCGTATCCATCGCAACCAGCTCGATGGGATCGGGAAGGGGTGGAACCGCTCCGTTCATGGGAGAGATTCTAGGATGCGGATTCGCCCAAGGCTCACGATTTTCTTGAATCAGTGGCGGCGTTCTAATCGGCCCTGCCGAACATGAAGGCGGCCGCGACCAGGAGAGAGCTATTTCAGGTTCAAGGTTCTATGATCTGCGAGGAATCCTGAGCACAGGATTCCTCGCCGGCGTCGCCAGGCTGGCGGGTTTCAACAGCCGCCAGCGGCGATCTCTTCCCCCTTCCATTTGGTCAGCGCGCGCACGAGCTTTTCCGATCGCGCGGTAAAATCGCCATTCAGCAGGGAACTCGCCTCATCCTTTCGGCCATCAAGCGCAAGAGTGAGAACGTCGGCGGCCGTGCCATGGAACTCGGCGTGAAGGCGCTTCGTGACCTGATAGGGCAGACCGCTTCGCGTCTGCGTGTCCATTGCAGGACCATGGAGCCATTCCCCCAGCGCGCAGCGGTCGTCGCACCGGACGTCCGAAGGTTTCGCGTCACTCCTGCCGGTGTTGATGGCCGTTCGCAGCCTTAGTTTCCAAGCTCCATGGGCGCCGATCGCATCGGTGATGTTCTTGACCATATCGCTAGACATAAATCCTCCACTGTTCATGGGGAGGCATTGGAATCGCAGGGGTAAAAGATTCCATACTGTTTACGAAACAACAGCGAAATCGGCCGCGGAAAATGAATGTCTTGCGCCCCAATAAAGGCGGCATCACGCAATTATACTAGAGCCGCGGAAACACCCGCCTAAGCGAGGTCGGGAGCTTCATCGACTACATCGCGGCCCGGAGCGCCAGTAGCGATCCCACCGGGACACGGTGCCTGTCGCCAGCATGGCGCAACTCAGGTCGCGGCCGTCGGCAAGGGTGCAGAAAGCGCCGGTCCGCACGCCGCGGGCGGAGCCTGTAGAGAGGCAGCGCATGGGCGCCGCCCGCACGCGAATATGCGCGATCTCGGCGTTTCGCATATGGACCTCGCCGCGAGATCCACCCAGAAGCTCTACCAGGGCGTCACGCGCGGCGATCGGCCCCGCTCGGGGGCAGGGGTGGCCAGGACGGCATGTGCCGTCCATTTCGCGAGCGGCGATACCTGCAAGACGGATGCGCGGCCCCTCGGCGCACCATATCGGACCATCACCATCGGCCACGAACGTCGGTGTGCAGAGGAACGCCAGGCCTGCGGCCACAATGCTCATACGGAGACGGAGAGCTTCTTTCGCTTGCCGCGACCGCTATTGGGCTTGCGGCCCAGGCCGATCTTCTTCGCCAGCTCGCGGCGCTGCGCCGCATAGTTTGGCGCGACCATCGGATAATCGGCGGGGAGGCCCCACTTTGCGCGATAGTCATCGGGGCTCATGCCATAGCTCGTGGACAGATGCCGTTTCAGCATCTTCAGCTTCTTCCCGTCGTCGAGACACACGATATGATCCGGCTTGACGGAGGCCCGGATAGAGACGGCGGGGACGAGGGCGGGTTCGTCGACCGGCTTGACCTGGCCGACATTGGCGAGGGCGCTATAAACGGACCCGATCAGGTTGGAAATCTCCGATAGCCCGACGCTATTGTTGGAGACATGCGCGGCAACGATGTCGGCCGTCAATGTAATCAGATTTTCCTTGTGGGCGGCTTCGTCGTTCACGGCCACGCTCCTTCTAGTCCCGCACCCTCACTGATTGCGGCGAGACCTGTTAGCCGCTCGGCCTTCGCGCGTCTATTGATGAAGTCTGCCGATCAATGCTCCATTTCGGTGCTGATCCAAGCCGGGCCAGAGGGCTAGTTCGGCATCTCGGCGCGGAGCTGTCCGACGCGCCGTATTTCCTCTCGAAGAAGGGCGGTGAATTCGTCGAGGGATGCGTCTGCTCGATTACAGATATTCGGCATATGGTCGGCGATGCGCGCAATATCGCCCGATAGAAACAGCTCCTTGGGTAGATCGCGTATGACGCGCACCATGACATGCTGCTGGAACAGATAGACGGCGCTGCGAAGATGTCGGCGCACCAGCCTTTCCACCATGTCATCGTCGTCGCCTGCAGCCGCCAGAAGCTCGTCGAGTTCGCTTTGCAGGGTATCGTCATCCATGGGCGACCTCGATCTCGACGGCGAGCTGGGCGAGGCGATCGGGAGCAAGCAAATCTTCGGCGCCAGGATCAACAGCGAAGGGCTCGCCGGGTATCGGCGCGCGCCGATCGGCGGCGAAAGCGGCGATGTAGGGTGTCGCTGCATCTGTCGCGACCCAGCGCCAGAATGCCGTGCCCTGGCCGAACAGCCCGGACTCGAACATATCGAGCCGTGCCTGCGAGAAGTCATCCGCGATCGCGCTCAAGCCTCTGCCTTTCAATTTCCGCTGGTCTTCGAGAAGCATGGAACGGCGTCGCCGGCCTTGTCCATGGCCGGCGCGATCAAAGCCGCTCCGCAAGGCTCTCATATCGCCGGAGGGCGCCATTCGGCGCCGGCTACGGCATTACCACGCGATCAGTGCCCCGGATCTGGGGCAGCTTGCCCCGGAATCCGGGGCAAGCTGTCCCGGATTCCGGGGCAAGCTGCCTAGATGATCGGTGCCGATGCGATTCGATGCGGGCCTACGAGCGCGGCGAGCGGCTGAACCATGAGAATATGGATCGCCAACGCCGGGGCGACGTGGCCGAAACCGCGGAATCTTTCGCTACGGGATTGGCGTCCGCCTGGGCCTCATCCCATAGCGCCTGCCAGCGTTCCGCTTCCATGCGAATGGCCTCCGCTCGCCCCTCGCAAGCGCGCGCGCATCTGATGTCTCGAGCGGCCCTATCCATGAGGATCGCGGTGAGCGTGCCGCCATAATTTTCCGTTGAGCTTTAGGGTCAACGGCTCGGCAACCATAGGCGGTAACGCTGATCCCGACGCGCCAGCACGCCTTTACGCCCGTCGCGTAAAGGGGTAGGGGGTATGGGTATGGCGCACATCACATCCAAAAGCAGCGATCTGCTCGCCCGCGTCCGCCGTATCGCCGGCCAGGTCGGAGCTGTGGAACGCTCGATCCTGTCCGATGCCGGTTGCGCGGAGGTCCTGCACCTCGTCGCGGCTGTCCGGGGCGCGGTGAACGGCCTGCTGGACGAAATCATCGCAGAGCATCTCGATGCGCATGTTTCGCGCAGCGGACTGAGCGACGAGGAGCGCGCCCAGGGCGCGGAGGAACTGCTGGCGGTGATCCGCCGCTACTCGAAGTAGGAAATTGATGGCGACTCTACCTGAAATCGAAGCTCACGCGCACGAGCATGTATTCCTCGGGGCCGCGCACGACGAGAACGCCCGCCGCACGCGATGGGTGGTGCTGCTCACCGCCTTGATGATGGTCGGCGAGATCATCGCCGGCTACGCGACCGGCTCCATGGCGCTGCTGGCGGACGGCTTCCATATGGCGACACATGCCGGCGCACTGTCGGTTGCGGCAGCCGCCTATGCCTATGCGAAACGCCATGCACGAAATCCGGTTTTCAGCTTCGGCACGGGAAAGGTTGGCGATCTTGCCGGCTTCGCTTCGGCCATGGCGCTCGGCCTGATCGCGCTCGCAATAGGCGTCGAATCCGTGGCGCGGCTGTTTCAGCCCATCTCGGTCGCCTTTGGAGAAGCGACGATCATCGCCGCGATCGGCCTGGCCGTGAATATCGCAAGCGCGTTCCTTCTCTCGGGTGGACATCATGGCCATAGCCATGACCATCACCACCATCATGGTCACGAACATCATCATGGCCCCGCGGCGCATTCGGCCGACAACAATCTTCGCTCAGCCTATATCCACGTCCTGGCCGATGCGCTGACATCGGTGCTGGCGATCGCGGCATTGCTCGCGGGCCGCTATCTCGGATGGGTCTGGATGGACCCGGTTATGGGAATTGTCGGGGCGGTGGTAATCGCGCGCTGGTCATGGGGCCTGATGCGCGACACGGCTGCCGTTCTGCTGGACCAAACGGACGATCACGTCGCCGAGGAAGTCCGCGAGCTCATCGAAGCGCAAGGCGATGCCCATATTGCGGATCTGCATGTCTGGCGTTTGGGGCCTGACGCACACGCCGCGATTGTCAGTGTGGTCGGAAGCTCCCACGTCACCGGCGACGTGATCCGTCAGCGACTGGCGCCTGTGCATGAACTGGCGCACCTTACGGTGGAATGCCGCTGATCCGGTTCGGCAGCTCGCCGGGGGCAACCAGGCCGAAGCCGTGGAAAGGCGAAATCCTTAAAACATGCTGCGGATGAAGCGCATGAGGCGTGGGCCGTAGGCCATCCCGAAACCCAGCAACGTGATCGCCGCAATGGCCCAGAATTCAAGATGCAGCAAAAGACCCGAGCCCTGCGGTTCTTCGGGATCGGGCCAATCTCTCATGCCCCGCGCCTGTCGGACTGGCGGCGCCGGCTTGCGGCGATAAGCCGCAATGGCAACGCGACCGTCGGCATCAACGCTCGCGGTCCTCACCGCGATCGCGCGCGGGCGTTCGATCCGGCGTCTGGCTGCGTTCGCGGGCCTGCTCGCGCTCGATGCCGGCAGCGAAGGCAGCGAAGCGCGTCAACGCGGTGTCATTGGGATGATGGCGAACGGTGATTTCGTCGCTCTTGAGCTTGGCTAGGTGGCGCTGCAGGGCTTCGGGCGATGTGTTGCCATTCAAGCGCGCCAGAATGACTCTCGCGTCGGCATGGGCTTTGGGATCGCTGCGCGATGCGCTCTCGCGTTGCTCGGCTTCCTTGATCGCGCCGGGGCCAAGCGCCGCGATCTGGCGGGCGGCTTCGTCTCTGGAAATCCTCCGATCCTCGTAAGGGGCCAGGGGAGGGCCTGCGGGATCGTCCTTCAGAACGCCCGCTTTTCGACCTTCGCCAGCTCCTTCGGATCGTCCAGCTTGCGGATCGCCGCGATCAGGCTCGCGCCCCAGGTCGGGGACTTGGCCTTTGGCTTGCTGCTCGAAAGCTCGCGAACTTCGTCCCTCGCGTCGCATGACGTCGAGGTGGTTCTGTAATCTTTCAGCGGCTGATCCACGTTCAAGCTCCTTGGTCCAGACTTTAACACCTTCGGCATAGTCAAGCGAGCGCCGATTTGCCCGGTCGCGCAAGTCCAGTATCTCTATTGCCACACGGTCCCCGAACCTCTCCTTAATGGCTTGGAGGCCCTTTGGCGTTTCCTCGTGAATGCGCGCCATGGTGGCGAACATGGCGCCGCGTCCGACATTATCGAAACGGTGCTTGGTATTCTCGAGCGCCGTTTCGATCCGGGGCAGGACCGCGCTGATGCTGACGTTCAATCCGGCATCGAGGGCGGCGGCGATCTTGTCGTGGCTGCTGCGGTCGATCAACTGGCCTTCATAGACGACCCGCGCGTCCTGCGGGATGCCATTGGCCAGCACGGCGCTGGTCTTGCCGGCGCCGGGAACGCCGGTGATGAACAGCGCCTCGGTGCGCCGGGGATCGCTCCGGTCCTGCACGGCTTCCCGATATTGCGCCGATGCCAGCACGGCGGCGGAATTGTGAACGACAGTATTATAACGGCCCCGCGCTTCGCGCGATGCCGAATAGTCGCTGAACATCTCCTTCATGAGATCGGCGGAGACATAGCGGCCCCGATCAGAATCGGGGTGCGCGGCATAGGCGCGCAAGAATGAAGCCGGATCGCGCTGCACGGCTTCGACCGTGCGCCGCTCGACTTCTGCGCGATCCGGTTCATTCGGGTTGGTGGGGCGGATGGATTCAAGTTTCATGGGCGTCACCCGCATCGCATATCGTGCCGCCAATGACGATCCGTCGCGTCATTGTCTGCCGACGCCTCAAAGGCCCAGCTCGCCTTGCCGAAATTCGGCGGGTTCCTCGCCTTCGCGCCCTTGCCAAAGGATCTTGTCGCCCGGCCCCCAAATGGTGACGAAACCGCGCCCGCGCACGTCCGTAGCGGGCGGGGGCTTCGCCTCGTAGTTGAAGCAACGGCTGCGACCCATCGTGCCGGCAAAGGAAACCGGGCCTCCGGGGCGGTGCATCACGCGGAAGCAATGGCCGCTCGGCTCCTTGACGCGGCGGCCATAGCCGCCTTTCCATGCCCGATAATCGGCTTCCTCGCGCTCGCTGGGCGGGTTCCAATGGAGGCAGCGGGCGCAGGCTGCGTCACTGGCCAAGCGCGGCGGTTCGGGCGGCGAGGCCGGCGCCGGATCATCCAGCGGCGGCCCTCCGTTGTCGCCGATGCCGGGACGGTGCGCCGTCATAGCCCGTCCTCGATCGGTTCAACGTCGCGCAGCTCGATGAACACGATCTTCTCGGATCGCTCGGCTCCTACCGGGTCAAGATAGACATGGACGTAATCGGTGAAGGTGCGGGATATGCGCCATACCACCCCAAGGCGGCCGACGCGGCGCTCGCTCTGCCCGTCGATGGAGTCCGACGATCCGGTGAGGCGAACGCGCTGGCCAAGGCGCAACCAGTTCGCGGCTGAACGGAGCATCGCCGCCTTTTCCTCGTCGCTGAGCGCGGGTCGGCCTATGCCGAAAGCCGCATGGGGATCGGCCGCGATCCGCGCCAGCTTCTCGTCAACCGGCTCGGGCTTCCAGTCGATGACCGGCCCTGGCCTGGTCCTGTGCATGTGCGTGACCGGCTTCGCGCCGAATAGGTCGCGCTGCACGCCTATAGTGCGCTTGGCGACCATGGCGGCATGATAATCGTGCCGCCATTGCCCGTCCCGGGTTAGGGGCGGGCGCTCGCGCGCCAGCGCCATAAGCTCGGCAAACTCCTCCTCCAAGATCGTGGCGATGCTGGGATTGTAGCCCGGCACGGCGATGCCGGGTTCCTCGGCCTCGCTGCTCATGCTGCGGCCCTTTCCAGCGTCTCGCCGATGTCTTCCAAATCGAAGGATTCCAGCGTTCCGATAGCGTCCTCAAGGGCCTCTATGCTCTCCTGCATCTGCTGGGCGCGCTCGCCTTCCTGCAAGCTCGGGGGCAGGCTCTCGCGGGCGCTCTCCTCATCGTCTCGGATTTCCTGCAAGGCTTCGATGACGGCCTGAATATCGGTCGCGATGCCCTCGATCTTCTCGCGGGCGGCGGCGATCTGCTTGCGGCGCTCGCGGTTCATGCTGCGCCTCCCTCGGCTTCGGGGCGCACGTCACCATGGATGATCTCGAAACCTGCGGCGGCCAGCTCGTCGCAGAGCGCGCGCTTGCGCTCCGCTTTGACCCCCTGCTGGGCGATGTAGGAGCAACGGCCCCAATGAAACTCGAAACCGGCACGTTTCAGGCATCCGCGAAAACGCTGGTGGGTGCGCTCGCTCCAATCGAAGGTGCCGGCATAGTTGCGGAAGGCGGCAACGGCATAGACGGAACCATAGTTTTCATCGCGCCAACGCAATTCGATCTGCGGGGATTTCTTGGCCATAGGGTCAATCCTTGGAAAAACGGGGAGGGACGGGGCGGCGCAATGTCCGCCCCGATCCGGTCATGCGGCCTGCCTCGCGGGCTCGCCGGCCATGTGGGAGAGGATCAGTTCGCTCGCGGCCTGCGCGGCGGTGGCGGCACGGAAAATGGCGCGCTTGTCGTTCCGAAGGGCTTTCAGCCAATCGGCGATATAGGCGGCGTGATCCTCCCGCTCGGTCGGTTCCATGCCTAGCTGCGCGCAAAGCATCGCGGCGCCGACTTCGGCGATCAGTTCCTCGAAAGCCCTGATTTCCTTGGTTTCTCCGTATTTGCGGAGGCTGTCGCGGTCCAAGCGGTCGGGATGCCCGGTGCTGTGGATTCCTTCATGCGCCAGGGTGGCATAGAAGGCGTTGCCGCTGACGAAATCGGCAAAGGCGGGCAACTGGATACGATCTTCGCGCTGCTGATAGAACGCGCTCGATCCACCTTCGCTATAGGGAACGGGGTAGCGGGCAAAGGCGGCATCAAGTTCCGGGTCGCGCTGGTCGCGGTTCTTGATCTCGACAACCGGGACCGGATATTTCGCCATATCCAGACCGTCGATTTGCTCGATATTGAACACGACATAGCGTTTCAGATAGCGGCGGCTCGCTTCCTCGCCGTCGCCATCGGTGACAGGCTCGCCCGTCTCGCCGTCCTTGGGGGTGAAGGTTCCGGCGTGAACGACAAGATTGCCCTTCTCGCCCTTGCGGACCTGTCCGCCCAGCTCGTGCGCTTGCCGGTAGGTCATCCAAAAGGGATTGGAATAGCCGCGCGTCATCGCGGCCGCCCAGAGCAAGAGGATATTGATGCCCCGATAGGGAGTGCCTTCGTGGCGCAAGGGGAGGGTCGCCACGCCCGATGCCCATGAGGGCGACCAAGGGCGAGTGCCGGCCTCCAATAAGGCGATAATGCTCGCGGTGACTTCCTCGTAAACGTCGATCCGGTTGGCTTGTGCGCTGCGGGCTGTGTTCCGTGCCATGTGCTTGTTTCCCTTCTGAAAATGGAGCCGAAGGCGATGGCGTCCATCGGCTTCTGCCCGCTGGCGAAGCAGGCCGGGGAATGGCGCATTGAGGACCGATCAGCGGGGAGGGGGATCGCCCGTCCTGCACGGAGCGCAGCGCAGGAAGGGCGGGGAAACCCTGCTGATCGCCAAGCGAGGCCGCTCGCGGCCGAGACGGTCCAGTCCTTGCGACAGGGGGCAGCGCGCTCGCGGGCGAGCCGCGTCATCATCCCATGACAGGCTATCCGCCTTGCAGGGTTGTTCCTTTTATGTTCTGCTTAGTGGCTCACGCGATTCGAGCCTGGGCAATGCGCAAACCGGATACTATCGAGCACCTATACCTAGATTTCGACGGGTTCTTCGCGTCCGTGGAGCAACTGCGCGACCCGCGCTTGCGGGGGCGGCCGATCGGCGTCGTGCCCTATGAGGGCGGCGCGCGGACCTGCATCATCGCCTGCTCGCGCGAAGCCAAGGCGCGGGGGGTCAAGTCGATCATGATGGTCGACGAGGCTCGCGCCCTTTGCCGCGACCTGGTGCTTGTCCCGCAAAAGCCGGAGCTATACCGGCGCGCCCACAACGCGCTGGTGAGCGAGATCGGCACCGTCATTCCCGTCGATCAGGTGAAGTCGATCGACGAGTTGTCCTGCTGGCTCGATCCGCGGCACCGAACGGCGCCGGTGGAACTGGCGGACCGTATCAAGACGGCGATCCGATACAATATCGGCGCGACGTTGACCTGCTCGATCGGCTTTGCGGCCAATCGCCACCTCGCCAAGATCGCCAGCGACACCAGAAAGCCGGACGGGCTGACGATCTGGCATCCAGAGGATGCTCCAGCGCAGCTCGCTCGGCTGAAGCTCGCTGACATTCCGGGCATCGGCCGTTCCATGGCGAAGCGCCTCGCGCGCGCCGGCGTGGTCGACGTGCCGGGGTTCATGGCGTTGCAACCGAAACACGCCCGGGCCTTGTGGCGGAACGTCACGGGCGAGCGGCTTTGGTATGCGCTGCACGGCTATGCCGTCGAATCCCCGGAAACCGAGCGCAATATGTTCGGCCATGGCCGGGTGCTGCCTCCGGACGGGCGCAACCTGGCCGACGCGCGCGAGATGGCGCGGTTGCTCCTGACGAAAGCCGCGCGCCGGATGCGCCGCGCCAATTTCTACGCCTCGGCGCTCTACCTCTGGCTGCGCGGGTATGAGCGGAGCTGGGGAGACGTCGAGGCGCTGGGCGAGGTCAGCGACGACATGGCGATACTCGCGGCGCTGGGCCGCCTGTGGGATCATGTCGCGGTCGTCATCCCGCCTGCGACAAAGATCCTTCGGATAGGTGTCACTCTGGGCGAGCTGACCGACGCGGGTGCGCGGCAACCGGACCTGTTCGCCGATGACGACAGCGAACGGCAGCGCTGCGAGGAGCTGACGCGGGCGATGGACGGTCTCAACGCGCGCTATGGTCAAACGGTTGTGAGCCTGGGGCCGTGGTCGCCGCCCGCGGGCGGCAATGTCGGCTCGAAGATCAGCTACACGCGGATTCCCGACGCGGAAGATAATTGGTGAGCTGGCTCGATACCGTCCAGCTCGGCGACTTCGATGCCGGTGCCCGGCTCGAGCTGACATGCCGGCATTGCGGCAAGGTCCGGTTCGTGACCGTCGGCGAGCTGCTGGCGCGGGGCGATTTCGGGAGGCTGTGGCTCTCCGAAGTCGAAGCCCGCGCGCGATGCCGCCAGCGAGGGTGCGGCGGCCCCATGCGGCTTGCGATGCCGCATAGCGGGGAAACCAAGGGCTTTGTCGGGGGGATCGCCTAGATCGGGTCGTTTGCGCTGCTTAAAAGGTCCGGAACGGTGCAACGCAGCGCGGCCGCTATCGACTCCATGATCTCCAATGTCGGGTTGCCGCGAGCGTTCTCGATGTGAGAAAGGTGCGATCCGGCAACGCCAGACCGTTTGGCCAACTCGGTCTGGGTCATGCTGAGGTTCATGCGGCGCTCGCGACAATTTCGGCCGAGACGAATCGCGTTCTCCGATACTGCGGTGGGCACAATATCCCGCTTGCGCGCCGCACCATCTGATCGCTCCATTTCAGCCGATTGGTCGACAGGCAACTGACTATTCACGCACGCCCCCCTAGCTAGGCAGCCAATCCCCAATGAGAATCAGCAAGTGAATTGATGCTTAAAACCCGTCGCCTTATAACCATCTTGCGGGTGAACCATGAAGGGTGAAACGCACTCACCCCGGATGCCTGCGCGCGATCGTAGCTGCGAATGTCCGGCGCCACCGGAAGGCGCTTGGCGTGAGCCAGCAAGATTTTGCCTACGACATCGAGATGGACAGGACGTATTTCGGCGGGATTGAACGCGGTGAACGCAATGTTTCGATTGATAATATCGAGAGGATTGCGAAGGGGCTGAGAATAGACCCCCATCTATTATTGCTGCGTGCCGAGAGTTCGGCCGACGACGCCGGGTAACACTCAGGCGCGAAAGAGCGAGCGGCGTCGGAGCCCCCAGCTTCCGTGAAGGCGCCGGCCTTGTCGAAATGCGGCCTTCGGCGTATATAAACAATATGCCGCCTATGGTTCGGCAAATTGCAGGATAATGTGATGAACGCGGTTGCGAAGATTCAGGAGCTATTGGGCGGCGAGGGCGTCACCGGGCCGTTGCACGATGAACGCGACATCGTGCGCCTGATCCGGCGCGGCGTGCCGACCCAGGCCGTCGACCATTTTCTGACGGCAGCGCGGCTCTCGTTCAACGCGCTCGATCCGCAAATCCTCAACCGGCGCACGTTCAAGCGGCGGCAGAAAAGCGCGCAGCCGCTCGACCAGGCCGAATCCGACAGGTTGCTCCGGGTCGTCGGTGTCGTCGCCGCGGCCGAAGAAACCTTCGGCAACAGCGAGAAGGCTCATATCTGGCTCAATCGCGACAACCGCGCACTGGACGGAGAAACACCGCTCGCCATGGCCGACACCGATCAGGGCGCGCGTGCCGTGGAAGCGTTGCTGGGCCGGATCGGGCACGGCCTGGCCGCGTGATCGTCTATCGGCTGTGCAAAGCCGCCCATGCCGCGCTGGATGGAGAAGGGGCGCGGCTGTGGGGCGGACGCTGGAATTCGGCAGGCAGGCCCATGGTCTATACGGCCGCCAGCCCCAGCCTAGCGGTGCTCGAAGTGCTGGTTCATCTCGATCTGCCTTCCGAACTGCTGCCCGACGACTATCAGCTCCTGACGATCGCGATTCCCGATGATGCGGCCATGCGTCCGCTCGACCCTAGTCCAACGCGCGATGATGCCTGCCAGGAAGCCGGAGACGCCTTTCTCGAGGCCGGAGATGCACTCGCGCTGATCGTGCGCAGCGTGGTCGTGCCGCAAGAAAGAAACGTGCTGCTGAACGTGCGCCATGCGGACATGAAGCGGGTCGTCGTGGAACGCTGCGAGCCGTTCCAGCTCGATCCGCGCCTTCTCTCCTGAAACGGCCCGTCATGATGCGGCGCGCGCTGGCGTATGGGTTGGAGATAAAGAAAGCCCGGCCAACGATGGGCCGGGCTGAAAGTCCGAAGCGGCGCCTTGCCGGTGCCGGATCGTAGGAGAGGAAGTCCGATCTACGCCGGAATGGTTAACGGCCGCATAACGGGTGGGCCGACAGAGCATGGGGCAGGCCCCTTGCTCCGACAATCGACGCCGCGCAAATCCGCGCAAGCGGATCCGCGCGACAACATCGTGCGAGGATCGTCACCCGACCGGGCCGAAACCGCGCGAGCGGGTTTGGTTGGAGCGCAGCGGAAATAGAGCCGTGCCGAAGGCCGCACCGGCACCCTCCTGCTATTCCCCCTTGGCATCGTTTCTCGCGAGGATCGAAAAGTCATTCGCCTTCAGGTCCGTGGTATAGACCGTCTCGCCGTTCTTCTCATAGGATGACTGCTCAACGTCTCCGGTGATCCGAACCATGTCACCGACCCCGGCCTTCTGCGCCTTTTCAGCCTGCCTCCCGAAGCACGTCACCCGATTCCAGCGTGTATGTTCGACCCATTCGTCATCGACCTTGCGATTATAGTTCGCCGCGACGTTGACATATGTAACCTTCTCGTGGGGATGGATGCTCCCGATCTGGCCGATGATGTGAAAATCCGCACAATTCCTTGGCATTTTACGTTGCTCCCTTCATTGAAAAACCTGTGCCTGGTCTGGAATCTCCGGCACGTCATAGGGCTGGTGCGGCCTCGCTATCTCGGCCTCCAAGATCACGGGCTCCTGCGAAGTCTGGACGCTCCCCGGTGCAATCCGCTGGGGAGACGACGGGGACGGCTGAAGCTGCCCACCCGCCAATGTCTGCGGCATCCCGACGCGCCTCGCCGTGTCGATCCAGTCCCGCGCCACCATCTGCTGCGCGCTGATGAGCGAAAGCCGATGGTCGCACACCATGCGGTGCAGCTCTTGCTCGAGCGCGTCCTTGCGCGCCGCGCTCTGCTCCCCGGTCCACGTCTGCAACCATAGGTTGCGCGCGTCCGTGGGTGCGCCGCCCAGGGAGATCGGGACAAGCTGGTCCAGTGCGAAATTCTCGGGGCTTTGACCGGGAAAGAGAATGCCGGCGAGGCGGCGCCGCGCCGCGGCCGTCCATGACGGTCGCGGCGATCGGGCGGCCAGAAAATCGGGGTCGCAGATGGTCGATGCTATATTGGCCTGGGATATGGCCGGGTCGATCGCGCCGGGCGTGCGCCGGCGATCCGGTAGCGGGGGCACAAATACCGCTTGCGGCATTTTCCCTTGTTGAAGGTCGCCCACGACGGCGCTTGCCCGGCAAAGGGATGGATCTAGGAGCTGGTCGCACGCCTGACGGGCGCTTTCCGGGGGATTTGCGACAAAATCAGGATTGGCCTGGACGAACAGGCCCGCAAGAACGACGCCCGCGGCGAACATGAGGGGCAATCGACCGATCACGCCTTGCGCCAGGCATCGTTCCAGTCGCCGCCCGCGGGCGGCAGAACGACGTCGAGCTTACGGCCGCCGTCGGCGAGATGGGCTTCGGCCTTTGCGACCCCGCTCGAAGCGGCCTTGCCGTGCTGCGAGTAGATCGTGATCGAACGGATATGGTCGGGGATATGGAGGCGGGCATAGAGCTCGTTGCCATTGACGGACCAGCAGCCGGGCAGGCCGTGCATGGCGATGACGGACTCCGCTTCCTCGAAGCCCTCGGCCAGGTTGAGATGCCCGCCTTCGGTGCGGCCGATCTGAACTGCCCCGCCGCGCGGGTCGGCCAAGGTCCGCTTGGGATCGGCGAGGCCGGGATGCTTGTTGCCGTCACGGTCGATGAACACCCGCGCGAGCGCGACGAGCTGGCGGCGCTCGATGATGGGGAGGAACAGGACCGGGAGGCGAAGGCGCTTCCCGCCCTCATAGGTGACACCGGCAGGATCGTATCGGCCGATCGTCGAATGGCCGATGCGGCGGCTTTCGAGATAGAGTTGCGCCGGCGTGCCGGGCAGGGGCAGCGCCTTTGCCCATAGCTCGCGTGCGAGGGGGCCGAGATCTTTACGCTCGGGCGGCGCGGTGTCGCGGACGGTCGGGCGCTCGAACTTTCCCAGCTTGGCGAGGGCGTCCATGACTTCGGCCTGGCTGCAGCCAGCGAAGCAATGGAACAGCACGGCATCGCGGCCAGGCGTGATCGAAAGCGAGGGTTGCCGGTCCTGATGGGCCGGACAAAGCGCCTTTCCATAGGAACCATGCCATCTTCCTTTCAGCCGTCGAACGGCCTCCTGGGCAGCGGCGGTCGGTGTCATTCCCATAGTCCGACAATACGCTTTACGCTAAAACCGACAAGCAATTTCAGACGACACCGCGGGCAATTTCTCGACGGGAAGGTTCCACCGTGGCATGGTCCCCTCATGGCCGACGACGACGAATATGCGAGCCGCGCGGGGCGGCGCGGAGGGGAAGCGATGGCGATCGGCGCCCTCCTGCAGACGGCTACCGCGCCGGCCATGCGAAGGATGGGGTTCGGAAAATCAGGTCTGATCGCGCGCTGGGGCGAAATCGTCGGCCCTGCGCTTGCGCGGTATAGCTCCCCGATCACCTTGCGCTATCCGCCAGGTCGACGCGCGGGCGGTGTTCTCGATGTGGCGACTGATCCTGCGCGCGCGGTCGAGCTGCGCGCCGAAATTCCGGCGCTGATCGCTCGTATCAACGATCTGTTCGGCTATCCAGCGGTGGCCAATATCAATATCCGGCTCCGGCGCCGGTGAAGGTCAGACCGCGGGGACGAGCTGCGTAGTAAGCGGAATGGGTTGCGCGCGCGTCCGGCCTGGACGCGGCGTGATAACGACCTTCAGCCGGATCTCCTTGCGGCCGCGCTTTTTCGGCCCTCCGGTTTCGGGCGGAGGCACTTCGTCGACAAGCGCAATGTCGAATTCGGGGATCTGATTGGCCTCGGCGATCCCTTTGAGCGCGTGCTTGAAGCGCGGCGCGGTATCAGTGCTGCCGACCTGAAGGCGAAGCACCTCGATGTCGACTTCCCAAGGCTCCTCCGCGTCACAATGCGAGCGGGCCAGTTCGTAGATGCGGCGTTCGATCGGCCCCAACGAGAAATAGTCGTGATGATAGCTGAGGATGCGGCGGTCCATCCTGATCGCGCGATAGAGCCAGTCGCAAAGCCGCACACGGACCGCCTTCAGCCGGCGCTCGCCGCCGCGATCACGGGAATATTTCAGGTTGGCCTCGGACAGCCAGGAAAAGAAACCTTCCTCGCCTTCACCGCCCGTTTCGATGTTGGTGCGGATCTGCGTGCCTTGCAGCCGCTCAAGCGCACCCGAAAGCCGAGTGTAGGAACGAGCCGACTGGCTGGTGCCCGTCACCCGGAAGAAATCGTGCGCGGTGAAGGTGAAATCCTGGCCTGCGGGTTCGCCATCGCGCAGTTTGGCGATCATGAGGCTGGCGATATAGAGGACGATTTCCTTGTCATAGATAGTCGCCACGCCGCTTTTGCTGGGATGGACCTCGATCGACACATTCTCCGCATGATATTCGATCGGGTTCATCTGCGCGGTCTTGGAGAGACCGAAAAAGGGGAAGGCCATGATCGACCGCTCGCCGCGCACGTCGCCGTGGAGCGGGCTGTCCAATACAAAGAGATCGCCCTGCGTCGAGGCCACCCCGGTCCTTTCCTCCATTTGATCGGTAAAAGCACGAATGCCCGGTGCTGTCATCGGACGCAGATTGGCTCTGAGGCCTGACCCTGTAAACGAAAACCCCCATTTAATCGCCGAAAGCACGAGTCTTTGGGTCGAATCCAAGGGTTTATTGACCTCTCCTGACACTGCGCGAAGGCTATGAAAGCCCGGAATGGCGCCCAGATTCGTGCTTTCACCGATTAATTCCCGCGATTCAGTTCGTGCTTTCGGCGATTAAATGCAGACCGATTCGCTATAGCGAACCGGGGGCAGGGCAGCTCGTCCCCGGCTCGTGCTATCGGCGATAATTGTTCGTGCTTTCGCCGATCATTAAAAGGGGACTCCAAACGGCCGAAAACCGTGCCTTCGGACGCCGCGCGGTCGGAAAAATGGCGGAAATCGGTGATATGTTCACGCCGCGTTCCCCTTTCGCCATCGCCCCCAATAAATCGGCGAAAGCACGTTTGCGGGCCGGTTTCGAGCTCAGTGGACGTTGGCGGCCTCGCGCAGGCCGTGGAAGGTGCGGCCAAGGTGCAGCTCGCCGATGGTCGCGCGCTGGGTCATGGCGCGCAGGTATCCACCGGGGTTCTTCACCTCACCCGTATCCTCCTTGTGCGCCACCGCGATCATGGCTGCGGCCGCGCCTCGCCGGCCCATGATGCGGCACGCCTCGCGCCAGGTGTGGTTGTTGATGAACAGGTTTGCGGCCTGCTGCTCGGCGATCGCGACAAGATCGCGCCACGTTCGATTCCCCAGGTCGAGCTCCCAGCATATGTCGGCGCACGCCTTGCCGATAAACTCGACGTCGATGCCGTATTTGTCGAGATCCGCTTCGACACGCGATGCCGGTAACGAGGAAGCACTGTCCTCGCCACTACTCCCCCTTGGAAAGCCATTACGTATTTCTGCTTTAGCAGGTTTATGGTGGGTTGTAGTTGTATAGTGGGTGCAATCCGTTTCATCGGTGGGTGTAATATTCCTTGAACTATCCACCGTTTCACGGGCTTCTTCTCCACTGTCGGGGACGGTCGAAGCGGCAATGAACGCGGCATGGACGCGGCGCTTGCGCAGCTCGATTTGGTGAACCAGGCGGGCCAGGCCGTCGATCTCCTGAATGCCGCGGGCATGATCGGTGATCATACGGGCCGTCTCGACTTCCTCGAGCCAATTGCAGCAGTCCAGGCCTTCGTCGACGGCCGTCTGGGCGAGCTGGGCGATGGTCTTGCGGGCGATCGTCAGTCGCCGGCGAAGCTCCTGCCGCTCACGCCTCACGATCGCGGCCCTCTCGGCGATCTCGATGAACTCGGCCATGCGCGCGCCGATCGGCCGCAAGTCGAAGCCGTAGCCCCATTTGATATGGCCGTCCTCGCCGCGCACGCCGCCGCGATGGCCGTTGGGGGAATCCAGGGCGACGATCAGGCGCAGGACGATCGCCTTGCGGAGCAGGTTTTGCACCTGGCGGACCTCGATGCCCAATTCTTCTGCCAGGCGCTCGTTGCTGGGCCAGACCAGCGGCTGACGGCCTTCCTCCCAATCCTGCTTCTTGGTCCAGGCAAAGAGCAGGTCGATCAGGCGCACGATGCGGGCGCCGGCGCCGATGCTCGACGCCGCTCGCTTGAAGGCGGCGAGAGCCTGGCCGTGGGTTGCCCTGCCGGAAAGTCCCCGGAATTGCTGGGCGGTCGCCTCGGCCGCTGCGAAATGGGCGTCATAACGCCTGTATCCCGCTCCTGGCTGTTGGGTAAGCAACATCGTTCGGTCACTCCAATCTTGGAGCCCGTGCGGACATAACAATCCGTGGCGCGGAATCGCGCGTTTTGGACTTGTCGAGATTCGAGGGACCGTGTAGCTAAGGGCTGTCACACCGGCTCGCGCTACACGAGCCTCGAAAAGCCCGGCCAATGGCCGGGTTTTTTATGTCCTCACGAACGCTCCTTTCGCGCGCGGTTCCTTGAACGGCAGCTCGCACGCTTTGCGCTGCCGGTGCTCGATATGCGCTGCCCCGCCGCCGATCGGCTTTCTGATGAGAATCGGGCGGGCAGGGCTTTGCATGATTGGGACCATGACGGACGGGCCGTGCGAGAACATCTGCGGATGTTCGTGCTTTCGGCGATTTTTCACCGTCAAGATTCGTGTAATCGGCGATAAATTGACCGATGACTGTGCGCAGCGGGAAGATCGGCGCAAGTAATGAGGCACGCTAGGCGCGCCGATGGCTCCCGCCTCAAGGGTATAGAACATCGTTCGTCCTTCCGGATGGAAGGCCGTTCGCGGTCAAAGCAATAGCGTGGCGCGAGGCGCGCTGTTTGACAGTGGGTGGGGGAAGGGCTAGAAATGTCCGCGTTAATTAAGACATTGCGGCGTTAAGCGGCGCCAACCGCTTTCCAGCCATTCTTAGCCCGGCCTCGTGCCGGGCTTCGTTTATCCGCTCACGGCGCGTCCCCCTCGATCAGTGAAAGTTGGACCGGGGGCGGCGTCAAATCGGAGACGTAAGCGCCAACGGCTTCGAGTGCGACCCCAAGCGTTACACCCCGGTTGCGATGCGCGATCGCTTCCAGATAGGCATATTGCTCCCTGGGTATATGGATGGCGATATGACGGGTCTTGTCAAAATCGGGCGGCGGCGGCGGCGCCAATAGATCCTCCGGCGAAAAATTCGCCATCGCCTTCCTAATCATCGCGGAAACTACATTTTCGAGGCCGCGCATGTTGTATTGGGATTTTAATTCTTTGAGTCGGTCCCCAAAGCTCTCGGGAACATGCAGCTTACATTGCTGGAATCCCGACGCATAAAGGGTTTCCCGCTTCCGGCGCATACAGGCAGCGGGTGAAATTGCGACTCGTTTGGCTGTTGCACACCTGGCCATGAGACCGTTCGCTATTGGGTTAACGGGGCCTTGTCAAACTTTGCACCGTCTGAGGTAGTTAAGCGGATAAGGATGCGCCCGCTATTTGCCTCGTTATAAGGCCCCGTTTGACACCGGGACGAGCGAATGCGGGAGACTTACGGAATGTATCTATGGCACGGTATTTGAGGCTGGGAGAGAAGGCGTCCCAACTCGCGATGACGCTCGGCCAGAATTGCCGGGAACGTCGCGCGCAACTCAAAATGTCGCAGTCCGAATTGTCCGAGCGTTCCGGTGTTGCCGCTTCGCACCTGTCTCACATCGAAAACGGCCGCGGCAACCCCACGCTGGAGGTGATGGAGAAGATCGCGGATGCCCTGAAATCCTCCGTTTTGGAGCTATTAACCGACGACACTTACAAGAAAAAATAACTGTGTATCTTGGCTGGACATGGGGTAGGGTTAGATTAATTTGAAGTCCCGTTTTGGAACAGTAGGGGACGTCGAGAATGGATTGGCCCGGTAAGGGGGATACGACTACGACATACGCTCTCTTGCATCGACGTGCCAAAGCGGAGGTTGAACGGTCCGGCCTAAGTTTAGTTGAATTGGCACAAGTCAGCGAAATTAATGAAGATCGCCTGCGGGGCATATTGGAGGGCCAGGCGCGCGAAGTTACTTTGCACGAACTGGCGGCCCTTGCTGGTGCAATGGGCGTGACCGTTATCGCTCTGCTGTCGCCGTAGCTCGCTCCTCGGGCTCGCCGTGCCGCTTTAGATAGTCGAACAAAGTGGTGCGGCCGACACGCAGGTCCTTAGCGACGCTGCTGACTGTCGCCCCCTTGACCGCGAGTTGGCGCCGGATCTCGGGAAGCTGATCCTCGGTCAGCCGTGGCGGCCGCCCGGACTTCGTTTCATGAGCCTGACGCTTGAGGCCGTGGACATGCCGGCAATGCCGGTCCAGCTCCACGACGAAACGCGCAAGGTCGCCTGCCCCGTTGCCGGGGTCGATCGTTATGCCTGGACGGCAAAACTCGATCGCTATGCCCATGCCTAGAACCTTCGACATGAGACGCAGCAGGGTCGTGATGGAAAGCGGGATGCAGGCAAAATCATAGAACTTGATCTTGTCGCCCTGCTTCAGCCGATGCCCCAGCAAGGCGAGCTGCGCCGGCAAGTCCGGAAGCCTGATCGCCACATCGTCAACAACCTCATCCCCGTCAGCCTCGCACGCTGCTCGCTGTTGCTCGATCGACGGAGAGCGATTGGTTTCGACTAGCAGCAAGAGGCTCTTGGGCAAGTTTGCATCTCATATCGGCTAAAAGGCTGGATTTCCGCGCCACAAGGAAGCGGCGCCGGAGACTAGGCAAACGCCGCGCGCCCATCAAGTCCATAGCCGCTCGATTCATCAATCCCGCGCGGCTCGAGCGGCTGCCGCCCCTTGCCGACCCGTCGAAATTGCGAATTGCCGCGTTATCGGCTTTAGCGTAAAGCCTATTAGCGGACTATAAAGGGAGGGGTGGAATGGCGTTGGATGCGGCGGTCTTGGCAGCCTTGCTCCAAGCCTGTGCGCCCAATGTCGCCCCGGCCACCATGGTCGCAGTGATTCGCGTTGAATCGGAAGGCGACCCCTTCAAGATCGGGGTGAACTCCGGCGCGACGTTGCAACGCCAGCCTGCCAATGCGGCCGACGCGATCGCGACGGCGCGCGGACTGCTGCGGCGCGGCGCGAACTTCGACGCAGGGCTGATGCAAATCAACAGCGCCAACTTCGCGCGCCTCGGCCTGACGCCCGAAACCGTTTTCGATCCTTGCACCAACCTGCGGGCCGGGGCGGTGGTGCTGGCCGACAATTATGGCCGAGCCCGTGACGCGGGCCACTCCGATCCGCTGCGCGCCGCGATAAGCGAATATAATACCGGCTCGAGGACCAGGGGTGTCAGCAATGGCTATGTCGGCCGCGTCTATGCGGCCGCGGGGCAGGGTGATCCGCCGTTCGCCTCGCCAAGGGCGGCCGTGGTCCCCCTGTCCGACGGGCCTTCATATGGCGCGCGGATTTCGCCGGACTTTGTGGGCCGGCTGCTCATCGGGGCCTTTGGCGGACGAATAACCGACACGCTGCGCCCGATGAACGCGACCTACGGCGCGCAGAACAGCTATCACAAATATGGCCAGGCGGTCGATTTCGTCCCGCGCAGCGGTGTCGGCGCGATCTCGCGCGAGCAAATCCGCTCCCTGATGGCAACGAACAATATATCCATTTTGGAGCTATTGGGGCCGGGTGATCCAGGCCATTCGGATCATTGGCATATCGCCTTTGCAACCGATGGGCGCGCGCCATTGCCCCCGACTTACGATGCGCCTCCCGCATGGACTGTCGCGGTCGCGCGTCCCGCGGAGGATCAAAACCCGGTTGCGGTGGTAGCGTCGTGGGTCGCCCCGGCCCTGGCGACGGAGTCCGGCAGCGTGGGAACGGCTGATCCGGCCCCGCCCGCTTGGGACGTATTCGCGACGGCAGCTTGGCAGCGCCGGCAGTCGCCCAACCCGACGCGGAGCGGTCTGTGATCGGCGTGCGCGCGCTTCTCAAGAGATTGTCGGTCGTGCTCGTGCTCGGCCTGGCCGCTTCACCCGCTCATGCGGACGTGGGGGGCATCGCGACCGCCGTTCTCAACGAACTGACGGGTTTGGTGGGGCCGGCAATAACGCTCGGCGTCATCTGGCTCGGCATTCTCATCATGACGAGGCGCGCCGCGTTCCTCACATTTTTCACGTTTCTCGTCGGTGTCGCAATTCTGCTTAGTGGAGGATTTTTCTGATGAAGTTTTTGAAGACGATCAGGGAGCGTTGGAGTCATTCGTGCGCGCTCGCCGGGGTGACGCTCGCGATGATCCCGATGCCGGCATGGGCGCAGGCGGCGAACCAGACCGAAGTCGTGACAATGGCGAATTCCGTCCTGAACTTCCTGACGGGGCCGATTGCCAAGGCTCTCGCGGCAATCGCGCTGGTGATCGCCGGCATCATGTTCTTCTTCGGCCATGGCAACAAGGGCCTGCTCGGCTCGATCATCATCGGCTGCTTCATCGTGTTCGGCGCGCAGTGGATCGTCGATACCATTTCGGGGACGTGATGGGCCGGTTGCTTCGCATGGTCGCCGCGCTCGGCGTGGCGAGCTGGGCGACGCCAGGGGCGGCGCAGGTCGCATCGGCCTCGTCGCAAGCCTCGGCCATGGCCGGAAAGATGATGGCCGCGGGCGCAGCGATCGGAACGCTGGTCCTGGTGATCGCGGGCTATTTCTTCATGACGGGGCATGGCGACCGCCAGTCGCTCGCGCTGTGGGCCGCGGGTCTCGCGGTCCTGCTGTGCGCCCCCTTCTTCGTCGGTTTGCTCACTTAGGAGCCGTCCAGCGCGACGGTTGAGAGGTTGCGGGTGTCAGAGCCAATCTATCTAGTCGAAGATCCGTTGTTCCTTGCGCTGACGCGCCCGACGCTTTGGTTCGGCGTCCCTGTCGAAGCGACCTTGGCGATCGGGATGATTTCCGTGTTCATCCTCATGGGGCTGGGCAATCCAATCTGGGCGCTCGCAATCGGCGGCGCGCTCCTTGGCGCGGCGCGGCTCATCGTCCGCTCCGACTATAATATGTTCAAGATCATCTTCCTGTTCGGCCGCACCAAGGCCGGTGCGACGAACAAGATGGTGTGGGGCGGGTCCAGCTACTCGCCGCTGCCGATCGCAGGCGTGCGCCGCAAGGGCTTCAACCGTGTTTAAGCGCAAGCCCCCGATCAAGGTCGAACGCGATCCGGCTCAATTTCTGCCCTTTGCGCGCCATGTGACGGACAACATCGTCGCCCTCGACAACGGCGAATATATGGCCGTTTTCGCACTCGACGGCATCGCATTCGAGACGGCCGACGTTGCCACGATCAACGATTGGCATGAGAAGCTGAATACGGCCTGGCGATCCGTCGCCCATGAACGAGTGGCGCTGATGGTCCATACCGTTCGCCGCATCGAGCGCGACTATCCCGATGGCGAATTCCGCTCATCCTTCGCCCGCGATCTCGACGCGGCATACAAGGCCCGCGTCCTGTCGAAGCGCATGTTCGTAAACGAGCATTATCTGACGGCGATCTATCGGCCCGCCGTGGGCGCAGCCGACAAGGCCGCCGCCTCGGTGTTCTCCTTCTTCTCCAAAGCCACGGCGGAGGAAGCGGAAGATGACATCGTGGAAGCATTCACGGACATATTACGGGATACCGAAAAGCTGCTCGGGCGCGTGAATCCCCGGCTGCTCGGCCTTTATGAGTTCAATGGCCTGCAATTCAGCGAGCCTATGGAGCTGATACAGCGGATCATGACAGCCGATCAGCGCCGGGTGCCGCTGGTGCGTGCGCACCTGGGCCGCGCTGTCTATTCGGATCGCGTCATCTTCGGCTCGGAGCTGGTCGAAATCCGTGAGCCTGGCGGTTCGCGATACGCCGGCATCCTGGCTGTGCGCGAACACGCCGCGCGCACCTTCCCCGGTCAGCTCAATGCGCTGCTCGAAGCGCGATTTGAGTTCGTGCTGGCGCAGGGCTTCGCTTTCCTCGGCAAGCAGATGGGCATGGAGACGGCGCGGCGAAAGCGGGCGCAACTGAGCGCGACCGATGACGTCGCCTATTCTCAGCAAGAGCATCTGGACGAGGCGATGGACGATCTGCAGTCCAATCGCTTCGTCCTGGGCGAGCATCATCTTGCACTGTCGGTCTTCGGAGAGAGCCCCAAGATTCTCGCGGAGAATATGAGCGTGGCGCGCGCCGCCCTCTCGGAAAGCGGCATAGTCGCCGCCCGCGAGGATTTGGGGCTCGAAGCCGCCTATTGGTCGATGCTGCCGGGGAATTTCAACTGGCGAACCCGGCCTGCGGCGCTCACGTCGCGCAACTTCGGCGCGCTTGCGCCGATCCATACCTATCCGCTCGGGCAGCGCAGCGGGAATCATTGGGGCAAGGCGATCGCGCTGCTGAAGACCACGGCCAATTCGCCTTACTACTTCAACTTCCACTTCGGGGACGTCGGCCATGCCCTGATCCTCGGCCCGTCCGGTTCGGGCAAGACCGTGATCCAGAATTTCATGCTGTCGCAGGCCGAAAAGACCGGCGCGCGCATGGCCTTCATCGACAAGGACCGCGGCGCGGAAATCTTCGTGCGGGCCTCGGGCGGCACCTATTTGACGCTGAAGAATGGCGAGCCCTCGGGCTTCGCGCCATTGAAGGCGCTCGACGACAACCCGCGCAACCGGGAGTTCCTGTCATCCTGGCTCCGCCAGCTCGTCACCCCGGAAAGCGGCGAATTGTCGCCCCAGGAATTGTATCAGGTCGGCCAGGCGCTCGAGGCGGTCATGAGACTGCCGCAAGAATTGCGATCGGTCGCCGCCGTGCGCTCCCAGCTCGATCAAACGAGCGTGGACGGGATCGGGGCGCGGCTCGACCGCTGGACTCGAAACGGCGAATTCGGGTGGGTGTTCGACAACGACGCCGACACTCTGCGGCTCGATGCCCGCCTGATGGGTTTCGACATGACGGATTTCCTCGAGAACGACGCGATCCGTCCGCCGCTCATGTCCTACCTGTTCCATCGGCTCGATGACATCGTGGACGGCAAGCCGGTCATCATCGACATTGACGAGTTCTGGAAGGCGCTGGGCGATCCGGCGTTCAGGCACTTCGCGCGCGATGGGCTGAAAACCTACCGCAAACGCAACGCGATGATGATGTTTGGCACACAATCGCCGGCGGACGCGCTGCGTTCGGACATTGCCGAGACGATCATCGAGCAATGCCCGACGAAAATCCTCTTGCCCAATCCGAACGCGCAGGCGCGGGACTATATCGACGGCCTCAACCTCACCGAAGCCGAGTTCCGGCTTATCAAGGTCGATCTCTCACCGGAAAGCCGGCGATTTCTCATCAAACAGGGCCACGATTCCGTGGTGGTCGAATTGGACCTGAACGGCTTGGACGACGAATTGGCGGTGCTTTCGGGCCGCCAGGGGACTGTTGCGCTGCTCGACGAACTGCGCGCGGAGCTCGGGGACGATCCCGATATTTGGCTGCCTGAATTCAAGCGCCGCTGGCGCTCGGTCGGGCGTAGGGAATGGAGTAGCTGATATGAGGAAACGGATGATGCGGGCGGCGCTGGCCGTCGCGGCGTGTGTCGGGGCCAGCGGAACGGCTCACGCTCAATTGGCGGTGGTTGACGTGCGCTCCATCGCACAGGCCCTGCAGACGGCCCGGAACACCTTGCAGCAGTTGCAGGAGGCCCAACGTCTCTACACTGCGCTTAACAGCGTCTCGAACATTCGCAGCGTCGCCAATCTGCTCGATCAGCCCATCTTGCGGAGCGCGCTTCCCGATGGCGTGCAGGACAGCCTTCAACTGGTGTCGGGCGACCTTCGCGACCTGGGCGCGATCGGCCAGCGCGCAGAGTCGATCCTGAGCGGGCAGAATTTGACTCTCTCGGGCCTCGATTCCCGTCTCGGGGACGCGCAAGGCGTGCTGAAGCTCGCGGCGAACAATGCCGCCCGCGATCAGGCCTATGGCGAACATATGCTGGAAGCGACGGAAACGACCGGGCAGGGCCTCCAACAGCTCTCGACCGGCCTCGCGTCGGCAACCACGCTGCGCGAGTCCCAGGACATCGCCGCGCGTGCCGCGATCGAACAGGCGGGAATCGCCAATCGCCTTCTGCAGATGCAGGCTGCGCAGCAGGCCGCCCGCTCGCAGGCGCTGCTTAAAGCCCAATCCGATTTCGCTGCATCCCAGCGCCGCACCATGTCGGATGCGGAATCAGGCGCGTGGCGACCGACGTGGAACGGGCAGTAGGCGAGGGAAGGAAGGCGATGCGGAAGCACTTTCCCATTCTGGCGATCATGACGCTTTCGCTGGCCTCCTGCGGCGAGGGCGACAAGTCCGTCGAATATTACATGCAGCATGAGGGCGAAGCGCGCGATCAGTCCGTGCGCTGCCACGCGAACGGTGATGCCGGCGAGAATTGCGGCAACGCGGCGGTCGCGCTTCAACGGCTCGGCCGCGAGAAATTCGAGCGGGAGCGCGCAGAAACGCGGAAGGCGGCCGAAACCGGATCGTGGCGGCCGACTTGGAATGGGAAGTAGGTGATCCATGGCGCTCGACGCGATCTACAATATGCTCGAAGGCCAGATTACTGGCACGCTGGCTGGCAAATATGCTGCGGTCATGGGGATGGTGTCGGGTCCGCTGCAGACGGCCATGGCGATCAACCTCGTAATCGTGGGTTTCGCCGTGATGCGCGGTGTCTCCAACGAACCCTTTGGCAATTACCTCGGCACCTGGCTGAAATGCTACTTGGTCATTCTCGCGGCGACGTCGAGCCTCGCGCCTCAAATCGCTTCGGCCGCGCAGCAGGCGCCCGACCAGCTCGCCGGCGCGCTGGGCGGCGGAGCCCTGTCGGCGTCCTTCGATACCTTCGTGAACAATGCGGTCGAACCCGCGATGAAAATCCACGCGAGCATGGAGCCTTGGTATGAAGGTGGCTTTCTCGACATCGTGATTCCCAACCTCGCCACAGGGCTGATGGTCCTTCTGATAATGCTGCTCGCCTACCTCATCGCGGCTGTCGCGATGGTGATGGTCCTATTCGTCAAGTTCGGCCTGTTCATGACGATCGCGACGATGCCAATCTTCGTCGGTGCACTCATCTTCCCGTCCTCGTCGGGGCTATTCTTTAGCTGGCTCGGTGCTGTGCTGAATTATGCCATCCAGACAGCGGCGATCTCGATCGCGCTGCTTTTCGTCATGGGGTTGGTTTCAGCCATTCCCGGTGCCGTCGGCGTCGGAGCGGGCAGCAGCACATGGGCCGCCCTCGGCGCGATGTGTCTGCAACTGGTGGCCGTCGCCGTTGGCGGCTTCCTCATCGCGGAGGCGCGGTCGATCGGGTCATTCGCAGGCGGCGGGGGATCATCGGGGGCCGGGTTCCTCGCGGCCCTGTATCCCGCAACCGCGATGCGGGCGATCTCTAGCCGTAGCTCGAACTTCAGCCGCGGCATGTTGCTCGGCAACAGTGCCAGGGCAGGAAACAGCTTCTCGGTTCGGGGCGGCCAGATGGTGAACAGGGGCGCAAGGGCCGTGGGGCGCAGGATGCTCTCGGGAGCGTCGTCGCGCAATTCGACTAATTAGGAGGCAAGGCAATGATAGGGGAAAGTGGCGGCGCAACCCGCGCGCGCCGATGGGGGCGGATTGTTTGCCTCGGCCTGACGGCGAGCCTGCTGGGCGGTTGCGCGACTGACAAGATGGGGCCGAAACCGCCCACGCATTGCAGTGCGGCGCGAGCGAGACCCGCCAATCCCAATGGTTCGGTGCTGGTGCAATCCAAGGTGATCGGAGCGGCGCCTGACGGTTCCACCACGGGCGCCGGTGTGATGGTGTTCGGGAGCGATGCGGATCCGGCGAAGCCAGAATCCGCGCAGCCCAACGCCGTCGCCACTCCTGACACCGTGGTTCCGGCACCCCCGGCGCAACCCTCGACCAAAGCCGCGGGGCCGCGCCGAAGGGGAAGGCCGATCTCGATGGGACCGCAACCCGCGCCAGGCCGAACATTCTATAGGAGCTGCTGACGATGGCGCAGGGCATCAACAAGAAAGGCGACCTCGACAAATATTTCGCGGACGCGAAGGATTGGGACTTCGACCGCGCGCGCGAGGCGAACAAGCAAAAGCGGATTGCTTATCTTGTCGGCGCTGGCGGGGTCGCTTTTGGCCTCGCCATGCTCGCTTGGCATGTCGCTGCGCCGCTCCGATCGGTGGAACCCTATGTGATCCGCGTCGACCGCCAGACAGGCGGCGTCGATGTGGTCACGCGCCTGACGAATACCCGCGACATCACGGTAGATGAAGCGGTCAACAAGTTTTGGCTCTCCGAATATGTGCGCCAACGCGAAGCCTGGATTCCGGCAGCATCGCAGGAAATGTATCGCCGGGTCGCCGCCCTCTCGATCCCGCAAGAGCAAGAGAAATTCGCAGGATCGCGCCGACAGACCAACCCCAATGCGCCGATAAACATCTACAAGGCCGGCGAAACGATCTCGGCCTCCGTTCGGAACATCTCCTTCATCAATCAGCGCGTGGCGCAAGTCCGCTTCACGCGCTCGGTGACAAAGCCCGGCAATGTCCCGACCGAGACGAGCAATTGGATCGCCACCATCAATTTCAAATATGTCGATCGGCCGACAACCGAAGCGGGCCGTCTCGATAACCCGCTGGGCTTTCAGGTGGTGAGCTACCGCGCTGATCCGGAGATTTCCCAATGACCGGCCTTCGCAAATGGATGGGCGGCATCGCGCTTTTCGCCACGCTGGTATCGTCGGCCGCGATCGCTGAGGAAGTGCCCCGATCGGGGCAGCAAGATACGCGGATACGCTATATCGACTATGATCCCGATGAAGTGGTGCGGATCAACGGCGTGTTCCGCGCCGCCTCGCAAATCGTGTTCGGAGAAGGCGAAACGATCGCCTCCGTTGCGCTGGGCGATACGGTGAGCTGGGAGGTAGCCCCCGCCGAGAACATTCTGTTCATAAAGCCGCGCGAGCGGGCGGCCGCGACCAACCTGATCGTCGTAACCCGCATCGGCACCACGACGCGGACCTATACCTTCGCTCTCACCGCGCGCGCCGGGGGAATCTCGTCGGGGTCGAACGCGCAATTCGTCGTGCGTTTCCGATACCCGGCGCAGGAGGCGGCCGCGAACCGGCAGGCCGAAATGCAGCGCCTTCAGATGCAGATGCTCACGGTCGAAGCAGGCGGCGTCCGCGTCGCGCTCGAGGCGGCCGCGGTGATGGGGACGCGGAACCTCAATTATACGCTCGCAGGTTCTTCGGAGCTGGCTCCCTCGGAAATCACCGACAACGGCCAATTCACGATCATGCGCTTTCCCCGCAATCAGCCCGTCCCCGCCATCTTCACGGTGTCGCCCGATGGGTCGGAAGCGGTGGTTCCTTACGATGTGCGCGGCGAATTTGTCGTGATCCACCAGGTCGGGCGCGAGTTCCGCTTGCGCCAGGGGGCAACGCTTACCTGCATCTGGAACCACGCCTACGACCGCTACGGGCCTGACAATTCTTCGGGGACCGCTTCCCCCGATGTGCAACGGACTGTTGAAGGGGGAAGCTCCCAATGAGCGAGATTGCGAACAACAGCGACCAGGCCCCCAAGGCGCGGCCCGTTTATGACGAAACCGAAGTGCGCGACGACGTGCTGCAGGATGCGAACAGCACGACGCCGGATATTGATCGGGGCGCTTTCAACCCTCGCGGCCGTCTGCAATCCATGGGCAGGGGCATGATGGCCGGGGTCGCTGTGGCCGCGGGGTTCGTCGGCCTCATCGTCTATTCCATGGCCTCGCACAGTGGGCAAAAAGCCCAGCAACCGGACGATTCCACCTTCCGTCTCGACGATGTTTCGGCAGAGCGTTCCGCGCGTCAGGCAGCGGCGGTCGTGGCGCAGCCTGATGATCCAGGGGCCGGGCCGCAACAGGTCGGTGTGGACCCGTTCGGCAATCCGATCATGGCTGACAAGGGGCAGGATCTTTCGGGTGGTGCGGTGGTGCCCGGACCCGGACAGGCCGGAGCGCGGGGCAACGGCGACCCGGCCTATGAACGGGCCGAACGCGCGCGCCAGGCGCGCGAGGCGGCGATACAGCGCGAGCTCGCACGACAGGACGCCATGCGGCGCGCCCCGATCATGGCCATTTCCCAAAGCAGCGTCGGACAAGGCGGCGGAGCACCCGGGACGCGAGGACCGTTCAGCAATCTTGCGGTCGGCAGCAGCGACGAGCGACAGCCGGCAGGCGGCGGCGAGGCAGGAGGACGCCAGCCCAACGCGATCGAACAGCAGTTGAATGGCATGGACATTCAGCGCGTTTCGGCGGGGCGTCTTCCCAACCGCAATTTCCTCATCACGGCAGGAATGCAAATTCCCTGCGTGCTCCAAACGGCGATGGATTCGACGCAACCGGGTCTGACGAGCTGCATCATCCCGCGCGACGTAT
Organism: Novosphingobium sp. SCN 66-18; assembly: GCA_001725355.1. Taxonomy (GTDB): domain Bacteria; phylum Pseudomonadota; class Alphaproteobacteria; order Sphingomonadales; family Sphingomonadaceae; genus Novosphingobium. The sequence continues at coordinate 31,984 of MEGD01000030.1, forward strand.
GGAGCGCGAACGGCAATGTGATCCTGATGGAAAAGGGAACGCGGGTGCTTGGCGAATATAATGGTGGGTTCACGGTTGGCCAGCGCCGCATATTCGTGCTGTGGAACAGGGCGATCACGCCTTCGGGGATCTCGGTCAGCCTGGGTTCGCCGGCGGCCGATGCGCTGGGCCGGGCGGGAATGGGCGGCCAGGTCGAAACTTTCTTCTGGCAACGCTTCGGCGGCGCGCTTCTGCTCTCGATCGTCGGGGACGCGGGCGATGCTGTCAGCAACCGCGTTTCAGGCGTAGAACAGACGATGCAGACGCCCAACGCCGCGGCCGCGATCGCTGCGCAGGATTCCCAAAGGATCAGGCCGCGCCTCCGCGCCCCGCAAGGGCAGGAAATGACGATCATGGTCGCGCGCGATGTGGATTTCAGCTCGGTCTATTCGCTGAGGCTGCGTCGCTGATGTTCGATCAGTCGATATTGCTGCACCATCTCGAACCTCTCCGGTCGCTTCTCGATGCCGATGAAGTGACGGAGCTGGTCATCAACAAGCCGCATGAAATCGGCATTGAGGGCCGGGGCGGGTGGCAATGGGTGGACAGCCCGAAGCTATCGACGCCCTGGCTGGAAACGCTGTCGAACTCGATGGCGAACTATACCAAGCAAAAGGTCGGGCCGAATACGCCGATCTGCTCCACAAGCCTGCCGACCGGAGAGCGCGTTCAGATTGTTGCGCCGCCAGCGTGCGACCTCGGCAACTATTCGATTACGATCCGAAAGCCGTCGATCAAGACGTTCGGTCTCGATGAACTCGATGCTGGCGGCCTGTTTGCACAAACCAAGATCGCGCGCGGCAGGACTTCGGCGGCCGATGCGGAACTGTCCGCCCTGAAGCAGAAGGGAGATTGGCCGGCTTTCCTCGAGCTCGCGGTGAAAAACCGGAAAAATATCCTCATATCGGGTGCTACCGGGTCGGGAAAAACGACGCTCTCCAAGGCCCTCATCAAGCTGATACCCGATGAAGAACGGCTGCTAACGATTGAGGACACACGCGAGCTGATCGTGCCGCATCGCAATGCGGTCCATCTCCTCTATTCCAAGGACGGGCAGGGACAGGCGCAGGTAGGAGCAAAGCAGCTTCTCGAAGCCAGCCTCCGGATGCGGCCTGATCGGATATTGCTACAAGAGCTGCGCGACGGCACCGCCTTTTTCTACCTGCGGAACGTCAACAGCGGCCATCCCGGCTCGATTACGACCGTCCATGCGGACTCGGCCGCGCTGGCGTTTGAACAGCTCTCCTTGCTGGTCAAGGAATCCGAAGGCGGGCGCGATCTGGAACGCAAGGACATCCTCGATCTGCTGCACCTGCTCGTGGACGTGGTGGTCCAGTGCAAGAAGGTCGACGGTCGCTTTCGCGTCACGGAAATCTACTTCGAGCCAGACACTTCCGGCATGTGAGGGATGCGCATGGAACGTCGATTCTTGATCGTTTACGGCGCGCTGGCCATCGTCACGATTTTCGTCCTCGGCGGCCTGGTCGCCATTATCGGCATGGGGCAATTCCGGTCCGATTTGAATCTGGCGAGGCTGCCGGAATATTTTTGGTTCTATCGCCATAATGGCTTCGTCATGGGCTGGCTGCTCAAGGGCGTTTTCGGTGTAGCGGGGGCGGCGGCCCTGATTGCAGCCTTCATCTTCATCAACCGGAAAGACACGCTTCACGGCGCCGCGCGCTGGGCGAAGAATGGCGAGGCAAAGCGCGCGGGGCTGATGGAGAACGAGGGCCTGCTGCTGGGCAAGAGCGGCAAAGCGTTTATCCAGTTCGGCGGAACGGAGCATGTGCTGCTCGAAGCCCCGACGCGCGCCGGCAAAGGCGTGGGCGTCGTCATACCGAACCTGCTGACGTGGCCCGATTCTGTGGTCGTCCTCGATGTGAAACAGGAGAATTGGCAGAAATCGGCAGGGTGGCGAAAGAGCCTCGGCCATCAAGTGCTGCTGTTCGATCCGCTCGATACCAACGGCCGAACGGCCAGGTTCAATCCTTTCGCCCATATCGACCGCACCGATCCGGTCGAAGTCATCGACGAATTGCAGAAGATCGCCGCGATGCTCTGGCCGCCTCCGGCCAACGGTGAAAGTTTCTGGATGGACAGCGCGCGCACCGCGTTCATCGGCGTTACGGCCTATATCGCCGCGACTGAAGAATTGCCCTTCACCATGGGCGAGGTTTATCGGAATTTCAGCGCCGGCGACGCGAAGGAACGGTTTCCCCGGATTATCAAAGACCGGGAAGCCGCGGGCAATCCGCTATCGGAAGCGTGCGTGTCCGCGCTCAATGACTGGATTTCGAGCTCGGCCAACACCTTCACCGGCATCAGGCAATCCGTCTCCGCCAAGATCAACCTCTGGATCAATCCCTATGTCGATGCGGCAACGTCGGAATCGGATTTCGACCTGCGCGACTTTCGTAGCAAGCCGATCTCGCTCTACCTCGGCGTTTCGCCCGACAACATGGAGCGCATGGCGGACATTTACAATTTGCTGTTCCAACAGCTCATCGACCTCAATGTTCGTGAATTGCCGGACCCCAAGGCGGGCAAGCATCCGCTCAAACTGCTCCTGCTTCTCGATGAATTTGCACGCCTCGGCCGCGCCAGCGTCATTGCCTCCGGCTTCTCCTATGTCGCGGGCTACGGCATCCGCCTGCTGCCGGTGATCCAGGCACGCGGACAGCTCCGCGACGTCTATGGTGCGGACGTAACGAGCGAGATTGTCCAGAATTGCGGCGTGGAGCTGGTCTTCACGCCAAAGGACATTGGCGTCGCAAAGGAAATCTCAGAGCGGCTTGGCAACTATACTTATGCGGCGAAAAGTCGGTCGAAGCGGATTTGGGACGCCTTTGAAGGGTCCGTGTCCACATCCGACCAACGCCGCCCCCTGATGCTTCCGCAAGAACTTCTGCTCATGTCGCAAGACGATGTGATCGTGCTGCGCGCGGGCATTCCGCCTCTCAAAGGCAAGAAGCTGCGCTATTACACCGATAAATGGATGGCGATGGCATCGAATGTCGCACCGCCGCCCGTCACGCCTCGCCCGCTCGATCCCTCCATTGCACGCCGATCGCTGGCGATCATCGCCAGCGCGGATGCCATCGACATGACCGACGAGGAAGCCCTGAACGGGTTTGACTTTGCCCGACTGGTTGGGCCGCCACTCGCAGAACTTCCGCCCGACGGCGATCCGCGCAAGGCGGTTTCCTTCTTCGCAGCCATGGGCCTGCAATATGATCCCAACGTGGTTCCCGTCGACGCAAAGCCGATGAAATCTGTGATTTCAGGCATCGTGCCGCCCACCGAAACCGCGGAAAGCGATGGCGAGAGCAATATCGGCAGCGAACCTCATGCCTCTGGCGGCGATGATGCGGGCCGGTCGCTCGCCTTTCTGAAGGGAACAGGCCGATGACGGCGGACGACAAGAATGCGGAGACCGAACAGGGCCGGAGCGAAAAGCTGGTTGCGATCGACTATGCCCCGACGCCGGCGATGCGCGATCACGAGCAAGTGGCCATCTATGCTGGCAAGGATGCTTATCTTGTCGCGATGACTGGCCCTGCCAGCGACCCGGCGTCGCACGATCGCGCCAGCAGGCTCGTGAACGATTCCGACTTTCGCCGCATGGTGAACAACGCGGTTCCCGAAGCGCAGGACCTAATCGGCAAGGGAACCCATAACGAATACCAGGGCGGAAGTTCCGCATATCCCGAACGCATGGCCGCGCTCGCCCGCGGCGGCGCGGCTGATCGAACCGAAGTTGTGATCTACGGAGACGCCGACCGGGAAAAGGTGCTCGCGCTCGCGATGGCTGAGAGCGAATCCATTCAGAATAGCCTTGCCCCGGCTCCGCACGATCGCGCGCGTCAATTGAACGCGGACTTTCGCGGTATGAGCCAGGACGAACGGTTGCAGGACACGCGGACCAACTCGGCCGCCAAGCAGATCGCCGCGATGGATGCGATGATTGACCGCAAATATGGCCATGGGACGCCGGAAGCAGACCGGATGAAGGATGCGGCGCGGGAAGCGGTCGCGCAAACGCTCGAGAGCGGGAAGGATATTCGCGCACCTCGGCTTCGCTCGGCCGAAAAAGATGTTGAGCTTCGCCGGGACGATCGCCAGCGCACGGCTGACGCGGCCGACAGGACCGTGAAGGATCTCGAACGGTAATGCGCCGCAGCTCGCCACAGCAAATCAGAGTTTGCTATTGGCGACACCATTCATTTTTCATTGATGCCGTTTGGCGGGCAACGCCTCGTCCATCACGGACATGGCGATGCGCACTCGGTCCAGAAACAAGGCGTCACCTCAAGGTTTGTTCGCCAGACAACGATTTCTCGGACATAAGCGGAACATGGGCTACGCTACACGCTTCAACCGCGCCATTGGCTCGTTGAGTGGGTGGAATTCACCTGCTGGAAGTCGCCTGGCCTGCTCCCAGAGGTAATCGCCGGTCAGACTGATGTGCGCCCAGCCCATCGGAGAAAGGTGCGCAAGCAGTGCCGCATCGAACGTCGTGCCGACAGCGTTGAGGTGCTGGGCGGCCCGGTCGAGATAGACCGTGTTCCAGTAGGAAATCGCCGCAATCAGCAGGTTCAGCCCAGATGCGCGAAATTCCTGATTTTCCAGCGAGCGATCGGTGAACCGACCCTGCCGGTTGGTATAGATGGCGGCGGCAAGCGTGTGCCTCGCCTCGCCTTTGTTGAGACCGGCCTGACAGGCACGTCGCAGTTCCGGTTGTTCAAGCCAATCGAGCGTGAACAAAGTGCGCTCGATACGGCCCAGTTCAGCCAATGCAAAATCCAGCCTGTTCTGGCGTTTGTAGGCGGCAAGTTTTCGCAAGATTACTGACGGCGCCACCGTGCCATCCTTGATTGAGGCGACAATCCTGACGATGTCATCCCAATCGGCCTCGATCGCTGCCGTTTTGATGGTGCGGCCCATCAGATTTTCGATGCCCTTGTATGTCGATGGCGCAGCGATCGAACCCAGCTTGCGGTCGCCAATATCGCGCAGCCGTGGCGCGAAGCGGAACCCGAGTAGGTGGCAGAGTGCGAAAACATGATCGGTGGCGCCGCCGGTATCGGTATAGTGCTCATGCAACGGAAGGTTGCCGGCGCCCAGGACAAGCCCGTCGAGCACGTAAGGCGCTTCACCTGCCGTCGCGGACATGATCCGTGATCCGAATGATGCGAAGTGATCGGAAAGGTGAGAATAGATTTTCACGCCAGGTTCGGCGCCATATTTGGCATTGACGTCCGCCGCCCCTGAACGGCTCCGCCCCGACCGGAAGAACTGGCCATCGGACGACGAACTGGTGCCAGCGCCCCAATGCCGCGCGAAGGGTAATTCGTGATGGGCTGAGATGATCATGGCCAGCGCGGCCTGATAGTTCTCGGGTGAAAGATACCAGTTGTGGGTCCATGCGAGTTGGGCATAGCTGACGCCTTCGCTGGCATTGGCCATCCGCTCCAGCCCGAGGTTGGTGCCATCAGCCAGAATTGCGGCGAGTACCGTGCTGGGGTTGTCGTGCTCCTTGCCTGAGCGCAGGTCACGGAATGCGTTCAAAAAACCAGTGCGTTCGGCGACTTCAAGCAGCAGCTCGGTGATGCGCACGCGGGGAAGCAGGGTATCGAGCTTGCGATCGAGGGCTTCAGCTTCCGGTGGGGTGACAGGCGGCATTTGCTGAAGCTTGAGCCGGTCTCGTTCGAGCGACACTCCCTCAAGCTTGTTTGTTTTCAACTGCTTGGCAAATCGGCGCAGCCGCCAGTCAAGATTTCGTGCCCGGTCAGCGAGGTAGGATGCAGCATTTGAATCGAACGGAAGCACATCCGCCACTTTGGCGGCGTCGCGCCGACCCAGCAAATAGGCATCGAAGCGCTGATAGTTGCGGGTTCCCTCGATCCATACATCACCGGCGCGCAAACGATCACGCAAGGTTGCCATGATCGCAATTTCATAACGTCGGCGGTCGATACGGCCGCTTTCGGTGATGAGACGCTTCCACTGCCGATTGGGGAATGGCAGTGGAACGCCATCGGGAAGGTCGCGCGACTTTCGTGTGTTCGCATCGCGAATGACATCGATGGCTTTGATCAGTGCCGTCCCTGTTCCAGACGCCTTGAAGGTGAAGGCGTCCAGAAATGCCGGGCTGAAACGCCGTAGCGTGGCGTAACGCTCGGTTGCCGTTACCAGTGCGTCCTCGCCGGCAAGATCAGCAAGGGCATCTACTTGGGCCTTTGCCGCAACAAGCCGGTGCCAGCCCACCGCTTCGTCAATCAATTCGAGCGGATCGCCGCCATTCTGGACAGCCTCATCAAGTGCTGTAATCGTGGCGCCAAACAGCCGCATGAGTTGCCCCACCGACTGAATACTATCTTGGTAGCGACGCTCGCGCCCACGCCGCGCGCGCGTGAACATGCCGCCGATAAGTCGGTCAAACATTTGGATCGCGGCATCGGCAAGTCTGGCCTCAAGGTCGATCACTGCGGCCGTCAACGTCGCCCGCCTGCGATTGACGCTGTAATCCGAAAGCAGGAATGCCGGTGCCACGCCGCCCTCGCGGACAAATTGGGCAAAGCGGAATTCCGGAATGGCGCCCCCAACTACCGGGTGGATACCTATGCCGCGAACATAGCGCAGGCGCTCAAGCAAGCCATTGATATTGGCCGCAGTCGGGGCTTCTTCGAAATTACGCAACCACGCCAGCGGTGTCATGCCGAAATCCGGGTTGTTGATTACGAGTTCGTCTAGCCGTGTCAGTTCAGCAGAGCTGAGGCCTTCGACGATTGCGGCTGCGGCAGCTTTGCGTGCGCGTGCCCGGCCAGCAAGACCGGCGCGTTCCAGTGTGTCGCCTGACGGAAGAATGAACCGCTCACCCTTCAGGCCAACCATGAGGGCGCGAACAATCGGTTCACCTCTGTCTGTATACTCGGCGGCTTGCGCGGCAAGATTCAGGGCAAGTGCCAGGTCGCCGCGTCGAAACGGGCGTATGCCAAGATAACGCGCCACGAGATCGGCATGATCGGTACGGGTTTGCGCGCGCTGACCATATGCAGAGAAGGAGGAAGGATCGACGAATAACTGTGCCGCGAGGTACTGAAGAATGACGTCGGGAAGCCCGATCTCGGGTTGCAGACCAAAGCCGGGATGTCGCATCAAAGCGATTTGTGCAGCCAGACCGAGGCGATTTGCTGGACCATAGCGGCGCCCAACCAATTCAACATCTTCCGCAGAAAGGGTATAATGCCCAATGATCGCGGTTTCTTGGACAGGAGGATCGAACAGGCGCCGGCGCTCGTCTCCGGTCAGAAGTCGGCGTCGTGCCATTTTGCTCTCCCGCTGAGGCGAATAACAAAATTGACACCAAAGCGGCTTGCACTGGAGGGAGGCCATTCGTTGCCGGTTGATCCCCGAGCAATCACCCGGCGCAGCAAGACAGTTTGGCGACATCCTTATCAAACGTTTGGGCCGCCAGTTTGAGGCCTTCCACAGTGGTCAGGTAAGGAAATATCGTTGCACCCAATTCCAGGGTGGTCATGCCGTGTTTGATCGCCAGCACCAGTGTCTGGATCGAATCCGCGCCTTCGGGTGCCATGATCTGGCCGCCCAGCAAACGGTCGTTCGCCTTGTCGGCAATCAGTTTGATGAGACCCCGCGTATCGCGTGCTGCCAGTGCCCTTGGCACAGCATCGAGCGGGAGCAGCGAAACCTTGATGTCCAGGCCTTGCGCCCGTGCTGTCGTTTCAGTGAGGCCGGCGCTGGCGACTTGCGGGTCGGTGAAGACGACGGATGGCATGGAGGAATTGTCGTAGCGGTATTGGTTGCCCGTCACCGCGTTGCGCGCGGCCAGTTTTGCGCCATAGGCGGCCATGTAGACGAACTGGTCCCGTCCCGTTACATCGCCCGCCGCGTAAATGCCTGGAACCGACGTTTCGAGGTGGTCATCGACGACGATTCCACCATTACGGGCAAGCACTATGCCGCGCTCCTCCAGCCCAAGCCCGTCGCTATTGGGTCGGCGTCCGGTGGCGATGAGCACCTGTTCCGCCGCGACGGTGTCACAATGCCCCTCGCAGGTCAATTCGACCCCGCTCTGTGTTTGGGCGATACGCTGATAGCCGACACCTGCGCAAACCCGCACGCCCTCGGCTTCCAAATAGTTTTTCAGCGCGGCACTCACTTCCGGGTCCATTTCGGGGAGCAGGCGGCTTCGGCAGCAGATGGTGACATCAACGCCCAGACGCGAAAACATCTGTCCCAGTTCTACCCCGATCACCCCGCCACCGATCACCAGCAGCGATTTGGGCAAGCGATCCAGCGCCAGCGCCGATGTGCTGGTTAGGTAGGGCACGCTGTCCATCCCCGGAATCGGCGGCACGGCGGCGTGCGCACCCATCGCCAATATGACCTTGCCGACCTTCATGGGCGCATCGCCGACAATCAGCGCACCATCGGCAAAGCGTGCCTTGCCCTCGATATAGCTCACACCGTCATAGGCGGGCAGCAGATCGACATATTTTTTTTGGCGCAGCGTCGTGACAAGATCGTCCTTCGACGCCGCCAATACGGACCAGTCATCCATCTGGACAGCGCCCCCAAGGCCGGGAAAGCGCGCGGCGGCAAGCCCACCATGCACCGCTTCGGCGGCGCGGATCAGCGTCTTGGAAGGAACGCAGCCAACATTGACACAGGTGCCGCCAATCGTGCCGTGACCGACGAGCGCCACTTTCGCGCCCAGATCGGCAGCGGCGATCGCGGCGGAGAACCCGGCAGAACCCGCGCCGATGACGGCCACGTCAAATCCTTCCTGCCCGGGGCGGTTGCAACAGTCGTTCATTGCTTATCGCTTTCTTGAGGCGCTGGCGGCGCCCCGCTCAGTTTTGAATAGCGCGCGCCGGATAACCCGCGTTGGTTGATGCAGCGGCAATCGCAGCAGCATTGGTGCGGCGCGGGTTATAGGTTGCGCGCGCGGTCTTGGCTGCGAAATCGACCGTGACCGCCGTTACCCCGGCGACGCCTTCCATCGCCTTCTTCACGGTGATCGGGCAGGTGGCGCAGGTCATGTTCTCTATGGCAAAGGTGGTTTGCTTCTGAGCGGTTGCGGTAGCCGCGGGGCGATCTTGCGCCGTGCCACTAACTGCATAGGCGACCCCGCCGCCAGCCATAGCCAGCACGGCCATAGCGATACATACTGTCTTTTTCATGGGTATTTCCTTTCAATAGAACCAGGGTGCCCACCAGTCGATGGTGAGCGCCAGGATGGCGACGGCAAGGCCCAGCCACAGCACCGCCTTGGTGGTCCAAGCCGATTGTGGACGAGCGCAGTAGGAACCGTCTTCACAGGGCGGTTTCGGCTTGAAATAGACATGCCAGAAGCCGTAGCCGAGCAGCGCGAGCGTTACGCCTGCGACATAGGGCTTGTAAGGTTCGAGCGCCGTCAGGTTGGCGATCCACGCGCCGGAAATTCCGAGCATAACCAACAGTAGCGGGACGACGCAGCAAGCCGAGGCGAGCCCCGCGCCGATCAATGCGCCCGCCGCAACCCAGTTTGCCTGCTTCGGCTCGTGGTTTTCGGTGAGGGCTGGCTGTCCCGCTTCCGGCGTTGAGACCATGGCTTGAATCCCTTGTTCCAACTGAGTGATTCGCAGTGTAGGCTCTGTAGCCACTACAGACTCAAGAGGTATTTTCATGGAGCAACAGGTCGGCATCTTGCGTGCCCAGCTTGCCCGGAAAACAGGCTGCAATCTCGAAACCATCCGCTATTACGAGAAGGTGGGATTGCTGCCGGGGCCGCCTCGCAGTTCCAACGGCTACCGCGTCTATTCGCCGGAACTGGTGCAAAGGTTGCAGTTCATCCTGCGCGCGCGCGACCTTGGCTATGCAATGGATGAGATACGGTCATTGTTGTCGCTCACCGATACCGGTGCACAAACCTGCGCGGAGGTTATGGCGAGAACCGAACTCCACCTTGAAGATGTCCGCCGCCGCATTGCAGATTTGCAGAAGATAGAGGTGACGCTGGCGACCACGTTAGCCAGATGCACTGGAGATGACGTTGCCGAATGTCCCATCCTGGAAGCACTCCAGTTTTTACCCCATCAAGGCAATTGACGCCATCTTTGAGGGATTTGATTTTGTGATGTCAGCTTGGAGTATAGCCTAACCGGACGTCAGGGCGCTACCGCGGTTTCTGTCAGATTAGGGTACTAAACGGAATTTGTTGACGAATGTCGTTGCGTATCATAGATTTCAACCTGACATTTTGATGGAGAGAGTGCGCAGTGAAGGGGCAACGGATCGGCTATGTCCGGGTCAGCACGTTCGATCAGAATGTGGATCGCCAATTGGAAGGTCAGTCGCTCGATCGGACCTTCACCGACAAGGCATCGGGCAAGGACGTCAACCGCCCCCAGCTTGAGGCTCTGCTCACTTTCGCCCGCGAAGGCGATACCGTCGTCGTCCACAGCATGGATCGGTTGGCCCGCAATCTGGATGACCTGCGCAAGCTGGTCCAGGGCCTCACCAAGCGAGGTATCCGGATCGAGTTTGAGAAGGAAAGCCTGTCCTTCTCGGGGGAGGACTCCCCGATGGCCAATCTGATGCTCTCGGTCATGGGTGCGTTTGCTGAGTTCGAGCGCGCCCTGATCCGCGAACGGCAACGCGAAGGCATTGCGATCGCTCGGCAGCGCGGCGCCTATCGGGGGCGGAAACGGTCGCTCTCGGATGAGATGATTGCCGATCTGCACCGCCGCGTTGCCGCCGGTGAACGCAAGGCGACCATCGCGCGCGACATGGGCATCAGCCGCGAAACCCTCTACCAGTACCTTCGCGCCGCTGCCTGACACCAATGTTCACATTATGTCCGGAAAATCGTTGTTCAGCGTACAAAGCTTGAGGTGACGCCAATGTCCCTTCGGAGCAGGCGCCGCGGTGTTAGTTACGGTCCTTGCGATCCTCTACGATGGCATACAGACGGTGGAGCTTCATGAGGCTGAACCGTCCGCTTGGGCCGCCCTGGTCCGGTTCATCGATGCGCGGTGGACCGACCGCTTTCAGGATATGCCGGTCCCTCCTTCCGAAGCCGAACGTGTGGAGCGCTTCTTTGCGGATAGCCCTGCGGAATGGTTGGTCGCGGAGGCCGATGTGTCGGAGCTGCACGAGGCATTGGATCTTGCTACTCTCGCCTCTCTTCGCTGACTCTCAAAACAGATCTTCCTGGCCCAAGATGGCCGGAAGGCTTTCAAATAATGCCGTGCGCCCTGAGGAACGCACCGACCTGCTCGGGCAGCGGTTCGGCTGGGCACAGCATCGTGTAGGCGGTCACCGCGTGCATGATCGCGCCGGTCCCGTCGACATCGCTTTCATCGAGCGTTGCCAACGGGTCTTTCTGAGCGTGCTTCAGGAAGTTGAATGGGCGGGTGATGTACCCGAGCAGCTTGTGCAGTTCCTTCGCGTCGAGCGTCACGGTGAGATCCGATGGATGCTTGATGGCGCCCTTTTCGATCCCAGCCGCAACATCGTCGATGAGCGCATCGATCTCCGGTGAGGTCGGCAAGTTGACGGGGGTTCCAGCGCGACGAGCTGCTGCCGCGTGGAACAGCCCCTGCTGGAGCACCATCGCAGCGTAGTTGTCACCACCCTTGTCGATGAGTTCGCGGAGCAAGCTTAAGGCCGATGCGGCAACGACATGCACCGCCAGAGGATCGTCGTTGCGCTCGACCATGACGATACCGCTCAAGATCAGGCGCTCGGCGGCGGTCAGCTTATCGATCAATGCCATGCGATTCCCCACCACCAGCGCGGCGCCCGATCAGTTCGGCAGCGGGTCACGACACCGCGCCGCCTCCGAACGTCGTCCATCGGCAGCCATAGCGCAGCGTGAGATCGGAGCGAAGGCGACATCGTCACAGCAATGACGAGCGCACAGCCCGAAAACTACCAAACCGGGAAACATCCGCCCGCAGAATCCGGGGTGGTAGAATTCGGTCCTGATGGGTGCCCTCAGCGCACGGGCCGCCGGCACTCCGCCATCAATAGGGTTTGGTCGGCAGATACTTCCCGTCCATCGTGATGACCGCGCGGTGACCGCCGTCAGGATCCTCGACCTTTTCCACCTTCAGGCGGAAATTGATCGCGCTGATGATGCCGTCGCCGAAGTCTTCGTGGACGATTGCCTTCAACGTGGTCCCGTAGACCTGGATCATCTCGTAAAACCGGTAGAGCGTCGGATCAGTCGGTACGCCCTCAGGGAAGCTGCCGCGGATCGGGATGGCCTGTAACAGGAGGATCTGCCCGGCATCGAATCCGAGGCGCTCGCCGACCATCTGCGCCGCTTCCTTCGGCAGCGGGTGCTGGCCGAGGACCGCCGCGGTCACGAATTCGCGGGCATAACCGGTTCCTTCCGCGATCTCCTTCCAAGAGAGGTCTTTCAGCGCCTTCGCGACGATCGCGGCTTCGGTGAGAGCTTGGCGCGCTGATGCGCTCGCCTGAGATTGCAGCATGTTCAATTCCTTTTCATTGATTGGGGTAAAGTGTCGTGTGCGCTTAAGCCCCCGCCGGTGTGCCGACCGGGTTCGGGCCGCGCGACGCGCTCGTATCGCTGGCGGTGACATGAGGGTTGTCGAAGAGGGAGACGAAGCGACCGGTCTTTCCATTGAGCGCGTCGATACCACCGCTGCCGATGTCATAGACCCAACCGTGCAGGCGAACGCTGCCCTGGGCGATCGCAAGCGCGACCGATGGATGGGTGCGCAGGTTGGCGAGTTGGGCGATTACGTTCTCTCGCACCATGCCGGCGACTTTTTCGTCCCCGGAGGCATGGCCGTGCGCCTCGTTCACTGCCTTGGCGGCGCTGGCATAATTGAGCCAGCTGCATACGGCCGGTAGATGGCCGAGATCATGGCCATGGGCGACCGCTGTCATCGCGCCGCAGTCCGAATGACCGCAGATCACGATGTCTTTCACCCCAAGAACCGCCACTGCATATTCGACGGTCGCGGTGACGCCACCAGGCCCCGGTCCGAATGAAGGCACGATATTGCCAGCATTGCGGATTACGAACATCTCTCCTGGCTCGCGCTGGGTGAGGAGTTCGGGCACGACCCGGCTGTCGGAGCACGTGATGAACAGGGTTCCCGGCGCCTGCTGATGCGCGAGGCTGCGGAAGAGCTCCGCCCGGGCCGGAAACGCTTCTTCCTGAAATTTGCGGAGACCCGCGATTAGATCCTGCATGACGACGCTCCGATTGATGTTGAGGCGGATGTCGTCCTTTTCAGCTATTAGGTCCAAGACCGTCTTCTTACGATCTCCATAAACAGGCATTATAGTGATGCAGCTTCGTCATCTCCGCTATCTGAAGGCAATCGTCGAGGAGGGCAGCTTCACCCGGGCAGCCCAGGTCCTTCACGTCTCGCAGCCGGCGCTTTCTCATCAGGTCCGCCAGCTTGAAGAACAGCTGGGCGTGCAGTTGCTGGATCGGACCGGCCGGAAGGTACGGCCGACCGACGCAGGCACGGCATTTCTCGCGCATGCGCGCCGCGCGCTCAATGCCGTCGAGGCTGCTGGTCGCGCGGCACAAGATGTCGAAGATCTGTCGAGCGGGATGGTGCGGATCGGCGTACCCCCCAGCTTCAGCGGCTATCTGACGGCGCCACTCGTCCGGCGCTTCCTGGATCGGTATCCGGGCATCCGCCTTCACCTGGCCGACATGGCACAGGAGGATATTGAGAAAGCGCTGGGCGATGACTCAGTTGATCTCGGCATCGCCTTCAGTGACGTCCGCTCGGACGATGTCGAGTGGCAGCCCCTCCATGCCGAACGGTTGACGCTTACCATGGCCGAGGGGCACCCTGCCGAACATCTCACTGTCATCGACCGCGCTACACTCCAGAGCATGGACATGGTGCTGTTGGGGCCTGACTTCGCGACCCGGAAGCTCGTCGACGCTCATTTTCTTCGGCACGGGCTGAGGCCGCGGATCGCCGTTGAGGCGTCCGCGATGATGACCATCGTAGAGATCGTGCGGAAAAGTCGCCTCGTTACCATCCTGCCTGACGTCGTGGTCCGCGAGCAACCGGCGCTGGTCACGCGCCCAATCGAACAGCCGTTCGACCCGCGTCGCGTCGCCCTCCTCCAGCGAAGGGCAGGGTATCGCTCAGCAGCCACGCGAGCCTTTGTCGAGACGACCCAGGCCTTCGCGGCCGAGCTTGAAAATAGCGGCCGCGTGTGAGCCCGAAGCATTGAAAAATATGCTTGTAAGCAACCATAGGGTCATTTGAGGCGTGGAAACCGATGCCCCATTTGGGTCGCATTGAAATTTATGCTACAAATAGACCATGGGATTATCGCGGTCGGAAAAATTGAGGTCGATGCTCGACGCGTGGGAACCGCACAGCGTCGCAACCAGCGCCTATCTCAAGACCCACGGCATAACGCCACAGGATCTCCAAAATTACACCTCGTCACGATGGCTGGTGTCGCTCGGCCGCGGCGCCTTTAAACGTCCGATGGAGACGGTGACCTGGCAGGGCGCCCTGTACAGCCTGCAGACACAATTGGGGCTGCCGGTCCATGTTGGAGCACTGACCGCGCTGGAGATGTCGGGCAACAACCATTATGTCCGGTTCGCCAAGACCAGGGCCTATCTGTTCTCGCCGCTCAATGCCGCGCTGCCGCTCTGGTTCAGAACCCATTGGGGCGATGATGTCCGGCATGTTCAGACCAAGCTCCTGCCTCCGGACGTCGGGCTGACGGAGCAACAGGCGCCCGAAGGCTTCGATCTAAAGACATCCGGCGTCGAACGCGCGGCACTTGAGCTGCTACATCTCGCGCCTAAGGAGTTCGACCTCGTCGAGGCCGGAATGATCATCGAGAGCATGACCTCGATACGACCCAAGCTCATGCAGACCCTGCTCGAGCAATGCGCTTCCATCAAGGTGCGCAGGCTCTTTCTCTACCTTGCGGAGCGCGCCAACCTGCCGGTGATGCGCCACCTCGACCTTGACCGGATCGATCTCGGGACCGGCGATCGCAGCCTCGTGCCGAACGGTCGCTATGTCGCGAAATATCAGCTGCTGCTTCCCAGGGAACTGGTCGATCGTGGCTGAGCCCTATCGCGACCAGGTCCGGCTGCTGCTCGACATCCTGCCGCTAGTGATGGCGGAGCCGGTCTTCGCGCTGAAGGGTGGGACCGCCATCAATCTGTTTGAATGGGACTTGCCGCGCCTGTCGGTCGATATCGATCTGACCTATCTCCCCAATCATAACCGCAAGGAGTCGCTCGACGCGATCGGCGAAGCGTTGGCGCGCGTAGCCGCGGAAATCGAGCGGCGCCTGCCGCCGACCCGTGTCACTCAGACGCGACAGGGCGGAGAGGGCATGGAGGTGAAGCTCAATTGCCAGCGCGGCCGCACCCAGGTGAAGATCGAGGTCAATCCGTCGCTGCGTGGGCACCTGTTTCGGGGTCGGTACATAGAACGGACCCAGATATACGCTAAGGTTTCGCCGGACCTTCGACGGCGTGCATCTGGCGAAGCGGCCTGAGGGCGGACGATGGCGCATCGGGGTCGGTCCAAAGATAATCGCCGGTGAGGTTGATGTGCTGCCATCCGAGCGGCGAAAGGTGTTGCAACAGGTCCGGCGGGACCGACCGGCCGAGACTGGCAAGATGCATGCGGGCGGCTTGCAGGTAGGTCGTGTTCCACAGGACGATAGCACCGGCGACGAGGTTGAGCGCGCTCGCCCGATGGGTCTGGGCTTGCAGGGCGTGATCACGGATGCGGCCGATCCGGTGGAAGAAGATGGCGCGTTTCAGAGCATTTTCGGCCTCACCCTTGTTGAGTTCGCGGGTTGCGCGGCGCCGCTGTTCGGGCTGCTCGATCCAGTCGAGTGTAAACAGGGTGCGCTCGACGCGGCCGATCTCGCGCAGTGCCAAGGCCAGGCCATTGGCCCGTGGATAGGAGCCGAGCCGTTCCAGCATGATCGATGCACTCACGACGCCGGTGCGGATCGAGGTGCCCAAGCGCAGCACGTCGTCCCAGTGTGCGGCGATCAGGGCCTCGTCGATCCTGCCCGCGACCAGCGGCGCGATATCTGGGCCAGGTTCGATTCCGTTGAACAGGTGAAGCCGGCGCGCGGCGATGTTAGGGATGCGCGGCGCGAACCGGAATCCAAGTAGATGGCATAGCGCAAACACATGGTCGGAAACGCCCCCACCATCGACGTGATGCTCCTCAATGTGCAGATCGGCACCATGATGGAGCAGCCCGTCCAGCACCTGCGCCGCCTCGCTTGCGGATGCGGAGATGACGGTGGAATGAAACGGCGCGTAGCGATCCGAGACATGGCTGTAGAAGGAGACAGCAGGCTCCGCCCCCTTGTGCGGATTGACTGCGCCGGTCGCCTGAGCACGGCGATCAAGCAGGAAGTTCTGACCGTCCGAACTGGACGAGGTCCCGGACCCAAACAGGGCGGCGAGCGGCGCGGTGTGCTGGGCATTGACCAACCGGGCGAGAGCCCTACCGTAGGTTTCCTCGCGTAAATGCCATGAGGCGAGCCAACTGAGTTGGCGTTGGGTCACGAGATCGCAGGCTTCTGCCATGCGCTTATGGCCAAGATTGGTCGCATCGGCGAGCACCGCCGTCAGGATAGCGCGGGGTTCATCGGCAACCCGACCGCTTTGCAGATGCGTGAAGCACTGGCTGAAACCGGTCCATCGATCGACTTCAGCAAGGAGATCGGTGATGCGGATCGCGGGCAGATGGGCGTAGAGCGGCGCAAGGGCGCTATCCGCTTCATCCGGCGTGACCGCCTTCAACGGCGAAATCCGCAGCTTGCCAAGGCTGAGTTGTACGTCTTCCAGCGCGTCCGTCTCCGCCTTCCGCTCGACCTCTGCCAATCTCCGGGCGAGACGGGTACGCCGTTCGTCCAGCCAGGCACTGGCCGTATCGGGTGCCGGGATCGGCAAAGGGCCGGCTGCGCGCATGGTGGCAAATACCGGACTTGGAATAAGCTGTTGCTCGACGGCACGATAGCGTCTGCTTCCCTCGACCCACATGTCGCCGGCACGAAGCCTGTCACGAAGCTCGACTAGGACGCAAAATTCATAAACTCTGCGATCGGGAATGCCGGGGCCGATCGCGCGACGCCAGGCCTGCCGAATGAAGGCAACTGGTGTATCCGGCGGCAGTTTTTTCAGGCGACCTAGATGAAGGTCGCGCATGATAGCGACTGCTCGCGCGAGCGTATGGCAGGCCGGGACCGCTCCGAACGTGAACGAGGCGATGAACAAGGGACCGACCTGTCGGAGAACGGGGTAGTTGGTTGCGGCGACGGTAACGGGATCGACGGCATCGGGGCGGATCAGCTTGCGGGCTTCATCGACTTCACGGCCAAGATCATCCCATCCAACTGCGGCCTCGACCGCGGCGCCGATGTCGCCGCCCGACACCTTGGCAGTGAGCAGGGCATCGCCGAGCCGGGCAAGTAGCCGGATCTTACCGTTGATGTTGCGCCGGTCGCGCTTGAGCGCTGTGTCTGCGCTGTTCTGCTCGCGCCGAAACATCTGACCCAGCAGGCGGTCGAACATCAGCACCGCATCGTCGGTGAGCGTGACGATGGTTTCGAGGGCTCTGTTGCAAAAATCGTGAAGCTTGAGCATGCTTGGCGGAGATTGGACGGACGGAACGATGACGGATTTCAAGTGGCGCCATTTCCAGGGTGATG
>MEGD01000031.1 GCA_001725355.1 Novosphingobium sp. SCN 66-18
TCCTCGATCATTCAGACGGGCTGGAACTCGTGACCCCATTCGCTGATGCGATCGTGGATCACCGGCTTCCAGCTCTCCTCGTCATCGATCCTGAGGCCGAAGCATCCGACTTCCACGGCAAAGTTCGACGGAGTTTTTGCGTAGAAAGACAGCATGCGATCGTTCGAATGCTGTCCTAAAGTGATCATGATGGGTATTCCTGCCGCCTGCATCCGCTCATATGCCCGGCCCACGTCGCAAACGTCGCGCATCTCGATCTGGAAATGGTTAAGCTTGCTGCCGTCGCCCAAGCCCTCAGCAAAGGCGATCGAATGATGGCGCGGGCTGGTGTGCAGGAACGAGGCATGCATCGTGCTGCCGTCGGGCAGCGGCTGATAGATATAGTCGGACAGGCGCGCGAACAGCGCCTCGCGCATGAACTTCTCGTCGCCCTTGTGATCGCTCGAATGGAAGGCGGCATGGCCGAGCCCCTGATCGCCCGTCACGAAACCATGCGGGACCTTGTCCGAAACGAATGGGGTTTCCGCATCTTCCAGGCCCAGCGCGATCTCGTGCCGAGCTCCGACGGGCCCCACGAAATGGAAAAACCGGTCCACCTTCCGTAATCGGGCGGAGGCCTCGTCGCCATCCTGCGTCGCAATACCAAGGCTCCCGAGGTGCGCACGCAGATCGTCGAATTCCTTCCGGCCATCCGCCTCCCAGCCGACCCAGGCGATGTCGTCGGCAGCCCCTTCCACGAAGTGAAAACGCCGAGCCTTCTCGTCGATCCGGCAGAACAGCCCCTCGTCCGACCGCTCGACGTTGAGACCGATCAGGTCTGCATAACGCTCCCATCCATCCAGATTCGATACCTCAAAGCCAAAATATCCAGTCCCGATCGACATAATCTCTCTCCAACAGCCGTATCGAACGCGAAGCGCCCCCCGACAATGATGTCGTTGCTACGCGGCCATCCAAATGCTGGTCGGCAGCCTCGCGCCGGCTTCCGTCAGACAACTCACATTCCGATATGTTCGTCATAGCGTCGCTCCAGGCTGGAGACACTAAGCGAGCCGGTCAAAACATATCGGAAACCCGCCATTAGCAGTGCCACCACATCTGTTTGGCGGGTTTCCAATAGAATTTGGCCGGATGCTGGGATGGCAGGCGATCTGCATTCGATAGAGTTCTGCTCATGAGGCTTAGCCAGAACCGAGTGGTGGCTGACGCTTCGAATGCGGAGCGGGCTTCGGTCACTCTAAATGACCGACCAATAGTGAGAGGATGAACGATTATGACCAGTGCTTCGGTCCGGCCGGTGATGGATAGCGAGAGCGGTGCGGACGCTTCATCCACCTTTCTAAGGCAGATCGACGAGATCGTCCCTATACTGAAAGCCAATGCCGCCGAGACGGAAAAATTGCGGCGCCTGCCCGACGCGTCCATTCAGGCTTTGACCGATGCGGGGGTTTTCCGGGCGGGCATGCCCAAGCGCTGGGGTGGAACGGAAATCGATCCCGTACCTTGGTACGAGGCGGTCGTCCGCATCGGTACTGCCTGTCCTTCTTCTGCCTGGATTGCCGGGGTCGTTGGCGGTCATTCGTGGCATGCCGCGATGTTCCCGGATGAAGCCCAGCATGATTTGTGGGCGAAGGGCGAAGACGTGCGGATCGCCACCTCCTTCGCGCCGACAGGAAAGGTCGAGCGCGTCAAGGGCGGCTTCCAATTGAGCGGCCGCTGGAAATTCCTGAGCGGCGTCGATCATTCGGAATGGATCATCGTGGGCGGAATCGTGCCCGATGACGGCAATGGTCCCGAATATAGAAGCTTCATGCTGCCGGCGAGCGGGTTCGCGATCGATCAGGACAGCTGGCAAGTCGAAGGGTTGCAGGGGACGGGCAGCAAGGAAGTCGATATTGACTGCTTCGTTCCTGAATATCGGACGCAGACCATTGAGGAAGTGTACAACGGCACCGAGCCGGGCAAGGTGCTGAATACCGGACCGATTTTTCAACTGCCCTGGCTTTCCAGATTTTCCTACGCCGTGGCGATGCCGGCGGTCGGCGCACTGCAAGGTGCGATCGATGCCTTCATCGAAGACAATCGCAGCCGGGTCTCTGCCTTGACTCACAAGGCCGCCGCCGAAAACACGACACTGCATGTCCGCCTAGCCGAAGCATCGATCATTGCCCGCGATACACGCGCGCGGATCGTCACGACCTGGAGTGACATGTACGAAACGGTGAAGGCGGGCGGCCAGATTTCCGCCGAAGCCAGGGTCCGTTGCCGGTTTGAAGGCGCCTATGCGGTGGCGCAGTGTCTGGACGCTGCGATGAAGATATTCCAGATCAGTGGCGGCGGCGTGATGGACAAGAGCAAGCCGTTCCAGCGCTATCTCCGCGACATCATGGGCATGCGGAACCATCCGTTCAATGTCTACGAGACCTGGGCGCCGCTTCACTCCTCCGCGCTGTTGGGATCGCCGCCAGCGCCGCCGCTCATGCGCCACAGCATGGGATGTCTCCTCTGAGGAAAGGCTGATCGGGTCTGGCCATGGCTACGGATTGAACTGTCAATGAGCGAGCTTCATCTGAAGGGCAATGTCGCGCTGATAACCGGAGCCTCGGGCGGCATCGGCGCTACCGTCGCGCGATATGTCGCGGATGCCGGCGCAACAGTCGTCGCGACGTATGCGGACGCGGCGGATGCGATGCAGTCATTGTCGCGCGAAATTGGCGAGGCAGGCGGTGCGTGCCACGCCGAGCAACTCGACCAGCGTTCGCCTGAGAGCATAAGCGCGCTGGTGGAGGTCATCCGGCAGCGGCATGGCCGGCTCGACATTCTGGTCAATAATGCGGCCTGGAACGTCGCTGTGCCGTTTGGCGATCTGGACGCGCTTTCGGTCGATATCTGGGACCGAATCCTCGAAACCAACTTGCGCGGCCCCTTCCTGCTGGCGCAGGCGTGCGCGCCTCTATTGAAGGCCGATGGTGGTGGGCATGTCGTGAACATCTCGTCGATCGGCGGCATCACGCCCATCGGCAGCAGCATTGCCTATGCGTGCAGCAAGGCGGGGCTCAATCACCTGACGCGCTGTCTGGCGGTCGCTCTTGCTCCGGATGTCGCGGTGAATTGCATCGCGTCGGGCCTGGTCGAGAACACGCGCATGGCAGACCGCGCCATGGATGCCGACGCCCAGAAAGCCGCTCGGGCGGGGACATTGTTGGGAACGGGTGCAACTCCCGAGGACATTGCCGCCCAGCTTCTCGCCTTCCTTAGGTCGAGGTCGATCACCGGACAGACCATCGCAGTCGATGGGGGGGTGGCTGGCGCGATGCGTTAAGCGCTCCCCGAAATCACACGATAATTACGAACAGAGGATCGGAAAATGGCGAAAACGGACGAGGAGTTCGACTATCAGGACGGCGACATTACCTGCAAGGGGCGCCTTGTGCTTCCGTCAGGTAATGATCCGCGCCCCGGCGTGGTCGTGTTTCCTGACATTATGGGCATTGGCGAACATTCCCTTGGCCGAGCGCACCGCCTGGCCGAGGAATTGGGCTATGTCGCATTGGTAGCGGACGTTTATGGCAACGGGATCTTTCCTGGTTTCCCCGATGCGCAGGATGTTGTCGCCTCGTGGATTTCGAAACCTCGCGATCTCGCCCGGCGCGCGGCGGCGGCGCTGAATGCCCTAAAACGCCACCCGCGCTGCAACGGCCATCTGGGTGCCATCGGCTTCTGCTTTGGCGGTGCGACCGTTCTTGCACTCGCACGCTCGGGCAACAGCGATCTTCGCGCGGGCGTGAGCTTTCATGGCGTACTGGCCACGCCGGAGGCTGCGGCGCCAGGCGCGGTAAGCGCAAAGCTGCTGGTCTGTCATGGTGCCGATGATCCCTTTGCGGGGGAAGCTCCGCTGATGGGATTGGGTGGCGACGTGAAATCAAAAACGCTTGGCGAGTTTCTTGAGGAAATGTCGGCCGCCGGCGTTGATTGCCAGGTCATCGCCTATGCCGGGATCGTCCACGCCTTCACCATACCGCATGCCGACCAGTTCGGCACCGAAGGCGCGAAATATGACGAGGTCGCCGATGCGCGATCATGGAAGGCAATGGCCAGCTTTTTCAATGAGGTCCTTTGAATAAGCCGCGGTGGCAGTCGACCGACAAATCTCACTAAATCAGATATATAGCCCGGCATGATCGATGTCCGGCTAGCAAAATTGGGGAGAGGGAACATGAAAACTTACCGTTCAGGCTTGGCATCGAACTGTGTCCGAGTTCTTGGAATTGCGCTATGGGCAAGCGCCAGTCCATCGTTCGCTCAAGATACGACAGCCGCTGGGCAGGAAACAGTCGACCAAACAGGTGTCGGCCTCGGAGACATTGTCGTCACCGCTCAGCGACGCGAACAGAATCTTCAGAATGTCCCGATCGCAGTCAACTCGTTCAATGCGGAAGCAGTGGAAACGCGCCGCATCACCGACATTCAGAGTCTGAGCACCAGCGTTCCAAGTCTGAGCATCAACTCTCTGTCCAAATCGCGCATGAATCCGTCGCTGCGTGGCGGGTCATCATCCCTGGCTTCAGCCGGAGCAGAGCAGGCCGTTGGCCTCTTCATCGATGACCAGTATTTCGGTGGCGCGGGCGACTTCGAGATCGATCTATTCGACATTGAGCGCATTGAGGTTCTTCGCGGACCGCAGGGTACGCTGTTCGGACGAAATACTACCGGCGGCAGCATCAACGTCGTGACACGCCGTCCCACTCAGACAATGGAAGGCAAGGTCGAGGCCACGATCGGCAATTATGATGCGATCGAGGCGCGCGGCTACGTCTCCGGGCCGCTGGCCGACAATCTCTACGGCTCGATTGCTTTTTCCTCACGTGAACGGGACGGCACCTCGTTGAACCGGACCACCGGAAATCATATCGAGGACACCAATCGGACGTCCTTCCGCGGCAAGCTTCTGTGGGAAGCCAGCCCGGACTTCGATATAACCGCGACGGTCGGTTATAGCCGCGCAAACGAACTTGGTGGCGCCCGCGATGCAATCTTTCCGAACGTACCCGTCACAAACCAGGATTTGATCGATCTCGGCTTTGTGCCCGACAATGATCCGCGCGTTGTCCAGCAGTTCAGTGACGGCGGATATAAGAGCCGCCAATGGACGGGAAACTTGCGGGCCGAATACAAGCTTCCCAACGCATCGCTGCTTTCGGTTACAACCTATCGGAATTTCAAGAGTCACGAAGTCGGGGCTTCGCTCATCGGTACGCCTTCACCGACGTTTGAGCTGGCGGAGCCTCGGTCCGTCGAATCCTTCTCGCAGGAACTGCGTTACACGTCGACTTATGACGGACCCTTTAACTGGGTAGGGGGACTTTATTTCTTCTCGTCCGACGAGAGGCGTAATATCGACGTTCTTTCGGCATGGGATGAGCAGACATATACCGGCGTCTTGCAATCGGCCACCTTTTGTCCACTTCAGGATCCTACGGATTTCGAAAATGGGATCGTCACGCCTGCCTGCATCGCCACCTTCCCGGGGCTATTCGGCCCGAACCGCTCATTCGTGAATGAACGGAATCGCACGACGAGTTACTCGGCTTATGCCGATGGCAATTTCGAACTGTTCGACGGTTTTACGCTGCTTGGCGGCCTGCGCTATACCCACGACAAGAAGCGGTTCAACGCGACAACCGGGGGCGATCCGGAGTTTTTCTGGAATCCGCCAGTGTCGGCTGACATCAACCCTGCGACCGGTCTGCCCTTCACCGGCCAGACCGTTGCGAACAGCAAAAGCTGGGAAAAGCTGACCTATCGCGTCGGGTTTCAGTACAAGCCGACCAGGAACATCATGATCTACGGCACCCGCGCCACCGGCTTTCGCAGCGGTGTTTTCGACGCGGCCCAGTCCGATGCCGTATTGGTCGGGCAACCCGTGAACCCCGAAACGGCGACCAGTCACGAACTGGGATTCAAGAGCCGCTGGCTGAATAACCGGCTGCAATTGAATGTCGCGGCGTTCAATGTCGAATATACCGACCTGCAGTTCTTTTTCACATCAGGCGGCTCGTCTCTCACAACCAATGCTGGCAAGGCGCGGGTGCGCGGTATCGAAGTGGAGGCGGTTGCCGCTGTGACGGACTTTCTCACTCTTTCGGCCAATTACAGTCATCAGGACGGCACATCCTCGGGCATCCCCGCCGCAGCCGAAATCGCACCGGGCACGCCGCCGCAAGGGACGATCCCCAACACCTATATGATAGCAGCCGACTTCGAATATCCCTTCGGCAATGGCGATAGCTTCATCGCCCATGTCGATTTCACCCATAAGGATCCTTATGGCTTGGAATTCAACGATGCCCCGCAGTTTGTGTCGAGAACAAAATCACTCGTGAATGCCAGCCTCGGATACAAGCTGTCGTCCGGATGGGAGTTCTCGATCTGGGGGCAGAATTTGACGAACGAAAATATCGTCATTTACGGCAACGACTTCTGGTTCGCTTCATACAGCTTGGGGGCTGCGCTGGCTAATCCGGAGGTTTTCGGAGCGTCACAGCCCCGCTATGCGGCACCACGGACTTATGGCGCCACCATCCGGTACAATTTCTGAGAGCAGTGGCAAAAGGGCGGGGCAAATAGCGGTAATATTGACCGCGACTTGCCCTGGCCCATCGAATGAACAGCTTACGGAGCGATACGACGATGCCAGGCACAAGCATGAAGCTCAATCACCTCAGCTTTCCGTCCAACGATGGCCTGGCGACGGCTGAGTTCTTTATGACGTATCTGGGTTTTACCCTGTCGGCGGAGGTTGGAGGCTCCTATGTCCTCAAATATCCGGGATTCGATGTGGTGATCGATAAGGCCGAGGGGTATACGCCCGATTGGCCACAAAATTTTCATATTGGTTTCGAACTGCCCAGCGTCGAAGCCGTCCGTGATATGCATGACCGCTTCAAGGCTGACGGCGTCCATATGGAAACTGGCGTCTTCAACAACGACAGGGGCTCGCGCTTCTTCTGCCGTGCGCCCGGCGGTGTGATGTTCGAGATCAATACCCGCGTCGACGCCGCTCCCGAATATCAGGGGACCTTCGACAACTGAGTTCGGCTAGATCGCTCAAGTGCCTGTTCATGATCGGATCGGCAACGCGAGGTAGAGCGAGGTATATCAATGTGTCTGTCTAATATCGGTCAATGCTCGGTCAAGAACTTCATCGGCGGCTTTCCCACGGTCTTACGAAACATCTCTGTAAACGCACTTGGGCTGTCATAGCCAAGAAAGTAAGCAATGGTCTGGACGGCTTCGCCCTCGCCGAGACGTTGAAGCGCCAGCAGGATGTGGAGCTGACGCCGCCAAACACCGAAGCTCATCCCCGTTTCCTGCAAAAAAGTCCGCTGGAATGTGCGTTCGCTCATCCCGATTGCTTTGGCCCATTCGGAAACCGTCCTCCTTTCGGAAGGGTCAACAATCAAGGCGTCGGCAACCCTTCGCAGCTTTGGGTGCTCAGGCATCGCCACCTGTCGAGGGCCGACTGGTGTTCGCGCGAGCTGGTCGATGAGCGCCCTGGTCAGACGGGCATGGGGACCATTGACATTGATGCGTTCCGGCAGGTTCGACATCTCGAATATCAACTCTCGCATCAATGGCGGGACATTCAAGGCCCGGGTGCCTGAAAATGGCAGATCCAGGAAAGAGGATTTGAGATACAGGCAATGCAGCTCGACTTCGCCCGTGCTGCTCATGCGCTCATGCAATGTTCTACGCCAGCCGGTATCCATATCGCGCTTTGCGGCGATACCAGCCAGCGGCTTTTTCCGACATCGAATGTCGCCATGCCCCGAACAACCAGAAGAAGCTGAGCCTCATCATGGCTGTGGAGATCCTCCGTGTAACCAACGGCTACAAGGCGCTTTGCGGAAATTGCTTCGACCTGACGCTTTCGTCCTTCGATAACAACATTCCTGGTAGTGATTGTCTCCTGTAGACTCATGGTCCCTGCATGATCCTCTCACCCTCCTGTTGTAATTCACTCAATCTCATTTCGTGAAATAGCTCAGTATTCCTTCCAGATGTTCGGCCGAAAAGGCTTGCGCCTTCTCGATATTTCTCGCGATGACCGCTTCGAAGATATTCTTGTGCTCCTCATCAACCGTTCTGAGGACAGGGGCCGCACGCTTGAACGTCACCCGCCTGTATCGGGCGGTGTGTTCGTAAAGATCCCGATATAGCTGGAGAAGACGAGGCGATTCACACGCCGAAACAACGGCCATGTGGAATTGGTCGTTCTTTTCGTCCCAGATCGAGTCCAGACGAGAAATTTCTTCCTCGCCGTCCCGCGCGATCGCCGCCGCGAGACGCTTTTCGACATGCTGAAGCTCGTGATAGGCGCCGACAACCGCGCTTTCCCATGCGTCGCCGCCGAAGCTGATCGAGCGGGCAATGGCCGCGCCTTCGAGCAACTTGCGAATGAAGATCAGATCCTGAAGATCGTCCTGCGAGACCGGCGCTACTCGAAACCCCTTCCGGCCTTCCTGCGTTACGAGCGCATTTCCCGCAAGCTGGGTGAGCGCCTCGCGAACAGTGCTCAGACTTGTGCCATATTTGTTCTTGAGCGCTATGGTGGACAGTTTCGAGCCAGGCGCAAGCATCCCGGACTGAATGTCGGCTCGGATCTGTTCATATGTCCGCTCGGAAAGCGTCTTGGCGTCCACCTCGGCCACGATACGGCCCGGCAACCGGATGCCATTTCTATCAGCCCGGCCTGAAGTAATACCGAACGCAACATCATCGGCCATGAAACCGAAACTCCCTCTCCACTTGCATGCGCAGCGCGCGATTTTCGCATCACTGTCTTGATCCATGCTGGCGTGCGATCTTGCTGATCCGACCCGGCATGTCGATTTATCGATAACATCCATCTGAATCGATAGATTGTCAATCCATGGGCGCCCGCCAGCATCTGGATGGCGCCCTTAGCAAGAGGCAATGTCACCCGATGATAGTCCGCTCAAAGCCGCTTTCAGCTTTCCCCATCGAATGCGGGACTCAGACCGTCTCAACCCATAAACGCCGCGCAATTTGCTCTGATGTTTGCGTGAGCTTTCGAAGCAGGGCGTCGTGGGATTTCTCAAACTTCCGCTGATCGATGCTTGAGACGGATAGAGCCAGCGTAGCGGAGCGATCGGGTTGCAAGATGGGGACAGCCAGGCAGCAAAGATCGGGAGCGATCTCGCGATCGTCGATTGCATAGCCCGAGGCTCTGACGGTTTGCAGATGTTCGCGAAGCGCGTCCGGATCAACGATAGTATTTTGCGTCAAGCGCACGAAAGGTCCGCCGGACAAATAGCGTTGCCGGTCCGCCTCGGACAGATAGGCAAGCAGCACCTTGCCAATGCCGGAACAATAGGATTCGAGCTGCATGTCTTCGCGGGTGAGCAAGCCGTCGTCGACACGCCCTTCCTTGACCAGGTAGGTCGTCATGTCTCCTTCCAGGACGCCCAGATGGACGGTATGCCCCACCGATTTGGCAAGTTTCCGTATCAGTGGTCGTGCAATTTCCGCATGAATGTGATGAGGATCGACCGATGCCAGCATATGTAAAATCCGGGGCCCGGCGACATAATGGCCTCGTCGACACGCGCGCAATTGGCCAAATTCCTCAAGAGACTTGACTATACGGTAGACAGTCGCGCGCTTGAGGTTGAGCTGTCGCCCGATTTCATGCGCCGGTCTGCGCCCTTGATCGAGAATGATGCACTCGAGGAGGTCCAGCGAGCGATCGAGCGAGTTTAGCCTGGGTGTACCTTGTCTCATTTCGTGAGTTATACGGAGTAAAGCGTGATTGAGCCAGCGCAGACTCCTTATTACGTCGACTAGCGATATCTTGTTTAGGAGTGACGATGGTGAACACATCCATCTGGAACGATCTGGCCGCGCGGCTTCGCGAGGCATATGCCGGTCAGGCAATTCCCCCGATGCGCGATGACCTCGATCCCCGTGATGTAGAAGCAGCCTATGCCATCCAGGCTATCAACACGCGCTTTTGGGAAGCGGCGGGACGCCGGATTATCGGGCGCAAGGTCGGGCTGACAGCGAAGGCGGTGCAGCAGCAACTCGGCGTCGATCAGCCGGATTTCGGTGTCCTGTTCGAGGATATGGAATTGCCTGATGGCGATGCACTGCCATCAGGCAGGCTACTCCAACCGAAAGCGGAAGCCGAGGTCGCGTTTGTCATTGGCGACGATTTTCCAGCCCACACCGTTACCCGCGAGGAGCTTGCGGCGGCGGTCGAGAGCGTGGTTGCAGCCATCGAGATCGTCGACAGCCGGATCGCGGACTGGAAAATCACCTTCGCCGACACCGTCGCCGATAACGGTTCTTCCGCGATGTTCGTTCTTGGCAAGGACCGCAAGCCGCTTGCCGGGCTGGACCTTTGGACATGCGGCATGGCGCTGGAAGTCAACGGCGCCGTGGCCTCGCTCGGTGCCGGTGTGGCCTGCCTCGGTCATCCGCTGAACGCGGCGACCTGGCTGGCCAACACGCTGGCCGAACGCGGCGAGCCGCTGCGCAAGGGCGATGTCGTGCTGACGGGCGCGCTCGGTCCCATGGTGGCGCTGCAGCCGGGCGACAGCGTGAAGGCCACAATTGGCGGGCTCGGCTCCGTCGGTTTCACTTACGAAAGCTAGGATTATGGGCACGAAGACGAAAGTCGCGATCATCGGCTCGGGCAATATTGGCACCGACCTGATGATCAAGGTCATGAGACTGTCCGACACGCTAGAGATGGCCGCGTTCGTGGGCATCGATCCCGAATCCGACGGGCTGAAGCGGGCCCGGCGCATGGGCGTGCCAATCACGCCCGGGGGCGTGGAAGGCCTGATCGCCATGCCGGAATTTTCTGAGATCGAGATCGTGTTCGATGCGACGTCGGCCGGGGCGCACAAGCATCACGATTCGCTGCTGCGCGCGGCGGGCAAGCGCGTGATCGACCTGACGCCTGCGGCCATCGGCCCCTATACGATCCCGCCCGTCAACGGCAGCGCCAATCTCGACGCGCCCAACGTCAACATGGTCACCTGCGGCGGCCAGGCGACCATTCCTATAGTGCATGCGATCAACCGCGTCGCCAAAGTGCATTACGGCGAGATCGTCGCGTCCATCGCGTCCAAGAGCGCCGGGCCCGGCACCCGCGCCAATATCGACGAGTTCACCGAAACCACCAGCCAGGCAATCGTCGATGTCGGCGGAGCGACGCGGGGCAAGGCGATCATCGTGCTGAACCCGGCCGAACCGCCGCTGATTATGCGCGATACCGTCTATTGCCTGTGCGAGGACGGCGATCAGGCGTTAATCGCGCAATCGGTCAAGGACATGGTCGCCCAGGTGCAGACTTATGTTCCCGGCTATCGGCTGAAGCAGGAGGTCCAGTTCGAGCATATCGGTTCGAACCAGCCGCTACGCATTCCCGAGATGAACGGCGAGTTCACCGGGCTCAAGGTCTCCGTCTTCCTCGAAGTGGAGGGCGCGGCCCACTATCTCCCGGCCTATGCCGGCAATCTCGACATCATGACGTCGGCGGCGCTCAGGACCGCCGAACGCATGGCGGCCAGAATGCATGAAGGAAGCGCGGCATGAGCTTCGATCCGACCACCACCAAGCTCTATATCCAGGATGTCACCCTGCGCGACGGGATGCACGCCATCCGCCACCAGTACGGGTTGGACCACGTCCAGGCGATCGCCAGGGCGCTTGACCGGGCGAAAGTCGATGCCATCGAAGTCGCGCATGGAGACGGGCTGTCGGGTTCCTCGTTCAACTACGGCTTCGGCGCCCATACCGATTGGGACTGGATCGGCGCGGTGGCCGAGGTGCTCGAACATGCCGTCCTTACTACCCTGCTGCTGCCTGGCATCGGCACGATTCATGATCTCAAGCATGCCTATGAGCTGGGCGTGCGCTCGGTGCGGGTCGCCACCCATTGCACCGAAGCTGATGTCGCCAGGCAGCATATCGAATACGCGTGCGGGCTTGGTATGGACGTGTCGGGCTTCCTGATGATGAGCCATATGTCGCCGCCCGACGCGCTCGCCGGCCAGGCCAAGCTGATGGAAAGCTATGGCGCGCATTGCGTCTATGTCACCGACAGCGGCGGGGCCATGTCGATGGACGATTATGCCGCGCGGCTCCAGGCCTATGACCGGGTGCTCAAGCCGGAGACGCAGCGCGGCGTGCACGCGCACCACAACCTTTCGCTGGGCGTCGCCAACAGCATTGTCGCGGTGCAGAACGGCGCGATCCGGGTCGATGCCTCGCTGGCGGGCATGGGCGCGGGAGCGGGTAACGCGCCGCTCGAAGTATTCATCGCGGCCGCCGACCGGATGGGTTGGAACCATGGCACCGATCTCTACGCGCTCATGGATGCGGCGGAAGAACTGGTGCGTCCGCTGCAGGACCGCCCGGTACGGGTTGACCGCGAAACGCTGACGTTGGGCTATGCCGGCGTTTATTCCAGCTTCCTGCGTCATGCAGAGAAGGCGAGTGTGGAATATGGCGTCGATACCCGCGCGATTCTGGTCGAACTTGGTAAACGCAAAATGGTCGGTGGCCAGGAAGACATGATTGTCGATGTCGCACTTGATATGACGGCCAGGAAATCGTGATGAGTTCGGAAATTCCGGAAGGGCACATCGCCCATATAAAAATAGACGAACGTTACTTTCGCCGTGTCCTCGGTAACCATCCAACCAGCGTTTGTGTTATAATATCTGGTGACGAAATGCGCCGGCCAATTACTTAGGTTGTCGGAACATTCACCTCCGTTTCCATCGACCCCCCTTTGGTGGCCTTTATGCCGTCTAACGCATCGAGGAGTTGGACATCTATTCGGGAGACCGGGAAATTCTGCGTGAACGTTCTCGCGATCGAGCATATTGATTTGTGCCAGTCCATCTTTCGTGCAGAGCCCAACGAAGCGATAGCGGGTCTGAACCTGTCGATGCAGGACGGCTTCCTGCGAGTAGAGGGAGCGTTAGCATGGGTCGGCTGTAAGATTTCGCAAATACATGATGCAGGTGACCATGAAATCGTGATTGGTTTTGTGGAATAGCTGGAGGAAGGACCTCCCGGTTATCCGCTCCTGTTTTTTAAGGGGCTATACGGCAGTTTTGAAGCTCTGCCTCCCGGTCGGGATCATGCGTGATTAGCGGGTAATTTGATCGGGATCAGGCAGGTTGGAGCGACGAAGTCCGATCGTCCTCCAAGCAAGTTGAACTTTGCGATTATCGAAGCCCGCACAGTGAGCGAGGCCGGAAGATCCAGTTCTGGTCGTCGCCATCGCCCGCCGCGCAAGCATGTTGCTCCGTCTCTCACAATTTTCGATTTACACAGTTCGCACCATCACGCTCCCACATGGGGATTCGAATCCGGCGGTGTGGCCGCATCGACCCCGACTCTTTGTGGTCCAAGCGGCGAGCCGCATCGTCTCTAGTTTCGCAGCGCCCAGAGCAAGCAGCCGCTCGATTTCATCCGATGTCCGCCGCACGGCGAGCTTCAGTGCCTCGTCAATGTGGACATAGTCCTGCGTAACATTCTGTGAGGCGTGGCCGAGCATGGCGCGGATCGTCAGCTCCGAGAAACCTAGCTCACCGGCCACGCTGCCGAAGGTATGGCGCAGCGTGTGCGGTGTGACGCCCTCGATTCCCGCCAGTGCGCAAACGCGCTGGATGCAGGCACTGACCGCCGTGAACGGCCCCGTTCCGACTTCCGAGGGGAAGGCGTGCGGATTGCCCACGATGCCGGGCTGGTTCTCGATGACCCTGACAGCCGCAGGGCCGATCGCCCGAAGCTGCGCACCCCCCTTGGTGTCCGGGAACGCGACATAGCCAGCAGCCCCGTTGACCCAGGCGCGGTGCATCGCCTGAGCTTCTTCCCGGCGGTATCCGGTCAGCAGCAGCATGCGCAGCACACCGAGAGCGACGGGGTTCTCGCCGTTGCGCTGGGCATAGGCTATCGCCTTGCCCATTATCACGATCTCGGCGGCGCTCAGACGCCGCGTCCTCTTCTTACCAGCCAGCTTCTTCGCACCCTGCGTCGGATGAGTGTCGAGCAGGCCCTTATGCTTCGCATGTCCGATGATGGCCTGGAGCGTGCCCACGCAGCGCGCCGCGACACCGGCGCCGCCGGTCGCCATACCACCCCGGCCGCCGCTGCGCGGCTTCGCCGTCTTCCCGTCCTTCACGTCGGTCTGCATCTGCTCGGCATCCGCGATGGTCAGATGCTTCACGACCCGCTTGCCTAGGAGCGGCTTGATGTGTGTCCTGATCCGGCTCTCATCCATGTCGAGCGACGATTTCTTGATCGGCAGGTTCTTGCGGCCGAGGATGTTCCCCGTCCGCGCTTCGGTCAGATACCAATCGCACATCTCCTCGACCGTCATACCTTTTCGCGCTTGGCGAACTTCGTCGGCGGGGTCTTCACCGCCGATGACGGCCGCCAGCTTGAGCTTGGCCTGATCGCGCGCCTGGTCGACGGTCAGCACGCCATAGCGCGCAATGTTGATACGGCGCTTGATGCCCTCGGCATTGCGATACTGGACGATGAAGGTCTTGAGGCCGGACGGCAGCACCCGCACGCCGAAGCCCTTCACCTCCGTGTCCCAAAGGACAGCCTGCTTCTTCACCGGCGGCACGAGCGCATCGATCGCGCGCTTGGTCAGTTTGCTGGTTGCCATCGTGATCCTCCAGTTGGAGACAAAGCTCGTCGAAAGGGGCTTTGTCTCCAAATTGTCTCCACGGGACGCCCAATTGCGTCCAGCAGCAGGATACGATAGGATAGGCTAAATATCAATAACTACTGAACAAATCGTAGTATGGGGTAGGCTCGGAAAGCTTGGAGAAGCCGCTCATCGAAGTTGCC
This sequence comes from Novosphingobium sp. SCN 66-18, assembly GCA_001725355.1. Taxonomy (GTDB): domain Bacteria; phylum Pseudomonadota; class Alphaproteobacteria; order Sphingomonadales; family Sphingomonadaceae; genus Novosphingobium. The sequence continues at coordinate 14,905 of MEGD01000031.1, forward strand.
AAGGTTGGGGTCGAGGGTTCGAATCCCTTCGCCCGCTCCAGTTTCCCGACAGAAAATCAATATCTTACCGCACTATGCGGCAGCGTTGTCGTGCGCCCCGGTTCCAAAGCAAGGATCGGCAAAGGACGTTGCGGACAAGGTCCGTGCCCACATTCTAGTGCTGCTGGCGCTGCCGTTGGGCGGTTTCGTTCCGCTTTCAGCGTTCTGAACGATGACGCGCTTCGCATACGCAACTCGTTACGATATTAGATTCGCCGAAGACCACATTCGACGTGATCGACAGCGGGGGAAGGTGCGTTGGCTAAACGAAAGCGTGAAGAAGCAACCGTCAGCTTTCACTACCTTATCAGGGAAAAGCGGGCCGAAGGTGTAGCGCCGGAAATCGTGCCATTCACCGACGAGCAGTTCAAAGCCTTTTGCGCCAAGCTGATTGCGCAGCCTGATATTGATTTGAACGACGACGCGACATGCAAATATCTGAAGACGACGATCAACGCGCCTGTCGAGAAATGCGAACAGGTTGACGACCGAACCGTCTTTGGCCGCTTCCGTTCGCTTTATTCCGGCCATGCCTATGACAACACCGACGTTGGCGAAATCCCGGATAGCAGCGTCAGCCTTCGACCGTTCTTCTTCCTTGTCTATCTCTCGGAAAGCGGTCGAATCTACGTCGGGAGCCAATACCTTGGTCAGTTCGGTGGCTACGGTGGCCTATCGCGAACACTACGGGAAATGCTGCCCGATGGCGTTGTTTCGCACTCATTCAGGCACGATGCTACGTCGTATAGCGGGGCAAGGCCAAAGGAAGTTCGTGTGAACTTCTCAAGGAAGCCTGCTGAAATCACCGACACTCCGAAATTCGGACAGCGCGGTGCTATGTCATTCAAACAAAACTCAAGCAAAGATGAAGAATTTAATACGACGGTTTCAACGAAGATACTTGCAAAGCTTGGACAGTCCGACGCGATTTTGAGGAAGGCAGTCGCGTACATGCTGTCTGGAAACGAATTGCTTGATATTCGCGATGATGACATTGAGGATTGCACGGTGGTTGCCACGGTGAACGGCAAAAATCGGACGATCAACGTTATTGAGGCCGGTCACTTTGCCACGCGGTTTCCGCTCGAAATCGAGGATTACATCAAAGGCCATCCTGATCGGGCAAAGAGTAAGGCGGCGATGTTGAAGCTACTGGAAACGCAAATTATCGAAAAAAGCGAAGGTGTTTAACGTTCGCCAAATAATTCGTAATAACAACGCGACGTTCTACGACTTTAACACTCGCAAGAGGAAAAGTCAGTGGCCGCGAGTGGTATTTGCATGCCTATTTTCTTTGATTGCGGCTATTTCATGTCCGAAGGTTTCTGATAACTTACTTGCTGGCGTCCTAGCGGTTCAGTCCATTTTGCTAGGCTTCACCGTTAACGTGATGTTCTTTTTGCTGGGAAATCGCGAGAAAGAGACGGCCGAAGGCACGTCGATTGAAGCGAAGTTACGTTCGAAACTTCTTCGTGATCTATACCACGAATTGTTCTATAACGTCTCATACTTCAATCTGATCGCCGTCGCCTCGATCATAGTTGCGACCGGGCTTCTCCTGCCTACGCCGGAAGTGCCGGGCTTCCTGCGCGGCTTGCAGCCGGTCGAAATATATGTGCATTGGCTTGGCACGTCCAAGGTGCCCACAGTGGTAAGCGTCGTCGTTCGCGGCTGCGCGATGTTCGCCTTCTACGCTATCTCGATTGAAGTCGTGTTCTCAATCGCCCGCGTGATCGGTCGAACGTCCTTCTACTTCGAACGAAAGATGGGCGAAGTGCGGTCCCTGGGTGGCGAGGATCAGGGCTGAAATTCGTCGCGGTCCTATGCCGGTCCTTGCCGCTATCGCTGTAACGAACGGAGCGGCGAAATATCCAATTGAAAATACGTCGCTAATTCCGATGCCCGGCTGCTAGGCCGTCACCTTCGACGGGTTGCGGGATGGGCTTTGAAAGGGGGCGGCCGGGGTATTTGAGCGCCGACGCCGTTGGCAGGTAACAAGCGGTGCTGCGCAGCCCGGCAAACGCAGCAGCACACCTCCCCAAAGGGGAACCGCCTTCACTCGCGATTTTCAGGATGACTGGTGCGGTCGAGAAGACTCGAACTTCCACGGGTTTTCACCCACAACGACCTCAACGTTGCGCGTCTACCAATTCCGCCACGACCGCAAAATCAACGGGACCGGTTCTCGCTCGGAGGGGTCCCGCGGGGGGTAGGAGCGCGCCCTTAGCAAAGGGGTTTGCGGGGCGCAACTGCCATGATGCGGTTTTTTCCCGGAGCTTCCGGGCCATCGGCTTCCGATCCACGCCCATCCGCGCCCATGCGGGGGATCAATCGGGCTTCCAGCCGATTTCCGCGATCTTGGCGTCCTTGGGCACGTCGGTCACCGCTTCGTTGATCGTCACGCTTTCACCGGGCGCGAGCGTGTCCTTGGGCGGGGTGACGTTCCAGGTATAGACGATGCGGTCCTTGCCATCGCGCAGCACGATCAGGATCGGCGGCACCGAACGCACCTCCTTGCCCACGTTCGTCACCGTCCCGCTCGCGCCGAAATATTCGGTGCCGTTGGGCAGCGTGCGCCGGTCCTGCCGTTCCGGCGGGAACGACAGCGCGAGGTCCGATGGCGCGGCGCCGAAGGTGGGGCGGGCCACGGGCAGCCAGTCCGGCATGCCGAAATAGCTGACGGCCCCGATCAGCGCGGCCACCGCCAGCGCGAAGGTGACGGCCGCGGCGGTCCACAACCGGGCCGGGTTGCGGCGCGGGCGGAACGGCGGTTCGTGCTCGAAGCTCGATGCCATCGACACGAATTCTTCCACGTCCCGCTCCACCTGCGGGGCGGCAAAGGCGGGTGGCGGGGACGCGGCGCCGCTGTCTTCGGCGCGCGCCATGGACGGTTCGGCGGGCTGATCGCCGGCGGCATCCGCCGCTGCGGGATCGTTGCCGGGGGAGGATGGCGCGGGCGGCGCTTCGGCCGCGGGGGCGGCTTCGACGGCCGCCGTCGGCGTGGGGGCCTTTGCCGGTTCGGCGATCGGTTCGTCTGCGGGCCGGGTCGCCGGGGGCGCATCCTCGCGCGGGGGAAGCTCCGGCCCCGTCTGGAACCAGCTATGGCGGCAGCGCGCGCACCGCACGGTGCGACCTTCCGCACCGATCGCGCTGTCGGGAACGACATAGCGCGTCGAACAGGCTGGACAGGCGATGATCATATTTGCGGTTAAGCATGGCGAAGCGGATTGAAACAATAGGCGCGCACCCTAGAGAAGGGCGTCCACAGCCTTTTTTCCACATCGATTGACGCGTATAGCCGCTCACGCTGCGAAAAGAGCGCATTACAGCAATCCGGGGACGCCTGTTTCATCATGACCCAGCCAGACGCCGAGATCGTTCAGTTCGACAATGTCGGGCTGCGCTACGGCACCGGCAAGGAAGTGCTGACCGATGTCAGCTTCACGCTTTTTTCCGGCAATTTCTATTTCCTCACCGGCGCCAGCGGCGCGGGCAAGACCAGCCTGCTGCGCCTGCTCTATCTGGCCCAGCGCCCGTCTCGCGGGCTGATCCGCATGTTCGGCACCGATGCGATCACCCTGCCGCGCGACCGGCTGCCCGGCTTCCGCCGCCGGCTGGGGGTGGTGTTCCAGGACTTCCGGCTGGTGCCGCACCTTTCCGCCTTCGACAACGTGGCGCTGCCGCTGCGCGTGGCGGGCATGGTGGAGAAGGACATCGTCCGCCCGGTGAACGACATGCTGGACTGGGTGGGCCTGGCCGACCGGCGCCATGCCCAGCCCGCCGCGCTTTCCGGCGGGGAGCAGCAGCGCGTGGCGATTGCGCGCGCGGTGATCGGCCGGCCCGAACTGCTCATCGCCGACGAACCGACCGGCAACGTCGATGCGGACATGGCGTTCAAGCTGATCGGCCTGTTCCAGTCGCTGAACGGGCTGGGAACGACCGTGGTGGTCGCCACCCACGATCCGCAACTGATCCGTCAGGTGCCGGATTCGCTGATCATGCGGCTCGACAAGGGCAAGCTGCTCGATCCGACGGGCGCGCTGCGCTATCCCCCCCGCCGGTCCGCGCCGGTGGTAGCGGGGGGAGCGGCGGCGGGCCAGCCCGGGCCTGAGAGCGTCGCACCATGAACGTCTTTTCCTGGCTTGGCGCGGCGGTGGCCGATGGCCCGCGCGATCGCGCGGGCAACAACGAGGCGCGCCTGCTGCCCGAAGCGCGCCTGTCCGGCCCGATGCCCTGGGTGATCGCCATCATGATCGCGCTGACGGTGGTGGCGGCGGCCAGCGGCCTGGCCCTGCGCAACGCCGCGCAGACCGCGAGCGCGGACGTCGAGGGCGGCGTCACGGTCCAGGTCGTGTCCGCCGCGCCGGCCGAACGCAACCGGCAGGCGCTGGCCGCGCTGGCCACGCTGCGCGGCGCGCCGGGCGTGGTATCGGCGCGGGTGGTGCCGCAGGAGGAGCTGAACGCGCTGGTTGAACCGTGGCTGGGCACCCGTCCCGGCGACGACGTGGAAGCCCTGCCCATCCCCGCGCTGCTCGACGTGCGCCTTTCCGGCCATGCCACGCCCGACCGGATCGCCGCGCTGCGCGCGCGGGTGGCGCGCAACGCCCCGGCCGCGCGCGTCGATGCGCAGGCGGGCTGGCTGACCCCGGTCTTTTCCGCGATCCACGCGCTGCAATGGCTGGCGGGCGGCCTGATCGCGCTGCTGGCGCTGGCCACCGTGGCCGCCGTGCTGCTGGCCTCGCGCAATGCGCTTGGCAACCATCGCGATACGATAGAGATCGTGCACATGCTGGGCGGCACCGACAACCAGATCGCGCGGATCTTCCAGCGCAGCATGGCGATGGACGCGGCGGCGGGCGGCATTGTCGGCCTGCTGGTGGGCCTGATCGTGGTGGTGCTGCTGGGCCGCCAGTTCGCGGCGCTCGGCTCGGGCATGACCACGTCCGCCGGACTGCTGTGGAGCGACTGGATCGTGATCGCCGCGATCCCGCTGGCGGGCGTGGCGCTGGCGGTGGTGACGGCGCGTGTTTCGGTGCTGCGCAACCTGAGGCGCATGCTGTGAGGCGGCTGCGCAAGCCTCCCGGCCTGTTCCGGCGCATCGCGTCGCTGACGATGCTCGCCTGGGTGCTGGGCTTCCTGTGGTTCGCGCTGCTGCTGCCCCAGCCGGCCGACGACCGCACCACCGACGGCATCGTGGTGGTGACGGGCGGCGGCGGCCGCATCCCGCGCGCGCTGACCGAACTGCGCGCCGGCCACGCGCGCAAGCTGCTGATCGCCGGGGTGGACCGCGAAGTGAAGCCGGGCGAATTCGCGGCCGAATACGGGGTGGAGCCGCGCCTGCTGCAATGCTGCATCACGCTGGGCTACGATTCGGTCGACACCCGCTCCAACGGGCTGGAAGCGGCGCGCTGGGTGGCGGCTCAGCGCCTGCACTCGATCCGCCTCATCACCACCGACTGGCACATGCGCCGCGCCGCGTTCGACCTGGCAGCGGCGCTGCCGGACGATATCGTGATCGTGCGCGATGCCGTGCCTTCGCGCCCGTCGCTGCGCATCCTGTTCCTCGAATACAACAAACTGCTGGCCCGCATCGGCGCATGGGCGGCGGGCTGGTAATGCCGACCGGTAACAAGGAAACGCGCCTCCCATGACCTCTCCGATGGCCCGGCCGCTGCCGCGCGGCAGCATTCTCGACATTCCGCGCAGCCTGGCGTTCTACCTCGTGTTCTACACGGGCACGGTGCTGCTGGTGATCTGGGTGGCGCTGATGATGTCCGTTTCCGAACACCGCTTCCGGTCGGCCATCCGCAGCTGGGGCAAGTATCACCGCGCGTGCTGCCGCTATCTGCTGGGCATCCGGCGCGAAAGCAACGTGACTCATCCGCGCGGCGGCGTGCTCTACGCGATCCGGCACGAATCGTTCTACGAGGCGATCGAGCTGCCCGCCACGTTCGATACGCCGGTCGTCTTCGCCAAGATGGAATTGATGCGCCTGCCGCTGTGGGGCAAGGCGGGGGTTCGCTATGGCCTGATCGGGGTGGAGCGCGATGCCGGCGCAAAGGCCCTGCGCACGATGCTGACCGAGGCGCGCCGGCTGATCGCCAACGGCCGTCCGCTGGTGATCTTTCCCGAAGGAACGCGCGTGCCGCACGGGTCGGCCGCGCCGCTGCAATCGGGCTTCGCCGGCCTTTACAAACTGCTGAACCTGCCGGTGATTCCGGTCGCGGTGAACAGCGGCCCGCTCTACCATCGGCTGTGGAAACGATCGGGCACCGTCCGCTATCACTTCGGCGAGGAGATTCCCGCCGGGCTTCCCCGCGAAGAGGTGGAGGCCCGGGTTATGGCGGCGCTCAACGTGCTGCATGACTGACGCCCCCGAGCCGCCCGAAGACGACGGCCAGGAGGCGCCGCCCCGCCGAACCCCTCTCGCGGTGCTGGGGCCGGGTCTCGTTACGGGCGCGGCCGACGACGATCCCAGCGGCATCGGCACTTACAGCCAGGTCGGCGCGCAGTTCGGCTATGGCATGGCGTGGACGCTGCTGTTCAGCCTGCCGCTGATGACCGCGATCCAGGAGATTTGCGGCAGGATCGGCGCGGTATCGGGGCAGGGCATCGCGCACAACCTGCGCGCGCATTACCCTCGGCCCTTGCTGCGCGGCGTGGTCCTGCTCCTGCTGATCGCCAACGTCATCAACCTGGGCGCCGACCTGGGCGCGATGGGCTCGGCGCTCGCCCTGATCCTGCCCGGCCGCGACATGCCATTCATCATCGGCTTCGGGCTGCTCAGCATCGCGCTGGAAGTGTTCGTCAGCTATGCCCGCTATGCCAGCATCCTCAAATGGACCACCCTGTCGCTGCTGTCGTATTTCGCGGTGGCGGCCGTGGCGCACGTTTCCTGGGCCGATGCGGTCCGGGGCGTGTTGATCCCGCACCTGGCCTTCGACAAGGCCAGCGTAATGGCGCTGGTGGCCGTGCTCGGCACCACGATCAGCCCCTACCTGTTCTTCTGGCAGGCCGGGCAGGAAGTGGAGGAACAGCGCCGCCGCCACACCAAGCCGCTCTGCGTGGCGCCGCGCACCGCCGGGGCGGAGCTGCGCCGCATCCGCATCGACACGCTGGTGGGCATGGTCTTTTCCAACCTGACCGCGATCTTCATCGTCATCGCCACGGCGGCGACGCTGCACCGGGCGGGAATTACCGAAATCGACAGCGCGGTGCAGGCCGCCTCGGCGCTACGGCCGCTGGCCGGAGACTTCGCCTTCGGGCTGTTCGCGCTGGGCATTGTCAGCACCGGCCTGCTCGCTATCCCGGTGCTGGCCGGCTCGGCCGCTTATGCCGTCGCCGAAACCTTCGACTGGAGCGAGGGGTTGGATCGGCGCCTGCGCGAAGCCAAGGCGTTCTATGCCGTGATCGCGCTGGCCACGGCGGCGGGCATTGCGCTCAATCTGCTGGCGATCGATCCGATGCGCGCGCTGTACTGGGCCGCGGTGGTCAACGGGCTGCTGGCGCCACCGCTGATGGTGGTGACCATGCTTATCGCGCGCAATCCGCGCGTAATGGGCGCCTTCGTCATCTCGCCGGCGCTGGCGCTCGGCGGCTGGCTTTCCACCGCCGTGATGGCGGCCGTAGCCCTGCTATTCCTGCTGGTCTGACCGTCGGTCCGCGCCCTCGTCGTGAACGCGGCCGAAATCGGGGCGCGCATCGTCCTGGCCCTGCTCGATGATCGAGCGGCGGATCGCGCGGGTGTGGGAGAAGTGGTCGAACAGCGCCACGCCATCGCCGAGCCGGATCGCCTTCTGCAATCCCATCAGGTCCTCGGTGAAGCGCTGGAGCATGTCGAGCACGGCATCGCGGTTGTTCAGGAACACGTCGCGCCACATCGTCGGGTCCGACGCGGCGATGCGGGTGAAATCGCGGAAGCCGCCGGCCGAATACTTGATGACCTCGCTCTGCGTCACCGCCTCGAGATCCGATGCGGTGCCGACGATGGTATAGGCAATCAGGTGCGGCAGGTGACTGGTCACGGCGAGCACCAGATCGTGGTGCTCGGCATCCATGATGTCGACGCGCGCGCCCAGCGCTTCCCAGAATGCGGCCAGCCGCGCCAGCAGCGCCGGATCGGCATCGGCGGGTGGCGTCAGGATGCACCAGCGGTTGCGGAACAGCGTGGCGAAGCCCGCGTCCGGCCCGCTCTGCTCGGTCCCGGCAACCGGGTGCGCGGGGATCACCGCATGGCCCGGCAGCGCTTCCGCCAGCGCGCGCGCCACGCTGGCCTTGCTCGACCCCACGTCGGTCACCAGCGCGCCGTGCGGCAGGTCCGCCGCCAGCGCGCGCGCCGCGGCGCCCATTGCCCCCACCGGCACGCACAGCACGACAAGGTCCGCTTCGCGCACCGCATCGCCCGCGCTTTCGGCGATCGAATCGCACAGCGCGATCTCCCGCGCGCGCAGGCGCACGGTGGCATCGGCGTCGAAGCCGCTTACCGTGGCATCGGGCGCGTAGGTCTTGACCGCGCGGGCGACCGATCCGCCCAGCAGGCCCAGCCCGATCACCGCAACGTGGCGGAACGGCGCCGGCGCGGACGCGGGCGTCGTCACTTCGCCGTCTCGCACATCTGCCGCAGCGCCGCCGCGATCTCGTCCATCTGCGCTTCGGTGCCGATGGTGATGCGCAGCGCCTGCGGCAGCCCCTGCCCCGGCAGCCAGCGGGTGATGTAGCCGTGCTCCATCAGCCCCAGATAGGCCGCCTCGGCGCTCAGCGCGCCTTCGAACAGGATCAGCACGAAGTTCGCCTCGCTCGGCAACGGACGGATGCCGTGGTTGCCCAGCGCGTTGAGCGCCGCCACGAACTTCGCGCGCTGCGCGGCGTTGTGAAGGCGCGATGCCTCCACGAAGCCCTGGTCCGCCACCGCCGCCAGCCCCGTCGCCTGCGCGGTCAGCGACAGGTTGAACGGGCCGCGAATGCGGTTGAGCATGTCGACGATCGCGGCGTCGCCCGTCGCCCAGCCAATGCGTTCGCCGGCCAGGCCATAGATCTTCGAGAACGTGCGCGTGACCAGCACGTTCGCCGCCCCCCCCGCGAGGGCAAGCGCGCCATCCTCGTCCTCGGGCGCGACATATTCGGCATAGGCCTGGTCGATCACCAGCAGCACGTCCGGGCGCAGCGCGGCATGGAGCCGGGCGATCCCTTCGCGCGGCAGGAAGCTGCCCGTGGGATTGTTGGGATTGGCGAGGAACACCACCCGCGTCCGCTCGGTCACGCAGGCCAGCAGCGCGTCGACGTCGGTGCCATAGTCCGCGTCCGGCGCCACCACCGGCACCGCGCCGCACCGGCGCGCGGCGATGTCATAGACCGAGAAGCCATAGCGGACGTAGACGATCTCGTCCCCCGGCCCGGCATAGGCCTGCGCCGCGATGTGCAGCAGCTCGTCCGAACCGGTGCCCATGACGATGCGATCGGCGGGAATGCCGTGCAGCGCGCCCAGCGCGGCGCGCAGGTCCTTGCTGTCGGGATCGGGATAGCGCGAAGGTTCCCCCGCGCCGTGCCCTGCGCCACCACGCGCCGCGAGCACGGCCGCGCTGGTGCCCAGCGGGTTCTCGTTCGCCGAAAGCTTGGTCAGCGGACGCCCGTCGGCCCCGGTGGACTTGCCGGGAACATAGGCGTGGATCGCCTTGATCCATTCCTTGGGTTGCGGCCGGTCGGGGGATGTCTGCGCGTCTGCCATGATGCGCCGGGCATTAGGCGGCGTGGACAAATTCCGCAACGGGTAGCCCGCGCCCGCCGTTCAGGCCGCCTCGGTGCGCAGGGCGGCGCCGTTCCATTCGCTCGCCAGGCTGAACGCGGGCAGCATGACCCGGCCGTCCTCGCTGCGGGTGATCAGCATGGGCCCGGCATGGCCCGGCGTCTGGGTCAGGCCCGCCGCCGCCAGCGCATAGGGCGAAACGCGATGGCGCGTACACAGCCCGCCATTGCCGTCCGCCACCATTTCCTGTTCGAACTCAACACCCTGCTGGTGCTTGCGCGAACGGCGCACCGTGGCGATGACCAGCTGGCCGTCACCCAGATCGAGCACGAATTTCGTGCCCAGTGGCACGTCCACCATGCCCTCGATCAGCGCGCCGGATACCGACAGGTTGCGCAGCACGATCGGATAGTAGTGATCTTCGTGGATCGCGCCGATCCGGCGGAACATCGCCTGCCGGTCATGCCGTTGCCGCGCGGGTCCGGACGGGGCGATGGTCCATCCATCGCCATCCAGCCGGGCCAGAAAATCCTCGTTGGTGATCGCGGGGCTGTAGATGAAGCCCTGCACATGGCTGACTTCCAGGCTTTTCATCAGATCGAACTGGTCGAACGATTCGACGCCTTCCGCCGTCGTTTCCATGTCCAGCGCCTTGGCCAGCGCCACGATCGCGGCGATGATCGCGCGGTTGCGCGATCCCGAACCCGTCGCGCCGCGCACGAAGCTCTGGTCGATCTTGATCTTGTCGAACGGCGCGGTCTTCAGATAGGCGAGCGAGGAATAGCCGGTGCCGAAATCGTCGAGCGCCAGGCGAACGCCCAGATCCTTCAGCGACCGGAACATAGCGTCGGTGGTCCCGCCTTCCTGCAGGAACACGCCTTCGGTGATTTCCAGTTCCAGCCGGTCGGGCTCCAGCCCCGACGAAGCCAGCGCACTCGCCACCAGCGCGGGCAGCGACGAATCCGCGAACTGGATGGGGGAGACATTGACCGCCACGCGCGCGTCGCCCGGCCATGAGGCCGCGTCTTCACACGCCTTGCGCAGCACCCATTCGCCGATGCGGCAGATCAGGTGCGATTCCTCGGCGATCGGGATGAACCGCGCGGGCGAAATCCAGCCCTGCTCGGGATGATTCCAGCGCACCAGCGCCTCCATCCCGACGATCTGGTTCGACGTGGCTTTCACGATCGGCTGGTAGTGCAGTTCGAGCTGGCCTTTCGGCAGCGCGTCGATGAGGTCTTCCTCCAGCACCCGGCGATCTTCGGCCGCCTTCAGCAGATCGTTCGAAAAGAAGCGGAACCGGCCGCGCCCGCTGCCCTTGGCGGCATAGAGCGCGAGATCGGCGTTGCGCACCAGCTCTTCGCTGACCTGCCCGTCGAACGGCGCGACCGCCACGCCCACCGACGCGCCGATGGTGCGACGGCTGCCTTCGATCGAATAAGGCTGCGAGATGCTGCTGATGATCGAGGTGGCCATGTCTCCCAGCACGCCGCGATCTTCCTGATCGGGCAGGATGACCTGGAACTCGTCGCCGCCCAGGCGGCAGACCTTTTCCTTGTCGCCCACGATCTTCACCAGACGATCGGCCACCTGCTTGAGCAGCGCGTCACCGGCGGCGTGGCCCAGCGTATCGTTGACCTGCTTGAAGCGGTCGAGGTCGATCAGCATGATCGCGCAAGAGCGCCGCTGCAGCGCGTAGGCGGTCAGCGTGCGTTCGAGCACTTGCGTCATGCGCCGGCGGTTGAGCAGCCCGGTCAGCGGATCGTGCATGGCCAGCCGCGAGCTTTCCTCGGCGGATTCGCGTTCGCCGGTAATGTCGGCGCAGTGCCCGCGGAAGCCCGTGAAGGTATTGCCATCGCTCTGCGGTTCGCCCGAGATGGACCACCAGCAGCCCCGTCCCCCGGCCTCGCTCCGGGCGATCACGCGCTCGAAGCGGCCCCGGCGGGCCAGCGCGAAGGACAGCGCCCGCTGGCTGTCTCCTTCGGCTTCGCGATCGGGCGGCAGGAACAGCTCCAGGAACGGCCGGCCAATGAGGCCATCCTCGCCGCCGCCGAGCAGGGCCTGCGCGGCGGGCGACATGTACGTCAGCCGCCCCTCGCCATCGGTCGTCCAGAAACTGCCGAGGCCCAGATCCTCGTAAGCGAAACAGAGAGCCGCCGCATCCCCTTGCGACATGCGCCGCGCCCGGGAGTTTCCTTCTCCCGCACCGGACCGACGCCCCAACAGACTTCTTAGCTTGTTGCTGCCCACTACGTAGTCTTTCGTATGCTCTGGGTGTTGAGCCGAAGTGACCTCAGTATCGACCAGCGGTTGCAAAGCTCTTAAGCGGCGCGCATTTTTCCGACGGCGGGCCTTTCCCGGCGCCTGTCGTCCCCTCCTTTTGCGCCAGACAATAAAAGAGGCCGGAGTGGGCTAGCACTCCGGCCTTAGTCTGTTCGCAGGAGGAACATCGTCTGGCGGGGTCGGGGGAGAGAGGGAGAGGATCACACCCCCCGCCCCGCCAAGCTCGGTAACTCAGTAGTTGTAGGCGCGTTCACCGTGCTCGGTGATGTCGAGGCCTTCGCGTTCGGCCTCTTCGCTGGGACGCAGACCGATGGTCTTGTCGAGGGCGAAGAAGAGGATCGCGGAGACACCGCCCGAGAGGACCAGCGTCAGCAGCACGGCCTTGATCTGGGTGAAGACCTGGGCCGCCATGTCGTACTTGCCGGCAACGGCGGGGAACACGGTGTAGTCCACCCAGCCCTGGCCGCCGAACGCCGGGTTGGCGACGATGCCGGTGCCGATCGCGCCGACGATCCCGCCGATGCAGTGCACGCCGAAGACGTCGAGCGTATCGTCGTACTTGAGCGCGTTCTTCACGGTCGAGACGAACAGGAAGCAGATCGGCGAGACGACGAGACCCAGGATGATCGAGGTCATCGGCGCCGCGAAGCCGGCGGCCGGGGTGATCGCGACGAGGCCGGCGACGGCACCCGAGGCGGCACCCAGCATCGAGGGCTTGCCGTGCTTGATCTGCTCGACGATCGCCCAGGAAACGGCGGCGGCGGCAGTGGCGACGAAGGTGTTGATGAAGGCGAGCGCGGCCAGGCCATTGGCTTCAAGGTTCGAACCGGCGTTGAAGCCGAACCAGCCCACCCACAGCAGCGAGGCGCCGATCATGGTCATGGTCAGCGAGTGCGGCGGGGTGGCTTCCTTGCCATAGCCCACGCGCTTGCCGATCACGAGGCAGCCGACGAGGCCGGCGATGCCCGCGTTGATGTGAACGACGGTGCCGCCCGCGAAGTCCAGCGCGCCCCAGCCATAGAGCAGACCGGCGTCGGTCGGCGCATCGGCCAGGAAGTCAGGACCGGCGAAGTACCACACCATGTGGGCCATCGGGAAATAGACCAGCGTCAGCCACAGCACCGTGAAGATCATCAGCGGCGTGAACTTCACGCGTTCCGCGAACGCGCCGACGATCAGCGCCGGCGTGATGCAGGCGAAGGTCATCTGGAAGATGACGTAGGCGTATTCGGGAATGTAGACGTTGTTCGAGAACGTCGCGGCGTAGGTCGAGGCCGAAACGCCGGCCAGGAACATCTTGGAAAGGCCGCCGAAGTACGGCGAACCGCCGGTGAAGGCCATCGAATAGCCCCAGCTCACCCAGCACAGGGCGGCGACCGACACGATCATGAAAACCTGCATCAGCACGCTGAGCATGTTCTTGGTGCGGACGAGGCCGCCATAGAACAGCGCGAGTGCGGGAATGCTCATCAGGAGGACGAGCGTGGACGACAGCAACATCCAGGTGGTATCACCCTTGTTGACCATCGTGGCCATCTGCTCGGCGGTCGGCGCCTTGATCGGGCCGGCCTGTGCGAAAGCGGCGGTAGAAGCGAAGAGCGATACGCCCACGCCCGCAACGCCACTGATCATCTTACGGATCATATGGGTTCCCCTCGTGTCGGAAATCAAAGCGCGGTGTCCCCGGATTCACCGGTGCGGATGCGCGTGGCGGAAGCGAGATCCAGAACGAAGATCTTGCCGTCGCCAATCGCTTCGGTGCTGGCGGTCTGCTGGATCGTCTCGACGATCTGCGGAGCGAGGTCATCGCTGGCCGCAATCTCGATCTTCACCTTGGGCAGCATGTTGGTGGAGTACTCGGCGCCGCGATAGATTTCGGTTTGCCCCTTCTGCCGACCGAAACCTTTCACTTCCGACACCGTCATCCCTGCCACGCCCAGAGCCGACAGTGCTTCACGCACTTCGTCGAGCTTGAACGGCTTGATGATGGCGATGATGAACTTCATTCACGCCCCCCTTTCCAGGCCTCTACGCCGGGCGACCCGCCGGCGTGATTTCTCAAAGCAAAGGGCGTGCCATTTACCGAAAGTTCAGGAATCCGAGGATTTTTGGACGCAAATTCGTCCCGGCCGGCCGCAATCAGCCCGAATCTTGTGCAAAGCGGACCTTTTGCCTAATTTTTAGGCAATAATGCTGTGGGTTACACGCAAGGAATCGGCAACGGAGCAGACGCGGCAGGCTGGTTGAGATGAATCGCTATGATTGAAGGCGTGTTTTGCGCTCCTGAACAGAACCGCGAAGCACTGTGCGAGTTTTCAGCGGTTTCGGCTGGCTATATCGCCATTGCGCCTGTGCAAGCGAGACCCAGCCAGTGTGGTGCTCGCCCCCGATGAGATCGGGACGCCTAGACTCAATCCAGAAGCATACGAGACAAGCCTGTATGGTGGTGGCATCCTCCTCAAGAGCCTCCATATCAGCTACAGATATAACGTGCTTAAAGGCGCGGGATGGAATATTTTTGGATTCATCTGTTACTATGATTTTCCCATGCTCAAACTGCATTCCATGATGCAACAGCCGATCTCGTGCCTTGTTTACTACTCCGATCTGGGAAAAGGCCTTTTGAAGATATAGGGGGAGATGTGCCCTTCTGGCTGTGTACAAACGCTTGACGATATCGGTGGCTTGAGAAACGCGCGTTCCAGAAAAAAGCGCTTGGGCTGTGCGGTCAGGAACGTCAGATACAATTCGCAAAACCTGGTGCATCGCCGCTTCGATCTCAGCATAGCGATGAACGAATTTTCCAAGCGCAAGCCAGTATGGAGCCAACAGGTCATCGGACGTTAACATTGAGAGACCGATCGATATATCGAGAGCAAAGTGTGAAGACGGATGCAGCAAACATCAAATATAACCAGACAAAAATGCCTTTGTATTTGTTATACACCACCGTCAGTAGCAATTTTTTGTCACAGCGCCAGGCGCGCCCAAACGGGCAGATGATCGGACCCGACCGCCGACAGCGCGCTGTGGTGCACGCCCAGGTCTTCCACCTGCCATTCGCCGCTCACCACGATCCGGTCGAGCTGGGCCACCGGCCTCCGCGCGGGAAAGCTGCGCCCCGGTGCCAGCAGGCGCCAGCTTTCCTCCAGCCCGCGAAAGGCGCCGCGCGCCGCCGACCATTCGTTCATGTCGCCCATCAGCACGGTGGGCGCCGCGCCGGCGCAGCGCCCCACGTGATCGCAGATCGCCTGCAACTGATGCCGCCGGCGCAGGCCCGACAGATCCAGATGCATCCCCACCACCCGCAGGCGCGCCTGCCCCACGCGCAGGTCCGCGCAGATCGCGCCGCGCGGTTCCAGCGTCGGCAGCGGCACCGCGCCGACCGCGTCCACCGCGATCTCGCGGCGCACCAGCAGCACGTTGCCGTGCCAGCCGATGCTCGCCGGGCGGGCGCCACCGCCGCGTCCGGTCATCGCCCCGTTCGGGGCGATCGGACGCCAGGGGCTGTGCTCCAGGATCGCCTGCCGCGAAAGCACCGCCTCGCGCGTGCCGAACCGGCGATCGGCTTCCTGCAGCGCGATCACGTCCGCGTCGATCTCGCGCAGGATGCCCAGGATGCGATCGGGATCGCGGCGCCGGTCCAGCCCCACGCCCTTGTGGATGTTGTAGCTGGCGAACGTGAGCCGCACCGCCGGGGCCGCAGTCAGCGCAAGGCGTTGAGCGCCGGCACGACCGAACCGGCGATCACAGGAAGTCCTTCAGCGTCTTCATGAAGCGGTCGAACTGATCGTGGTGCAGCCAGTGCCCGGCGTTCTCGAACTCGATCACCGTGGCATTGCGAAAATGGCGGATGCGCCCGTCGCGCTCCGGATTGCCCGCCCACGAATCCGCGCCGTTGAGCAGCAGCGTGGGACAGGTGATCGCTTCCCACAGCTCGTGCTTGCGATCGTTGCTGATGTCGAACGGATGATCGAGATGGACATAGGGATCGAACTTCCAGGTGAACGTCCCGTCCTCGTTGCGGTTGATCCCGTGCTTGGTCAGGTGCCGCGCCTGCTCGTCGGTCAGGTAGGGGTTTTCCGCCTTCATGCGCGCATAGGCGTCTTCCAGCGTGGGATAGCGGCGCGGCAGGCGGCCGGCGGCCTTGCGCTTTTCGGCAATATATTCGCGGATGCGCCGCGCGAAGGGCACGTCCTTCATCCGCATTTCCCATTCGGGCGTGGGAAAGATGCCCTCGATCGCCACCAGCTTGCGCACGTCCTCGGGGAACAGGCCGGCATAGCGCAGCGAGACGTTGGCGCCCCACGAATGCGAAACGATCGTCACCGGCGCGAGGTTGAGCTGGTGGACGAGCTGCGCCACGTCATAGACCATGTCCATGGTGCGGTAGTTGCCGTCGGAAACCCATTCGCTGTCGCCATGGCCGCGATGGTCCATGGCGATGACGTGCCAGTCCTCGCGCAGCGCCTCGGCCGTCCAGTCCCAGCTGCGGCAATGGTCGCGCCCGCCGTGAATCAGCAGCAGCGGCGGCTTTTCCGTGTTGCCCCAGTCGACGTAGTGCAGCCGCAGCCGCTGCGAGATGAAGCTCTGCGAAGTGGGTCCCAGCAAGTCCATCCTTCCCTCCTGCCTTTTCGTTGGGTGCAGTGCAACAGGAGACGCGCCGGAAGTCCACCCTTATGGGCGACGGGCGGCGGCTATCTTTCCTTGGTCGCGGAAAAGGCCAGTTCGGGGTTGCGCTCCTGCTGATAGCCCACGTCCCAGGCCGAGCGCGCCATGAACACCGGATCGCCATCGCGATCCTTGGCTAGGTTCGACAGGTTGAAATCGGCGAAGGCCTTCAGCGCCTCGGGCGTGCCTTTCAGCCAGCGGGCGGTGTCGAACGGCGATGGTTCCAGCACCGCTTCCACCTTGTATTCCGCCTCCAGCCGCGAAATCAGCACGTCGAGCTGAAGCTGGCCGACCACGCCGACGATCCACTGCGCGCCGATCTCCGGGTAGAACACCTGGATCACACCTTCCTCGGAAAGGTCGTCCAGCGCCTTGCGCAGCTGCTTGGTCTTGGTCGGGTCCTTCAGCGCCACGCGCCGCAGGATCTCGGGCGCGAAGTTGGGCAGCCCGGTGAAGCGCACGTCGTTGCGTTCGGACAGGGTATCGCCCACGCGCAGCGTGCCGTGGTTGGGAATGCCGATGATGTCGCCGGCTTCCGCCGTATCGGCGATCTCGCGGTCTTGCGCGAAGAACAGGATCGGCGAATGGACCGCGATCGGCTTGCCCAGGCCCGACGGGGTCAGCTTCATCCCCCGCTTGAACGTGCCCGAGACCATGCGCATGAACGCGATCCGATCGCGGTGCTGCGGGTCCATGTTGGCCTGCACCTTGAACACGAAGCCGGTCACGTCGGGCCGCTCCGGCTCGATCGTGCCCTGCTCCGACGATTGCGGGCGCGGCGGCGGCGCGTATTTCGCGATCGCGTCGATCAGTTCGGCCACGCCGAAGTTCTTGAGCGCCGATCCGAAGAACACCGGCGTCAGGTCGCCGTGGCGATAGGCTTCGAGATCGAATTCGGGATAGCCCGCCTGCGCCAGTTCGATCTCCTCGGCGATGTCCTCGGGAATATCCGCCGCCGGCTCCACCTTGCCCAGAAATTCGCGGCTGTCGCCCTCGGGCCGACTGATCGTGTTGGTGGCGAGGTTCAGCACGCCCTGGAAAAGGCCGCCCATGCCGACCGGCCACGACATCGGCACCACGTCGAGCGCCAGCGCGTCGGCCACCTCGTCCAGCGTCTCGAACACCGAACGGCCTTCGCGATCGACCTTGTTGACGAAGGTGATGATCGGCACCGAGCGCATCCGGCACACCTCGAACAGCTTGCGCGTCTGCGGTTCGATGCCCTTGGCCGCGTCGATCACCATGATCGCCGAATCGACCGCCGTCAGCGTGCGGTAGGTATCTTCGGAAAAGTCCTCGTGGCCCGGCGTGTCGAGCAGGTTGAAGACGATGCCGTCCTTCTGGAACGTCATTACCGAGGACGTGACCGAGATGCCGCGCTGCTGCTCGATCTTCATCCAGTCCGACCGCGCGCGCCGCGCCTGCCCGCGCGCCTTGACCTCGCCCGCCAGATGGATCGCGCCGCCCTGCAGCAGCAGCTTTTCGGTCAGCGTGGTCTTGCCCGCGTCGGGGTGCGAGATGATGGCGAAGGTGCGGCGATTGGACATGGGATGCGCCCCTAGCCGAGGGGCAGGCTGGCGTCCATCATCCAGCGGTGCGGGAACGGTCTGGGTCTGAACCTAACGCTGGCCGCCCAGACAGGCCTTCAGCGCCGCCGCTTCCCCGCCATCGAGCGCGCGACCGCCCTGCGCCGCGATTTCAAGCCGCCGCCGCGCGCCTTGATCGATCACGTCCACGCGCAGGGTCCGCGCCGCGTTCCACGCCCGCCGGTGCCCCTTGGTCTCCGGCACTTCGGCCCAGCCGCCGGCCAGCGGCACGCGCTGCATCATGCAGCCTTCGAGTTGCGCCGCCGCCAGCGCCGAATTGGCGAAAAGGACATTGCGGATTTCCACCTCCTGCCGGTGCCGGCCATAGGTGGCGGCGAAGACCAGCAGCAGCGCCAGCACGCCCAGCAGCAGCGTCCACGTCCGCCTGGCCGACCGCTTCGGCGCCGGGGCAAGAGCCTCGCTCACGCCGCCCGCACCGTCACGTCCATGCGGAAATGGCGCTGCTCGCCCGGCGGCAGCAGCACCACACCCGGTTTCTCGCGGAAATCGCCCGCGAAGCCCACCGCATCGGCATGGCCCTGCCACGGTTCGATGCACAGATAGTGCGCGCCCGGCTTCTGCCACAGCCCCAGCATCGGCATGTCCGGAAACGCGATGTCCAGCCACGATCCGCCGTCCGCGCCATAGGACAGCGCCCGGCTGGCGAGATCGTCCCAGATCAGCGCGTCGGCGGCGAACAGATCGGGCGAGAGCGCGAGTTCGCGGCCCTTGACGGGCGTGACGCGCGGTTTGGCAGCAATCAGCCCGCTCGCCGCGTCGAGCACGCGCAACGCGCCGGGCTCGTCCTTTTCGAACACCACGCGGTGCGCCGCCTTCGCCGCGCCGCCGGGCAGCGGCCAGGCGAAGGCGGGGTGATAGCCGAACGCGAACGGCAGCGGCCTGGCACCGGGATTGGACACGGTGGCGGTCATGCGCAGCGTCGCGCCGTCCACCACGAAGGCCATCTCCAGCACGAACGCGAAGGGATAGACCGCGCAGGTCGCCGCGCTGTCGGTCAGGCGGAAGGTGACGCGATCGTCGTCCCGCGCCGCCAGCTCGAACGGCATTCTCCGCGCGAAGCCGTGGCGCGGCAGCGTGAAGGTATCACCATCGATGCGATAGCGGTCCTCCGCCAGCGCGCCCACGATCGGGAACAGCAGCGGCGCGTGGCCGGTCCAGAACGCCGGATCGGCATCGGTCATGAACTCGCGGCCCTGGGCATCGCGCAGCGACCACAGTTCCGCGCCCAGCGGATGGACCCGCGCGGTCAGTGCGCCGGACGCGATGGTGACGAGGTCTTCGAGCACGGGATTTTCAGGCATGGTCCCTCACGGCAAGCCGTCCTGCTGCGCATGTGCAGCATGGCGGCTTGCGCGCGATCTGTCGACCTATCCGCGCAGCACGCCGCCCAGTTTGCCCGCCGCCGCGACCACCTTGTCGGCAATCGCCTTGAGCGCGGCGTCGTCGTAGCTCTTTTCGCCCGGCTGGAGCTTGACTTCGACCGCCAGCGACTTCTGCCCCTCGGGCACGCCCTGCCCCCGGAAATCGTCGAACAGCCGCGCGGCGACGATGTTGGCCTTGTCGGCTCCCTTTACCGCGCGGACCAGATCGCCCGCCGGCACGGCGGCATCGACCAGGAACGCGAAGTCGCGCGTCACCGCCTGCAACGCGGGCGGGGCATAGTGCGGCCGGGCAAAGCCGGGCGCGGCCTTCTTCGGCGGAATGCGATCGAGGAACAGCTCCACGGCAGCGACCGGCCCGTCAAGATCGAAGGCCTTGGCGGTCGCCGGGTGCAGCATGCCGAAGCGCGCCAGCACCGTCTTCGGCCCCAGCCGCAGCGTGGCGGACTGGCCCGGATGGAACTGCGGCCCGGCCTCCCCCATCACCTGCAGGTTGTCGACCGGCGCACCGGCTTCAGCCAGCAGCGCCAGTGCCTCGGCCTTGGCGTCGAAGGCGTCGAAGGCCTGCGCCTTGCCGGTCTTCCAGCCGCGCGGCGTCTTTTCTCCCGCCAGCACCACCACCAGGCTCAGCTTCTCGTCGCTCGCCCCGGCCTCGCCGCGCAGATAGCGGCGGCCGATCTCGAACAGGCGGACCGAGGCCGCGCCACGATCGAGATTGCGCCGTGTCGCCGAAAGCAGGCCCGGCAGCAGCGACGGGCGCATCGCCTTGAGGTCTTCCGAAATCGGATTGGCCAGCACCCACAGCCCGCCGTTGCCGTCCGTGAAAGGCTCTGCCTCGGCTTCGGGCAGGAACGACCAGGTGACCGCCTCGTTCAGCCCGCGCGCGGCGGCGGCGCGGCGCACGCGCCGTTCCACGATCTGCGCCGGCGTGGCGGTTGGCTTCGCCACCCCGTCCGCGCGCGGCAGCGGCGTGGAAGGCACCGCGTCCAGCCCGTGCACGCGGATCACTTCCTCCACGATGTCGGCCGCGCCATCCACATCCGGGCGCCAGGTGGGCACGGTCACGGTCCAGTCCGCCGCCGTCTCGAAGCCCAGCGCGGCAAGGATGCGGCGCTGTTCGTCCTCGGGCACGGCCACGCCGCCCAGCCGCCCGGCCAGCGCCGGATCGTAGGCCACGGCCTTGCGCGCCAGCGGCGGCGCGCCCACGCGCAGCACGTCGGAGGCTTCGCCACCGCAGATGTCGAGGATCAGCCGTGTCAGCAGCTCGATTCCGGCATCGAGGAACGCCGGGTCCACCCCGCGTTCGAACCGGCCGCGCGCATCGCTGGTCAGCGCCAGCGCCTGCCCGGTGCGCGCGATGCGCGCCGGATCGAAATAGGCGACTTCCAGCAGGACATCGGTGGTATCGTCGGCGCAGCCCGAATGCTCGCCGCCCATGATGCCGGCCACGTCGTGCACGCCCGCCGCGTCGGCGATCACGGTCATCGTCGAATCGAGCGTGTATTTCTTGCCGTTGAGCGCGACGACCTTCTCGCCATCGCTGGCCCGGCGCGCCACGACCGCGCCGTTCAGCTTCGCCAGATCATAGGCGTGCGCCGGGCGGCCATAGGCGAGCATGACATAGTTGGTCACGTCCACCAGCGCCGAGATCGGCCGCTGGCCCGCGCTCTTGAGCCGCTCCTGCAGCCATTGCGGCGAAGGGCCGTTCTTCACGCCACGGATCACGCGGCCATAGAACGCCGGGCAGCCTTCGGCATCCTCGATGCGGATGTCCACCGGACACGGGAAAGCGCCCGCGACGGGCGCGGCATCCACCGGCTTCAGCGTGCCCAGCCCCGCAGCGGCCAGATCGCGCGCGATGCCGTACACGCCCATGCAATCGGGCCGGTTGGGCGTGATCGCCACGTCGAACACCGGATCGGATCCGAGGTAGTCGGCAAAGGTCGCGCCCACCGGCGCATCGGCCGGCAGTTCGATGATGCCATCGTGTTCCTCGCCCAGGCCCAGCTCGCGCGTGGAACACATCATGCCGTTGGATTCGACGCCGCGAATGGCCGACTTGCGCAGTTCCATGCCGTTCGCGGGCACGACCGCGCCGGGCAGGCCCAGCACGCCCACGAGGCCCGCGCGCGCGTTGGGCGCGCCGCAGACCACCTGAAGCGGCGCGCCGTCTCCCACATCGACCGACAGCACCTGCAGCTTGTCCGCCTGCGGATGCTTTTCCGCCGTCAGCACGCGCGCGATGCGGAACGCGCCGAGCGCGGCGGAGGCATCCTCCACGCTTTCGATTTCAAGGCCCAGCGCGGTCAGCTTGCGCGCGATGGCATCGGCGTTGGCCCCGCTATCGGCGCCGGTATCGAGGTGGTCCTTCAGCCACGAGAGCGAGAACTTCATGCCTTCACTCCCACGCCGCCGGAGAGCGTCGGCACATCGAGCGCACCGAAGCCATAATGTTGTAGCCAGCGCACATCGCCGTCGAAGAACGCGCGCAGATCGTCCATGCCGTATTTCAGCATGGCCAGCCGGTCGACGCCGGTGCCGAAGGCGAAGCCCTGCCACTGATCGGGGTCGAGCCCGCCGAATTCGATCACGCGGCGATTGACCATGCCCGAACCCAGCACTTCCATCCAGCCGCCGTTCTCGACATCGCCGCCGCCGCCGACCACACGCTTTCCATTGACCACGGTGTAGCCCACGTCGACTTCCACCGAAGGTTCGGTGAAGGGGAAATAGCTCGGCCGCAGCCGCAGCACGATGTCGTCACGCTCGAAGAACGCCTTGAGGAAGGTTTCCAGCGTCCACTTCAGGTGGCCGAGGTGGATGCCCTTGTCGATCACCAGGCCTTCGATCTGGTGGAACATCGGCGTGTGCGTGGCATCGCTGTCGCTGCGATAGACGCGGCCGGGCGCGATCACGCGCAGCGGCGCGCCCTGCTTCAGCATCGCGCGGATCTGCACCGGCGAGGTATGCGTGCGCAGCAGCATGGCGCGCCCTTCCGCATCCTTGTCGGGGAAATAGAACGTATCGTGCATCGCCCGCGCCGGATGCGTTTCGGGCATGTTGAGCGCGGTGAAGTTGTGCCAGTCGTCCTCGATCTCGGGGCCGGACGCCACCGCGAAGCCCATGTCGGCGAAGATTTCCGCCAGTTCGTCCATCACCTGGCTGACCGGATGGACCGACCCCTTCGGCGCTTCGGGCGCGGGAAGCGAGAGGTCCACCGTCTCCGCCGCCAGCCGCGCATCGAGCGCCGCCGCTTCGAGCGCGCCCTTGCGCTCGGCGAGCGCGGCGGTCACCGCCTCGCGTGCGGCGTGGATCTTCGGGCCTTCGCTCTGGCGCTGTTCCGGGGACATGCCGCCCAGCGTCTTGAGCAGGGCGCTGACCCAGCCCTGCTTGCCGAGCGCGGCTACGCGGATCGCCTCGACCGCTTCGGGCGTCGCGGCTTCCGCGATCGCGCCCAGCGTTTCGGCCTGCTGTTGTTCAAGCTGTTCCATCGCCGGTGCCGCTAGCGCCAAACGGTGCGGAATCAAAGGGCGAAACGCAGCGCCCCCGTTGCATCAGTCCCCGGTCCGCGCGGGCAGGTGCAGCGCCTGCACGGCCGCGCCGGCCGCCTCGAAGCGCGCGCGCATCACGGCGGACAGCACCGGACGCGGATGCGCCACATAGGCGCGCGGCGTCATCCCCATGAACCGCCGGAAGTCGCGAACGAACTGCGCCTGATCGTGATAGTGCCCGTCGATCGCGCCGATCCACTTGAGTTCGGGATCGAGCATGTATTGCGACAGGCTGCGCATGAAGCGCTGCCGCCGCAGCAGCAGGCGCGGGGCGAAGCCGAAATAGCGGCGGCAGATGCGCTCGATGGTGTACGAAGCCAGGCCCGTCGCTGCGGCCACGTCCGCCACCGAGCCCGTCTCCGGATCGACGATCGCGCCATGGATGGCCACGATGCGGTCTTCATCGGCCACCGGCATGTCCGAACGCGCCGCGAAAAAGGCGGTGATCCGTTCCAGCTCGCCCGCTTCGTCCGGGCACGCGCCGAATACGCCTTCGATCAGCGGACCGAACTGGGCGAAGTCAGGCTCCGCGCAGGGATCGAAGATGCGATCGGCCCAGAGGTGCGCCGGCGCCCGCGCGAACTTGGCCCAGCCCAGCGGCAACAGGCCGATGCCCCATATGCGGCAGCGGCCGGCGGTGAAGCGGATGGTCGTGCTCGTCGGTCCGGTGCCGATCGCGGCAATGCCGGGCGGCCCCTTCGTTCCGGCGATCTCGGCCTCGGGCACCGTGCCCTGGAACAGCCGCAGGTTGGCCCATTCGGGATGCAGGTGATCCTGCACCCGCTGCCCCTCGGGAATGTCGATCTCGGTGAGGTAAAACGTCGTGAAATACGGGCGCAGCGCCAGGGGCGGCTGATGGAATCGAACCTTTACGCGGCAATCCGCTGGCAATCGCGCGACCCTTCGGAATCGTTGCTGAGTAGCAATCCGTTACAAATCGCCATAATCGTTTGTTGCGCGCTGCAAAAGCCTCCGGATCGGCGATATTCTCACGCAGGTTAGCAGAATCGGGGATAGTTTCTGATTTTCCAGCAAAAAGGGCATTGGTCCGGATCGGACCAATGCCCTTTGATGCGGTTCGCGATGCGAACGGCTCAGGCGGCGGGAAGCGCTGCCTTGGCCTGCGCGATCACGGCGTTGAACACGCCGCCTTCGTTCATCGCCAGATCGGCCATCGCCTTGCGATCGAGTTCGATCCCGGCGAGCTTCACGCCGTGGATGAACTGCGAATAGGTGAGGCCTTCGGCGCGGACCGCGGCGTTGATGCGCTGGATCCACAGGGCGCGGAAGGTGCGCTTCTTAACCTTGCGGTCGCGATAGGCGTACTGGCCGGCCTTTTCGACGGCCTGACGGGCGACGCGGATCGTGTTCTTGCGACGGCCGCGGTAACCCTTGGCCTGGTCCAGAATCCGCTTGTGCTTGGCACGGGTGGTAACACCACGCTTGATACGGCTCATAAGTCAGCGCTCCTCAGTTCAGCCCGTAGGGCGCCCACTTCTTGATCACCTTCGCGTCGGCGTCGGAAATCACTTCCGTGCCGCGGTTCTGGCGGATGTACTTGGCGTTGTGGCTGATCAGGCGGTGGCGCTTGCCGGCAACGCCGTGCTTCACCTTGCCGGAAGCGGTGATCTTGAACCGCTTCTTCACGCCGCTCTTGGTCTTGAGCTTGGGCATTTTCGTCTCCTAGATTCGACGCGCCGGATTCGCCGTGGCAGCCCTTTCAGCCAGGCGAATCCCGAATGGTGTGTCGGTTGAAGGTGGCGCCCATAGTCAGGTCCGCCCGGAAAGGCAAGCGGGCGCTGGCTTTCGACCGCGCCCCGCTCCGTTACCTGCCCCTGCCCAGATCCCCTTTTTCAGCGCCCGCCCACGTCCGCCAGATCGAACGGCGTGGTCTGGTAGGTCTCGTTGATCCAGTTGCCGTAGAGCAGGTGCCCGTGGCCGCGCCAGGTGTTGGCGGGCGCGGCCTGCGGATCGTCGCCCGGGAAATAGTGCTTCGGCAGGTAATGGCCCTCGTCGCGCGCGAACTCTCCGGCCAGCGTCAGCGTATCGTATTCCAGGTGGTTCAGCATGTGCAGCGCGCGATGGGCCGGATCGTCGATCAGGCACAGCCCGGTCTCGGCGCTGTCGGCCAGCACGCGCAGCCCGCGCCCCTCGGGCAGGTCGGTGGCGCGCACCTCGCTCCAGCGCGAGACGGGCACGTCGAACACGTCGGGCAGCCCGCGCATCCACGGGCTGGCCGGCGCGCGGTTGTCGTGCCGGAACACGCCCGAGGCCTTGGACGCCAGCCCGTGCTTGGGCACGCCGTGGAAATGGTGCAGCGCCGCCATCGCGCCCCAGCACACGTTGAGCGTGCGGTGGACGTTGACCTGCGACCAGTCGAAGATGCGCCGCAACTCGTCCCAGTAGGTCACTTCCTCGAACGGGATCTGCTCCACCGGCGCGCCGGTCACGATCAGCCCGTCGAAGCGTTCCTCGCGCACGTCCGCCCAGGGGCGGTAGAATTCGGCGATGTGCCCGGCGGAGGTGTTCTTGCTGACGTGGTCGGAAATGCGCAGCAGTTCCAGCTCCACCTGCAGCGGCGTGGCGCCCAGCACCCGCGCGATCTGGGTTTCGGTGGTGATCTTGTCGGGCATCAGGTTCAGCAGCGCGATGCGCAGCGGGCGGATATCCTGCCGCGCGGCTTCGGTTTCGCCCATCACGATCACGCCTTCGGATTCCAGCGTGCGGCGGGCGGGCAGGTTGTCGGCGATCCTGATCGGCACTGTCTTCGCGTCTTTCTTCTCGTCCCGTGGGGAAAGACGCCGCGCGTGTCCGTGTCCGTTTGGTTGCCGGATCGGCCACATCCTCCTTGCGGAGCGCCACCTTGCCCGGATCGGCAGGTTGGCGTCGGGGCGTCTACCCCAACTCTTGATGCGGAGCCGGCTTTATCCCGGAACGCGGCGCTTGGCAATCGGGGAAGCGCGCCCCTCGACGGCCCTTGCTATTGAGACTGCCTCGCATTAATAAAGACATGTTCGGTCGAGAGAATCGGGTGTCCTGATGTACGTCTGCATCTGCAATGCCATTCGCGAAAAGGACCTGCGGGGCGCCGCGCGGAGCCATTCCGGCGATGCCGAAGCGCTCTACGCCCGGCTGGGCTGCCAGCCCCAGTGCCGCCAGTGCCTTGACGATGCCGAGGACGTGGTGGCGGACGAACGCGCCTGCGCCCTCGCCTGACCCTTCTGCCCGAGCGCTTTCTGCAACCGCCTGTCATTACCGCCGCCCGCCCGTGCCGCCGGCGCGAATCGTTCGCGCTTGGCCGATGGCCGCGGGCCGCATAGGCTGCTTCCCACCCCGGACGTTTGAAGGAGCCGCGCCATGAAGGGCGACGCCAAGGTCATCGAATTTCTCAACAAGGCGCTGTTCAACGAACTGACCGCCATCAACCAGTACTGGCTGCATTACCGGCTGCTCGACAACTGGGGCATCAAGAAGCTCGCCCACTTCGAACGGCACGAATCCATCGACGAGATGAAGCACGCCGACCAGCTGGCCGACCGCATCCTGTTCCTCGATGGCCTGCCCAATTTCCAGGCGCTGGGCCGGCTGCGCGTGGGCGAATCCGTGGAGGAAATCCTCAAGGCCGATCTCGCGCTGGAAATGGAGGCGATCCCGCTGCTCAAGGAGGCGATCGCCCATTGCGAAAGCGTGCGCGATTATGTCAGCCGCGATCTGTTCCAGCACATCCTCGAAAGCGAGGAGGAGCATGTCGACACGCTGGAAAAGCAGTTCGACATGATCGCGCGCATGGGCCTGCAGAACTACATCCAGCTCAACAGCGAAGCGCCCGAGGACTGATCCCATACCCGCGTCATTGCGAGCGCAGCGAAGCAATCCAGAGCGGCACGCGGAACCCTGGATTGCTTCGCTGCGCTCGCAATGACGGAACAAGACAACTGCCAGCAAGGAAGGGCGGTGCGGAAGGACCGCCCGGCCAGATGCCGAGGCATCTGGCCGGAGCTTTTCAGTCCTGCGGTTGCTCCTGACCGGCTCATGCCCGCGAAAGGCGGACGCACCGCCAGCCCCGGAACATGCCCCGTGCCGAACAGGTCGACCGGACAACACCATTACGGATTGTATCACAAATCGCTCCGGAAAACAGCGTGTTTCGGTGCGATGGCGGGGTTGGGGCCGGGTGGCCGGACCTTGGCGCTGATCGCGGACGGGCTAGGAATGGCCGGCAACCGGATATTAACTGTCGGCGTCGAACGAAAACCGGAACTTGCCGGGGTGGGCGGGCATGGTGCTGGACGCAGGCTCGGGACGCCCACCGGCGGCGAAATGCGCCTGATGGCGTCGGCACACCCGGATTATATCCGTTTCGGTGCATTTCGCCGCACGCGCGAAGCCCGCACGAAAACTTGCGATTCACGGAGACGTCATCGCGAGTCGGCAACATATGCAAAGGGGGATAGTCAGGACCGGCTGGCAGGACCACGTGAAAGAAGGTGTTTGGTCCCGGCGAACCATTACGTCCCGTCAAAAAGACTTGGCGGCGGTGGCGGTGGCTTCGTAATTCTCAGCGTTCCACCCGTCGGCCTCAAAATCTTGTCGTCGAGCTTGAGCAAGGCGGAATCGAAGGTGTGAAACTCAGTGGCGTCCGCGATTACCGCTGTCGCCAAATGAACAGCGTCAGGAGGTCGAAGCCCGGGGTGCCCGGCTTGCATCAGTTCGCGCGCCAATGTGCCAACATATCGGTCTACCGGCACGATCAGGATGTACTCGTTGCGGAAAAAGTCAGCGAGCACATCGCCATCTTCGCGTTTCACCTGCTCGTCCTTGCAGACTTCGGCGAGCGACAGCCCTGACGTCGCAATTTCGACCTGCTTGCGCGTTGCCATGTCAATTACATGATTACAGAGAATCGCGCGATCCTCGACGCGCCCTCCTTTGAGCGGCACCTTCTCTTGGATAATCGTGGCGATCCACGTGCACGCGTCCCATGCGACGCGCCTAGGCTTCGCCATTCCGCACCCTCTCTAGGTAATCATGGGACGAGAGCCCATTCGTAAATCCGAGATCAATAATGTCCTTAAGCTGGGGAAGGCGTTCCTCCGGATCAGCGAAGTCAAGCCGGGACACCTCGGCTTGGCTCAGGCGACCAACGGATCGATATTTAAGGACGCCGATCGCGGTCACGCGCCGGCTGCGCCACACAACCTTCGCGACAGGCTCGCCCTCTAGAGCGCGTAGCGCCTCGCCGGAAAGGAAGCACTTAACGTCTGAGCCAGTCAGACGACTTCTGACGATGATGAAAGGCTTGCCCCAACCGTCAGTGCCCACATTCTGAATGTAGCCCTCGAAGCTCCCGAGTTCACGATAAGGATGAACCGGTTCCGCCTCCCTGACCAGTTCGACATTCTTTAGCGCCTGCACCGCCGCCGCTGTAGCTACCGTCAATTCATGGCTGCTGGAGTCTAGTGAGCCGACGCTGGTTGCGGCGAGGCTTCCGGAAATCCGTCTCAGGAAACGATCTGCCGCCTCGATGACGTTATCATTCCAAAAAAGGGGCCGCTCGCCCCGCGAGATGATTTGTCGCAGGCCGCCAACGGCGACGTCTCGTGCTCTCGCCGCTAGATCAGGCCCGTCAGCATGGCCGGGCAAGGCAATTGCCTCGACGGTGATGCGCGCGGGGCTATTCTTACTTAGACCGACAACCTTCCAATCAAAACGCTCCGTCGCATCACCCGCGATCATCTCAGCGACGCCGTTGAGCATCGCGAAGAAATCCTGAATCTGTTCGATCAGGTCTCCCAAAAGCGGTGCATCCGCTTCGCCGCGGCCCGCTATGCTGATCTCAACAGTCGTGGCCATCCCGGTCGAGCTACATCTTTCGCATGCTAATGCATAGAACGCGAAAATCTCTGCGCAGTAAAGAATAAACGGGTGCTCGCCGATTCAACCACATCCTTGAGCAGGCTTCAGCTTCTGGTTGTTTTGATGTTCAGTGACTGCTCATGAGGTGTGCAGCGAATCAGCCGAGGCCCTGCTGGCAAAGACCGGTTCCGGCATCAGCGGACATTTTAGCGATCGGTCGGGACAGAGTGAGTTGATCGAAACACTCTCACAACCCAATCCCCCGCGTAACCCCAACCGCCTCCCGGAACGCCGCATCATGGCTCACCAGCAGCAGCGCGCCGTCGTAGCCGCGCAGGGCCTGTTCGATCACCTCGATGGATTCGATGTCCAGATGGTTGGTCGGCTCGTCGAGCAGCAGCAGGTGCGGCACTTGCGCGCCGGATAGCACGCAGGCGAGGCCGGCGCGCAGGCATTCGCCGCCGCTGAGATCGCCCACCGGCCGGTCGCCCTCCACGTTGCGGAAGGCGAAGCGGGCGAGCGCGGCGCGGGCGGCGTTTTCGTCCAGCTCCGGGTTGCGCCGGCGCATGTTGTCCACCAGCGTCGCCCCGCGATCGAGCAGGCTGACCGTCTGGTCCAGCAGGGCGAGCGGCACCGGGCGTTCGATCCGGCCCGCCGTGGGCGCGGCGAGGCCGGCGGCCAGCCGCAGCACCGTGGTCTTGCCCGCGCCGTTGCGCCCGGTCAGCGCCACGCGCTCCGGCCCATGCAGCGCGAAGGACAGGCCCTCGACCACCGCGCGTTCCCCGGCGCGCCAGCTCACCGCGTGAAAGGCCAGCGCCAGCCGGTGCGGGGGCAGGCCGCACGGCGGCAGCGCGATGGCGAGCGGGGTGGTCACTTCCACTTGCGCCCGCGCCGCGTCGAGCGCCGCCGTCCGCGCCGCGATCCGCTGTTCGCCCAGCGCCTGGCCGCGCCCGCCGCTGTTCTCCGCCCGTTCGCGCTGGCGGCCCAGCAGGATTTTCGGCGCGCTGCCGCTGGCGGCGTGGGCCTGCCCCGCCCGGTCGCGCCGCGCCTGCCGTTCGCGCGCGGCCTGCGCCTCGCGCTGCGCCGCGCGCGCGTGCCGCTGCGCCTCCTCCACATCGGACAGCGCCCGCGCCCGCGCCGCGTCGCGCTCCGCCACCCACGACGACCAGCCGCCGCCGTGGACCGCGACCCCGGCGGGCGACAGCGCGACGATACGGTGCACCCCTTCCAGAAGCGCGCGATCGTGGCTGACGAGCAGCACGCCGCCACGCCATTGCGCGAGCAGGCCGGCGATCGCCGCGCGGCCCGCGTCGTCGAGGTTGTTGGTCGGCTCGTCCAGCAGCAGCAGGTCCGGCGGATCGATCAGCAGGCGGGCGATGGCGATGCGCGTCCGCTCCCCGCCGCTGAAGCTCGCCAGCGGGCGGGCGAGGTCGAGCGGCGGCAGCCCGGCGGCGGCCAGCGCGCCTTCCAGCCGGTGCGGCAGCGTCCAGTCGGCCTCGGCGAAATCGCGTTCGGTGCCCGCGCCGGCCTCGATCCGGTCCAGCCGGGCCAGCGCGGCGGCGACGCCCAGTGCCTCGGCGGCGGTTTCCCCGCCCGGCTCCACCACCTGTTCGAGCATCCCGACCGTGCCGTGGACGGCGATCGTGCCCGCCTGCGGGGCGATCCCGCCCAGCACCGCGCGCAGCAGGGTGGACTTGCCCGCGCCGTTGCGGCCGACCACGGCCACGCATTCGCGCCCCAGGTTCAGCGAGAGACCGGAAAACAGCGGCCGGCCGGAAGGCGTGGCCAGCGCCACGGAATCGAGCGTGAGGAAGGAAGACATGACGGCACCGGAATTGACGAAGGGACGGGCGGTTTCAGCGCGTCTTCCGGTCCATTTCATGCTCCTGCGGGTTGCGCGGCCCATGCCGCGATTTCAGGGTGTTACCAGATCGGCGCGGCGGCCGCAAACGGACATCGGAAGGCCCCCCCCGCTGCGGCTAACGCCGCCTGCGGCGGCGCTCGCTCCCCTCCCGCAAGCGGGAGGGGCTGCCTCTAATTCTCCCCTCCCGCATGCGCGAGGGGTTGGGGGTGGGCTTTTCGCGCGCCCCGCTTGGCATTCGGCAAGAGCGCGATGGCACCCGCCCGCCGGATGCGGTATCGGCAGGCAACGTGCAAAAACAAAACACGGGAGAGTGGCATGAAACGGTGGCTTGGAGGCTTCCTGGCGGGCGGTGCGGTGCTGGCGCTGGCGGCGTGCGGGATGAGCGGTGTGGGCGGCGGGGCCGGCAGCGCGGGCGGATCGCTCGACGAGGCCGAAAAGGCCAGCGAGGCGCTGCTCAAGACCGGCGGTAACGGCGATAACTGGGCCGGCATCGGCTATGGCTACGACGAGCAGCGCTACAGCCCGCTGGCCGACATCAACGACCGCAACGTGGGCGAGCTCGGCATCGCCTGGTACGCCGATCTGGACGACGCGCGCGGGCAGGAAGCGACGCCGGTGATCGTGGACGGCGTGCTCTATGTCAGCCACGCCTGGTCGAAGGTGGACGCGTGGGACGCCGCGAGCGGAAAGAAGCTGTGGTCGTTCGATCCGAAAGTGTCCGGCGAACGCGCCGTCAGCGCCTGTTGCGACGTGGTCAACCGCGGCGTGGCGGTGTGGGGCGGCAAGGTCTTCGTCGGCACGCTGGACGGCCGCCTGATCGCGCTGGACCGCAAGACCGGCCAGCAGCTGTGGTCCACCCAGACCTTCGACACCACGAAGCCCTACACGATTACCGGCGCGCCGCGCGTGGTGAAGGACATGGTGCTGATCGGCAACGGCGGCGCGGAGTTCGGCGTGCGCGGCTATGTCACCGCCTATGACGCCGATACCGGCAAGCAGCGCTGGCGCTTCTACACCGCGCCCAACCCGGACAAGGCGAAGGACGGCGCGATCTCGGACGATATCTTCGCCACGAAAGCCAACGCCACCTGGTCCGACAAGGGCGAATGGAAGACCTCGGGCGGCGGCGGCACGGTGTGGGACGCGATCGTCTATGACAAGGATCTCGACCAGATCTACCTCGGCGTGGGCAACGGCAATCCATGGAACCACGGGCTGCGCTCGAACGGCGAGGGCGACAACTGGTTCCTCTCCTCGGTCGTCGCGCTGGATGCCACCACCGGCCGCTACAAGTGGCACTATCAGGAAACCCCGGCGGAAAGCTGGGACTACACCGCCACCCAGCCGATCATCCTGGCCGAGCAGGCGGTAAACGGGAAGCCGACCAAGGTGCTGTACCACGCGCCGAAGAACGGCTTCTTCTTCACCATCGACCGCACCACCGGCAAGCTGATCGACGCCAAGCCCTATGTCGACGGGATCAACTGGGCGAGCGGCTACGACCTTGCCACCGGCCGCCCGATCGAGAAGCCGGAGGCGCGCTTCTACAAGACCGGCAAGCCGTTCATCGCCATCCCCGGCGCGCTGGGCGCGCACAACTGGCACCCGATGAGCTACAACCCGGCGACCGGCCTCGTCTATATTCCCGCGCAGCAGATCCCGCAGGGCTATCTGCAGGACATGGACGAGCTGGACCGGCGCAAGGTGCTGGGCTTCAACATCGGCACCTCGCTCGACAAGACGATGCTGCCCGACGACAAGGCGGCGTTCAAGGCCGCGATCGCCGCCACCACCGGCCGCCTCGTCGCCTTCGATCCGCGCACCGGCAAGGTCGCGTGGGGCGTGGACTATCCCGCGGCGTGGAACGGCGGCACGATGACGACCGCCGGCAACCTCGTGTTCCAGGGCACCAGCACCGGCCGCTTCCGCGCCTATGCCGCCGACACCGGCCGGCAGCTGCTCGATCTCGACATGCAGTCGGGCATCGTCAGCGCCCCGGCGACGTTCCGCGTCGGCGGGGTGCAGTACGTTGCTTTCCAGACCGGCAAGGGCGGCGCCTTCCCGCTCGTCGCCGGGGTGGCGGGCGGCGTCACGCGCAAGCTGCCCAACCTGCCCCGCCTCGTCGTCCTCAGGATCGGCGGCACGGTGAAGCTGCCCGCGCCCCCGGCCACGACCGCGCTCGCGTGGAACCCGCCGCCGCAGTTCGGCACCCCGGCGCAGGTCGCCTCGGGCAAGGCGCATTTCGGCCGCTACTGCCAAGTCTGCCACGGCGACAGCGCCATCGGCAACGGCTTCACCCCGGACCTGCGCGTCTCGGCCCTGCTCGCCAACGCGGACGCGTGGAAATCGGTGATCGCCGACGGCGCGCTGAAGGACCGGGGCATGGTCAGCTTCGGGCGCGTGCTGACCCCGGCCGACATCGAGGCGATCCGCGCCTATGTCATCGACCGCTCGATCTGGACCAAGGCCAACCTGGCCGACGTGGCCCCGCCGGTGGGGCGGTGAGGGGAGACTGGATGGGGGTGCGTCAGGCGGGAGTGCGATGGCGCGCGCTCCCGTTTGGGCGTGGGGGGAGTGCGGCTTAGACTGGCGCGCGGCAGCGTGTTTCGCCAGCTGTCGGTGCAGTGCTTCAACTTGCCGCTCGCCGATTTCCAAATTTGAATGCGACCCGTAGTGCTTGCTTTCGACAAATAAGAAGCTGCTTCACGGGTCCCGCATGCACAGACGGCCGACATTGTCGGAAAAATAGCGAGCCATGGCATCGGCGGCTCTGTCCGTCAGCTGCACGAAGGCACGGCGCCGATCCGTATCGTCTTCCACGCGCTCGACCAGCCCGGCCTGCGTCATCTGCGCGATCCAGCGCAATGCGGTGGTGGTCGGCACGCCGGAAGCGATGCACAGTGAAGTGACGGAAACCCGGATGTGTTCGGCGCGTGCCGCCGTCAGATCGAGCAGCATATCCCACGCAGGATCGGCGAACATATCATCGGGGAAATAGCGCAGCCGCGCGCTACGCTGCCGGATGATGGAGCGGACGAGGCGCGGATCGGGCAGTGGGGGCCGCGTGGCCCGGCGCCTTGCGACCTCAGGACCGTGATGACCGGCCCGTTCGGTGCGGCGACCGTCTGAAACGGCGGTTGCAGTGCCAAGCCACTGGCCGAGCCGCTGATGCAACCTGATCAGGTCCAGCGTGACATCGTCGGGTGGGTTATCATTTTCAGATCCGATCGCGCGTGTCGCCATGTTTAATCTCCCCCTCGTTGATCGGTTTTCGTGATCGTGAGTGCTTTCGTGCCAGATCGATGACGGTTCCCCAGAAGACCGCGAAAGTGACTGCCGATGCGGCCCACCAGCTTACCCAGGCAAGCACGTGGGCGGTGTCTCCTCCTATCGCCGCCCCCGCCGCGTAAGAGACGAGGCTGATGAGGAGAAAGGCGGCGCTGAACAGCGGCCACCACCGCGTGGAGCGGATGGAAATCACGACCAGCATCGTGAGGCCGACGACATGCGCGGCGATCTGCCCCGCAAGCGGCTGGGCTGTTATCAGTGGCAGTGTGGCATCGCCGATCGCATGGATCACGCCCATGGCGACGAGCGTGAAGCCGCCCCATTTTTCCGCCTTCGATCCGCACTGCAGGGCGAATACGATGGTGATGAGCGCGATTGCCTCCATCATGCCGATGTGCATGAAGGCCCCCTTTTGCGACGCCGGTGCGGTGACTGGTGAACTCAGCGAAACCGCAGTTGGCGACTCAGATATTCAGAACGCGCAACATCCGTGAAAGATCAACCAAAGCGTGTGCGGTCATCGAGAAAAGAAGAACCGTGACAAACGAGATGCACAGAATCACGAATATCTTCTCGATGCAGTTCAGGCGCCTGGAAACCTCGCGTCCACGGAAATCGAGCGTCTGAAAGACATTGAAAATCATGCTCCTGACAGATGGTCTATGTTGCGGGTGTGTGATCCCATCGCTGGTGTGGATGGCATTGATCGATACGATGTTTTCCGGATGTGCATCTACGGTGAAAATTTCGCTCCCTAATGTTTCGCACCCGCCCCTTACCTTTTTATAGGTGCGAACAGCATCGTTAATGGTGCTGACGCCCAGCTTTGCCTTGGCGGTATCGATGCGATGATAAACGGTGTGCGGAGCAACGTTCAGGCGTTCCGCGATAAGCTTGGGCGGCAGGTGCTGAGCGAGCTGTTCGAGCACCTCCAACTCTCTCGGCGTAAGCTGGCGAGATACTCGCTGAGGTTGCGCGCTGGCCTGCGCAATATCGATATCAACCACGATTTCCCCCCGTGAATGATCCCTCAACAATGACCATCTTCGATGGGATAGAATATCTCCGTTTCGGCGGGTTCCGCGCAAAATTCATTCGATAAAAACGGCTTGCGCCGTCAAAGCCATGAAACGACGGCATATTCGTTGCATTTCGAAATATTCATAACGGTGGAGATGGCGGATAATTGCGCGAAAATAGGTATTCGTACCTGCGGCGGCGAATGTTTCTCATCCTACGAACGCGGTTGGAGAGGTGGGCATCGCCCTTGATCTTGGCCCCCTTCTCTACCTGGATTGATGCCCTGATTGCGTGAATAGCCCCTAATCTTCTAGACCCCGGCGCGCACGGCGCTGAGGACGTCGCAAAGGACGCCCTTGAGCAGGCAAACGACCGCTCGTTGCAGTCTTAAGCCCAAAACCGGACAGGCCCCAGCGCGCCCCAAAAAACAGCCGAGACGCCCCAAAGCGCCCCGGCCGTTTCCGCTTTCGCCCTCAATCCCGGTTACGCACCAAACCCGCCATCGATGGTCTGCAGCGAGCCGGTGATCATGCCGGCGTGCGGCCCGGCGAGATAGGCGGCGAGTTCGGCGATCTCGTCCGGCCGGGCATGGCGCTTGATCGCCATGAAGCTGTGCATCGTCGCGGCCATGGGGCCTTCGGCCGGGTTCATGTCGCTGTCCGTCGGCCCCGGCTGGATGGCGTTGACGGTGATCCCGCGATCCCCGAAATCGCGCGCCAGCCCGCGCACCATGCCCTGCACGGCGGACTTGGTCAGCGCATAGGCCGCGCCGCCGGCAAACGGCATCCGATCGCCGTTGACCGAGCCGATCACGATGATCCGGCCGTTGGCGTTCATCCGCCGCGCCGCTTCCACGGAAGCGTGATAGGGCGCGCGCACGTTCACGTCGATCATGTGGTCGACCGCGTCGGGATCAAGCTCCAGCGGGTCGCCCATCGCCAGCGTGCCGGCGTTGACGACGATCACGTCCAGCGCGCCGCGGCCGGCGACGACGGAGGTGAGCGCATCGCGGTCCGCGCTGTTCGCCTGGATCGCCTGCGCGCCGGTTTCGTCGGCCAGCGCGGCGGCGGCGTCGCGCGATCCGGCGTAGGTGAAGGCCACCGCCGCACCCGCCGCGCGGAAGCGGCGGACGATCGCGGCGCCGATGCCGCGGCTGCCGCCAAGGACAAGCACGTTCTTTCCGGTAAAGTCATTCATGATCGGTCTCCTCTGGGTCCGGAGCCAGCGGGGCAGGCCGGGAAGGTGGCCGATCCGTCTCGCTCTCTGGACCCGAAGATGCCGATGCTGCATCGTTCGCACTAGCCAGCCGATTCCGGAACTGGCTGACGGAATATCCGAACGATGA
Source organism: Novosphingobium sp. SCN 66-18 (assembly GCA_001725355.1). Lineage (GTDB taxonomy): Bacteria > Pseudomonadota > Alphaproteobacteria > Sphingomonadales > Sphingomonadaceae > Novosphingobium. The sequence continues at coordinate 51,550 of MEGD01000031.1, forward strand.
TGAAGCTCGATGGCCTGGCCGCCTTTGTCGCCACCGTGGACGAAACCTCGATCAGCGCGGCATCGCGGCGGCTGGGGCTGGCGAAGTCCGTGGTCAGCGAGCGGCTGGCGGAACTGGAGCGGGCGCTGGGCGTCACCCTGCTCCAGCGCTCCACGCGCCGCCTCACCCTGACCAGCGCGGGGGAATCGCTGCTGCCGCGCGCGCGGCGCATCCTGCGCGAGCTGGAGGAAGCGGCGGCCGAAGTCGACGCCAGCAGCGGCAAGCTGGCCGGGCCGCTGCGGATCTCCGCGCCGGTGGGATTCGGCGTGCTGCACCTCGGCCCGGCGATCGCGCGGTTCCTGCGCGACCATCCGGACATCGAGATGGCGCTGGAACTCGATGACGGTTTCGTCGATGCCGCCACCGGCGGGTTCGATGCCGTGCTGCGGCACGGCGCGATCGGGGACGGACGGCTGATCGCGCGCCGGCTCGCCACCAGCCGCCGCCTGCTGGTCGCCTCCCACGCCTATCTCGCGGCCCACGGCACGCCCGCCTCGTTGACGGACCTCGAGCGCCATCGCGGCGTGCTCTACGCCAACCGCTCGGGCGACTGGCGCTTCGCCGCCGGGTCGGCCTGGTCGGTCGTCCGCCCCCGCACGGCCCTGCGCGTCAACAACGGGCTGGTGATGCGCGATGCCGCGCTGGCCGGGCTGGGCCTCGCCCTGCTGCCGACGTTCTTCGTCCACGCCGAAATCCGCTGCGGCGCGCTGGTGGAAGTCGATATCGGCTGGCCGGCGGAAGGCGCGGAACTGTTCCTGACCTACCCCCGCGACCACGGCGCCGCCCCCAAGATCCGCGCCCTGGGCGACAGCCTGCGCCGCAGCTTCGGCGATCCGCCGTACTGGGAGATGGGTTAGGCTCCCACGGCCGGGGCGAACCGGGCGGAAGTGGCGCTTATGGCATGGGAAAGTGGCGCACCCGACAGGATTCGAACCTGTGACCTCTGCCTTCGGAGTGCAGAGAAAATGGACTCCCAAGGATGCATGAGGACAATGAAATTGCTGAATTAGAATGATTTTGTATCCCTGCTTGTTTCCATGCATCCCCATATGTATTCCATACTTATTCCATACGGATTGAGTGGGGTAACGGGCGATGGCGTTGGACCTGAGCAAAGTTGGCAACCGTGACCGGCTGAAAGCGCAGCGTGAGCCGCATTGGCAACGTCTGCGCGCCGGTTGCTTCCTTGGCTTTCGACCGTCCAAGCGAGGCGGCAAGGGCACATGGATCGCCCGCGCCTATGACGAGGATGCAGGCAAGTATCAGGTCAAGTCGCTTGGGGACTTCGGCACGCTACCCGGAAACGAGATGTTCGCGGCAGCCAAGCGCGAAGCAGAGAAGCTGGCAGAGCTTGTGGAATCGGGCGGCAAAATCCGCGCCAAGATGGAAACCGTTGCCGATGCCTGCCGCGAATACGCCAAGGACCGACCGGAGGCAGACAAGCGTTTCCACCGTTATGTCTATGACGATGCCATCGCCAAGGTGAAGCTGGACAAGCTGCGCCGTCGTCATGTGCGGGAATGGCGGGACCGGCTGGAAGCGCAACCCGCACTGGTGAGCCGCCGAAAGAAGGGCGATCCGGTCGAGCGGGAACGGGCACCATCCACCGTAAATCGCGACATGGCCGTGCTGCGAACCGCCTTGAGCAAGGTCCTCTCTCCCGGCGCTCCGAATAGCGAAGCGGCTTGGCAGGAAGCGTTGAAGGCCATTCCCAACGCCAACGGACGGCGCACACTGTATCTGGACCGCAAGCAGCGCCGGAAGCTGATCGACAACACCGATGCAGAGGCAGCGCCGTTTGTGCGTGCCCTTTGCCTCCTGCCGCTTCGTCCCGGTGCAATGGCGGCACTGGCGGCTGGTGACTTCGACAAGCGCACAGCGGAACTGACAATCGGCAAGGACAAGACCGGCAAGCCCCGGCGCATCCAGTTGCCGCAAGAGGCAGCGCAACTGCTCGCCAATCAGTCCAAGGGCAAGCTGCCTGCCGCTCCGCTGTTCATGCGCGCGAATGGCAAGGCATGGGACAAGAATAGCTGGAAACGCCCCATCGCCGCCGCCGTGACCGCTGCCGAGTTGCCTGCCGATACGACTGCCTACACCCTGCGGCACAGCACCATAACCGACCTTGTGAGCGCGGGTTTACCTCTGCTCACCATCGCCCAGATTTCAGGCACCAGCGCCGAAATGATCGAAAGGCATTATGGGCACCTTGCCAGCGATGCAGCGGTCAAGGCGCTCGGGGAACTGGCTCTATGAGCCAGAAGCGGCCCTACCGTGGAAATGACCCTACCGAGGGAATGGACGGCGACAGCGCCGCTGCCATCCTCTAATCATGGCGAAGCCTCGCAACCGTCCCGATACGGTGAACTCGGCCTACTTTAAGGACGTTACCCCGCTATGGGTCGGGCCAGGTCGAGCACCTATCCCAGAGCGCTTTCATGCCGCGTCGCTATCGCTAGCGGATTGGGCTGGTCCTGATTGGTCGGACAACGACGCATCGGGCTATTTCCCCTTGAGGCACTATCTCATGGGAGCATCAGAGCGTTGGAACGCCTACGACTGGAAGGCCGATGAAGATTTGATTGCCAGCCGTAAGCGGGACGAGAAGCACCGGGAGACGCTGGCAAAGGGCCCGTCGAACATCTAACGCTTCGAACTTGGTGGGGTCGATACTGGATCGAGCGGGCTCGGCTTGATCGTGTAATTCCACTCGCCGTGGAAGTCGTGCCGGTGGAGGTTGGAAACCTTGATACCCTTGGGGTAACTATTGGTATCGATTTCGGATTGGACAGTCAGGCCAGCCTCGGTTGTGGTCGCGGCGATCAGCTGCACAATGGTCTGATGGCAGACGAGTGGTCGTCCCCGCCAATTCTGGCTGATAAACGAGAACAGCCGATGTTCGATCTTATTCCATTTGCTGGTGCCGGGCGGCAAGTGGCAGACGGTGATCTCGAGATTGAGTTCGTCGGCCAATGCCTGAAGCTCACGCTTCCAGAGTCGCACTCTTGATCCATTGCTGCCCCCGCCATCGGCGTTGATCAGCAGCTTCCTGGCATCGGGATAGCGTTTGCGGCCCATGGTCTGCCACCAGCGGCGGATGGAGTTGACGGCAAAGGCCCCGGTGTCGTGGTCGATACCCACGCTCACCCAGCCAGCGTTGTCGGCGATGTCATAGACACCGTAAGGCGCAGCGCGCCCCAGTTCCGGGATGACGAAGTCATGGACCCGTACTTCCTCAGGCTGTCCTTTCGGCCGATATTCACGACCGGCATTCTTGAAATCGCCGACAAGCTCCTTTTTCTTCGTATCTACCGAAATCGCCGGTTCTGATGCCGCTAACGCCTGTTTCACCTGCTCATTGATGTAATGGAATTGCGCATCGCGATCGGGATGGCCGGCCCCCTCCAATGTCTTGCGATTGACCTGGAGACTGTAACCCAGGCCCCGCAGCAAAGCCGCCACCGAGTCATGAGAAATGCGATGGCCCAATTCCTGGAGACCCTTCGCAAGATTGCGCAGACTCTTGGCCGTCCACCGCAGTGGCGCCATCGGATCCCCCCGGGTCACCGGTTCCACCAGCGCCTGCAGATCGTCGAGCAAGGTGGCGTCCGTGACCGTCAGCGGCTTGCGGCCACCACCCGCGCGACGCACCCGCCCGCGCGGCGTGGGATCCACGACGGGGCCGCGTATCTCCTTCAAACCACGACCGATCGTGCTGCGCGCAACCCCGGTTATGCGCGCAACAGCAGCGATCCCACCATGGCCTGCCGAAAGGGCCTCCGCCGCGACAAAGCGCCGCCGAGCACGCTCATCCAGCAGCGGATCAAGGGCTTCGTACCGAAGCTGGATGGCCCTTTCGTCGATCACGCCGCGTCTCTACAAAACGCGACTCGCCAAGGGAATCCCTCGACCTCAAAAAAACCACCTCACCAGATTCTTTTATTTTTCGACGAGCCC